>NZ_BAABKB010000011.1:0-92006 GCF_039543605.1 Streptomyces siamensis | reverse complement strand
GGTGGGGGCTGGGCGCGCAGTTCCTCGCGCCCCTGGGCGGGGCGGGTGGTTGGGGGTTCGTGGTCCTGTGTGGGCCGGTGGGGGCTGGGCGCGCAGTTCCTCGCGCCCCTTGCGGGGTGGGTAGTTGGGGGTTTGTGGTTTTGTGCGGGGGTGATGTGGCTGGGCGCGCAGTTCCTCGCGCCCCTGGCGGGGCGCCTGGTTCCTCGCACTCCGTGGCGGGGCGTCTTCCGTGCCGGGGCGGGCGGGTGGCTCAGGGGCGCGGGGAACTGCGCGACCAGCCCCCGCGGTCCCGCGGCGCACCACGGTCCCCCACCCCCCGGGAGCGCGGGGGACTGCGTGATCGGCGTCGGCGATCCCGCACGGGACCACGAGCCCCGGCCAGGTCCTCGGCCAGGCCCCCGGAAGCGGGCGAGCTACTGGTGGGGGCGCGGCGGGAGCTTGGGGCGGGAGCGGTTGGGGACCGTGGAGTAGTCCGGCGGGGAGGCCGCGGGGTGGGACTTCAGGAGGTCCAGGGCCAGCTGGATCGCGTCGTCGAGCTGGGCGTGGCGGCCCTCCGCCCAGTCGAGCGGGGTGCGCAGGATCTCCAGGTCCGGGATGACGCCCCGGTTCTCGACGGACCAGCCGTACGCGTCGAACCAGGCCGCGTTCATCGGGACCGTGATCACCGTGCCGTCGCCGAGCCGGTGGCGGCCGGTCATGCCGACGACGCCGCCCCAGGTCCGCTGCCCCACCACGGGCCCCAGCTTCAGCAGCTTGAACGCCGCGGTGATCATGTCGCCGTCCGACGCCGTCGCCTCGTCGGCCAGCGCGACCACCGGTCCGCGCGGGGCGTTGGACGCGTACGACACCGGCTGGGCGTTGCGGGTCAGGTCCCAGCCCAGGATCGTGCGGGTCAGCTTCTCGACGACGAGTTCGCTGATGTGGCCGCCCGCGTTGCCGCGCACGTCCACGATGAGCGCCGGGCGGGACACCTCCATCCGCAGATCGCGGTTGAACTGGGCCCAGCCCGAGCCGCCCATGTCGGGGATGTGCAGATAGCCGCAGTGGCCGCCGCTCAACTCCCGTACGACCTCGCGGCGTTTGGCCACCCAGTCCTGGTAGCGCAGCGGCCGTTCGTCGATCAGCGGCACGACCGCCACCCGCCGCGACCGGCCCTCGCCCGCGGCGGGCGTGAACGTCAGCTCCACCGTCGTGCCGCCCGAGCCCGCCAGCAGCGGGTAGGGACCCGTCACCGGGTCCACCGGACGTCCGTCGACATGGGTGAGCACCGCGCCTTCGCGGATGCCCGAACCGGCGAGCGGCGAGCGGGCCTTGGAGTCGGAGGAGTCGCCGGGCAGGATGCGCTTGAGCATCCAGCTGCCGTCGCGGCGTACGAAGTTGGCGCCCAGCAGGCCCTGCCAGCGCTGGTAGTGGGCCGGACCCTCGTTGCGGCGGGCGGCGGCGACGTACGCGTGCGACGTGCCCAGTTCGCCGAGGACCTCGCGCAGCAGGTCCGCGAACTCGTCGGGTGACGCGACCCGTTCGACCAGGGGGCGGTACTGGTCCAGGATCGCGTCCCAGTCGACGCCGCACATGTCCGGTTCCCAGAAGTAGGCGTGGGTGATGCGCCCCGCCTCCGCGTAGGCCTGGCGCCACTCGGCGGGCGGGTCCACCTCGTGCAGGATGCGGCGCAGATCGATCCAGACCGTGGAGTCGCTGTCGCCGGCCTCGGTGGAGGGCACGGCCCGCAGGTCGCCCTCGTCGGCGACCACCAGCCGGGCCCCGTCGCCGCTCACCGCGAACCAGTCCAGGTGCGAGACGAGTTCGGACTTCTTCGCCTTCGTGATGTTGAAGAACTCCAGGGTGGGGCGGCCGGTCGTGTCGTCGGGGTTCACGAAGGTCTCGCCCAGCGCCCCGGAGATCGGCCAGCGCAGCCAGACCAGGCCGCCGCCCGCGACCGGGTGGAGCGCCGAGTACTTGGAGGCGGTGACCGGGAAGGGCGTCACCCGGCTCTCCAGGCCTTCGAGTTCGACGGTGACCGCGCCGTCGCCGCCCTCGTCCTCGACCGGGTCCAGGCCTCCGGCGACCGGCCGCCCGTCCGGGTTGAGCGCGAAGGGGGAGGGCGTCGCGGAGGACAGCGGCACCAGGTACGGGCGGCAGCCGAGCGGGAAGGACAGGTCCCCGGTGTGCACGTCGTAGACGGGGTCGAAGCCGCGCCAGGACAGGAAGGCCAGGTAGCGGCCGTCGCGCGTGAACACGGGGTTCTCGTCCTCGAAGCGGCCGTTGGTGACGTCGACGATCAGGCGGTCCTTTATCCGTGCCATCTTGATCTGCCGCAGGGAGCGGCCGATCCCGGGGTGGGACCAGGTCACCCACGCTCCGTCGGGTGAGAAGGCGAGGTCCCGCACGGGTCCGTTGATCGACCGGATCAGCTCGGTGACCTCGCCGTTGGACTCCTCGGTCGCGTCGGCGAGCAGCAGCCGCCCGTCGTTCGAGGCGATGGCGAGCCGCTCGCCGGCCGGGTCCGACACGAGCTCCTGCACCACGCCGAGTTCGCCGGAGGCGAGGCGGCGCGGCTCGCGGTCGCCGCTCGCGCGCGGCAGGTAGGCGATCTCGATGGCGTCCTCGCCGTCCGCGTCGGTGATGCAGGCGACCTGTCCGCCCGAGCCGAGCATCTCCGGCAGCCGGACCCGTACGCCCGGGGTGTCGATGATGGTGCGGGCCGGCCCGTCGCGGTGCGTGAGCCAGTACAGGCTGCCGCGGACGACGACGGCGCTGGCGCGGCCCGTCTCGTCCACGGAGATGCTGTCGACGTTCTGGGTGGCGGGCACCTGGTAGGTGCGGCGGCCGGCGCGCGGACCGCCGAGGCGCACGTCCAGGCGGCGCGGAATGGAGTGCGCGGTCAGGTCGTCGACGATCCACAGGTCGCCCGCGCACTGGTAGACGACCCGGGTGCCGTCGGAGGCGGCGTGCCGGGCGTAGAAGGCGTCGTGATCGGTGTGGCGGCGCAGGTCGGTGCCGTCGTACGCGCACGAGTACAGATTGCCGATGCCCTCGTGGTCGGAGAGGAAGGCGATCCGTCCGCCCGCGAACATGGGGCAGGCCAGATGTCCTTCGATGTCGGCGAGCAGATGCCGTCCGTGCAGCCAGATGCGCCCCATCGCGCCGCCCCGGTAGCGCTTCCACGAGGCGGGCTCGTGCGGCGGGGTGCCGGTGAGCAGCAGGGTCTTGCGCTCGCCCTCGATGTCGGCGACCGCGATGTCGGCGACCGGCCCCCAGGGCAGCTTGCCGCCGGGGTCGCCGTCGGTGGGGACCTTGTAGGCCCAGGTGAAGTAGGAGAAGGGCTGGCTGTGCGAGGCGACGGCGAGGATGTCGCCGTCGGGGGACCAGCCGCAGACCTTGGTGTCCGAGCTGCCCCAGTAGGTGAGCCGTCTGCCGGGGCCGCCGGCGACCGGCGCCAGGTGGATCTCCGGCACGAGGCTGCGCCAGCTCGTGTACGCGATGTGCCGGCCGTCGGGGGAGAAGCGGGGGTGGCCGACCTTGGTGCGGTCGACGGTGACCCGCCAGGCGCGGCCGGGGCTGTCGAGGGGCGCCACCCACAGGTCGTCCTCGGCGACGAAACAGAGCAGGTCGCCGCTGATGTGCGGGAAGCGCAGGTAGCCGGGCGCGTTGCCGTCCGGGGCCGACGTCTGGGACTGGTCCTCGTACTCGTCGCTCACGTCACCATGCTTTTCCGCTCGGCGACCCCCGGCAACTCGTGCAAAGGGAGACGTGACCCAGCACACGTACGAAACGGTTTCGTTTCGCTTGCGTTGAGGGTATGTTCATGGACGTACACAGAAGATGTACGCGCAGTCTTTCGGAGCAGGGAAGGTGAGTGGGATGGCTGAAGCCGCGACGGTGCGCCGCAGTCGGATCACGCCGGAGCGCGAGGCCGAACTGTACGGCGCCGTGCTCGACCTGCTCCGCGAGGTCGGCTACGACGCCCTCACCATGGACGCCGTGGCCTCCCGCACCCGGTCCAGCAAGGCCACCCTCTACCGTCAGTGGGGCGGAAAGGCCGAGCTCGTCGCCAAGTCGATCCGGCACATGAAGACGTCTGCCGGCGATGTCGACACCGGGTCCCTGCGGGGCGACTTCCACGCGATGGTGACGCGTGAGGACGACTGCCAGATGGAGCAGAACTCCGCGCTCATGCGGGGCCTGGCCATGGCACTGCACGGAAACCCCGATCTCCTGCAGGCCTTCCGGGAGCTCATCATCGATCCCGAGACCGAGGAACTGCGCGCGGTACTGCGGCGCGCCGTCCAGCGCGGCGAGATCCGCCCGGACAACCCCGCGCAGGACTACGTGCTGCACATGCTGATCGGTGCCTTCGCGGTGCGCGGAATCATCGACCAGCGACCGCCCACCCAGGAGTTCCTCGCCTCCTACGTCGACGCCGTGATCCTCCCCGCTCTCGGCGCCTGACTCACCACTTCCTGATCTGTCCCCGCCAGCGCACCTGACGCGACCGCTCACGTCGTCGGGCTGATCACCCCTGCCCCACCGGGCGATCACACCAGCCCCTGCCATCCCACGACCTGACCGGGAGAACGCCCTCGTGGCCACGTTCCTCTACAAACTCGGCCGACTCGCCTTCCGGCGACGGCACTTCGTCGCCCTGATCTGGGTGGCGCTGCTGACGCTCGCGGGCGTCGGCGCCGCCTCCGCGCCCGCACCGGGCCCGTCCTCCTTCTCGATCCCCGGCACCGAGGCGCAGAAGGCCTTCGACCTGCTGGAGAACCGCTTCCCCGGCATGAGCGCCGACGGAGCGACCGCGCGCGTCGTCTTCAAGGCGCCGAGCGGCGAGAAGATGACGGACAAGGCCAACAAGGCCACCGTCAAGAAGACCGTCAAGGAGCTCGCGAGCGGCTCCGAGGTCACCTCCGTCGCCGACCCGTTCAAGGCGAAGGCCGTGAGCAAGGACGGCTCGGTCGCCTATGCCGCGGTGAAGTACAAGGTCTCCGGCATGGAGCTGAAGGACTCCTCGAAGGACGCCCTGGAAACGGCCGCGAAGGACGCGCGGCACGCCGGGCTGACCGTCGAGGTGGGCGGTGACGCCCTGCAGGCGACGCCCGAGACCGGTTCCACCGAGATCATCGGCATCGCGATCGCCGCGGTCGTCCTCGTCATCACCTTCGGTTCGCTGATCGCGGCCGGACTGCCGCTGCTGACCGCGCTGATCGGCGTGGGCATCGGCGTCTCCACCATCGCCGCCCTCGCGAACGCCCTCGACCTGGGCACCACCACGTCGACCCTGGCCATGATGATCGGCCTCGCCGTCGGCATCGACTACGCCCTCTTCATCGTCTCCCGCTACCGGGCCGAGCTGGCCGAGGGCCGCGAGCGCGAGGAGGCGGCCGGACGGGCCGTCGGCACCGCGGGCTCCGCGGTGGTCTTCGCGGGCCTGACGGTCGTGATCGCGCTGGTCGGCCTGTCGGTCGTCAACATCCCGATGCTGACGAAGATGGGTGTCGCGGCGGCGGGCACGGTCGCCATCGCCGTGCTGATCGCGCTGACGATGATCCCCGCCCTGCTCGGGTACGCGGGCAGGAAGGTGCAGCCCGCGGGCAAGAAGAGCAGGCTGCTCGGTGGCGGGCGCGCCGCCAGGAAGGTGTCCCGGCCGAACATGGGCACCCGCTGGGCGAGCTTCGTGGTGCGCCGTCCGCTCGCCGTGCTGCTCCTCGGCGTCGTGGGCCTGGGTGCGGCGGCGGTCCCGGCGACCTCCCTCGAACTGGGTCTGCCCGACGACGGCTCGCAGCCGACGTCGACCACGCAGCGCCGCGCGTACGACCTGCTGTCGGACGGCTTCGGCCCCGGCTTCAACGGCCCGCTGATGGTCGTCGTGGACGCCAAGTCCAGCGACTCCCCGAAGGCGGCCGTCGACGAGGTGTCCGACAAGGTCAAGGACCTCAAGGGCGTCGTGACGGTGACCCCGGCGGCGTACAACAAGGCCGGCGACACCGCGACGATCACCGTGATCCCCGACACCAAGCCGTCCTCGGTCAAGACCGAGGACCTGGTGCACTCCATCCGTGACGCGGGCGGCGAGATCAAGGCGGACACCGACGCCAGCGTCCTGGTCACCGGCTCGACGGCGATGAACATCGACTTCTCGCAGAAGCTCAACGACGCGCTGGTGCCCTATCTGGCGCTGGTGGTCGGCCTGGCGTTCCTGCTGCTGATCGTGGTGTTCCGCTCGGTCCTGGTCCCGCTGAAGGCGGCCCTCGGCTTCCTGCTCAGCGTCATGGCGGCCCTCGGCGCGGTCGTCGCGGTCTTCCAGTGGGGCTGGCTGTCCGGCCTCATGGGCGTCGAGGAGACCGGCCCGATCATGTCGATGATGCCGATCTTCATGGTGGGCGTGGTCTTCGGTCTGGCGATGGACTACGAGGTCTTCCTCGTCACGCGGATGCGTGAGGCGTTCGTCCACGGGGAGAAGCCGAGTCAGGCCATCGTGACCGGCTTCAAGCACGGCGCGCGGGTCGTCACGGCGGCCGCGGTCATCATGATCGCCGTCTTCTCCGGCTTCATCGGCTCCAGTGAGTCGATGATCAAGATGATCGGCTTCGGTCTCGCGATCGCCGTCTTCTTCGACGCGTTCATCGTGCGCATGGCGATCGTCCCGGCGGTCCTGGCGCTGCTGGGCAAGCGCGCCTGGTGGCTGCCGAAGTGGCTCGACCGCTCGCTGCCCAACGTGGACGTCGAGGGCGAGGGCCTGCGCGACCTCGAAGGCGGACGCCGGGACGAGGACGACGACCGGGCGCTGGCCGGGGTCTGATCCCCCGGTCACCGTCGGACGAGACCTGTCCGGCGCCGGCCGACAGCTGCCGGGCCCACCCCCGTGGTGGGCCCGGCAGCGTGGCTTCTCAGTGGGCGACCGGGGTGCCGGCGACCGTGTAGGTGCGGCGCAGGAAGCGCAGCAGCGCCTTCGAGTCGACCTGCACGAGTGCCACGCCCTTGGCGGAGTGGAACTCCATCACCGCCTGCACCCGGCCGCAGGGCCAGACGCGGACGTCGCCGCTGGTGACGGGGCCCCGCAGGCCCTGCTCCAGCAGCTCGCGCTCGAACGTCCACTCATGGGGGCCGGGCAGCGTGATGTGCACCTGGCGGGGGTCGTCCTCGGGGTCGTAGCGGAGGGCCACCGGGACGGTCCGGCGTTCGTCGTCGAGGGAGTCGGCGGTATCGGTGACGATGTGGGCGCGGGCGTACTGTTCAACGGCGTGCATGGACCGACTCCTTACGCTGCGTGCTCGTGAGCGGAATGTGTGAATCCGCCACCACTCCAATGTGCCACATCTCACGGAAATCGCTCTCTGGAGATCCTTGACGGATGGGTTTCGGGAGCGTAAAAGCGGATCTGCTTTATTCGAGGGTGCCTCGCTCTTGCAAGCCATTCGCAACAAGGCACTATCATCGAACGGTGCATGTACCTGACGGATTCATCAACGCCCCGGTCTCCGCGGTCACCGGAGTGGTCGCCGCCGGTGCCGTCGCCGTGAGCCTGCGCGGTGCCCGCCGTGAGCTCGACGAGCGGACCGCTCCGCTGGCCGGCCTCGTCGCCGCCTTCATCTTCGCCGTGCAGATGCTGAACTTCCCGGTCGCCGCCGGGACCAGCGGACACCTGCTCGGCGGTGCCCTGGCCGCGATACTCGTAGGCCCCTTCACGGGGGTCCTCTGCGTCTCCGTCGTCCTGCTGATGCAGGGCATCCTCTTCGCCGACGGCGGTCTCACCGCGCTCGGCGTCAACATCACGGACATGGCGATCGTCACCACGGTCGTCGCCTACGCCGCCTTCCGCGGCCTGGTGAAGGTGCTGCCCCGCAAGCGGCGGTCCGTGACCGTCGCCGCCTTCGTCTCCGCGCTGCTGTCCGTCCCGGCCGCCGCCGTGGCCTTCACACTCATCTACGCGGTCGGCGGCACCACCGACGTCCCGATCGCCAAGGTCGCCACGGCCATGATCGGCGTGCACGTCCTCATCGGCATCGGCGAGGCCGCGATCACCGCGCTGACCGTCGGCGCCGTCATCGCCGTACGGCCCGACCTCGTGTACGGCGCGCGAGGGCTCCAGCAGCAGCTCAGGCTTAGGGTGAACGGGGAGCTCGTCGACGCCCCGGCCGCCGCCCCCGCCCCGGCGGCCGCCCGCTCCTCGCACCGCAAGGTGTGGATCACCGGCCTGGTCACCTCCCTCGTCCTCGCCGGGTTCGTCAGCTTCTACGCCTCCGCGAGCCCCGACGGCCTGGAGAAGGTCGCCAAGGACAAGGGCATCGACTCGAAGGTCGAGAAGCACGCGACGGAGGACTCCCCGCTCGCCGGGTACGGCGTCAAGGACGTCTCCGACGCCCGGATCTCCGGCGGTCTCGCGGGCGTGATCGGCGTCGGCGTCACCGTCGTCGCGGGCAGCGCGGTCTTCTGGGTGGTCCGCAGGCGCCGTACGTCCGACGACGTGTCCCCCTCGTCCACCTCCCAGGTGGCCTGACGTGGGCGCGGGGCACGCACACCGCCTCTATCGCCACGGGCACTCGACCGTGCACGCGTTGCCCCCGCACACGAAGCTCGCGGCGTGCTTCGCCTTCGTGGTCGTGGTCGTCTCCACCCCGCGCGAGGCCATGTGGGCGTTCGCGCTGTACGCCGTGCTCCTCGCGGCCGTCGCGTACGCGGCGCGCGTGCCCGCCGGGTTCCTGCTGAAGCGGCTGCTGATCGAGATCCCGTTCGTCGCCTTCGCGGTGCTGATGCCGTTCGTGGCCGAGGGTGAGCGGGTGGACGTCCTCGGGCTGTCGCTGAGCGTGAACGGCCTGTGGGGCGCGTGGAACGTCCTGGCCAAGGGCACGCTGGGCGTCGCCGCCTCGGTGCTGCTGGCCTCGACCACCGAGCTGCGCGAACTGCTGCTCGGCCTCCAGCGGCTCAAGCTCCCGCCGCTCCTCGTGCAGATCGCCTCCTTCATGATCCGGTACGGCGACGTCATCACCGACGAGATGCGGCGGATGCGCATCGCGCGGGAGTCGCGCGGCTTCGAGGCCCGTGGCGTGCGCCACTGGGGTGTGCTCGCCAAGTCGGCGGGCGCGCTCTTCATCCGGTCCTACGAGCGGGGCGAGCGCGTGCACCTCGCCATGGTGAGCCGCGGCTACGCCGGCTCCATGCCGGTCATCGACGAGGTGACCGCGTCCCGGGCGCAGTGGACCCACGCGCTCGCCCTGCCGTTCGCCGCCCTCGTCGTATGTCTGCTGGGATGGACGCTGTGACAGCTTCTCTGGAGGTCTCCGGCCTCGCCTTCGCCTACCCCGACGGCCACCAGGCCCTGTTCGGCGTGGACTTCCGCATCGGGCGCGGCGAACGCGTCGCGCTGCTCGGCCCGAACGGCGCCGGCAAGACCACGCTCGTCCTGCACCTCAACGGCATTCTGGCCGGCGGCGCCGGCACGGTGACCGTGGCCGGCCTCCCGGTCGACAAACGGAACATGGCGGAGATCCGCCGCAAGGTCGGCATCGTGTTCCAGGACCCGGACGACCAGCTGTTCATGCCGACCGTGCGCGAGGACGTCGCCTTCGGCCCGGCCGCGGCCGGCGTCAAGGGAGCCGAACTGGAGGAACGCGTCCGCACGGCACTGGAGCTGGTCGGCATGGCGGCCTTCGCCGACCGCCCCCCGCACCACCTGTCGTTCGGACAGCGGCGCCGGGTGGCGGTCGCAACCGTCCTCGCGATGGAGCCGGAGATCCTCGTCCTGGACGAGCCCTCCTCCAATCTCGACCCGGCCTCCCGGCGTGAACTCGCCGACATCCTGCGCTCGTTGGACGTCACCGTCCTCATGGTCACGCACGATCTGCCCTACGCCCTCGAACTGTGCCCCCGCGCACTCGTCCTGAGCGAGGGCGTCATCGCAGCCGACGGGAGGACCGGCGAACTGCTCGGTGACGACGAGCTGATGCGCACGCACCGCCTGGAGCTGCCCTTCGGGTTCGACCCGCGCTCCGTGACAATGGGCGCGTGACGAATCGACAGGACCCCGAGACAGCAGCGCCCGCAGCGCCCACCGGGTCCCTGCTGCTCGGCGACCAGCTGTGCTTCGCGTTGTACGCCGCGCAGCGGGCGGTGACCGCCGCGTACCGTCCGCTGCTCGACGAACTCGGCCTCACCTACCCGCAGTACCTGGTCATGCTCCTGCTGTGGGAGCACGGCGAGACCACCGTGAAGGAGCTGGCGACCGCGCTGCACCTCGACTACGGCACGGTGTCACCGCTCCTCAAACGTCTGGAGTCGGCGGGGCTGGTGCGCCGCGAGCGCTCGGAGCGCGACGAACGCTCCGTGCTCGTCGCGCTCACCGGGCGCGGGGAGATGCTCCGTGAACGTGCGGCGGACGTGCCGCAGGCGCTGATGGAGGCCACGGGGCTGTGCGGCGCCGAGGCCGAGCGGCTCCGGGTGGAGCTGGGCCACCTGGCGGACCGGGCCGGGAAGGCGGCGCGGGCTCGCTGATCCCGGCGGCCGCCCCGCCGGGATGCGGCACCGTGATCCCGGCGGCCGCCCTGCCGGGGGCGCGGCATCGTGCCGGGTTACCCGCGGTTTCCACCCCCTGGCGGCACACCATGGCCTACCGGTCGGTATCTTGTGCGCGATGCATTTGTGCGCAGCTGTATTGCCTGCCATGACGCCTGCCCTGCTGCCCGGCGTCGTGCCCGCCGTGTCGTAAACGCTCAGGGGGAGGTCCCGCGATGATCGATGGCACCGCTGTCGACACCCGCCCGACGAAGATCATGTACGTCGCCGAGGCCACCGCCCACGGTGGCCGCAACGGCTATGTGACCAGCCAGGACGGCCGGCTCGACCTGAAGGTCGCGATGCCTCCCGCCCTCGGCGGCGACGGCGACGGCACGAACCCGGAGCAACTGTTCGCGGCCGGTTTCAGCGCCTGCTTCCACAACGCGCTGGTCCTGGTGGGCCGCCGCGCCGGATACGACCTCTCCGGCTCCACGGTCGCCGCGAAGGTCGGCATCGGCCCGAACAAGCAGCGCGGCTACGGACTCGCGGTCGCCCTGAGCGTCTCGCTCCCCGTCGTCGACCAGGAACTCGCGACGAAGCTCGTCGACGCGGCCCACGAGGTCTGCCCGTACTCGAACGCCACCCGCGGCAACATCGAGGTCACGATCCTGCTGGGATAGGACGTGAAACGCCCGGCCCAGGAATCGGAGCCGGTACGTGCGTGTTGCACCCACCGTCGGCATGGGTACGAGTGGGTGACAGGAGCGCGGGCGTGGACGTGAACGGCACAGTGGCCGAGGGCTTCGAGCCGGTCAGGGAGGCGTTCGTACGCAACTTCGAACTCCTCGGCGACCGGGGCGCCGCCGTCACCGTGTACCGCGACGGCCGGCGCGTGGTCGACCTGTGGGGCGGCACCCGCGACGTCGACGGCACCGAACCCTGGCAGCACGGCACCGCGCAGATCGTGCGCTCCGCGACCAAGGGCGTCGCCGCCGCCGTCCTGCTGCTGCTCGCCCAGCGCGGCGACCTCGACCTGGACGCCCCCGTCGGCCACTACTGGCCGGAGTACAAGGCGCACGGCAAGGAGCACACGCTCGTCCGGCACCTGCTCGCGCACCGGGCGGGGGTGCCCGTCCTCGACCGCCCGCTCACTCCCGCCGAGGCCGCCGACCCGGACCTGGCCGCCGCGGCCGTGGCCCGGCAGGCACCGGAGTGGGAGCCGGGGACGGAGCACGGCTACCACGCGCACACCTACAGCTGGCTGACCGGCGAACTGGTCCGGCGGGTGACCGGGCGCACGATCGGCGCGTGGATCGCGGACGAGATCGCCGGGCCGCTGGGGCTGGACCTGTGGGTCGGGCTGCCCGACGCGGAGACCGGGCGGGTCGGGCGGGTCGCGCAGGTCGCGGCCCCACCGGCGCCGGGCGGTCTGCGGACCCGTCCCAAGCGGGCCGTCTCCGAGGCGTACGCCGACCCGGAGAGCCTCACGAACAGGGCCTTCAAGGTCATCACCCCGCTGCCGGACGAGAACGACCCGGCCTACCGGGCGGCGGTCCTGCCCGCCTCCAACGGCATCGCCACGGCGGACGGCCTGGCCCGTTTCTACGCCGCGCTGATCGGCGAGGTGGACGGCGTCGGGCTGTTCTCCCCGGACACGGTGTCGGCCGCGCGCACGGAACAGTCGGCGGGCCCCGACCGTGTCCTGGTCGTGGGCACCCGCTTCGGCCTCGGCTACATGCTGCACGGCTCGGCCTCGCCCCTGCTGTCCCCGGGATCCTTCGGCCACCCCGGCCGCGGCGGCCCCCTCGGCTTCGCCGACCCCGAGTCGGGCATCGCGTTCGGCTACGTCACCAACGGCTTCCGCAAGAGCGTGACCGCGGACGCGCGGGCACAGGCACTGGTCCGGGCGGTCCGCGCGTCGGTCGACGCCTGACGCCCACGGGGCGCGCGCCCCGCGCGCCCCGGCCGCTCCTCGTGGGCCCTAACCGGTGTGCAGCATCAGGCCGATGCCCACGACCAGCAGGCCGGCCGCCGCGATCCGGGGCGCCCCGAACCGCTCCTTGAAGAAGACGGCGCCGATGGCCGCGCCCACGATGATCGAGGACTCCCGCAGAGCGGCGATCGGCGCGAGCTCCGCGCGGGTCTGAGCCCACAGCACCAGCCCGTACGCCGCGACGGAGAGCGCCGCGCCGAGGAAGCCGACCGCCGCGAACGGCCGCAGCACGGAGACGAGTTCGCCGCGCCAGCGGTGCACGGCGTACGCCGGGATCACCACGCCCTCCAGGGCCATCAGCCAGGCGATGTACGCGAGGGAGGAGCCCGAGGCGCGCACGCCCAGACCGTCGACGACGGTGTACGCGGCGATCGACGCGCCCGTCGCCAACGCCGCCCCGATCGCCGCCCAGTTGGGCCGGCGCCCGCGCAGCCCCCACAGGGCCACACCCGTCAGTCCCGCGCAGGACAGCGCGATGCCCGCCGCCGCCCAGCCGTCCGGCACCTCGTGCGCGAAGACCGCCGCGAGCGCGGTGACGATCAGCGGGGCGGTGCCGCGGGCGATCGGATAGGCCTGCCCGAAGTCACCGAGCCGGAACGAGCGCATCAGCAGCACGTAGTACGCGACATGGATCACGGCCGACGCGATCAGGTACGGCCAGGCCCCGGACGCGGGGAACGGCACGAACGGCACCAGGGCGAGGCCGATCAGCATGCCACCGCCCGCGATCAGCGTGAAGCCGACGAGCTTGTCGCTGATGCGGTGCGCGATCGCGTTCCAGCAGGCGTGGGTGACCGCGGCGAGCAGGACGGCCGCGGTGACGAGAGGGGTCACGCGGTCTGCTCGCGCACGTCCGCCAGCGTGGCCCCGGCGTGTGCGACCAGGCTCTCCGGGGCCATCGGGAAGACGACGTACGGGGTGCCCGCCGCGGCCCACACCGTGTCGTGGGCGAGCAGCGAACGGTCGGCCAGGACACGGGTCCTGGTGCGGTGGCCGAACGGCGGTACGCCGCCGATCGCGTACCCCGTGGTCTCCCGCACCACGGCGGCCTGGGCCCGGGTCACCTTCTCGGCCCCGAGCTCCTTGCGGACGAGCTCCACGTCGACCCGGGACGCGCCGTCCATGAGCACGAGCACCGGCACGCCGTCCGCCGCGAAGATCAGCGACTTGCAGATCTGGCTCAGCTCGCAGCCGATCGCGGCGGCCGCCTCGGCGGCGGTACGGGTCGCGTCGGGGAAGCGGCGGATGCGTGCGTTCAGCTCGTCCAGCCCCAGCTCGGAGAGGGCCTCGGCGAAACGTGGGTGGGCGGCGTTGTCTTCCGTGGCGGTCATGAGCAGCACGCTAGCGGTCGGTGTACGCGGCACGCGAACGAGTTCCGGCCGCCGCCGCGTGCGGACCGGGCCGCATCCGGGCCCGGTCCCGCCGTCGGTCCTAGTCCCACCAGAAGCGCCACAGCGGGGCGCCGACGAGGGACCGCGCGTACCGCGGGAACGGCGTCGGCGGATCGTCCACGATGTTGTCGGCCGTGGTCAGGAGGTGTTCGAGGGCGACGCGTTCGGCCTGTTCCACGGTGCGCGGCGGGCTCGCCACGGACACGTACAGCGTCGCCCCCACCAGGGTGAGGACACGGGCCCCGAAGCGGTCCTCCCAGCTGCGCAGCAGGGCGCACAGCAGGGTCTTCGGAGCGCCGCCGTACCAGTCGAGGAGCGCGGGGATGTCGGCGCTCCGCTCCGCGGCGACGAGACCGAGGCGGGCTTCGGTCAGCGCGTACGGGTCGTCGTCCACGAGGTGTGCGAAGGCGGCCCGGGCGGCCTCGTCGGGGTCGACGCCGCTGCCGGGGAGAGTGGCCGAGGCGAGTCCGGGCCACTGCTCGAAGGGCGGGCCGGGGTCGTCCTCCCACGGCTCGACGTCCTCGGGGCAGTCGAACGGCTCCGGCGGCCCGTCGGGCACGGCGAACCTGCGCCGCCGGTACTCGGCCCAGCTCCTGGCCAGTTCGCCTTCGAGGTCGAAGGCGTCGACCTCCGCGGGGTCGAAGGGGGCCGGGCGGACGTCGGAGTAGCAGAGGACCGGCAGCAGACCGGTCGCGGCCTGCTGCCGCTGGTGGCCGGTCCAGGCCGCATGCGGGTCGGCCGGGGGTCTCTCGGAGCACCACATGACCGGGGTGCCGTCCGGGGTGCCTATCAGGCGGCCGGCGGGCAGTCCGTCGGGGAGCGGGAACGTCATGCCCGGAGCGTAGGGCCGGCCACTGACAGCGCTCTTCGGGCGGTCTAGCTTCCGCTCTTGAGCAGGGCCGCCACGATCGGTCCGGCCGTGTCGCCGCCGTGCCCGCCCTGCTGCACGACGCCCGCCGCCGCGAGATCGCCCTTCCACGCGGTGAACCAGCCGTTCGGCTTCTTCTGGTTGTCGACCTCGGCGGAGCCGGTCTTGGCGCCGTAGTCCGGGCCGAGGCCGGACATCGCCTCCGCGGCCGTGCCGTACGCCGCCGTGAACTGCATGACCTCGCGCAGCTGCGAGAGGGTCGAGGCGGACATGGTGCGGCTCGCCTTGGCCAGTGTGCGGTGGTCCACCGACGGGGCGACCAGGTAGGGCTGGTGGAAGGTGCCGGCCTTGACGGTCGAGGCGACCGAGGCCATGTTCAGCGGGTTCATGCGGACGCCGCCCTGGCCCATCAGCTCCGCCGCCATCTGCGCGGCGCTCTGCACCGGGACGGCGCCGTCGAAGGACGGCACACCGATGGACCAGTTGTTCAGGCCGATCCCGAAGACCTGCTGGGCCTGCTTCGTCAGGTCGTCGTTCTCCAGCTCCTTCGCCTGGGTGATGAAGGCCGTGTTGCAGGACCGGGCGAAGCTCGTCTTGAACGTGCCGTTCTTGATCTCGAAGTCGTCGTCGTTGTGGAACTTCCAGCCGCCGTACGTCGCGGTCTTGGGGCACGGGTGCGGCTTGTCGGCGGAGGCGAGCCCCTTGTCGAACAGCAGCGACGCCGTGATGACCTTCATCGTGGAGCCGGGCGCGAGGGAGCCCTGGAAGGCGGTGTTGAAGCCGTGACTCGTGTTCGCGACGGCGAGGATCTCACCCGTCGACGGGCGCATCACGACCACCGACGCCTTCTCCTTGGCGGCCACCTGACGCTCGGCGGCCGACTGGAGGGCCGGGCTGAGTGTCGTCTCCACGGTGCCCGGCGTGCCCTCGCTCAGCGTCAGCAGGGTCTTGTCGGGGGTCTTCTGCGTGCCCTTCTTCGCGGCCTTGCGGACCACGCGCAGCTCGATGCCCGCCTTGCCGCCGGCCGTCTTGCCGTACTTCTCACGCAGTCCGTCGAGGACGGTGCCCAGCGAGGGGTACTTCGCGGCGGTCAGTTCCTTGCCCTCACGGTCGAGGGCCCTGACCGGGGGTGTGCCCGACTCGCCGGTGACGAGCCGGTCGCCGTCCTGGAGGTCCGGGTGGACGACGGACGACGCCCAGCCGACCAGCGGGACGCCGTCCTTCGCGCGCCGCACGATCGTCAGCTTCGACTCGTACGCGAGGGGCTTGCTCTTGCCCTTGTAGGTGACGGTGGCCTTGACGGAGAACGGGACGGCGGCGCCCGACCGCGTGCCGCCGGTCAGGGTCACACCGGTGATGTGCGCCTCTTCGGCGTAGCCGGTCAGCGTGGTGGCCGCGGAGGCCGAGTCGTCGGTGGCCGCGGCGGCCTTCGCGACGTCGCCGCTCTGCCAGGCGGTGAGGAAGGCCGTCGAGGCCTTGTGCACCTCGGCCGCGGACAGCGGGCCCGTCTTCACGGCCTTGCGGGTGGTGGCGTTCGATCCCTCGTCCGCCGCCGCTCCGCCGTACAGGCTGTAGACGCCGAACGCCCCGCCGATCGCGACGACGGCGATCGCCCCGCCGAGCACGGCGGGCTGCTTCGTCTTCCGCCGCTCGGCGACGCGTCTTCTCTTGCCCACAGCTACTCGTCCTCCGCTGAATACCCTGGTGCCCCCGTGGCCTCATGTTTCCAACGATGAGCACCACCCTAGGGTCCCGCCACGTCACGGGTGACTTCAGCCACCGGTTCGTAGCACAGCTGCGACGATCGGACCGGCGGCGTCGCCCCCGTGACCGCCTTCCTGGGTCATGGCGGCCGCCGCGACGTCGTTGCGGTAGCCGGTGAACCAGCTGTTCGACTTCGCCTGGCCGTCGACCTCGGCGGAACCGGTCTTGGCGCCGTAGTTCGGGCCGAGGCCGGCCATCACCTGGGCGGCCGTGCCACTGATCGCGGTGCGGTTCATCATGGCCCGCAACTGGGCGACCGTGCCCGCGGACAGGCCCTTTGCCGTGGCCAGCTCACGGTCGTCGAGGGCGCGCGGCACGATGACCGGCTGTCGGAAGACGCCGGTCATGGCGGTGGCCGTCACCGACGCCATGTTCAGCGGCGACATCTGGACCTGGCCCTGGCCGATCAGGTTGGCGGCCGTGTCCGGGCCCCCGGAGGCGGGGACGGAACCGTCGAAGGACGGGATCCCGGTCTTCCAGTTGTTCTGGCCGAGACCGAAGCTCTGCTGCGCCTCGTTCGTGAGCCAGTCGACCTTGAGGTCGTCCGCGTACTTCACGAACGCCGTGTTGCACGAGCGCGCGAACGACTCGGACAGGGTGGCGTTCTCGTTGGGCTTCATGTTCGTCAGATTGTGGAAGGTCTGGCTCTGCCACACGGCCTCGGACGGGCAGGGCGCGGGCCCGGTCGCCGTCGTGACACCGCGGTCGATGAACATGGCGGCGCTGATGATCTTCATGGTGGAGCCGGGGGCGAGCTTGCCGAGGAAGGCCGCGTTGAAGCCGTCCTCGCGGTGGTTGGCGACCGCGAGGACCTCGCCGGTGCTCGGCTTCACGGCCACCACCGACGACTCGTCGTACCGGCGGACGGCCTTCTCCGCGGCGGCCTGCGCGTTCGCGCTGAGCGTGGTGCGGACCTTGCCCGCGCGCCCCTTCGCGAGCACCACCAGCGGGGTGTCCGGGCTCTGGTCGCCGTGTCGGACGGCCAGCTCGATCCCGGGCGAACCACCCGCCGTGTCGCCGTACTTGTCGCGCAAAGCGTCCAGGATCGGCCCCAGAGAGGGGTACTTCTCCTTCGTCAGGACAACGTTGTTCCGGTCCACGGCCTCGATCGCCGGGCTCGCCGACTCGCCCGTGACCAGCGTGTCCCCGTCCTTCAGGTCGGGGTGCACGACGGACGGCTTCCAGCCGACCAGCGCCTTCCCCGTCGTCTCGCCCCGCACGACGCTCAGTTCGGAGTCGTACGAGAAGGGCTTGCTCTTCCCCTCGTACGACACCCTCGCGCTGACCGAGAACGGCACGGTCGTGCCGGACGGCGTGCCCGGTGTGATCCGTACCTTCGTGAGATGGGCCTCGGCGCTGTAGGAGGCCAGCAACGGCTCGGCCGCCGTCGCGTAGTTGGTGTACTGCGCCGCCTTGGCCGCGTCGCCCTTCTCCCAGGCCGTGAAGAAGGCCCGGCTGGTCTCCTTGACCTCCGCGCCGCTCGGCGGACCGGTCTTCACGGCTGCCGGTCCGGCCGTGCCCCCGTCCCCGCTGACCGCGGTCACCAGGTTGTACGCGCCGTACCCGGCGCCCCCCACCATCACCGTGAACACGCTGCCGATGACGACAGCCTTCGCCCCTCTGCGCATCCCGCCGCCCCTCCCCGTAAGCCTTCGCACTGTAGGCCCGGGCAGTGACAGCTGTGACCGGAGTTTCCAGATGTTGTCCGAAGAGAGATCAGAAACAGGGCCGAACCGGTCAGCGGGCCACACTCTTGAACGTTGTTCATTCATGGGTCTGTGCGAACAGTGCGAGGGCGCGGCGGATCGCCGCGCCCTCGCACCGGGTCGGAGCGCCGGGGGTGAGAGAAGGACCGTCAGCCGCCGGCCGGCTGCATCGCCGGGGAGGGTTCGTGCCCGCCCGTGTCCAGCCGGAACGGCGGGTACTCGTCGGTCATGAGGAACACGTAGACGAGCACGCGCAGTATCCAGCGCACCAGGCCCATGAGGAGATCGAACAGGCCGCGCGGGTAGGTCCCGGTGAACGCCAGGATCGCCACCGCGATCAGGGAGAGCAGGCCGATGACTCCGAAGGAGAGGGGGCCGTAGTCCTGCAGGTACCGGTAGGTGGTCAGGCCGCCGCCGACCATGACCGCGATCAACAGGAACTGCGGGATGGCCAGCAGCCACTTGACCAGGACCAGCCCGCGTGAGAGCCGCGCGGGATAGGCGACGTCGACGTGGACCGGGTAGCCGGGTACGTCCTTGAGTGTGAACGGTGGGTACTCGTCGGTGCCGAGCACCACGGAGGCGTAGTAGTCGACGCGCGTCTTCCAGCGTATGACCCCGACGTTGAAGTCGAAGAGCGGCCGGGGATAGCGCGCGGTGATGAGGATGCTGAAGAACGCGACGACGCTCACCAGCAGGAACGCGATCTGCAGGAAGAACAGGACGACGTAGTGCGGGACGGCGAGGAGCCACTTCACCAGCCACATCCATCGGGTGAGCCGGGGGTCCAGCGTCGCTTCGACGCGCAGAGGGTGGGGGGAAGCGGGAGGCATGACGCCACCGCCTTTCGTGCGGGGGAGGGGGGAACGCGTCCCGTGCACCGCGTCGCCGTGACTGTGCCGGACGGTGCGGGCGGGCCACTTGCTCCGTATGAGCCGTATGACCCATTAGCGCCCGCTGTGCGAAGCCCGTCATGCCCCGTGATCGCGTGGCAGGAGAACCCGTGACTTGACGGACGGCGACGCACCGGTGGCCGCGCGACCGCAACCTGGCCGGCGATCGGCGGCGGCCCCAACTCGCTTGCGGCTCCCGGCACTCGGCCGGTGGTGGCTGTGATGCGACTGTGATGTAGGGCGGTGCCGCTCGATGCCATGCTGCGCACATGTCTGATGAATCAGTCGACGACGAGGTCGCTCCGCCGCCTGCCTCGGCGCCGTCACGGCCCGGGCCCCCACGGGGGCGTCGGTTCCGGGGCGCCGTGGTGGCGTCGGCGGTCGCCGGGCTCGTGGTCGGTTCGGGTGCCGTCGCGCTGGCATGGAATCTGTCCGGGTCCGACGGCGGCCGGCCGTTCACGCTGGTGGGACAGGCGCGCATCAAGGGCAACCCCGGAGCCACGGGGTCCTGCTTGGGGAGTCACGAGTTGAGCGACATCGACAAGGGCGCACTGGTGACCGTCTACGACTCGGCAGGCCGGGTCGTCGCGACCGGGTCGCTGGGAAGTGGCGCCTACGACAGCTCCTCGAGGTGTGTCTTCCCGATCGCGGTGCGCGGGGTGCCGGGCGGATCGGCGTCGTACTCGGTGCAGGTCGGCTGGCACGGGAAGCACCGGATCACGAACGAGCAGGCACGGACCGGAGGCCTGGTCGTGACGCTCGACTAGCCGGGACCGCCCGTGCGCCGCGCGAGGCCGGCCGACGGAGGCCGGCCTCGCGCGGCGGGGTCCTGCCGGTCGGTCGGATCCGCGTCGAGGGTGCCCGGCGTGGTCGGTGCCCGGTTCGTTCGGGGAGGGATGTGCTGCGGGGTGGTGAGCCGGCTGGTCGCTGGACAGACGTCATGAACTCGCCGGATAGGCTGCCGCCTCTTGTAACGGCATCCTCCTGAAGAGGTGTGAATGAAGACAGGCAGACGAACCGTGGCGGTGGCCACGTTCGTGGGGGCGCTGGGGCTCTCGGTGCTGAACGCGCCGACGGCTCAGGCAGCGGACACAGGCATCACTGTGTCGGACATCGTCATCAACAACGGCAAGCCGATCGTCGTGGGCACGACGAAGGTGGTGGAGCCGCCCATCAGCTTCGACATCGCGCTGCCTTCCGGGTACAGCACCGCCGACCCTTTCCGCTACGACGCGTACCCCTTCCTGTATCGCGGCAGCATGCAGACGGCCGCCGACACCGGGGAGAACTTCATCGGGCCGGGCGGCTACACCTGCTACGAGAGCGACGCCAAGCACGCTCGCTGCGAGGGCAACCTCTACATCGACCCGCACCCGAGTCAGGATCACGTCGACTCCAACAGCGACGCCACGACCTGGAAGGTCGGAGTCTCGCTGAAGCTGTTCAAGGCCGATGGCGGCCTCAAGGCCGGGGAGCGGGAGACGCGGTCCACGACCGTTCAGTTGAAGCGCGCGGCCAAGGCGACCACCGACGCCTCGCCGGAGCCGGTCACCAAGGGCAAGTCGATCACCGTCACCGGCAAGGTCACCCGGGCGAACTGGGCCACGAAGAAGTACGACGCCTACAGCGGCCGTACGGTCAGCCTCCAGTTCCGCGCCAAGGGCGCCGACACGTACAAGACGGTCAAGAAGGGCACCACCAGCAGCACCGGGGGTCTGAAGACCACGGTCACCGCCTCGGTCGACGGCTACTACCGCTGGGTGTACTACGGCAACTCGACGACCGGCGTCGCCACCAGCACGGCCGACTACGTCGACGTGCGCTGATGCCCCGGGTGCCGGGTCGGGATCTTCCCGTCCTTGGCCCTGGCGTGCGTGACCCCCGTCCGGTCGCGTAGCCCGCGATCCGCCACTGCGGTCGGCTCGGCCGTGCGACGGCGATCAACCACGACAGCCACCGGCCGACAACGGCCAAGAGGGCGCGGCCACCGGCCGCGCCCTCTTGGTGTGTCCGCCCGGCTAGACCCAGGTGTCCAGCCACATCCGCGATCTCCAGTCGTCTATGGGGATCGAGGTGCCGGTGTACAGGGGCCAGAAGTAGATGAAGTTCCAGGCGATCAGGAGGACCAGGACGCCGGCGCCGGCCGCGCCGATCACGCGGCGGCGTTCTCCGCAGCCGGGTGGGCCGAGGATCGCGCCGATCAGCATGGCGACGGCCAGGCAGAGGAACGGCACGAAGACGACGGCGTAGAAGAAGAAGATCGTGCGTTCCTGGTACATGAACCAGGGCAGATAGCCGGCCGCGATGCCGCAGGCGATCGCGCCCGCCCGCCAGTCGCGGCGGAACGCCCAGCGCCACAGCACGTAGAGGACCGCGAGGCAGGCCGCCCACCACAGGAGCGGGGTGCCCAGCGCCAGCACCTCGCGGGCGCACTTGTCGCCCGCGTCGGCGGGGCAGCCGTCCTTGCCGGGCAGCGGGGACTCGTAGAAGTACGAGACCGGGCGGCCGAGGACGAGCCAGCTCCACGGGTTCGACTGGTAGGTGTGCGGCGAGGACAGCCCGACGTGGAACTTGTAGACCTCGTGCTCGTAGTGCCACAGGCTGCGCAGCCAGTCGGGCAGCCAGGTCCAGTGACCGCCCCTGCCGTCGGTCACCGCCCAGTTGCGGAAGTAGCCGCCCCTGCCGTTGTCCGGGGACAGGATCCAGCCGAGCCAGGAGGTGAGGTAGACGGCCAGCGCGACCGGGACCGTCGCGAGGAACGTGATGCCGGTGTCGTGCCGGAGCGCCGCGAGGTAGGGGTGGCGGGCGCCCGCCACCCGGCGCGAGGCCGCGTCCCACAGGACCGCCATGACGCAGAACGCGGCGAGGATGTAGAGGCCGTTCCACTTGGTGCCGATGGCCAGGCCCAGCATCAGGCCCGCGCCCCAGCGCCAGGGGCGCCGGCCGAGGCGGGTCGTCTCGGCGATGTGGGCGTCGGGGCGCACCACCCCGTCCCCGTCGGCGGGCAGTGCGGCCGCGAGCCGGGCGCGTGCGTGGTCGCGGTCGACGACCAGGCAGCCGAAGGCGGCCAGCACGAAGAACATGAGCACGCCGTCGAGCAGCGAGGTGCGGCTCATCACGAAGTGCAGGCCGTCCACCGCCATCAGCGCGCCCGCGAGGCAGCCGAGGAAGGTCGAGCGGAACAGCCGTCGCCCGATCCGGCACAGCAGCAGCACCGACAGCGTGCCGAGCAGCGCCGTCATGAACCGCCAGCCGAAGGGGTTGAACCCGAACATCCACTCGCCGAGCCCGATGACGTACTTTCCGACGGGCGGATGCACGACGTACGCGGCGTCGCTCGGGACGGTCACATGGCCGTTGCCCTGGAGGATCAGGTCGTTGGCGTCCTTGGCCCAGTTGACCTCGTAGCCGCGGTGGATGAGCGCCCAGGCGTCCTTGGCGTAGTACGTCTCGTCGAATATCACCGCCTTCGGGCTGCCCAGGTGCCAGAACCGCATCAGCCCGGCCATCAGGGTCACCAGCAGCGGGCCGCCCCAGCCGGACCAGCGCGTGATGCGCTCCGCGACCTCGTGGCGCAGCCCGAGCGTGGCCCAGATACGAGGGCTGGGCTCGGAGTACGGCGGTACGAGCCGGTCGCGCACATCGCTTCTGGGCGGCGCCGTGTAGCCGAAGCGGCGCAGCCGCAGCTGCCACGACGGCCACTGCGCGTCGGTGGCCTGCCCCTGCCGGGTGTCCGTGGAGGACGCGGTACTGGTCACCGCGCCATCGTAGGGAACAGGTCTGTGGGAGTCCCGTGCACCGGCCGTAAATGGGTGGAAGCCGCTGTCCGGGCGGGCACGAGAGCCCGGTTCCGACCGCACGCCCGAGCCGGATTCCGGGCGGGCGTGCGGGCGGAATCCCGGGCGGGTGCCCGCGCGGATCTCCGGGCGGGGCGGCGGCAGGGCGGGCGGCGACCGACACCCCCGGGCCCTGCGAGGATGGAGCCGTGACAGGAATCCTTGTGTTGGCAGGCACCCCCATCGGCGACATCGAGGACGCGCCGCCGCGACTCGCCGCGGAACTGGCCGGGGCCGACGTGGTCGCCGCCGAGGACACCCGCCGGCTGCGCCGGCTCACCCAGGCGCTGGGCGTGCAGCCCTCCGGACGCGTCGTGTCCTACTTCGAGGGGAACGAGGCGGCCCGCACACCGGAGCTGGTCGAGGCGCTGGCCGGCGGAGCGCGGGTGCTGCTGGTGACCGACGCCGGCATGCCGTCCGTGTCGGACCCCGGCTACCGGCTGGTCGCCGCCGCCGTGGAGAAGGACATCAAGGTCACCGCCGTACCCGGCCCCTCCGCCGTGCTCACGGCGCTGGCGCTGTCGGGGCTGCCCGTGGACCGCTTCTGCTTCGAGGGCTTCCTGCCGCGCAAGGCGGGCGAGCGCCTGTCGCGGCTGCGCGAGGTCGTCGACGAGCGCCGCACCCTCGTCTACTTCGAGGCCCCGCACCGGCTCGACGACACGCTCGCCGCGATGGCCGAGGTGTTCGGGACGGAGCGGCGCGCCGCCGTCTGCCGGGAGCTGACGAAGACGTACGAGGAGGTCAAGCGGGGTCCGCTGGGCGAGCTCGCGGCCTGGGCCGTCGAGGGCGTGCGCGGGGAGATCACCGTCGTCGTCGAGGGCGCCGCGCAGAAGGGGGCCGAGGAGCTGGACGCCGCCGAGCTGGTGCGCAGGGTGCGGGTGCGTGAGGAGGCGGGGGAGCGGCGCAAGGAGGCCATCGCGGCGGTGGCCGCGGAAGCAGGTATTCCCAAACGTGAGGTCTTCGATGCCGTCGTCGCGGCAAAGAATGCCGAACGAAGCGCCCCATAGAAGGGCAAAGGGCTGTGCCGCAAGGCAAAGCCCAGGCCGGGTGGCGGGACCTTTCCGACAAGGAACGGCCAAAACGGATCCAACAGTCGACAGGCCTGATGCGTTCGCGTGCGCGAAAGCGTCCACTGGTTGAAGGGACGCACCCGTCCCTCGCCCCCGTTCACCGGGGGCGCTCGTCCAGCGGACAACAGGAGCTGGCATGAGTGAGATCGCAGGACAGACCGGGCATCGCAGCGCGGCGACCGCCGTCGTCCATGAGTCGTACTCCTTCGCCTGCATGCGCTGCGGGCACGGCTGGGAGCAGTCGTACGAGATAGAGCACCACCTCGACGCCGAGGGCAGTGAGTTCGTGATGTACGTGGCGAACGGGCACGTCGTGCCGTCGCCGCTCAGCCGGCCCACCTGCCTCAACTGCGACAGCCATGTGGTGCGCATCATGCGCGCCGGTCAGGTGTCCTCCGCTCTGAACTCCATGCACGCCGCGCACCCGCACCGCGCGGTGCCCCGGCAGCCCGAGCAGGCACCGCGGGAGCAGGGCGGCGACGGCGCGGCCCCGGCGGAGCCGAAGGAGCCGCACCACTGGCACCTCTCGGACCTGCTGCACCCGTTCCAGCACCGCAAGGCGGGATGACCTTCCTCGGGTGAGGGCCGGCATGCCCCTTTCGTAGGATCGGGGCATGCCTTCCTCCGCCTCCGACAAGAACGCCGCACCCCCGCTCCCCGAGCCCCTGCGGGTGCCCGTCGCCGACTCGCACACCCATCTCGACATGCAGTCCGGCACGGTCGAGGAGGGTCTCGCCAAGGCCGCGTCGGTCGGAGTGGCGACGGTCGTCCAGGTCGGCTGTGACGTGAAGGGGTCGCGCTGGGCCGCCGAGACGGCCGCCGCGTACGCCGCCGTCCACGCGACGGTCGCCCTGCACCCCAACGAAGCGCCGCGTATCGTGCACGGCGACCCCGACGGCTGGTCCCGGCAGGGCGCACGGCGCCCGGGCGGCGAGGCCGCGCTGGACGAGGCGCTCGCCGAGATCGACCGCCTCGCGGCACTGCCGCAGGTCAAGGGCGTCGGCGAGACCGGGCTGGACTACTTCCGCACGGGCCCCGAGGGCAAGGCCGCGCAGGAGCGCTCCTTCCGTGCCCACATCGAGATCGCCAAGCGGCACGGCAAGGCCCTCGTCATCCACGACCGCGACGCCCACGCCGATGTGCTGCGCATCCTCAAGGAGGAGGGCGCGCCCGAGCGGACCGTCTTCCACTGCTACTCGGGCGACGCGGACATGGCCGCGATCTGCGCCGGCGCCGGCTACTTCATGTCCTTCGCCGGCAACATGACCTTCAAGAACGCCCAGCCGCTGCGCGACGCGCTGGCGGTGGCGCCCCTGGAGCTCGTGCTCGTCGAGACCGACGCGCCCTTCCTGACGCCCGCGCCGTACCGCGGACGGCCCAACGCGCCGTATCTCATTCCGGTCACGGTGCGTGCCATGGCCGAGGTGCGCGGTATCGACGAGGACGCGCTGGCGACCTCGATCTCCGCCAACACTGCGCGCGCGTTCGATTACTGACGGATAACGGTTCCCGGGGTTCTCCCTGGTCACGCGCGGGTCATTCGCGGGGGAGTGTCGCGACACAGCGTAGTCGCGTTGCTTGGGAGAGTGACGACCGCTCCGCTAGGTTCTGGTCGCCCATTCCGGAACCTGGAGCGTGTCGTCGTGAGCAGCTCGCAGTACGAGACGTATGGAACGACTGGTGTCACCACCGATGCGACGGGAGCGCCGCACCCGGACGAGACGCCGCCGTACGCGCCGCCGTACGACGACGAGACACCGCCGTACCCGGAGCCCGCGGCGCCGCAGGGGAGCGAGGGGCCGTACCGCCCCGCCTTCCCGGACACCTACCGGCCCGCGTACGAGTCGCCCCGGGTGCCCCGGCATGAAGCGCCGACGGAGCCCCTGCTGTCCCGGCATGAGGCGCCGACGGAGCCTCTGCTGTCCCGGCATGAGGCGCCGACCGAGCCCCTGCTGCCCCGGCAGGAACCGGACGCGGGCGCCGGCCGGCCGACGGCAGCCGTGGGGGAGCCGCGGCCCGGCGGGCGGGCCGAGGTGCGGCGCGCGGCCCGGCGCAAGCGGACCGCCGAGCGCCCCGACCCGCTCCGGCGGCTGCTCCCGCAGGCACTCGTCGTCGCGTTCCTGGCCGGAGGCACCTCGGCGTTCGTCGCCAGCGACAAGGCGATCGAACTCACCGTCGACGGGAAGTCGCGCACCCTGCACACCTTCGCGGACGACGTCACCGAGCTGCTCGCCGAGGAGGGCGTGCGGGTGGGCTCGCACGACGTGGTGGCGCCCGCCCCGGGCACACCGCTCGCCAGCGGCGACGAGGTCGCCGTCCACTACGGGCGTCCCGTGGAGCTCACCCTCGACGGGCAGCGGCGCCGGGTGTGGACGACCGAACCCACCGTGGAGGGGGCGCTCAGACAGCTGGGGGTGCGCGCCGAGGGCGCGTACCTGTCGGCGTCGCGGTCCCGGACCATCGGACGCACGGGCCTCGACCTCGCCGTCCGCACCGAGCGCACGGTGACGATCATGGCGGACGGCCGGGCACGGACCATCCGCACGAACGCGGCGAGCGTCCGGGAGGCCGTCGAGGAGGCCGGCATCACCCTGCACGGGCAGGACACGACCTCCGCGCCGCCCGGCAGCTTCCCGCGCGACGGCCAGACGGTCACCGTCATGCGGATCACCGGCAGCCGGGAGGTCCGCGAGGAGGCCATCCCGTACGGGGTGCGGCGGACCCAGGACCCCTCGCTGTTCAAGGGCACCGAGGTCGTCGAGCAGGCCGGGCGGCCCGGGGCGCGCCGGGTCACCTACGCCCTGCGGACCGTCAACGGCGTCCGGGAGCGGCCGCGCCGCATCGGGGCCGAGACGGTGCGCGAGCCGCGGGTGCAGCTGGTGAAGGTCGGCACGAAGCCGCTCCCGATGTCCGTCGGCGGCGCCGACGACCTGGACTGGGCCGCCCTCGCGGCCTGCGAGTCCGGCGGCCGGCCGCACGCGGTCGACCCCTCCGGCACCTACGGCGGGCTCTACCAGTTCGACAACCGCACCTGGCACGCCCTCGGCGGCAAGGGCCGTCCCCAGGACGCTCCCGCCACCGAGCAGACCTTCCGGGCGAAGAAGCTGTACGTGCGGCGGGGAGCCAGTCCCTGGCCGCACTGCGGGGCCCGGCTGCACGGGTGAGCGCCCGGCCCGCGGCCCCACGGCGGGGGCGTGAAAACGGCGGGGCCCGCCGCCCCCGTACGCTTGGTCCGTGACCAGCCCCACCCCCGACGCCCTCCTCGGCCCCGCCGACATCCGCGAACTCGCGGGAGCCCTCGGCGTACGCCCCACCAAACAGCGCGGCCAGAACTTCGTGATCGACGCGAACACAGTGCGCCGGATCGTCCGCACCGCCGAGGTGCGCGACGACGACGTCGTCGTGGAGGTGGGACCCGGCCTCGGCTCACTGACGCTCGCCCTGCTGGAGGCCGCCGACCGGGTCGTCGCCGTCGAGATCGACGACGTGCTGGCGGGGGCGCTGCCCTCGACCGTCGCGGCCCGCATGCCGGAGCGCGCGGACCGGTTCGCGCTGGTCCACTCCGACGCGATGGACGTCCGGGAGCTGCCCGGCCCGCCCCCCACGGCGTTGGTCGCCAACCTCCCGTACAACGTCGCCGTGCCCGTCCTGCTGCACATGCTGGAGACCTTCCCGACCATCGAGCGCACCCTCGTGATGGTCCAGGCGGAGGTCGCCGACCGGCTCGCGGCCGGGCCCGGCTCGAAGGTGTACGGCGTCCCGTCCGTCAAGGCGAACTGGTACGCCGAGGTGAAGCGGGCCGGGTCCATCGGCCGCAACGTCTTCTGGCCCGCGCCCAACGTCGACAGCGGACTGGTCGCGCTCACCCGGCGCGCCGAGCCCCTCAAGACCTCGGCCTCCAGGCGCGAGGTGTTCGCCGTGGTGGACGCCGCGTTCGCGCAGCGCCGCAAGACCCTGCGGGCAGCCCTCGCCGGCTGGGCCGGCTCCGCGGCGGCGGCCGAGGCCGCGCTGGTCGCCGCCGGTGTCTCGCCGCAGGCCCGCGGGGAGTCGCTGACCGTGGAGGAGTTCGCCCGTATCGCCGAGCACCGTGCCGCCCCCGGCACCGGCACCGAGACCACCGAGAACACCGAGACCACCGAGAACACCGAGACCACCGAGAACGAGGAGTCGGCCCAGTCGTGACGCAGACGGTGACGGTACGCGTCCCTGCCAAGGTCAACGTCCAGCTCGCGGTCGGTGGCGCCCGCCCCGACGGCTTCCACGACCTGGCGAACGTCTTCCTCGCGGTCGGCCTGTACGACGAGGTGACGGTCACCCCGGCGGACGAGCTGCGCATCACCTGCGCGGGTCCGGACGCCGCCGAGGTGCCCCTGGACCGCACGAACCTGGCGGCCCGTGCCGCCATCGAGCTCGGCCGCCGCCACGGCATCGACCCGGCGGTCCACATCCACATCGCCAAGGACATCCCCGTCGCCGGCGGCATGGCGGGCGGCAGCGCGGACGGCGCGGGCGCCCTGGTCGCCTGCGACGCGCTGTGGGGCACCGACGCCTCACGCGACGAACTCCTCGGCATCTGCGCCGACCTGGGCAGCGACGTGCCGTTCAGCCTGGTGGGCGGGGCGGCGCTCGGCGTCGGCCGGGGCGAGCAGCTGCGGGCCCTGGAGGTCGGCGGGACGTTCCACTGGGTCTTCGCGATGGCCGCGCGCGGCCTGTCCACGCCCGCGGTGTTCCGGGAGTTCGACCGGATGAACGAGGGGCTGCGGGTGCCCGAGCCGGTCGCCTCGCAGGAGCTGCTGGACGCCCTCGCGAAGGGGGACGCCGGGGCCCTCGCGCGCGCCGTCTCCAACGACCTCCAGCCGGCCGCCCTCTCGCTCTTCCCGGAGCTCGCCGACACCCTCGCCGCGGGCCGGGCGGCCGGCGCGCTCGCCGCGCTCGTCTCCGGGTCCGGTCCGACGACCGCGTTCCTCGCGGCGGACGCGGAGTCGGCGGGCGCGGTCGCCGAGGCCCTGCGCGCCTCCGGCACCTGCCGCTCGGTGCGTACCACCGAGAGCCCGGCCCCGGGCGCGACGGTCCTGTAGAGCGCCGCTCTCCCGGACACCGCCCGGTGTCCGGGGACGGCCCCCACCCGCCGGGGCCAGGTGCGGAGGTGCGCTCCGCTCGGTGACCGGGGTCCGGGTGCGTCCCGTCAGGGGTGCGGGGCACTGCGCGCTCAGCTTCTGCGGAGCCGCGGGTGCGTCTGTGGGCGGTTGGTTCTGGGCGGGTGCGGCTTGTCGTGGGTTGCTCGCGCAGTTCCTCGCGCCCCTGGCGGCGCTCCCGCCGGCGACGCGGGGGCGTGTGTGCTCGGCGCGTGCTCGGAGCGAAGGGGGCGGCGGCCCCGCGTCCCGGGAACGCGCAGCGCGACGGGGACGGGACAAGCCCTGGCTCGGCCCCTTCGCCGCGCGGACTACCCTTGAGGGTCGATCGTCCCCCTTGGCAGGAGAGAAATGGCCGTCAACCTGGTCAATGTCGAGTCCGTCAGCAAGGTGTACGGCACCCGTGCACTGCTCGACGGAGTCTCCCTCGGCGTCAGCGAGGGCGATCGGATCGGTGTCGTCGGACGCAACGGCGACGGCAAGACCACCCTCATCCGGATGCTCGCCAAGCTGGAGGAGGCCGACAGCGGACGCGTCACGCACTCCGGCGGCCTGCACATCGGCGTCCTGACGCAGCACGACTCCCTCGACCCCGCGGCCACCGTGCGCCACGAGGTCATCCGGGACATGGCGGACCACGAGTGGGCGGGCAACGCCAAGATCAGGGACGTGCTGACGGGCCTGTTCGGCGGACTGGACCTGCCCGGCTTCCCGCAGGGCCTGGACACGGTCATCGGCCCGCTGTCCGGTGGCGAGCGCCGGCGCATCGCGCTGGCCAAGCTGCTCATCGAGGAGCAGGACCTGATCATCCTCGACGAGCCGACCAACCACCTCGACGTCGAGGGCATCGCCTGGCTCGCCCGGCACCTGCGCGAGCGCCGCTCGGCGCTGGTGTGCGTGACCCACGACCGCTGGTTCCTCGACCAGGTCTGCACCCGCATGTGGGACGTGCAGCGCGGCGCGGTGTACGAGTACGAGGGCGGATACTCCGACTACGTCTTCGCCCGCGCCGAGCGCGAGCGCATCGCCGCCACCGAGGAGGTCAAGCGGCAGAACCTGGTGCGCAAGGAGCTCGCCTGGCTGCGCCGCGGTGCCCCCGCCCGCACCTCCAAGCCCCGCTTCCGCGTCGAGGCCGCGAACGAGCTGATCGCCGACGTGCCGCCGCCGCGCGACAAGAGCGAGCTGATGAAGTTCGCCGGCTCCCGGCTCGGCAAGACCGTCTTCGACCTGGAGGACGTGACCGTGCAGGCCGGGCCCAAGGTGCTGCTCAAGCACCTGACCTGGCAGCTCGGCCCCGGCGACCGGATCGGCCTGGTCGGCGTGAACGGCGCCGGCAAGACCTCGCTGCTGCGCGCGCTGGCCGAAGCCGCCCGCAGCGACGGGGAGCGTCAGCCCGCGGCCGGCCGGATCGTCACCGGCAAGACCGTGAAGCTCGCCTACCTCTCCCAGGAGGTCGCCGAACTCGACCCGAACTGGCGCGTCCTGCAGGCCGTGCAGCAGGTGCGCGACCGCGTCGACCTCGGCAAGGGGCGCGAGATGACGGCGGGTCAGCTGTGCGAGACGTTCGGCTTCAACAAGGAGAAGCAGTGGACGCCGGTCGCCGACCTGAGCGGTGGTGAGCGGCGTCGGCTCCAGCTGTTGCGACTGCTGATGGACGAGCCCAACGTCCTGTTCCTCGACGAGCCCACCAACGACCTCGACATCGAGACCCTCACCCAGCTGGAGGACCTGCTCGACGGGTGGCCCGGCTCGATGGTCGTGATCTCCCACGACCGGTTCTTCATCGAGCGCACGACGGACAACGTGTTCGCGCTGCTCGGCGACGGCACCCTGCGCATGCTGCCCCGTGGCATCGACGAGTACTTGGAACGCCGCCGCACGATGGAGGAGGCCGCGGCCGCCGCCGTGCTCGCCGCCGCGCCCGCGCCCGCGAAGACGGCGTCCGCCGCCGACGCCCGCGCCGCGAAGAAGGAACTCCAGAGGATCGAGCGGCAGCTGGACAAGATCTCCGAGCGGGAGACCAAGCTGCACGCCCAGATCGCCGACAACGCCACCGACTTCGGGAAGGTGGCCAAACTCGACGCCGAACTGCGCGAGTTGGCGGGGGAGCGCGAGGATCTGGAACTGCGCTGGCTGGAGCTCGCCGAGGACGCGTGACCGGGGGCGTGCGGAGCGCCGCCGTGCTGTGCGGCGGCGGCGCGCGCCCGGCGTGAAGAGCGCGTGAAGGCGCGTAACGACGGCATCACAGGCCGGTTCTCCCTTGGGAACAGGGGCCGGACCAGCCCCCTGCGTGTACGCGACAGAGTGATAGAAAGGGCCGTCTGAGAACACTCTGAGATCCACCGGGACAGAGCGGAAATCCAGCGCCGCCGGTGGGGCGCCACATCAGTGAAGAGGGGGAAGCGCTGATGAGTCAGCCGCCTGGTCAGCCGCCGCAGGGCGGTTTCGGAGCACCACAGGATCCGCCGCCGCAGGGCGGTTTCGGCGCTCCGCAGGACCCACGCGCACAGGGCGGCTTCGGTACGCCTCCGCCGCCCGCGCAGCCGCCCGCGTCCGCACCGACTCCGCCGGCCGGTGCTCCGCAGCCCGGCTACGGATACCCGCAGCAGCCCGGCCCCTACAGCCAGCCGGGACCGTACGGGCAGCCGCAGCAGCCCGGGCCGTACACCCAGCCCGGCCCCTACGGGCAGCCGCAGCAGCCCGGTTACGGATACCCGCCCCAGGCGCAGTACCCGGGCGCGCCCGGCACCCCGCCGCCCGGCGGCGGCTCCAAGAACCCCTTCAAGGGCAGGCCCGCCGTCGTCATCGGCGCCGCGGTGGCCGCGCTGCTCGTCGTCGGCGGCACCGTCTGGGCCGTCAGCGCCGACGGCGGTGACGACGGCAAGAAGCCCGTCGCCGACAAGAGTCACAGCCCGAAGCCCACCGTCTCCGACGACCCGGTCAACCCCGGGGACGGCAGCGGCGACGGCGGCGAGGACTCCGAGAACCTCAACGAGGGCCGCAAGCCGGGCGAGGCCAAGGTGCTCTGGTACAAGTCGGCGCCCGACGCGCCCGGTTCCGGTGCCGACGCCCCCGGACTGTGGGTCACCGACAAGGCGGCGGTGAAGGCCGCGTACAAGCAGGTCTTCGCCTTCAACGTCACCGACGGCAAGCCCACTTGGGACGCGCTGACCATGCCGCAGAAGATCTGCGCGGTCACCCCCCAGAAGACGTCCGACGACAAGGCCGTCATCGCGTACATGAGCGGCCCCGGCAGCAGCGCCAAGTGCAACCAGCTCCAGCAGATCGACCTGAACACCGGTGCCAAGGGCTGGAGCGGCAAGGTCCCCGACGGCGAACTCTTCGACAGCACCATCTCGGTGGAACTGTCCATCACCGGCGACACGCTGATGGTCGGCCGCTCCATGTCCGGCGTGGCCTACGACGTCGGCAGCGGCAAGAAGCTCTGGGAGAAGAAGAAGTACGGCACGGGCTGCTACCCGGCCGGCTTCGCGGGCGGCGCCAAGCTCGTGGCCGTCTCGTCCTGCTCGGTCGGCAGCGACAACAAGCACGACGAGGTGCAGGAGCTGGACCCGGCCACCGGCAAGGCCAAGTGGACCACGAAGATCCCCAAGGGCTGGACGGTCGAACGCGCCTACTCCGTCGCCCCCGTCGTCCTCTACATGACCAACGACGACAAGAAGCGGGTCAACGTCACCGCGCTGAAGAACAACGGCGGCCTGCGCTCGCAGCTGGAGAGCAAGGACTCCTTCGCGCCCGAGTGCGGATACGCCGTCCTCGACCGCGATCTGACGGGCTGCTTCGGCACCGCCGCCGACGCCAACACCCTCTACCTGCCCACCGAGGCGAAGACCGGCGCCAACGAGGTCGTCGCGTTCAGCCTGGAGACAGGCAAGGAGAAGTGGCGCGTCAAGTCCCCGGCGGACGAGACGATGCTGCCCATGAGGATGGAGGGCACCGACCTCATCGCGTACGTCGAGCCGTCGTACGACGGCGGCGGAAAGATCGTCTCGATCCCCACGACCGGGACCGGCCACCGGCCCACCACGCTGCTGCAGAACCCGCAGGGCACCGCGGACATCGAGAACGGCTTCTTCTCGAAGGCGGTCGACTACGTCGACGGGCGTTTCTACATCTCCACCACCCGGCTGACGGGCCAGGACGACGCGAAGGAGAAGTTGATGCTGGCGTACGGCAAGTGAGCCGGCCACCGCTCCCACCCGTCCGGGCCCCCCACTCCTTCGTCCCCTTCGCATCCGAGGTACACACGTCATGAGCCAGCCGCCGCCCCCGCCGCCGAACCAGCCCCCTTCGAACGAGCCCCCGCAGGGCGGTTTCGGCGCACCCCAGGACCCGCCCCCCGGCGGTTTCGGGGCGCCTCAGGACCCGCCCCCCGGCGGCTTCGGCGCCCCGACGCCCCCGCCGCCCGCGCAGGGCCCCGGCTACGGCTACCCGCAGACGCCCCCGCCGCCGCAGACGGCCCCGCCGGCCGCGCCGCAGCAGCCGTACGGCTATCCGCAGACGCCGCCCCCGGCCCAGCCCGGTTACGGCTACCCCGGACAGCAGCCGCAGTACGGCGCCCCGGGCCAGCAGGCCCCGTACGGCTACCCGCAGCCGCAGACCATGCCGATGCAGCCGCAGGCCCCGCAGGGCGGTGGCGGCCGGAAGGTCAACAGCCAGCTGGTCATCATCGTGGCGGCCGTGGTCGCGGTCGCGCTGATCGTCGGCGGCGGTGTCTGGTACGCGTCGTCCTCCGGCAAGGACGACAAGAACACCGCGAGCACTTCCGGCGGCGGCAAGGGCGGCAAGGGCGACAAGGGCGACGGCACGTCCGGCGGTTCCACCGGCGGCAAGGAGAAGGTCCCCTCCGACACCAGCGCCGAGCTGCTGTTCCAGGTGCCCGCGCCCGCCGTCAAGAACGACAGCAGCGTCACCACCGTCGGCTCCTGGCTCACCGACAAGGTGTACGTCAAGACCGGCAACGCCGAGGTCGACGGCTACGACCCCAAGAGCGGCGCCAAGGTGTGGACGATCAAGCTGCCCGGCCCGGTGTGCCAGGCCAGCCGCCACGCCACCGAGGCCAACCGCACGGCGATCACCTACGAGCCCGCCATGCCGACCAAGGAGGACCCGTCGCACGGCTGCAGCCAGCTCGCCGCCCTCGACCTCGACGCCGGCAAGAAGCTGTGGACCAAGACACTCAAGTCCGGTGACCAGCTGGTCAACATCGACAACGTCACCGTGAGCGGGAACACGGTCGCCGCGGGCAGCACCAGCGGCGGCGGTGCCTTCGACATCTCCACCGGAAAGGCGCTGTGGGCGCCCAAGCCGACCGACAGCTGCTACGACTCCGGCTACGGCGGTGGCGAGAAGCTGGTCGCGGTCCGCAAGTGCGGCGAGTACGGCAGCACCCGCCAGCTGCACATCCAGACCATCGACCCGAAGTCCGGGAAGGTGCTCTCGGAGTACAAGATGTCGCCCGGCATCGAGTACGCGAGCGTCGTCTCCACCGACCCGCTGGTCGTCGCCGCCGACGTCGGTGACTCCGCCGGTGACGGCAGCGGCATCTCGGACTTCTTCTCCATCGACAACAAGACCGGCAAGCTGCGCACGAAGATCTCCGCGCCGGGCAAGACGTACGCGGCCCGCTGCGACGGCATCAGTCGGATCGAGTACTGCTCCGGCCTCGCCGTCGGCAACGACAAGCTCTACATCCCGACCGAGGAGCACGACGGCACCGGGGAGTACAGCCGCACCAACGAGATCGTCGCCTTCGACCTCTCCACCGGCAAGCAGACCGGTCAGCGCGGTGACGCCGGTGACGGCTACACCATCACCCCGCTGCGCATGGACGGGACCAACCTCCTCGCCTACAAGCGTCCGCCGTACGACAAGGGCGGGCAGGTCGTCTCCTTCGACGGAACCTCCTTCAAGGAGACCAAGCTCCTGGAGAACCCGGCGAGCGAATCGGTCCGCGACGCGGAGTCCAGCATGCTCCCGGAGTACGCCGAGTTCATCTACCGCGACGGCCGCCTGTACATGTCGCAGGTCTACGCCCACAAGCCGTCCTCCGCGGACGACAAGGAGTTCCTGGTGGTCGCCTTCGGCGCGCAGTAGCCGAGCCGGTCCCCGCCGTGCGGCCCCGTCCCTGCTCAGGGGCGGGGCCGCACACGTACCCCTCATCACTCCCGAATGGGAGAGATTTCGATATTCCGGGGCACATCTCTCCAGTAGGGGAAGCGCAACGTCGAACAAGCGTGTAGCTTCCGGGGGATGGAGAGCCGGGGGGCTCCTAATCCACGGGGAACCAGTGGGGATGCTTGGGGGGACTGGGGGGTTGCCTGATGGGAGTGCGGCTCATGGTGGTCGACGACCACCGATTGCTCGCCGAGGCGTTGGCCTCGGCCTTGAAGCTGCGCGGGCACCGGGTGCTCGCCGCGGCGGCGCCCGCCGCGGGGGCGGCGGAGCTGGTGATCACACGGGCACCCGAGGTGTGCCTGCTCGGCACGGCCGCACCGGCCGAGCCGGGGATCTTCGACCCGGTGGTGAAGATCAAGCGGGAACGGCCGCAGGTGGCCGTCCTCGTCCTGGGCCCGGTGCCGAATCCGCGGGGCATCGCGGCCGCGTTCGCCGCGGGCGCGTCGGGCTACGTACGCCACGACGAACGCATAGAGGGCGTCGAGCGCGCGATCATGAAAGCGCGGGCGGGTGAGGCGGCCGTGGCCCCGCAACTGCTCCAGGGCGCCTTCAGCGAACTGCTCAACCCGGCGGCCCAGCCGGACGACGAGGGGCAGCGGCTGCTCCAGATGCTCACTCCGCGCGAGGTGGAGGTGCTCGTGCGGGTCGCGGACGGCGAGGACACCCGGCTCATCGCGGCCGGGATGGGCATAGCCCCGTCGACGGCCCGCACCCATGTGCAGCGGGTGCTGATGAAGCTGGGTGTGGGATCGCGTCTGGAGGCGGCGGCGCTGGCCGCCCGCACCGGTCTGCTGGACCGGGCGGGGCCGGTGCCGGCCCCGCCCGGCGGGACGGAGGAGCCCCTGTGAGATCCGGGGCCTACGCGGAGGGCCGCCGTTCGTCGAAGCTGGCGAAGTAGGCGGCGGCCATGTCCTCGTCGGCGTGGCCCTGGGCGGCGGCACGGCCGAAGCGCTCCGCTGCCGCTGCGGCCACGTCGAGACGGACGCCGTTGTGCTCTCCTGCCCGGACGATCAGACGGGCGTCCTTCTCGGCGGTGGCGACCGCGAAGCTCGCCGGTGTCAGCCGGTCCTCCAGGACCAGGTCCGCCTTGGCGCGCAGATAGACCATGTCGAGCGGGCCACCGGCGATCAGGTCGAAGAAGCCGTACGGGTCCACGCCCAGGGCCTGCGCCAGGGCGACGACCTCGCCGCTGGCGGCGGTGGCCGCGAGGACCCAGCTGTTGGCGACGAGCTTGAGGCGCGTCGCGCTGCCGGCCGCGCCGTCCTCGCCGGTCCACACGATGCGTGAGCCGACGGCGTCGAAGACCGGCGCCACGGTGTCGCGGCTCCCGGACGGGCCGGCCGCCAGCACGGTCAGCTGCCCCGCCTCGGCGGGCTGACGGGTCCCGAGGACCGGCGCGTCGAAGAAGACCAGTTCGTGCTCGTCGGCGAAGCCGGCCAGCTCGGGGACGGACTCGATGCCCGCGGTCGTCGACTGCACCCAGACGGCGCCGGGGCGCAGGCCGGGCGCCGCCTGCCGCATGACGTCGAGGGCGGCGGCACCGTCGTACAGCACGGTGAGGACGACCTCGGCGTCGCGGACCGCCTCGGCGGGAGTGCCGGCGACGTGGATGCCGTCGGTGGCCAGCGGCTCGGCCTTGTCGCGGCTGCGGTTCCAGGCCCGGACGGTGTGTCCGGCCCGTGCGAGGCTGCGCGCCATCGCGGCTCCCATGATCCCGGTGCCGAGGACGCTCACGGTGAGCTTCGCGGGCCGGTCGGTGGCGTTCGGCGTGGTCATGAGGGGTGCGCTCCTTCTCGGTGGACGGGGCAGGGGTGCCTACAGCGGTACGGGGCCGGAGTCCCGAAGAACCCCAGCCCCGTACGCGGACGCTACTCGCTGTCCTGCTCCTCGGGCAGGACGTGGGGTGTCGGCGGCGGCGTCGGACGCAGCTTCAGCCAGACGAGGAAGAACAGGCCGAGGAGCAGCATGCCCAGGCCGGTCCACAGGTTGATGTTGACGCCCTGGGCCTTCTCGATGGCGGCGTCGGAGTCGGTGAGGCCGGTGATCCCGACGATGAGGCCGTAGAGCACGAACAGGAGTCCGATGATGCGGCGCAGGTCGAAGATGCGGGCGGCGGTGGCGGACTTGCCCTCCAGCTCGGTGACTTCCCGCTGGACGTCCTTCTCGGAGAACCCGGAGTGTCCGGAATGCTCGGTCATGGTTTCTCAATCCTCCCGCGATCAGAACGAGAACGGGATGTAGCAGGCTGCCGCGATGATCACTGCGCCCCAGCCCAGCAGGGCCGGCTTGCGGTACCAGGCGTCGTCCCCGGGGGCGGGCGGTTCCTCCATGCCGGGGGAGCGGGTGCCGTAGACCAGGCCCTGGAGCTCCTCCTCCGGCTTCGGGGCGGTGAACAGCGACACGACGACCATGACGACCGCACCGGCGACGAAGCCCGCGATCGCGGAGACGAAGTTGGCGCCCTGGTCGGTGGGGATGTCGATGATGCCGCGCTTGTAGAGGACGAAGTAGTTCACCATCGCGGTCACGGTGCCGGCGAGCAGGCCCCAGAAGCCGGACTTGGTGGAGGCGCGCTTCCAGAACATGCCGACGATGAAGACGACGAACATCGGCACGTTGAAGAAGGAGAAGAGCGTCTGGAGGTAGCTCATGATGTTCGAGAACGACGACGCCAGGAACGCCGTGCCCACCGAGGCGGCCACGCCGATCGCGGTGATGAGGCGGCCGAAGCGCACGTAGTACTCGTCCTCGCGGCCCCGGACCACGTACTTCGCCCAGATGTCGTTGGTGAACACCGTGTTGAAGGACGAGACGTTGGCGGCCATGCCGGCCATGAAGGCGGCGAGCAGACCGGTCACCGCGATGCCGAGCACGCCGTTGGGCAGCAGCTCCTGCATCAGGTAGGGGATGGCGTCGTTGTACTGGAGGTCGGAGCCGGGAGTGCCGATCTTGGGCACGAGGACTGCGGCGACCAGGCCCGGGATCATCACCAGGAAGACGATGAAGATCTTCGGGAACGCGGCGATCAGCGGGGTGCGCTGGGCGGCGGAGAGGTTCTTCGCGGACAGGGCGCGCTGCACCTCGGCGAAGTTGGTGGTCCAGTAGCCGAAGGACAGGACGAAGCCGAGGCCGAGCACGATGGTCAGCCAGTTGGCGCCGAGCGGGTTGGCGCTGCCGATGCCGGTGCCGCCCCAGGCGGTGACGAAGTCGTGGCCGTGGGTCTTGGAGAGGGAGTCGGACAGGCCGTCCCAGCCGCCGACCTTCTTCAGGCCGAGCACGACGATCGGGATGAGGGCCGCCAGGATCACGAAGAACTGGAGCACCTCGTTGTAGATCGCCGAGGACAGTCCGCCGAGCGTGATGTAGGCGAGCACGAAGAAGCCGGCGACCAGGATGGCCACCCACTGCGGCCAGCCGAGGAGTGCCTCGACGACGATCGCGAGGGCGTAGAGGTTCACACCGGCGATCAGGATGGCCGCGAAGGCGAACAGGATCGAACTCAGCAGGTGGGCCGACTTGTCGAAGCGGAGCAGCAGCATCTCCGGGACGGAGCGGACCTTGCTGCCGTAGTAGAAGGGCATCATCACCAGGCCGAGGAAGACCATGGCGGGGATGGCGCCGATCCAGTACCAGTGGACGGTGTAGGCGCCGTACTGGGCGCTGTTCGCGGCCATGCCGAGGATCTCGGTGGCGGCCAGGTTCGCCGAGATGAAGGCCAGGCCGGTGATCCAGGCGGGCAGTGACCGGCCCGACAGGAAGAAGTCCAGGGTCGTCTTCACCGAGCGGCGGGCGGCGAAGCCGATGCCGAGAACCACGGCGAAGTAGATCGCCATGATCGCGTAATCGAGCCCGTTGGTGGGGAGCCGTAGCCCCGCCGCCAGTTCTGTGGGGGTATGTGTGGGGGTTTGCATGCGTACTCGCTTCGTTGCGCGAACTGAACCTGAGCGGAACCTACGCCTCCGTGTTCAGTAATTGAACACTTCTGATGATGGTCTTTGTTTGATTGTGATGTTGACGACTGTGGTGACTTGTGTTTTGGTATGTTGGGTTCTGTTTGAAGGTTCGGCGGCTCGACTGGGGAGTCCGAAGTGAAGAAGACCTCGACCCGACTGGCCGACGGTCGTGAGCTCGTCTACTACGACCTGCGCGACGACACCGTGCGCGACGCGGTCGACCGGCGTCCTCTGGAGCGCACCGTCACGACCTCCGAGATCCGCCGCGACCCGCTGCTCGGCGACAGCGTCGCCGTCGCCTCGCACCGCCAGGGCCGCACCTACCACCCGCCGGCCGACGAATGCCCCCTGTGCCCCTCCCGGGGCGAGCGGCTGAGCGAGATCCCGGACTCCTCGTACGACGTCGTGGTCTTCGAGAACCGTTTCCCCTCCCTGGCCGGCGACTCCGGACGCTGCGAGGTCGTCTGCTTCACCTCCGACCACGACGCCTCCTTCGCCGATCTGACCGAGGAGCAGGCGGGGCTCGTCCTGGAGGCGTGGACCGACCGCACGGCCGAGCTGTCCCATCTCTCCTCCGTCGAACAGGTCTTCTGCTTCGAGAACCGCGGTGCCGAGATCGGCGTCACCCTCGGTCACCCGCACGGGCAGATCTACGGCTACCCCTTCACCACCCCGCGTACCGCCCTGATGCTGCGCTCGCTCGCCGCGCACAAGGAGGCGACCGGCGGCGAGAACCTCTTCGACGAGGTCGTCGCGCGTGAGCTCGCCGACGGCTCCCGGGTCGTCCTGTCGAGCGACCACTGGGTCGCCTTCGTGCCGTACGCGGCGCACTGGCCCTACGAGGTCCACCTGTATCCGCGCCGTCGCGTGCCCGACCTGCTCGGCCTCGACGCCGACGCGCGCAAAGAATTCCCCCAGGTCTATCTGGAACTCTTGAGGCGCTTCGACCGGATCTTCGGTGAAGGTGAGCCCCCGACGCCGTACATCGCCGCATGGCACCAGGCGCCGTTCGGCCCGCTGGAGGAGTTCGACGGCGTCAACCGGGACGACTTCGCGCTCCACCTCGAGCTTTTCACCATCCGCCGCACTTCCGGCAAGCTGAAGTTCCTCGCGGGTTCCGAATCCGGCATGAGCGTGTTCATCAACGACGTGCCGCCGGAGACCGCGGCCCAGCGACTGCGAGAGGTAGCGAGTTCATGAGTGGGAAGTACCTGGTCACCGGCGGCGCGGGCTATGTGGGCAGCGTGGTCGCGCAGCACCTGGTCGAGGCCGGGCACGAGGTCACCGTCCTCGACAACCTCTCGACCGGGTTCCGCGAGGGCGTGCCCGCCGGGGCCGCCTTCGTCGAGGGCGACATCCGCGACGCCGCCAAGTGGCTGGACTCCTCGTACGACGCCGTGCTGCACTTCGCCGCCTTCTCGCAGGTCGGCGAGTCCGTCGTGAAGCCCGAGAAGTACTGGGACAACAACGTCGGCGGCACGATGGCGCTGCTCGCCGCGATGCGTGAGGCGGGCGTCCGCAAGCTGGTCTTCTCGTCCACCGCCGCCACCTACGGCGAGCCGGAGCGGACCCCGATCGTCGAGACCGCCCCCACGCGGCCGACCAACCCTTACGGCGCCTCGAAGCTCGCCGTCGACCACATGATCACCGGTGAGGCGGCGGCGCACGGACTCGGCGCGGTCTCCCTGCGCTACTTCAACGTGGCGGGGGCCTATGGCTCCTGCGGCGAGCGGCACGACCCCGAGTCGCACCTCATCCCGCTCGTCCTCCAGGTCGCCCAGGGCCGCCGCGACGCCATCTCCGTCTACGGCGACGACTACCCGACGCCGGACGGCACCTGCATCCGCGACTACATCCACGTCGCCGACCTCGCCGAGGCCCATCTGCTGGCGGTCGCCGCCGCCACCCCCGGCGAGCATCTGATCTGCAACCTCGGCAACGGCAACGGCTTCTCCGTCCGCGAGGTCATCGAGACGGTGCGCCAGGTCACCGGCCACCCCATTCCCGAGGTCGTGGCGCCGCGTCGCGGCGGCGACCCGGCGGTGCTGGTCGCGTCGGCCGAGGCCGCCCGGGAGCACCTCGGCTGGAATCCGTCCCGCGCGGATCTCGCGGGGATCGTCGCGGACGCGTGGGAGTTCGCACAGAACAGGTCGAAGGAGCAGTAGGTGGGGGTTCGCGAGGGCTTCGAAGAGCTGTACGGCACCGCACCCGAGGGTGTCTGGGCAGCGCCCGGCAGGGTCAACCTGATCGGCGAGTACACGGACTTCAACGAGGGGTTCGTCATGCCGCTCGCGCTGCCGCACACGGCCGTGGCGGCCGTGTCGCGGCGCGCGGACCGGGTGTTGCGGCTGCACTCCGCGGACATCGAGGGGCCGGTCGTCGAGCTGGACATCGACGCGCTGGTCCCGCTGTCCGACACGGGCTGGGCCGCGTACCCGGCCGGTGTGGTCTGGGCGCTCGGTCAGGCGGGGCACGCGGTCGGCGGCGCCGATCTGCATCTCGCCTCGACCGTGCCCACCGGGGCGGGCCTCTCCTCGTCCGCGGCGCTGGAGGTCGTGACGGCGCTCGCCCTCAACGACCTGTACGAACTCGGTCTCACCGGACCGGAGTTGGCGCGTCTCGCACAGCGGGCCGAGAACGACTTCGTGGGCGTGCCCTGCGGAATCATGGACCAGACGGCGTCGGCCTGCTGCACCGAGGGGCACGCCCTGCACCTCGACTGCCGGGACCTGTCGATCCGTCAGGTCCCGTTCGACCTGGCCGCCCAGGGGCTCGAACTGCTCGTCGTCGACTCCCGGGTGAAGCACGCCCTGGGCGACGGGGCGTACGCCGAGCGGCGTGAAGGGTGCGAGGAGGGCGCGCGGCAGCTGGGTGTCTCCCATCTGCGGGACGTGCCGTACACCGGCCTCGACGCGGCGCTGGCGCGGCTGTCCGACGAGCGGGTCCGCCGCTACGTCCGGCACGTCGTGTCCGACGACCACCGGGTGGAGCAGGTCATCGCCCTGCTGGACGCGGGTGACGTCCGGGCGATCGGGCCGGTCCTCACCGAAGGCCACGTCTCCCTGCGGGACGACCTGCGGATCTCCTGCCCGGAGCTGGACCTCGTGGTGGCGACGGCCAACGCGGCCGGGGCGCTGGGCGCCCGCATGACGGGAGGCGGCTTCGGCGGGTCGGCGGTCGTCCTGGTGGAATCGGCCGACGTGGACACGGTCACCAAGGCGGTGGCCGAGGCCTTCGCCGCCGCGGGGTACACCGCCCCGCGCGTCTTCCCGGCGGTCCCGTCCGCGGGGGCGCGCCGCCTGGTCTGAGCGAGGACGCCGGGCGGGCCGCGGATGTGGTCCGCCCGGCCGACCGCGGATGTGGTCCGCCCGGCCGGAACCCGCCGGGGTCAGGCCAGTTGCTTGGTCAGGGTGTACTCCGTGACGCCCGGCGGATAGTCCGGGATGACGCCGACCACGTCGTAGCCGTGGCGGCGGTAGAAGCCGGGGGCCTGGAAGTCCCAGGTCTCCAGGCGGGCTGCGCGGCAGCCGCGCTCTTCGCCGGCCAGCCGTTCGGCCTCGGCGAGCAGGCGCGAACCGAGTCCGGCGCCGCGGTGCCGGTCGTCGACCCACAGGTATGTCACGTGCAGCCATGTCGTCCAGGTGTGGCCGACGAGTCCGCCGGCGAGTGCGCCGTCGGCGTCCAAGGCCCAGACGTGGAGCGGAACTTCCCGTTCACCAGGGGTTCCGCGCAGGGCGCGCAGGACGGGAGACGCCCGTGTGTTGGTGTCGAGCAGACGCCGGCGGAGCAGATCCCGCCGGTCTTTGTCGACTCCTGTCTCGATACGAAACATAAGGCTCACCATAAACGCGCTGGCCAACCAGTTCTGCGATTTACCTTCCGCTCCGGGCCCTGCGCCTTACCCTGATGAACAGCACCGGTGGGGGCCGGTGCTGATCAGGGGGCGAGACAGTCGGGTACGACGCCCGAAGTGGGGGTAGCACTTCCAGCACGGCGGCGGCCGTGCGGCTGAGGCACCCTGCTTTCCGGACCGGAAGCGGTCCGGGATCACTTCGGGCGCCGTACCCGCACCGGTCGTCCCCCGACAGTGGGGGTTTCAGTGGTTCGCATCCGAGTACTGGTCGTCGACGACCATCGCATCTTCGCCGAGTCGCTCGCTGCCGCACTCGCGGCCGAGCCCGACGTCGACGTGTCCGCAGCGGGCAGCGGCCCCGCCGCGCTGCGCTGCCTGGAACGCGCGGCGGCGGAGGGGCGCCGGTTCGACGTGCTGCTCGTCGACGCGGACCTGGGCGGCAATCTGCCCGGGATGCGTCCGGCGGTGCAGGTCCAGGAGAGCAACGAGGACGGCATCGTCGACGGCATCTCGCTCGTGGCCGGCGTGCGGTCCGGGCAGCCGAGCGTCCGCACCGTCGTACTGGCGGAGAAGGACGATCCGCGCCGCGCCGCGCTCGCGCTCCAGGCGGGTGCCTCGGGGTGGGTCGCCAAGGACTGCTCCCTGTCGCGTCTGCTCACCGTCATCCGCGGGGTGCTGCGCGACGAGACGCACCTGCCGCCCGCCCTGCTCACGGGCGTGCTGCGGGAGTTGACCGCGGCGCGCAAGCACCGGACGGAGAGCGAGCGGCTCGTGGAGTCGCTCACGCCCCGGGAGCGGGAGGTGCTGCGCTGCATGGTGGCCGGGCTCGGGCGCAAGGCCGTGGCCGAGCGGCTGTTCCTGTCGCCGCACACCGTCCGGACCCACATGCAGAACGTCCTCGGCAAGCTGGGCGTGCACTCGACGCTGGCCGCCGTGGCACTCGCCCGCCGGGCCGGCGTCGGGCCCGTCGACCTAGCCGGGGATGTTGTCGAACGGGGCGGTCAACTGGCGTAGCAGTCCGGCCAGTTCGCCGCGCTGGGTCCTGCTGAGCTCCGCCAGGATCGCGCGCTCCTGCTCCAGCAGGCCCGCCAGCGCCTGGTCCGCCCGGTCACGGCCCTCGTCCGTCAGGCGCACCAGCACACCCCTGCGGTCGCTCGGGTCGGGGAGGCGCTCCACCAGGCCCTTCTTGGTCAGCCGGTCGATGCGGTTGGTCATCGTGCCCGAGGTGACGAGGGTCTGGGTGAGCAGCTGTCCGGGGGAGAGCTGATAGGGCGATCCGGCGCGCCTGAGCGCGGTCAGGACGTCGAACTCCCAGGGCTCCAGGCTGTGCTCGGAGAACGCCAGGCGGCGTGCGCGGTCCAGGTGCCGGGCCAGTCTGCTCACCCGGCTGAGTACTTCCAGCGGCTCCACGTCGAGGTCCGGGCGCTCCCGGCGCCACGCTGCGACCAGCCGATCGACCTCGTCCTCCATGACGATCAGTGTAGTGGTTGTGTCGACATGAAGTCTCTTGATGTGGAGTCTCTTGACGTCGAGATATCTTGGTGTGAGGGTGGAGGCAGGCGGCCGGGCGCCCCGCGGTGCCGAACGGCCCCGCGGCCGCGGCGATCGGGGGTCGGCCGCGGGCCCGGCCGCCGGGTCCGGCCGCCGTTCTTGCGACCGTCGTTCCGAGGAGGCCCACATGACTGCCGGCACCACCCCCACCTGGGACCCCAGCCAGTACCTGCGTCACGCCGAGCACCGCGCGCGGCCCTTCGCCGACCTCCTCGCCCGGGTCCCGGCCCTCCCGCACGAACCGGCCCGCATCGCCGACCTCGGCTGCGGCCCCGGCAACGTCACCGTCCAGCTCGCCGAACGCTGGCCGGACGCGCACATCACCGGCTACGACAACTCCCCGGAGATGCTCGCCAGGACGAAGGAGTACGCGGGCGCCACGGCCGGCGGCGGCCTGCTCGACTTCGCCCACGCGGACCTCACCGACTGGGCGCCGACCCAGACGTACGACCTGATCGTCTCGAACGCGGCGCTCCAGTGGGTGCCGGGTCACCTCGACGCGTTCTCCGGCTGGCTCGACGCCCTCGCCCCCGGCGGCGTCCTCGCCTTCCAGGTCCCGAACAACCTCGACGCACCCCTGCACGCCCTGCTGCGGGAACTCGCCGGCACCGCCCGCTGGAAGGAGCACCTCGGTGGCCTCCTGCGCCCCGACGACTCCGTCCACGACCCGCTCGTCTACCTGGACCGGCTGGCCCGCCTCGGCTGCGCGGTGGACGTCTGGGAGACGACGTACATGCAGCAGCTGACGGGCGAGGACCCGGTCCTGGACTGGGCGAAGGGCACCGCCCTGCGCCCCGTGCTCACCGCCCTCGCCGACGAACCGGAGGCGCGGGACGCCTTCGTCGCCGAGTACCGGGAGCTGCTCCGCGACGCCTACCCGGCCGAGCCCTACGGCACGGTCCTGCCCTTCCGCCGCCTGTTCGCCGTGGCCCGGACGGCCCGCTGATGCTCGCCGCCGTCGACCACGTCCAGCTCGCCGCCCCGCCCGGCTCCGAGGACCGGCTGCGCGCGTACTACGTCGGTGTCCTCGGGATGACCGAGGTGCCCAAGCCGCCCGTCCTCGCCGCTCGCGGCGGCTGCTGGTTCGCGGCCGGGCCGGTGCACCTGCACCTCGGCGTCGAGGAGGGCTTCCGGCCCGCCCGCAAGGCCCACCCCGGACTCCGGGTCACCGGCATCACCGCGTACGCCGCGCGTCTGGAAGCCCTGGGAGCGGTCGTGACCTGGGACGACGACCTCCCCGGCCATCGGCGTTTCTACTCCGAGGACCCCGTCGGCAACCGTCTGGAGTTCCTCGAACCCCGCTGAGCGGGACCGGGGCGGGGGCCGCCGGCTCCCGCCCCGGTCCCCTCTAGGACTTGCGGTGCCCGATCAGGCGGGGCTTCGGCTCCAGGCCGTCCAGACCGTGCCAGGCGAGGTTGACCAGGTGCGCCGCGACCTCCGCCTTGCGGGGCTTGCGGACGTCCAGCCACCACTGGCCCGTCAGGGCGACCATGCCGACCAGCGCCTGCGCGTACAGCGGCGCGAGCTTCGGGTCGAAACCGCGGCTCTTGAACTCCCGGCCCAGGATGTCCTCCACCTGGGTGGCGATGTCCGAGATCAGCGACGCGAACGAGCCCGTCGACTGCGGGATCGGGGAGTCACGGACGAGGATGCGGAAGCCGTCCGTGTACTCCTCGATGTAGTCCAGCAGGGCGAAGGCGGCCTGCTCGCACAGCTCCCGCGGATGCCCGGCGGTCAGGGAACCGGTCACCATGTCCAGCAGCCGCCGCATCTCGCGGTCCACGACCACCGCGTACAGGCCCTCCTTGCCGCCGAAGTGCTCGTACACCACCGGCTTGGAGACGCCGGCCTTGGCCGCGATCTCCTCCACCGACGTGCCCTCGAAACCCTTGGCCGCGAACAGGGTGCGGCCGATCTCCAACAGCTGCTGACGGCGCTCGGCACCGGTCATACGGGTGCGGCGCGCACGCCGCGGCTTGTCGTTGCTGCTCGGAGTGCTGGAGTCGGTCGCCACGCCGTCAATCATGCCGCGTCGGCGGTTTCCGTCTTGCGCCGGGAGCCCGCCCCGTCCGTATTCCGGCGGGAATCGATACGGGAGCGTGACGGCCAGCGCACGTCGTACGCCCAGCCGAGCTGCTCGAACCAGCGGATGATCCGCGCCGAGGAGTCCACCTGCCAGCGCTCGACGCCGTGCCGCGCGGATGTCGGGTCCGCGTGGTGGAGGTTGTGCCACGACTCGCCGCAGGAGAGCACGGCCAGCCACCACACGTTGCCCGAACGGTCACGCGACTTGAACGGGCGCTTGCCCACCGCGTGACAGATCGAGTTGATCGACCACGTCACGTGGTGCAGCAGCGCCACCCGCACCAGCGAGCCCCAGAAGAAGCCCGTGAAGGCACCCCACCACGACATCGTCACCAGACCGCCGATCAGCGCCGGCAGGGCCAGCGACAGCGCCGTCCAGAAGACGAACTGACGGGAGATCGCACGGATCGCCGGGTCCTTGACCAGATCCGGCGCGTACTTCTCCTGCGGGGTCTGCTCCTCGTCGAACATCCACGCGATGTGGGCCCACCACAGGCCCTTCATCAGGGCCGGGACCGTCTCCCCGAAACGCCACGGCGAATGCGGGTCGCCCTCCGCGTCGGAGAACTTGTGGTGCTTGCGGTGGTCGGCCACCCAGCGCACCAGAGGCCCCTCGACCGCCAGCGAACCCATGATCGCCAGAGCGATCCTCAGGGGCCGCTTCGCCTTGAAGGAACCGTGCGTGAAGTAGCGGTGGAAACCGATCGTGATGCCGTGGCAGCCGAGGTAGTAGAAGAACACCAGCAGACCGAGGTCCAGCCAGCTCACCCCCCAGCCCCAGGCCAGGGGCACCGCCGCGAGCAGCGCGAGGAACGGGACGGTGATGAAGAGAAGAAGCGTGATCTGTTCGAGTGACCGCTTCTGCTCGCCGCCCAGGGTGGCGGACGGGAGCGGGGAGTCGTTCGCCTCCGGGGCGTCGTCGATCACATCGGAGCTCGTGGTCATGGGCGTCCCCTGTGGGGTTCGAGGGTGAGGAGGAGAGCCGGGTCCGGCATCCGAGAGTCCCCCCGCCGTCTGACGGGAGTCCCTACGGTTGCGTAACCTACGGCGTCGTAAGTATGGCAGCGCGTAGCCCGGCGGCAAGAGCCCGTGAGCCTGCGCGTCCGTATGGACACCTATCCTTGGAGTCGGTCGGACAGCGCGGTCCGTTCTGTTTCTTCCCGGATGCCACGTCCCTAAGCGGCACCCGCCGCGCGGTCGTCACCCGGGTTCCCTCCCAGACGAGCTTCGAACGAGATTCCCCACTCTTCAGACGAGCTTCAACACTGCAAGGAGCCGCACCTGTGAGCAGTGCCGACGACCAGACCACGACGACCAGCAGCGAGCTGCGCGCCGACATCCGCCGACTGGGTGACCTCCTCGGTGAGACGCTCGTCCGCCAGGAAGGCCCCGAGCTGCTGGAACTGGTCGAAAAGGTCCGCCGACTGACCCGCGAGGACGGCGAGGCCGCCGCCGAGCTGCTGCGCGGCACCGAACTGGAGACCGCGGCCAAGCTGGTCCGCGCCTTCTCGACCTACTTCCACCTCGCCAACGTCACCGAGCAGGTCCACCGAGGCCGCGAGCTGGGTGCCAGGCGGGCCGCCGAGGGCGGTCTCCTCGCCCGCACGGCCGACCGGCTCAAGGACGCCGACCCCGAGCACCTGAGGCAGACCGTCAAGAACCTCAACGTGCGCCCGGTCTTCACCGCCCACCCCACCGAGGCGGCGCGCCGCTCCGTCCTGAACAAGCTGCGCCGCATCGCGGCCCTCCTGGAAACCCCGGTCATCGAGTCCGACCGCCGCCGTTACGACATCCGGCTGGCCGAGAACATCGACCTGGTGTGGCAGACCGACGAGCTCCGCGTGGTCCGCCCGGAGCCCGCCGACGAGGCCCGCAACGCGATCTACTACCTCGACGAGCTCCACGCGGGCGCCGTCGGGGACGTCCTGGAGGACCTCACCTCCGAGCTGGAGCGCGTCGGCGTCGTCCTCCCGGACGACACCCGGCCCCTCACCTTCGGCACCTGGATCGGCGGCGACCGTGACGGCAACCCGAACGTCACCCCCGCCGTCACCTGGGACGTCCTGATCCTCCAGCACGAGCACGGCATCAACGACGCCCTCGACCTCATCGACGAGCTGCGCGGCTTCCTGTCTAACTCCATCCGCTACGCCGGTGCCACCGAGGAGCTCCTGGACTCCCTGCGGTCCGACCTCGAACTCCTCCCGGAGATCAGCCCCCGCTACAAGCGTCTCAACGCCGAGGAGCCCTACCGCCTCAAGGCCACCTGCATCCGGCAGAAGCTGGAGAACACCAAGCAGCGCCTCGCCAAGGGCACCGCGCACGAGCCGGGCCGCGACTACCTCGGCACCGCCGAGCTGCTGCGCGACCTCACCCTCATCCAGACCTCACTGCGCGAGCACCGCGGCGGCCTGTTCGCCGACGGTCGGATGAACCGCACCATCCGCACCCTCGCCGCTTTCGGCCTCCAGCTCGCCACCATGGACGTGCGCGAGCACGCGGACGCCCACCACCACGCGCTCGGCCAGCTCTTCGACCGCCTCGGCGAGGAGTCCTGGCGCTACGCCGACATGCCGCGCGACTACCGCGCCAAGCTCCTCGCCAAGGAGCTCAGGTCCCGGCGCCCGCTCGCCCCGACCCCCGCGCCGCTCGACGCCGCCGGGCAGAAGACCCTCGGCGTCTTCGAGACGGTCAAGAAGGCCCTGGAGATCTTCGGCCCCGAGGTCATCGAGTCGTACATCATCTCGATGTGCCAGGGCGCCGACGACGTGTTCGCCGCCGCCGTCCTCGCCCGCGAGGCCGGACTGCTCGACCTGCACGCCGGCTGGGCGAAGATCGGCATCGTGCCGCTGCTGGAGACCACCGACGAGCTCAAGGCCGCCGACACCATCCTGGAGGACATGCTCTCCGACCCGTCCTACCGCCGTCTGGTGGCGCTGCGCGGGGACGTCCAGGAGGTCATGCTCGGCTACTCCGACTCCTCGAAGTTCGGCGGTATCACCACCTCGCAGTGGGAGATCCACCGCGCCCAGCGCCGGCTGCGCGACGTCGCCCACCGCTACGGCGTACGGCTGCGCCTCTTCCACGGCCGCGGCGGCACCGTCGGCCGCGGCGGCGGCCCCTCGCACGACGCGATCCTCGCGCAGCCCTGGGGCACCCTGGAGGGCGAGATCAAGGTGACCGAGCAGGGCGAGGTCATCTCCGACAAGTACCTCGTGCCCTCGCTGGCCCGCGAGAACCTGGAACTCACCGTCGCCGCGACGCTCCAGGCGTCCGCCCTGCACACCGCGCCGCGCCAGTCCGACGAGGCGCTCGCCCGCTGGGACGCGGCGATGGACGTCGTCTCCGACGCCGCCCACTCCGCCTACCGGCGGCTCGTCGAGGACCCCGACCTGCCGACGTACTTCCTCGCCTCCACGCCGGTCGACCAGCTCGCCGACCTGCACCTGGGCTCGCGGCCCTCCCGCCGCCCCGGCTCGGGCGTCTCGCTCGACGGACTGCGCGCCATCCCATGGGTCTTCGGCTGGACCCAGTCCCGGCAGATCGTGCCCGGCTGGTTCGGCGTGGGCTCCGGCCTGAAGGCGCTGCGGGAAGCCGGCCTGGACACCGTGCTCGACGAGATGCACGAGCAGTGGCACTTCTTCCGCAACTTCCTCTCCAACGTCGAGATGACGCTGGCCAAGACGGACCTGCGGATCGCCCGTCACTACGTCGACACCCTCGTGCCGGACGAGCTCAAGCACGTGTTCGCCACCATCGAGGCGGAGCACGACCTGACGGTGCGCGAGGTGCTGCGGGTCACCGGCGGCGAGAAGCTGCTCGACACCAACCCGGTGCTCCAGCAGACCTTCTCCATCCGCGACGCCTACCTCGACCCGATCTCCTACCTCCAGGTCGCGCTGCTCAAGCGGCAGCGCGACGAGGCGGCGGCCGGCGAGGAGCCGGACCCGCTGCTGTCGAGGGCGCTGCTGCTGACCGTCAACGGTGTCGCGGCGGGGCTGCGCAACACCGGCTGACCGCACCCGTGCACGAAGGGCGTCCCCACGCGCGCGTGGGGACGCCCTTCGGCGTTCACCGGGCCAGGACCGGGGACGGCCCCGCGTTCACAGGAGGAGGAAGGTGACCGTCAGCAGGGCGACGCCCGTGCCCGCCATCGCCCACGCCGCACGCGTCAGGCGCAGACCGCCCGCGACCACGACCGAGGCGAGCAGCAGCGCACCCGCGAGCGGCACCCAGGAGTAGAGGAGCCCGGCGGGGCCGCTGCGGACGACGTCGTCGCTGCCCGGCTTCACGGTGACCGTGTACGTCCGGCCCTTCTTCACCGCGACCGACTGGTCGATCGTCACGCGCGCGCGTGCCCTCGAACCCGCCGAGACCGGCGTGTACGGCCCCGAACAGCGCCCGTCCGAGCACGTCCTCACGATCATCGTGCCCTGCTCCCGGCCCTTGCCGAGCATCACGTGCTGAGCGGTGCCCCAGGAGGCCCACACGCCCGCGACGAGGATCAGCCCGGCGACCGTGCCCATCGCCGCGAGCCGCCCGAACCGCAGCGCGGCGAACGCGCTCTGACTGGAGGTGACGGCAGGCATGGCGGGGATCATTGGCCATGGCCGCGCGCTCGGTCAACTCCGGTGGGGGACAAGTCGGCAGTTGTGCGCGTACATCGGCCGCTCGGGCCGGCCGGTGCGAACGGCCCGGCGCTCCGGCGCGCGAGCGTCCCACCCCGGCGGCCGGGGGAGCCCGGCCGGCCCGGGCCCGAGGCCCGCGCCCGCTCAGGAGTTGTACGTGCCCTGCGCCCGCTCCAGACCCTCGATCACCAGGCACTCCACGGCGTCCGCCGCGCGGTCCACGAAGTAGTCGAGCTCCTTGCGCTCCGCCGACGCGAAGTCCTTCAGCACGAAGTCCGCGACCTGCATACGACCCGGCGGCCGGCCGATCCCGAACCGCACCCGGTGATAGTCGGCTCCCATCGCCTTCGTCATCGACTTCAGCCCGTTGTGGCCGTTGTCGCCGCCGCCCAGCTTCAGGCGCAGCACCCCGTAGTCGATGTCCAGTTCGTCGTGGACGGCGACGATGTTCGCCACCGGCACCTTGTAGAACTCGCGCAGCGCGTTCACCGGGCCACCGGACAGATTCATGTACGACATCGGCTTCGCCAGCACCACCCGGCGGTTCGCCGGTCCCGGCGGGCCGATGCGCCCCTCGATCACCTGCGCCTGGGCCTTGCCGGCCCGCTTGAACTTCCCGCCGATCCGCTCCGCCAGCAGATCGGCCACCATGAAGCCCACGTTGTGGCGGTTCATGGCGTACTCGGGGCCGGGATTGCCGAGGCCCACGATCAGCCAGGGGGCATTGGCGTCGGTCGTCACGTCCGTGTCTCCCATGTGTCCTTGATACGCGCCGGGTCCCGGCGGCGGATACCCGGCGGGTCCTGCCGGCGCGCCGTGCTCTCGATACGCGGCAGCCGCCGCTCCGCGAGGGAGCGGCGGCTGACGGAAGAGATCCCGGCGGGGATCAGGCCTCGGCGCCGGCCTCGGCGGCGGCCTCTTCCTCGCCCTCGGCGGCGGGCTCCTCGGCCTGCGCGGCCAGGACCTGGAGGACGACCGCGTCCTCGTCGATCGCCAGCGTGGTGCCCTTGGGCAGCGTGATGTCCTTGGCGTGGATGGAGGCACCGGCCTCCAGGCCCTCGACGGAGACCGTGACCGACTCCGGGATGTGCGTGGCCTCGGCCTCGACCGGCAGGGTGTTCAGCACGTGCTCGAGCAGGTTGCCGCCCGCGGCCAGCTCGCCCTCGGCGTGGACCGGGATCTCGACGGTGACCTTCTCGCCGCGCTTCACGAGCAGCAGGTCGACGTGCTCGAGGAAGCCCTTGATGGCGTCGCGCTGGACGGCCTTCGGGATCGCGAGCTCGTTCTTGCCCTCGATGTCCAGGGACAGCAGGACGTTCGGGGTGCGCAGCGCGAGCAGCAGCTCGTGGCCCGGCAGCGTCACGTGGATGGGGTCGGTGCCGTGACCGTAGACGACGGCGGGAACCTTGTTCTCGCGGCGGACACGGCGGGCGGCGCCCTTGCCGAACTCGGTACGGGTCTCGGCGGTGAGCTTGACCTCGGACATCTTCACTCCTCGTAGATCTCGGGGATGGGGTCACCCGGCCAAACCATCGGCCTGCTACGAAGAGCGCGTCGATAACGGACCGCCGTGTCCGCGTCTGAACGCGGAACGGCCTCCCTCGCCGAGCAACTGTGACAGCTTACGCGGCGGGGAGGCCGTATCCGAAATCGATCTAGCCGGACCGGGACCGGCCCGGTCCGTCGACCGGTGCGGGCGAGGCCTACTGCTCCTCGAACAGGCTCGTCACCGAGCCGTCCTCGAACACCTCACGCACCGCGTTCGCGATCGTCGGCGCGATCGAGAGGACCGTGATCTTGTCGAGCTCCAGCTCGCCCGGGGTGGGCAGGGTGTCCGTGAAGACGAACTCGCTGACCTTGGAGTTCTTCAGGCGGTCGGCCGCCGGACCGGACAGCACGCCGTGCGTGGCCGTCACGATGACGTCCTCGGCGCCGTGCGCGAACAGCGCGTCCGCGGCGGCGCAGATGGTGCCACCGGTGTCGATCATGTCGTCGACCAGGACGCAGACGCGGCCCTTCACGTCACCGACGACCTCGTGCACGGTGACCTGGTTCGCGACGTCCTTGTCACGGCGCTTGTGCACGATCGCCAGCGGCGCGTCCAGACGGTCGCACCAGCGGTCGGCGACCCGCACCCGGCCGGCGTCCGGCGAGACGACCGTGAGCTTGGACCGGTCGACCTTGGCGCCCACGTAGTCCGCGAGGATCGGCAGCGCGAACAGGTGGTCCACCGGGCCGTCGAAGAAGCCCTGGATCTGGTCGGTGTGCAGGTCGACCGTGAGGATGCGGTCCGCGCCCGCCGTCTTCATCAGGTCCGCGATCAGACGCGCCGAGATGGGTTCACGTCCGCGGTGCTTCTTGTCCTGGCGCGCGTAACCGTAGAACGGCACGATCACGGTGATGCTCCGCGCGGAAGCCCGCTTCAGAGCGTCGATCATGATCAGCTGTTCCATGATCCACTTGTTGATGGGAGCCGTGTGGCTCTGCATCAGGAAGCAGTCGGCGCCGCGGGCGGACTCCTGGTAGCGGATGTAGATCTCGCCGTTCGCGAAGTCGAAGGCCTTCGTCGGGACGACCCCGACACCCAGCTGGTGGGCGACCTCCTCGGCAAGCTCGGGGTGGGCGCGGCCGGAGAAGAACATCATCTTCTTCTCGCCGGTCGTCTTGATCCCGGTCACAGCACTGTCTCCTCAGAGGTGTCTCAGCTGGGTGATGAGAGGTGGTCTCAGCTGGGGATGCGGGTGCACGGTGCGGATGTGCACTTATCACGGTACGCCGTGTCAGACGTGCCTGTTTCCGGTCAGGCTTCGCCGTCCTGCTCTCGCGAAGCCGCCTCGGCCGCCTTCGCGGCCGCGCTTCCCGGACGCTTGCGGGCCACCCAACCCTCGATATTCCGCTGCTGGCCACGGGCCACGGCCAGTGAACCGGGCGGCACGTCCTTCGTGATCACCGAGCCCGCCGCGGTGTACGCGCCGTCCCCGACCGTGACGGGAGCCACAAACATGTTGTCCGAACCGGTGCGGCAGTGCGAGCCCACCGTCGTGTGGTGTTTGTCCTTTCCGTCATAGTTCACGAAGACGCTGGCGGCGCCGATGTTCGAGTACTCGCCGATCGTCGCGTCTCCCACGTACGACAGGTGCGGCACCTTGGTGCCCTCGCCGATCGAGGAGTTCTTCGTCTCGACGTACGTGCCCACCTTGGCCTTCGGGCCCAGGCGCGTGCCCGGCCGGAGGTAGGCGAACGGGCCGACCGAGGCCTGCGGGCCCACCTCCGCGCCGTTCGCCACCGTGGTGTCGACGCGTGCTCCCGCGCCCACCGTGGTGTCCGTCAGGCGGGAGTTGGGGCCGACCTCGGCGCCCTCGCCCAGGTGCGTCGCGCCCTGGAGCTGCGTGCCCGGGTGCACGATCGCGTCCCGCTCGAACGTGACCGTGACGTCCACCCACGTCGTCGCCGGGTCGACGACCGTCACCCCGGCGAGCATCGCCTCGGTGAGCAGCCGGTCGTTGAGGATCCGGCGCGCCTCGGCCAGCTGTACGCGGTTGTTGATGCCGGCGATCTCCCGGTGGTCGCCGGCCACGGACGCCCCCACGCGGTGCCCCGCCTCGCGCAGGATCCCCAGCACGTCGGTCAGGTACTCCTCGCCCTGGCTGTTGTCCGTGCGCACCTTGCCGAGCGCGTCCGAGAGGAGCTGGCCGTCGAACGCGAACACCCCGGAGTTGATCTCGCGGATCGCCCGCTGCGACTCGCTCGCGTCCTTGTGCTCCACGATCGCGGTGACCGCGCCGCTCGCGCCGTCCCGCACGATGCGGCCGTAACCGGTGGCGTCCGGGACCTCCGCGGTCAGCACGGTGACCGCGTTGCCGTCCGCGCTGTGGGTGGCGGCGAGCTCGCGCAGCGTCCGGCCGCTCAGCAGCGGGGTGTCGCCGCAGACCACGACGACGGTGCCGTCCACCTGGCCGCCCAGCTCCTCCAGGCCCATCCGCACCGCGTGTCCGGTGCCGTTCTGCTCGGCCTGCACCGCCGTCCGCACGCCGGAGTCGGTCCCGGCGAGGTGCGCGGTGACCTTCTCGCGCGCGTGGCCCACCACGACGACCAGATTCTCGGGCTCCAACTCGCGGGCTGCGGCGAGTACATGACCCACCAGGGAACGGCCGCACAGTTCGTGCAGGACCTTGGGTGTGGCCGACTTCATACGGGTGCCCTCACCCGCTGCGAGGACGACGACGGCTGCCGGGCGATTGGCGCTCACGGGATTGCCCTTCGGCTTCGGATGACTGCGGGGTCTTCGGGGTCTTCGGGGGTGTGGACATCCGCAGGATACCGGGGCGTATCAGGAGCGACATGAGAGTGGGCCCTGACGATGCTGTCAGGGCCCACTCGGTGCCGGCTCCCGGGGAAGGAATCGAACCCTCATTCAATGGACCAAAACCATTTGTCCTGCCATTAGACGACCCGGGATGGATCGCGCGCCATGTCCGTATTGGTTGATCGGCGCAGTGCGCGGACAACACTATGCCGTACCGGGCACCTTCGGTGCGACGGTGCGACTGCGCGCTTCGGCGAACTTCCGTGAACTTCGGTGGGCAGGCGGTCCGGTTCGGGCGAGCAGGCGGACGGGTTCGGGCGAGCAGGTGGTCCGGTTCGGGCGAGCAGGTGGTCCGGTTCGGGTGGGCTGGTGGTCCGGCCCGGGCGGGCCGACTGTCCGGTCTGTGCGGGAGGGAATGTCCGCGGCATACCGGCCGGGCGGAATGTGGCGTTCCGTGGTCGAACGGTGATCGATTCAGCAGTTCGAGGGATAACGGGGAGTTTCGCTTCTGTTCGATTTCACGGTGTGGTGTAGGCCAGTAGCGGAAACTCACCGGAAAAGGGGCGGGGCGCGCCCGTAGGCTGGAGACATGACCACGACGGGGGAAGAGCACACCACGGCCGGGACCGGGCCGTGGTGGTGGGTCAGGTGGCGCAGTGCGGTGCTCGACGGGGGCCTCGCGCTGGCGTCGGCGGCCGAGTGCGCGGGAGAGGGAGTCCGGTTCGCGAACGACGCGGGACTGCCCGTACCGGTGGGAGTCGCGTTCGGGGCGATCGCCGGGTCGGTGCTGCTGCTGCGGCGGAAGTGGCCCATCGCCGTCGTCCTCGTGTCCATCGCCATCACACCCGCCCAGATGGGGTTCCTGATGGGACTCGTCGGGCTGTACACGCTCGCCGCGTCCGAGCTGCCGCGGCGCATCATCGGGGCGCTGGCGGGGATGTCCTTCGCCGGCATGCTCATCGTCACGTTCGTGCGTGCCCACCAGGGGGTGGTGCGCGGCGACGTCACCATGGGGGACTGGTTCGTCCCCTTCATCTCCATCACGACCGCCATCGGCATGACCGCTCCGCCCGTGCTCCTCGGGCTCTACGTGGGGGCGCGGCGCAGGCTCATGGAGAGCCTGCGGGAGCGGGCGGACTCGCTGGAGCGGGAGCTCCAGCTGCTCGCCGAGCGGGCCGAGGAGCGGGCCGAGTGGGCCCGCAACGAGGAGCGGACGCGGATCGCGCGGGACATGCACGACGTGGTCGCGCACCGGGTGTCCCTGATGGTCGTGCACGCCGCCGCCCTCCAGGCCGTGGCCCGCAAGGATCCGGAGAAGGCCGTGAAGAACGCGGCGCTCGTCGGGGACATGGGGCGGCAGGCGCTGACCGAGCTGCGCGAGATGCTCGGCGTGCTGCGGACCGGGGAGGGGACGGACGCGCGGCCCTCGTCCGTGGCGGTGCCCCCCGCCCCCTCCGTGCCGCTCGCGGCGGTGGGGGCGGCGGCCGCGGCGGCGGCGTCGCGGGCCGCCGACGACTCCGTGGACGGGCCCTGTCTCGCCGAGCTGGACGAGCTCGTGGGGCAGTCGGCCGCGGCGGGGATGGTGGTCGAGCTGTCGGTGCACGGGGACGTACGGGACTACGCGCCCGCGGTGGAGCAGACCGCTTATCGCGTGGTGCAGGAGGCGCTGACGAACGTGCACAAGCACGCGGCGGGCGCGAAGACCCATGTCCGGCTCGCGCACCGGGTCTCGGAGATCGCCATGCAGGTGGAGAACGAGTGCCCGCCGGAGCCGGGGGACGTGTCGTCCGTGCGGCTGCCCAGTGGGGGGAACGGGCTGCTGGGGATGAAGGAGCGGGTGGCCGCTCTGGGGGGTGTCTTCGTGTCGGGGCCGACGGATGCGGGCGGGTTCCGGGTGTCGGCCNCGTGCCGGTGATCCGCCCGTTGCAGCCCTTGTGCGGGGCGGTGCTGGTAGGGCCTCGGTGGGTGCGTGGCGCTGTCCGCAACGGGCATTTGATTCACCGGCACGGCCCCTTCGGTGGGATAGCGGCTGCGGGTGCGTTCATCGCGGGTTCCCGCACAACTCGCGGGTTCCGCACAACTCTGGGGCCGGGCACCCCTGAGCCCGTCCGGTCCTCTCTCCAGCCGGTCCGGCGGCAGCTCGCAGGCGGTCGTCGAGGCCCCGGGCGGTCGTCCGAGGCCGGCTCCCGTCCGGTCCTCTCTCCAGCCGGTCCGGCGGCAGCTCCCAGGCCCGTCCGGCGCTGGCTCCTGTCCCGTCCCGCCTGGGAGCGGAGGGCGCACCTTTCAGCCCGTCCGGCGTTTGAGGACGAGGCCGTTCAGGCCGATCGGGCTGAGTTCCGGGTTCCTTACGGGGGTGGGGGAGTCCCCCTCCGGCCGGTGCGGCACCGCCTGTGCCGCCCCGCCTTGAGGACAGGGAGCAACCCCTCAGCCCGTCCGGCGCTTGAGGACGAGGCCGTCCAGGCCGATCGAGGGTGGGGGCGGAGCCCGGCGGCTACACGGCTGTCAGGCGGGTGGGCTCCGTGCCGGAGAGCAGCGTGGTGAAGGCGGTGTCGATGTCGGGGCCGAGGTACCAGTCCCCGGTGTGGTCCAGGGTGTAGACACGGCCCTCCGCGTCGATGGCGAGGAGGGCACGCGAGTCGGCCTCCTCGCCCAGCGGGCACACCTCGGTGTCCAGGGCGCGCCCGAGATCACCGAGCGTGCGCGCCATGTGGAGTCCGTGCAGCGGGTCGAGATGCAGCGCGGCGGGGGCGAGCTGCCGGCCCGGCCCCGACGCGGCGACCCGCAGGCCCCCGAACTCCGCCCATGCCTCCACCGCGGCCGGGAACACGGTGTGCCGGTGCCCGGCGGGCGACTCGTGCCCGCGCAGCGCGTCGGCCCAGTACTCGGCCTGCTTTATGTCCCAGCGTCCGGGCTGCCACCCCGCGGAGCGGAGTGCGGCGTCCACGGGGACGGAGAAGCGTGTGGAGGAGCGGTCGGCGTGCATCTGCCCTTCGTTCGTCGAGGGTCGGGACATCGGCGTGGGGGGACGCCGTCGTACGGGGTGGCGGAGTTCACTCGTCCGGTGTCGTCGGGTCGACGATGCGGACGCCGAAGTGGTCGCTGAGCGCCGTGCAGGAACGGCAGGGCTCGGCGAAGCTGCCGTGCAGCGGGTCGCCGTCCTCCCGGATGCGCCGGGCGGTGAGCTTGGCCTGCTTGAGCGCCTTGCGTGCCTCGCCGTTGGTCATCGGTTTACGTGCCGCGCGTTTGCTGCGGGTGGCGTCGATGGACGCGATGTGCCGGGAGATGAGGATCGCCTCGGCGCAGCGGCCGGTGTAACGGTCGCGTTGGGCGCTCGTGAGGGTGTCGAGGAAGTCCTGGACGAGGGGATGCAGCGCGGGTGGCTGGTCGCCACGGGCCGCCGTGCCGGTGAGTGTGGCGCCGCGCACGGAGAGCGCGGCGGCGACTGTGGGGAGTATTCCGTCGCGGCGGTGCAGGAGGGCGGGGGCCTGAGGCGCCTCGGCGCTGCTCCAGCCGACCCGAGGGTCCCCGGACGTGCCCGTATGCGTCGCGTTCATGATCGTTCTTCCCTCCCATGCATCCCCCGGTGCGGAGACAGACTGCCAAATGGCGTGGCGGGTGCGGAAGCTGGGGCGGCGCGACACGCCCGGGCTTCGTCGTACGGTCACGGCGGGGTGACGGCAGGTCACGGAACCGGAGGCCCGGTGACCGGTGTCGTACAACCGCATAGGCTGTCGACATCCGCGATCCATCCAGCTACTGAGAACGCCGCAGGGGGCAACCGCCATGACGACAGGTCGGCTCGGGCAGCAAGCCGCGCCGCCGAACGCGGCCTACGCCGGGCAGGTCGTGCATTTCCCGGACCCGGTCCGGGCCGCTCGCCATCCCAGGGGTGTTCGGGTCGACGCGCACGGCTACCCCGACTTCTCGCTCTACGCGCGTGCCGCGGCGGAGATCGCCGAGCCCCCGGAGGGCTTCGGCGTCGACGAGTTGAGGCTGACGGACTACGTGTCCGCGAACGCCGCGCTGGCCGCGACCGGCCATGACCTGTGGGACACGATCCCGGCGGTGGCCACCCCGCACGGCTGGACCTGGCACCACGTGGTGGGCACCCGGCGACTCGAACTCGTACCGGTCGAGGTCAAGGCACTGCTGCGGCACCACGGCGGCATCGCGACCGCCATGGTCGACCACGACAAGCGGGGCACGCGGCCGTTGCAGGAGACCCGTCCCGCGCACTTCGGGCTGCCGAAGTCGTCGGTCGCGGTGACCGAACAACAGGTGCTGGGTGTCGAGGAGGACCTCGGCTACCGGCTGCCGGGCGCCTACCGCTCCTTCCTGAAGGCGGCCGGCGGCTGCGCGCCGGTGGGTGCCGCGCTCGACGCGGAGCTCGGACTGCTCGTGGACCAGCCGTTCTTCACGGTGCGCGACGAGGCCGCCGTCAACGACCTCGTCTACGTCAACAAGTGCCTGCGCGACCATCTGACCAAGGACTACCTGGGCGTCGGGTTCGTGCAGGGCGGTCTGCTGGCGGTGAAGGTGAAGGGCGAGGGGATCGGCTCGGTCTGGTTCTGCGCGTACGACGACGCCCGCGACCAGGACGCCTGGCCGCCGGCCGAGCGGGTGCAGCGTCTGCTGCTGCCGTGCGGCGCGGACTTCGACCAGTTCCTGTCCCGGCTCGCCGGCAATCCGCCGGAGCTCCAGACGGTGGCGAATCTGATGGTGGACGGCGGTTTCGCACGCGCCGTGCCCGTCTCTTCAGTGTCTTCGGTGGGGGAGTGAACGTCCGATGGTGACCTTCGCGCAGGCGCAGGAGCGCGCGGAAGAGTGGATCAACGGGGACGTGGCCGCGTACCAGCACCGTGAGGTGCGGGTACGGGAGTTCGAACTCGGTTTCGTGGTGTGGGGCGAGGACCGCGCCGACGGCCCCCGCTCCGACGGGGGCGCGCAGCGGCTGGTCATCGCGCGTGACAGCGGTGAGGCGACGCTGTGGCCCGCGCTGCCGGTGGGTGAGGTCATCCGCCGGTTCGAGGAGGAGTACGGGGTGGCGGACGCCTCCCCGGAACCGGCGCCGGCGCCTCCGGCCCGGGTCGACCTGAACCAGACGTCGTTCCTGCTGAGCCCGCCGGAGTGGCTGCAGGAAGCCGCGGACAAGCTGGGTATTCCGGACCGGCGTTCGGGTTCCGACGGGTCCGGGGGCTCCGAGGGTTCCGACGGGGCGGGGGGCCGGCCGGCCGCCGCTTCCGCGCCCGGTGCGCCGTCGACGCCGGGTGCGGGGACGCCGTGGCCCGCCGCGGCGGCCGACGAGCCTGCCCCGCCGCGGGACGCCGTGCCGGCGGGTGCGCCGGCCGACGCGACGCCGTGGGCCGGGACCGACACCAACGCCGATGCCGGGGACGACCGTTCCGTACCGCTGCCGGCGACCGTGTTCGCGCCGCCGCTGACCGACGTCGACGTTCCCGACACTCCGCCGCCCGGGGTGACTTCGGACGCCAAGACCGCCCTGATGTCCGGGGGCAGCCAACTCCCGCGTACCGCTGTTTCGCCCGCGGTCGGCGACCCCGACTCGCCCGCGCAGTCCGGTGCTTCGCAGGGTGGCCAGGGCGCACCGCAGGGCTCGCCTTCGCCGGCCGCGCCCTCCTACGGTCATCCGCAGGGGCCGGGGACACCGCCGCCCGGCGCGCCGCAGGGAGCGGGTGTCCCGCCCACGCCTGCGCCCGCCGCGCCGTCGCGGCCCCTGCCGCCCAACGCCGGTGACATCGCGGACGCCGCCACCAGCAAGGCGTCGCCGCCCGCCCGTGGAGCACGGGGTGGCGGCCCGAGCGCGCCGCATCCGCCGAGCGCCCCCGGTGTGCCGGGTGCGCGGCCGGGGGCCACGCCGCCGCCGTCCGGGCCGGGTGCCCCGGGAACCCCGGCGGGCGGGTACGTGCCGACGCAGCTCGTGTCGCAGCTCGGCCCCGAGGGGCCGGCCGGTCCTGCGGGAGCGCCCGCCGCGCCGGGTGTTCCGGGGCAGCCGGGTGTTCCTGGTGCGCCGCAGGCGCCGGGTGGTACGCCTCCGGGTGGTGTGCACCATGCGGCGACGATGCTTGCCGGTCCTTCTGTGGGTGGTCCGGGTGCGCCCCAGCCGCCTGGTGCGCCGCTGCCGCCTGGTGTTCCGGGTGTTCCGGGGCAGCCGGGTGTTCCTGGTGCGCCGCAGGCGCCGGGTGGTACGCCTCCGGGTGGTGTGCACCATGCGGCGACGATGCTCGCGGGTCCTTCTGTGGGTGGTCCGGGTGCGCCGCAGCCGCCCGGTGCGCCGGGTGTTCCGGGGCAGCCGGGTGTTCCTGGTGCGCCGCAGGCGCCGGGTGGTACGCCTCCGGGTGGTGTGCACCATGCGGCGACGATGCTCGCCGGCCCGTCCGTCGGCGGTCCCGGTGCGCCGCAGCCTCCGCAGGCCCCCGGCATGCCCCCGGGCGCCCCGCAGCCCCTGCCCGGCCAGCAGCCCCCGGCGTACGGCTACCCCCAGGCGGGGCAGCCGACCGTCGGCCCCGGCTACCAGGCCGTGCTGCGCTATCGCGCGCAGGACGGCTCCGAGCAGCAGCTGATCAGGCGTTCCGCGCCGGGTACGCCGCACCCGGAGTGGCAGATCCTGCACGAGCTGCGCGCGATGAACGTGCCGCCGCAGCAAGTGCTCGAACTGCACACGGAGTTGGAGTCGTGCGAGCTGCCGGGCGCGTACTGCGCGCGGATGATCCGGGAGAGCTGGCCGCAGGCGCGGATCACGAGCATCGCGCCGTACGGCACCGATCACGCGAGCCGGCAGCAGGGCATGCACCAACTGCTCGCGCACCAGGGTGAGTTGCACCAGGTCGCGGACGGTCCCGCGCGCCCGGCGCCGGTGCGGGCGCCGATCCCGCCGGTGCAGCCCGCGCCGCCGGTCCCGCCGGAGGCGATCGGGCAGGAGCTGGCGGCGGCGTTCGGGCCGGGCGTGTTCCGGTTCGACCAGGCCGCCGTGTCGCGGCAGGGCGTGCCGAACATCGTCGCGCACACCCTCGTCGTGGCCGGACTCCCGGTCGACATGGGCCCGTTCTTCTGGGCGCAGGCCCAGCCGGGCCGCCCGGTGCCCACGCTCGCCGAGCTGGCGCAGGAGCGCGGGGTGCAGCCGGCCGCTGACGCGGGCTCGTACCTCGTCATGGGCAGCGACTTCGGCAAGGCGATCTGTGTGCAGTACGGCACGGCGAACATCGTCGCGGTGCCGGTGGAGGCCGGACCGGGTGGCGCTCCCGTGCCGCCGCAGTTCGTGAACAGCGGACTGCCCGAGTTCGCGCGCTGCCTGGCCCTGCTCGGCCGCATGTGGCGGCTGCGCTTCGGCCTCAATCAGGAGCAGGCCGGCCGCTGGACCGTGGACTTCCAGGCCCAGCTCGCCTCCCTCGACCCGGCGGCCCTCGGTTCGCCGGAGAGCTGGTGGTCGGTCCTGCTGGAGCAGATGTGGGACGGCCTGTTGTAGTCCGTCGGGGGTACGGGCGTGTACGCGCCCGCCCCGCGTGATCGAGGCGTCCGACCCGTTCGACGGGTCGGGCGCCTTCGTCGTTCCTGGCCGAACAGGGCGTGCGCGGGCCCCCGATGACAGCAGGGCTTCTGTTTTTGACCTCGAAAAGCTCATCTCCGACCGAATGGGTGGGCGGAGTGTCGCGTTATGAACACTTCCGTGCGATCCATCAAGATGTCCGCAAAATCAATGATTTGCGCGAAATCTGCATTCCGGGACCGTCGTCCCGGGTGCTCCGGGCGGAGAAGGGGTCCAAGGATGAGCAGCGCAGCGGGGTCGCCGTACGGCTTCCAGGCCGTACGGGGGCGTGGTTACCGTCCCGACCAGGTCGACGCCTACGCGGCGGCCCTCTCCCGCGACCGCGACGCCGCCTGGGAACGGGCCGCCCGGCTGACCGTGCTGGCCAAGGAGATGGGCGCGGAGGCCGAGCGGCTGCGGCAGACCGTGACACGGCTCGCCCCGCAGACGTACGAGACGCTCGGCGAGGGCGCGCGCCGGATCTTCGAACTCGGCACGGCGGAAGCCGGGACGGTGCGGGAGAACGCGCGCGGCGAGGCCCGGCTGCTCGTCGACGACGCGGAGGCGGCGGGCCGTGAGCTGCGCGAGGCCGCACAGGCGTATGCCTACGAGGTGCGTGGTGTGGCCGAGGAACAGGCCCAGGAGCGGCTCCTCGCCGCCCGCGCCGAGGCCGACGAGGTGCGGATCTCCGCGCGGCGCGACATCAAGGAGCGCCGCAGCGCGGCGCTGGCCGCGCTGCGCGAGGTGCGGCAGCGCACGCAGGAACTGCTCGCCGAGCAGGAGAAGGTGCACGCCGAGCGCTGGGCCGAGGTGGAACGGGAGGTCGCCGAGCAGGAGGCCGAGCTCGACGCGCGGCACGTCGAACTCGTCGTGCGCGCCGAGGCCGCGCTGTCCGAGGCGGTGCGGGAGTTCGCCGAGGCCGAGGAGTGCGCGCGGCGTCGGCAGGAGGACGCCGCGGCGCGGGCCGCGGAGGTGCTCGCCGAGGCGCGGGTGAGTGAGGAGCAGGTCGCCCGGGAGACCGAGCGGGTGCTGCGGGAGCACCGGGAGCGGTGGGACGACGTGCGGGCGCAGATGGACCAGGTGCAGACGAGTCTGACGTCCCTGACGGGGCGGGCCCCCGCGGAGTAGCCCCCCCCGGGGAGGGGGGCTGCTGTCCGCTGAGGTCGTCTGATTCGCCGGGTGGTGCTTCCCCGCCCCGCAGCGGGGTTGCCCACCAACCCACCCGTCCCGGTCGGGTTGTCCGTTCGGCGGGTTCGTCCGCTTGTCGCGGGTGGTTCGGCGGCGGGGCTCGCGCGTTGGTGTCGGGCAGGCCCCGGGTGGTGTGCGGGCGGGGCGGTGTCAGGTTCGCCTGCGTACCGCTCCTGCCAGGATCCAGCCCTCCACCGCCTCGTACTGGCGGCGTTGTTCGTCGGACTTCTTCCGGCCGGAGGCCACCGTGCCGAGCCAGCCGTAGGCGAAGCCCAGCGGGATGGAGACGATGCCCGTCGTGGTGAACGGGAACCAGTTGAAGTCGACGTCGGGGAATGCGGAGGTGGGGGAGCCGGAGACGAGGTTGGTGCCCGGCATGAGGACGAGGACGGTGAGGGTGCCGCCGATGAGGGTGGCCAGCAGGCCCGCTCGGGTGTAGCGGCGCCAGAACAGGCTGTAGACCAGGGCGGGCGCGATCGCGGAGGCGCCGAGGCAGAACGACAGCGTGATCAGGGGTTGCAGGCTGTGGTGCTGGACCAGCGTGGCCAGCAGGATGGCCCCCGCGCCGACCGCGAGGGCGGACAGGCGGGCCAGGAGCATCTCGTGACGCGGTGACATCTCGTCGTCGTGGCGGCGGGTGCGGAAGAACCCGCCGCGTGCGAACACGTCGTGGGCCAGCGAGTTGGCGCAGGCCAGGATCATCCCGGCGACGGAGGCGAGCAGGGTCAGGAAGATCGCCGCGGTGACCGTGGTGAACAGGAGGGTCTCCGCCGTCGACACGTCGGGGCCGAACGCGGCGCGGGAGCCGAGGAGATAGGCCGTGTTGCCCTGCGGGTCGGCGGCGGCGATCACCTTGCGGCCGATCAGCGCGGTGGCGCCGAAGCCGATGACGCTGATGACGACGACGAACAGGGCGACGCAGGGCACGGCCCAGGACATCGAGCGGCGTACCTGCCGGGCGCTGTCCGCGGTGTACATCCGCATGGTGATGTGGGGCAGGCAGGCTCCGCCGAGGACGACGGTCAGCTCCGAGGTGATCATGTCCAGGCGGGGGCTGGCGCCGCCCGCGAACTCCAGGCCGGAGCGCAGGAACGCGGAGCCGACGCCGCTGTTGTGGCCGGCCGCGGCCAGCAGGGCTCCGGGGCTCCAGTCGAAGCGGTGCAGGATGAGGGCGGCGACGACGGTGCCGGATCCGAGCAGCATCACGATCTTCATGATCTGGATGAGGGCGGTGCCCTTCATCCCGCCGATCGCCGCGTAGCTGATCATCAGTGCGCCGAGTCCGATGACGCAGCCGGTCTTCAGGGAGTCGTTGGAGAACCCGAGGATGAAGGCGAGCAGGTCGCCGGCCCCGGCGAGCTGGACCAGCATCAGGGGGAGCAGCGCGATCAGGGTCACCGCGCACGCGGTCATGCGGACCGCACGGCCGGGCATACGGCGCGCGAGCGCGTCGCCCATGGTGAACCGGCCCGCGTTGCGCAGTGGTTCGGCCAGCAGGAACATCAGCAGCATCAGGGAGAGCGCGGTGCTCAGGGCGAGGACGACACCGTCGTAGCCGGTGAGCGCGATGATGCCGCTGGTGCCGAGGACGGTGGCGGCGGAGATGTAGTCACCGGCGATGGCGAGTCCGTTGCGCATCGGCGACATCGACCCGTATCCGGTGTAGAACTCGTCGAGGTCGTCGCGGTCGGGTCCGGTCATCACGCACAGCAGGAGCGTGATGGTGGCCACCGAGGTGAACGCGACGAGCGACATGGCCTGTGCGGAACTGCTGAAGCCGGTCATCGGGCCGCCTCCCGCCGCGCGTCCAGTTCGGTCTGCTTGCGGATCCGGTCGGCGATCGGGTCGACGGTCCGGCGGGCCGTGTACTCGTACAGTCCGATCGCCAGGCAGGTGACGGGGACCTGGAGCAGCCCGAGCAGCAGTCCGGTCGACAGTCCGCCGGAGACCGTGTTCGTCATCAGGGACGGGGCGAACGCGGACAGCGTGAGGAAGAGGACGAAATAGCCGAGCGCGGTCAGGGTCGCCACGCGCCGCTGCCAGCGGTAGGCGCCGCGCAGCAGTCTGATGTCGCTGTGGTGTCCCAGAGCCTGACGGCGTGGCATGCGCCGGGGTTCGGGCACCGGCTCGGGCGGCGGTGGCTGCCAGGGGTAGGTGACGTGGGCGGGGGAGACGCTGTTCGGGTGCGGTGCGTGCTGCGGGTACTGCGGCTGCTGCGGGGACGGCGGCTGGGCGGACCGGGGCCGTTGGTGGCGGGGCTGGTACGGGGGTTCGGCCGGTGTGGGGAACGGCCGTGGGTGAGGCGGCTGGTACTCGGGGGACGAGAACGCGTCTGGCATCCCGTTTCTCCTTGCGTGGCTCGGGTCCGGTGCGGACCGCAGGGAGCTGGGGGGTGAGCAGCGCACGCTACTCGCAGGTATCCCCGATGCGCTGCACTTTCACCAAACTGAGCGGTCGGTATGCGCTTACTTCGGTGACCTGGGGTGTTACCCGCGTTTACAGGGGTGTGAGTGTCTGGACCCGGGGTACACGAGTCGACCGCTGATGCCCGTGTTGCCGCTGGTGGGAGCGGATGCGGGCCCGCCCGGCCGGGGGAGCCGAGTGGCCCGCGCCGTGCCGCTGGTGTGTGCGCCGTGCCGCTGTCGTGTGCGACGGTCCGCCGTGTCGTGCGGACCGGCCGGCCGCGGGTGCGGATCACGGCGGTCCTCACTCCGTGGGGTTCTTCAGCACCGGGAAGCGGCGCGGGGCGACGAACAGCAGGACCAGGAAGGCGACGGCGGCGGCGCAGGCCGCGCCCAGGTAGACGGCGTGGACGGCGTCGGCGACCGCGTGCCGCAGGTGTTCGGCGGGCGCTCCCGAGTCCAGTGCGCGGGTCACCGAGTCGACGTCGCCCGCGCCGCCGAGCCGCGCGGCGAGCACCCCGTTGGCGACGGCGCCGAACAGGGCGGCGCCCACGGTCTGTCCGGTCTGCCGGCAGAACAGGACGGAGGCGGTCGTCGTGCCGCGTTCGGCCCAGCCGACGGTCGACTGGACGCCGATGATCAGCGGAAGCTGGAACAGGCCCAGGGCGCCGCCGAGGAGCAGCATGAGGAGCGCGGGCTGCCACGGCTCGCCCGGATAGGGCAGGAAGGGGAAGGCGAACAGCAGGAGGGTCGCCGTGCCGATGCCGAGCATCGCGGTGTTGCGGAACCCGATGCGCCGGTAGACGTGCTGGCTGAGCGCCGCGGACACGGGCCAGCTGAGCGTCCACACGGAGAGCACGAAGCCCGCGGCGATCGGGGCGAGCCCGAGGACGGCCTGCGCGTAGGTGGGCAGGAAGACGGTGGGCGCGACCATGAGCAGGCCCAGGGCGCCGAGGGCCAGGTTCACCGCGGCGATGGTGCGCCGGCGCCACACCCAGCCCGGGATGATCGGTTCGGCGGCGCGCCGCTCGACGGCGACGACGACGGCGATCAGGGCGAGGCCGGCGGTGAACAGGGCCAGGGAGGGCGCGGACAGCCAGTCCCAGGCGACGCCGCCCTGCACCAGCGCGGTGAGCAGGACGCCGCCGCAGGCGAAGACGGCGAGGGCGCCCGCCCAGTCGATGCGGGGGCGCCGCGCGGTGTCCCGTTCGCGTACGGGTTCGTGCAGGTGACGGACGATCAGCCACAGGGCGAGTGCGCCGATCGGCAGGTTGACGAGGAAGATCCACCGCCAGTCGGCGTAGGCCGCGAGGACTCCGCCCAGCGCGGGCCCGGCGACCGCCGAGGTCGCCCACACGGTGGACAGCTTCGCCTGGATCCTGGGGCGCTCCTCGAGCGGGTAGAGGTCGGCGGCGAGCGTCTGCACGGTGCCCTGGAGGGCCCCGCCGCCCAGGCCCTGCACGATGCGGAAGGCGATGAGCGCGCCCATGTTCCAGGCGGTGGCGCACAGCAGGGAGCCCGCCAGGAAGAGGACGGAGCCCGCGACCAGGACGGGTTTGCGGCCGAAGGTGTCGGAGAGCTTGCCGTAGACGGGCAGCGTGACCGTCACGGCGAGCAGGTAGCCGGAGAACAGCCAGGAGAACACGGAGAAGCCGCCGAGGTCGGCGACGATCTGCGGGACCGCCGTGGAGATGATGGTGGAGTCGAGCGCGGCCAGTGCCATCGCCAGCATCAGGGCGGCGACCACGGCGCGGCGCCCGCCCGTTCCGTTTCCCGGTGCGCCGGCCGGCGTACCCGCGGGCCGTGCGGCCGGTATCTGCGTCTCTCCCTGGCCCACCCGGAATCCTTTCCCCATGCATCCATCCGCCCCGGACAGCTTCCCACTTGACCCTCACGTCGCGGGAGGGTGGACGCTGACTGGGCCCGAGGGTGGATCCGACCCCGAGAAACAGTCCACCGAAGGGTGGAGAGCCCCTAGGGGTACCTCCGTACCAGGGGTCGGGGAGGGTTCGTACCGGCGGAGGACGAGACGGGCGGGGATGCGTCCTTAACCTGGCTTTACGCCGCTGGGGAGCGCGTCCGGTCGTACGGACCGCACCCACGGGGGTGGGGTTTTCCCCAGCAGAAGACTGGGCCGGGCACCAGAGCGCCGGGCCCCCCGCCGCCGCCAGACTTACCGACGTAGCCGGACGCACTTCGTCCAGGACTCAGATCCGGCAGACACCACTGCCGACCGACATAGGAGACATACCGTGACATCGGCTGTGACCATTCCCAGGCACGGGGGCACTGGAGGGCGTACGGCCGTTGCCGCGCGGGCGCGGCAGGTCGTGAAGGCGTACGGGTCCGGGGAGACCCGCGTCGTCGCCCTCGACCACATCGACGTGGACATCGCACGCGGTCAGTTCACCGCCATCATGGGCCCCTCCGGGTCCGGCAAGTCCACCCTGATGCACTGCCTCGCCGGACTCGACACCGTCACCTCCGGCCAGATCCACCTCGACGAGACCGAGATCACCGGCCTCAAGGACAAGAAGCTCACCCAGCTGCGCCGCGACCGCATCGGCTTCATCTTCCAGGCGTTCAACCTGCTGCCCACGCTGAGCGCGCTGGAGAACATCACGCTCCCGATGGACATCGCGGGCCGCAAGCCCGACAAGGCCTGGCTGGCCCAGGTCGTGGAGACCGTCGGGCTCGCCGGCCGCCTCAAGCACCGGCCCAACCAGCTCTCCGGCGGCCAGCAGCAGCGCGTCGCGGTGGCCCGCGCCCTGGCCGCCCGGCCCGAGATCATCTTCGGTGACGAGCCGACCGGAAACCTCGACTCGCGGGCCGGCGCCGAGGTACTGGGCTTCCTGCGCCGCTCGGTCGACGAGCTCGGCCAGACCATCGTGATGGTCACGCACGACCCGGTGGCCGCCTCGTACGCGGACCGGGTGCTCTACCTCGCCGACGGCCGCATCGTCGACGAGATGTACCAGCCGACCGCCGACCAGGTCCTGGACCGCATGAAGGACTTCGACGCCCGGGGGCGCACGTCATGACCGTCCTGAAGACCTCGATGCGCAACTTCTTCGCGCACAAGGGACGCATGGCGCTGTCCGCCGTGGCGGTCCTGCTGTCGGTGGCCTTCGTCTGCGGCACGCTCGTGTTCACGGACACGATGAACACGACGTTCGACAAGCTGTTCGCGGCCACCTCCTCCGATGTGACGGTGTCGCCGAAGGACGCCAAGTCCGACGACACCCCGCAGAACGGCAAGCCCGACTCGATGCCGGCCTCCGTGCTCGCGCAGACGAAGAAGGCGGACGGCGTCAAGTCCGCCGAGGGCGCCGTCAGTTCGATGAACGTCACCGTCGTCGACAGCGACAACAAGAACATGGGCTCCAGCAACGGCGCCCCGACGATCGCGGGCAACTGGACCCGCAACGACCTCCGTTCGATGGAGATCACCGAGGGACGTGCCCCGCGCGGACCGACCGAGGTGATGGTCGACGCCGACACCGCCGACAAGCACCACCTCAAGAGGGGCGACGAACTGCGCACCATCGCCGTCACCGGCGACTTCAGGGCCAAGATCGTCGGCATCGCCTCCTTCAAGGTGACCAACCCCGGTGCCGCCGTCGTCTACTTCGACACCGCCACCGCACAGCGTGAACTGCTCGGCTCCACCGGCCGGTTCACCCACATCAACATCACCGCCGCGGCGGGCGTCACCGACGCGCGCCTCAAGCAGAACGTGACCGCGACGCTCGGCGCCGGCACCTACAAGGTGCAGACGCAGAAGGAGACCGCGGACGAGAACCGCAGCGACGTCGGCTCCTTCATGGACGTCATCAAGTACGCCATGCTCGGCTTCGCCGGAATCGCCTTCCTCGTCGGCATCTTCCTGATCATCAACACCTTCTCGATGCTGGTCGCCCAGCGCACGCGCGAGATCGGCCTGATGCGGGCGATCGGCTCGTCCCGCAAGCAGATCAACCGCTCCGTCCTCGTCGAGGCGACCCTGCTCGGCGTGTTCGGCTCGATCCTCGGCGTCGGCGCGGGCGTCGGCCTCGCGGTCGGCCTCATGAAGATCATGTCGTCGATGGGCATGGAACTGTCCACCCGCGACCTCACCGTCAAGGCGACCACCCCGGTCGTCGGCCTCCTCCTCGGCATCGTCGTCACCGTCCTCGCCGCCTACCTCCCCGCCCGCCGCGCCGGCAAGGTCTCCCCGATGGCCGCGCTGCGCGACGCCGGCACCCCCGCCGACGGCAAGGCCGGCCTCGTACGCGGCCTGATCGGCCTGGTCCTCACCGGCGCCGGAGCCGCGGCCCTCTACGCGGCGGCCACCGCGGACAAGGCGAGCGACGGCTCCCTCGTCCTGGGCGCCGGCGTGGTCCTCACCCTCATCGGGTTCGTCATCGTCGGCCCGCTGCTGGCCGGCGGAGTGGTCCGGGTGATCAGCGCGGTCCTGCTGCGCGCCTTCGGACCCGTCGGACGCATGGCCGAACGCAACGCACTGCGCAACCCGCGCCGCACCGGCGCCACCGGCGCCGCCCTGATGATCGGCCTGGCCCTCGTCGCCTGCCTCTCCGTCGTCGGCTCCTCCATGGTGGCCTCGGCGACCAGTGAGCTCGACAAGTCGGTCGGCGCGGACTTCATCGTCCAGGGCAACCAGCGGATCGTCCCGCAGGCCGAGAAGGCCATGGAGACGACACCCGGCCTCGCCCACGTCACCCGCTACAAGGACGTCAAGGCCACGCTGACCTCCCCGGACGGCAAGACCGACGACAGCGGCATCACCGCCGCCGATCCGTCCTACGCCGACGACCTGCGCCGCGAGACCACCGCCGGCGAGCTGAGCGCGGCCTACGGCAAGGACGCCCTGTCCGTCGGCTCCGACTACGCCACCAAGCACCACGTCAAGGTCGGGGACACCCTCACCGTCGCCTTCGACCACGGCTCCACCGCGAAGCTCAAGGTCGCCGCGATCACGGACGACGACACGTCCATCGACCAGGGCGCCCGCTACACCAGCATCGCGACGATGAAGAAGTACCTCCCCGCGGACCGCATCCCGCCGAACGAGATCATGTTCGCCAAGGCCAAGGACGGCCAGGAGAAGGAGGCGTACGCGGCCCTGAAGAAGGCCATGGAGCCGTACCCGCAGTACCAGGTGCGCGACCAGACGGACTTCAAGCAGGAACTGAAGGACCAGGTCGGCCAGCTCCTCAACATGGTCTACGGCCTGCTGGCCCTCGCGATCATCGTCGCCGTCCTCGGTGTGGTGAACACCCTCGCCCTGTCCGTGGTGGAGCGCACCCGGGAGATCGGCCTCATGCGGGCCATCGGCCTCTCCCGCCGCCAGCTGCGCCGCATGATCCGCCTGGAGTCCGTGGTCATCGCCCTCTTCGGCGCACTCCTGGGCCTCGGCCTGGGCATGGGCTGGGGCGCCACCGCCCAGAAGCTCCTCGCCCTCGAAGGCCTGAACGTCCTCGACATTCCCTGGCCGACCATCATCGGGGTCTTCATCGGCTCCGCGTTCGTGGGCCTGTTCGCCGCGCTGATCCCGGCGTTCCGCGCGGGCCGGATGAACGTCCTGAACGCGATCGCCACCGACTGACCCGACAGCCACCGTGCACGGGGGTCACGGGGGATGAGGCCGAGCCCGGCCCGGAGAACACCACTCTCCGGACCGGGCTCGGCCCTTTCCCGTACGGGGGATCTCAGCCCGTCCGGCGGTCACGGGGTCGCGCGGGGAGAATCTCAGCCCGTCCGGCGTTTGAGGACGAGGCCGTCCAGGCCGATCGGGGGTCCGGGGGCAGAGCCTCCGGGTACGGGACGGGAAGGGGCGGAGGGGGCGAGAACCACACGGGCCGGTACGAGCACGGGGCCGGTACGAGCACGGGGCTAGTACGAGCACGGGCCCGGCACGAGCACCGGCCCGTGTACACAGCGCGGGCCGGACCACGACGACACCGGCGTCAACCGCGCGGCCGGCGCCCCGGCAGACCCCTCAACCCAGGCGGGGCGGGGCCGCCGCCGGGGCCGTTGTCCACAGCCCCGGCACAGCCCAGCCCGGCGACGTACGCTGGAGACCCCCGGCCCGTCCCACGTGTCGGGCCCTTCGCGTTGCCCACCCTGGGATGGAAGCCCTTCATGAGCCTGCACGGTCTGCTCGACGCCGTCGTCAAGGACACCGCCCTCGCAGAAGCGGTGAAGGCCGCCACCGACGGCAACCGCATGCACGTCGACCTGGTCGGCCCGCCCGCGGCCCGCCCCTTCGCGATCGCGGCCCTCGCCCGCGACGCCGCCCGCCCCGTCCTGGCGGTGACCGCGACGGGCCGGGAGGCCGAGGACCTCGCCGCCGCCCTCCGCTCCCTCCTGCCGCCCGAGGAAGTCGTCGAGTACCCGTCGTGGGAGACCCTCCCGCACGAGCGTCTCTCCCCGCGCAGCGACACCGTGGGCCGCCGCCTCGCCGTCCTGCGCCGCCTGGCCCACCCGCGCACCGACGACCCCGACACCGGCCCCGTCTCCGTCGTCGTCGCCCCCGTGCGCTCCGTGCTGCAGCCCCAGGTCAAGGGCCTCGGCGACCTGGAGCCCGTCGCCCTGCGCACCGGCTCGACCGCGGACCTCGGCGACATCGTCGAGGCGCTCGCGGCAGCCGCGTACTCCCGGGTCGAGCTCGTCGAGAAGCGCGGCGAGTTCGCCGTCCGCGGCGGCATCCTCGACGTCTTCCCGCCCACCGAGGAACACCCGCTGCGCGTGGAGTTCTGGGGCGACGACGTCGAGGAGATCCGCTACTTCAAGGTCGCCGACCAGCGGTCCCTCGAAGTCGCCGAGCACGGCCTGTGGGCGCCGCCCTGCCGCGAACTGCTCCTCACCGACGACGTACGGCAGCGGGCCGCGGCCCTCGCCGAGGCGCACCCCGAGCTCGCCGAACTCCTCGGCAAGATCGCCGAGGGCATCGCCGTGGAGGGCATGGAATCCCTCGCCCCCGTCCTCGTCGACGACATGGAGCTCCTCCTCGACGTCCTGCCCAAGGGCTCCATGGCCGTCGTCTGCGACCCGGAGCGCGTCCGGACCCGGGCCGCCGACCTCGTGGCCACGTCCCAGGAGTTCCTGCAGGCGTCCTGGGCGGCGACGGCCGGCGGCGGCGAGGCCCCCATCGACGTCGGCGCCGCATCCCTGTGGTCCATCGCCGACGTACGGGACCGCGCCCGCGAACTGGACATGATGTGGTGGTCGGTGTCCCCGTTCGCCGCCGACGAGGAACTCGACGCGGACACCCTCAAGCTGGGCATGCACGCCCCCGAGACCTATCGCGGCGACACCGCCCGCGCCCTCGCCGACACCAAGGGCTGGCTCGCCGACGGCTGGCGCACCGTGTTCGTCACCGAGGCCCACGGCCCCGCCGCCCGCACCGTCGAGGTCCTCGGCGGCGAAGGCATCGCCGCCCGCCTCGACACCGAGCTGACCGACATCAGCCCGTCCCTGGTCCACGTCTCCTGCGGCTCCATCGACTACGGCTTCGTCGACCCGGCGCTCAGACTCGCCGTCCTCACGGAGACCGACCTCTCCGGGCAGAAGGCGGCCGGCAAGGACGGCGCGCGCATGCCCGCCCGCCGCCGCAAGACCATCGACCCGCTCACCCTCGAAGCCGGCGACTACATCGTTCACGAACAGCACGGCGTCGGCCGCTACATCGAGATGGTGCAGCGCACCGTCCAGGGCGCCACCCGCGAGTACCTCGTCGTCGAGTACGCCCCCGCCAAGCGCGGCCAGCCCGGCGACCGCCTCTACATCCCCACCGACCAGCTCGAACAGATCACCAAGTACGTCGGTGGCGAGGCACCCACCCTGCACCGACTGGGCGGCGCCGACTGGACCAAGACCAAGGCCCGCGCCAAGAAGGCCGTCAAGGAGATCGCCGCCGACCTCATCAAGCTCTACAGCGCCCGCATGGCTGCCCCGGGACACGCCTTCGGCACCGACACCCCGTGGCAGCGCGAACTGGAGGACGCCTTCCCGTACGCGGAGACCCCCGACCAGTTGACCACGATCGCCGAGGTCAAGGACGACATGGAGAAGACGGTCCCCATGGACCGCCTGATCTGCGGCGACGTCGGCTACGGCAAGACGGAGATCGCCGTGCGCGCCGCCTTCAAGGCGGTCCAGGACGGCAAGCAGGTCGCCGTCCTCGTGCCCACGACGCTCCTGGTGCAGCAGCACTTCGGCACGTTCTCCGAGCGCTACTCGCAGTTCCCCGTCAACGTGCGGGCGCTCAGCCGCTTCCAGACCGACTCGGAGGCCAAGGCCGTCCTCGAAGGCCTGCGCGAGGGCTCCGTCGACGTCGTCATCGGCACCCACCGCCTGTTCTCGTCGGAGACCAAGTTCAAGGACCTCGGCCTCGTCGTCGTCGACGAGGAGCAGCGCTTCGGCGTCGAGCACAAGGAACAGCTCAAGAAGCTCCGCGCGAACGTGGACGTACTGACCATGTCCGCGACCCCCATCCCCAGGACCCTGGAGATGGCGGTCACCGGCATCCGCGAGATGTCCACGATCACCACCCCGCCCGAGGAACGCCACCCCGTCCTCACCTTCGTCGGCCCCTACGAGGAGAAGCAGATCGGCGCCGCCGTCCGCCGCGAACTGCTGCGCGAGGGCCAGGTCTTCTACATCCACAACCGCGTCGAGTCGATCGACCGCGCCGCCGCCCGGCTGCGCGAGATCGTCCCCGAGGCGCGCATCGCGACCGCCCACGGCCAGATGTCCGAACAGACCCTGGAACAGGTCGTCGTCGACTTCTGGGAGAAGAAGTACGACGTGCTCGTCTCCACGACGATCGTCGAGTCCGGCATCGACATCTCGAACGCCAACACGCTGATCGTGGAGCGCGGCGACAACTTCGGCCTCTCCCAGCTGCACCAGCTGCGCGGCCGCGTCGGCCGTGGCAGGGAACGCGGCTACGCCTACTTCCTGTACCCGCCGGAGAAGCCGCTCACCGAGACCGCCCACGAGCGCCTCGCCACCATCGCCCAGCACACCGAGATGGGCGCCGGCATGTACGTGGCGATGAAGGACCTGGAGATCCGCGGCGCGGGCAACCTCCTCGGCGGCGAACAGTCCGGCCACATCGCCGGCGTCGGCTTCGACCTGTACGTCCGCATGGTCGGCGAGGCCGTCGCCGACTACCGGGCCTCCCTGGAAGGCGGTGTCGAGGAGGAGCCGCCCCTGGAGGTCAAGATCGAGCTCCCCGTCGACGCGCACGTCCCCCACGACTACGCGCCCGGCGAGCGGCTGCGTCTCCAGGCGTACCGCTCCATCGCCTCCGCCAACTCGGAGGAGGACGTCAAGGCCGTCCGCGAGGAACTCGTCGACCGCTACGGCAAGCTGCCCGAACCCGTCGAGAACCTGCTCCTCGTGGCAGGCCTGCGCATGCTCGCGCGGGCCTGCGAGGTCGGCGAGATCGTGCTGCAGGGCAACAACATCCGTTTCGCCCCGGTGGAGTTGCGCGAGTCGCAGGAGCTGCGGCTGAAGCGGCTCTACCCCGGGACGGTCATCAAGCCGGCCGTCCACCAGATCCTGGTGCCCCGTCCCAAGACCGCCAAGGTCGGCGGCAAGCCGCTGGTCGGACGCGAACTCCTCGGGTGGACGGGCGAGTTCCTGGCGTCGGTCCTCGGGTCGTAGGGCCGCGGGGGCGTACGGACGCCGGCGCTGCGTACGGGCCGCGGGCGCCATGGCCGGCGGGACCGCCGGTCCGGCGTGCCTGCGGCCGTGACGCCCGCGGCGGGCCGACTCCGAGGCGGCTCGGCAGGCGCTGCCTATGGCGGCGCTGGGGCTGCGGCGGACGCGCCCGGGCCCGTGGGCGTCCGGTCGGCGCCCGGGCCCTGGGCGCCTGGGCCCGGGGCTGCTACGGCCGGGGCTGCTGTGGTGAAGCCGGCCCGTCCTCGCGCGGCCGTGACCGGAACAGCATCCCGGTGAGCGCGCGGAACACCTCGTCGGGGTCCTGATCGCCCACCGGCCCGTCCAGGTTGTGACTGAGGAGCAGCGTCGCGAAGCCGTGGGCCAGTGACCAGGCCGCGACACCGGCGAGGCGGCTGTCGGGGCCCCGGCCCTCCTGCGGCACGGCGGAGACGGCACTGCGCAGCCGCTCGCCCGCGAGGGTCCTGGCCGTCGTCAGCTCCAGGTCGTTCGCCCGCAGCAGCTCCGGGGAGAACATGACCTGGAAGTAGGCCGGATGCTCCCGCGCGAAGCGCACGTAACGGACGCCGGCGTCCCGCAGGTCGTCGGCGTCGGCTAGCGCGGCCGCGAGCAGCTCGTACCCCTCCGCGGCGATCGCCGTCAGCAGGCCCGTGCGGTCCTTGAAGTGGTGGGCCGGGGCCGCGTGCGAGACACCCGCCCTGCGGGCCAGGTCGCGCAGGCTCAGCGCGGACGGCCCGTCGGCGGCGATGGCGTCGAGCGCCGCCCGCAGGATCGCGCGCCGCAGATCGCCGTGGTGGTACGGGCGTTGGGGCCCGGTGTCCCCGGAGTCCCGCGTGGTCTCGGCGGCCCGGGCGGTCGGTGCGGTACCGGCGGCCCCGGTCGCCCCCGTCGCCGTGTCGGTCCCGTCGGTCCCGACGGTCCTGCTCGTCCCGGTGTTCCTACTGGTCTCGGCCATGCTCAAAAGCCTACGCGGAATCTAGACATTGACAAGTTCCCCCTCCTCCGGCAATCTAGTCAATGTCAAGTTACGCATCGAGCCGGACCGTGACGAGGGGATGAGTCATGTCGGAGAGCGTCAGCACGACCAGCGGAACCAACAAGACCGAAGAAACCGCCCAGGCGGGCGCGGACGTCGAGCTCGGACGGGTGCGCCAGCTCTGGCACCTCCTCGAACCCCTCCACGCCGTCTTCTACTACGCACCGGAGACCTTCGAGGAAGCCGCAGCCCTCGGCTACGACACAGCGGAACGCTGGCCGAGCTACTTCCCCTACCGCGCAGCCCCATTGGGCGCCGCCGGCAGCGAACGCGTCACCTCCGCCTTCTACAGCTTCAGCCCACGCATGGTCGCCGAACACATGAAGTCCGCCTGGCAGACCGCGAGTCCGGAGCAGGTCCTGAACGCCCGAGAGCGCGCCGTCGACCGCGCCTACCGCGCGATATTCGGCGACCGCATCACCTCCCCCGAACTCGCCGAGGCAGCCGCACTCGCCCGCCGCGCCGCCGAAGCCGCGAACACCGCGGGCCGCCCGCTCGCCGCGGCCAACGCCGAATCGGCCTGGCCCGAGGCCCCCCACCTCCAGCTGTGGCACGCGGCGACGATCCTGCGTGAACACCGGGGCGACGGCCACCTCGCGGCACTCCTCGTCGCCGGCCTCGACCCCGTCGAATCCCTCGTCTCCTTCGCGGCGATAGGCGCGGCCTCCGTGGAACGCTTCGAAAGCCGCGGCTGGAGCCAGGAGGAATGGACCGCCGCCCGCGAACGCCTCACCGCCCGGGGCCTGGTGGACGAGGACGGCATCGCCACACCCGCCGGCCGTGAACTGCGGCGCCAGGTCGAACAGCACACCGACGAACTCGCCGCCGCGCCCTGGCGCGCGCTCGGCCCGGACGGCGCCGCCCATCTCGCCGACCTGCTCGGCGAGTTCTGGGTCGCGGCACTCGGCTCGGGCCTGCTCCCGTCGGAGACGACCCTGGGCATCGGCAAGGTGTGATCTGCGGGCACGCCCGGCAGGCACTCAGCAGCACAGAGGGAGGGGAGGGGGAGGGGGAGGGGCCCCGATGGACAGCGAAAAGGGCGCCGGACGGGCCCTCCCACGCCGACCGCCCCCCTCCCACACCGAAAGCCGCCCGCCGACCTCATGGTGTCGGTCTCGGCGGACGGCTCGGGTTGCGGGGTTCAGTCGATCCGGCCGGCGCTGGGCTTCTTGAGTCCTCGGCGTTGGCGTTACGGCTGGTCGGGGCGGTCACGCTTCAGGCCTGCCGCGCCTTCGATCCTCTGCTGCGCGTCGTCGACCTGTTCCGTGTACTTGTCGCCCGTCTTCTCGTTGACCTTCTTCTCCGCCACGTCGGACATTTCCTTGGCCTTGTCCTGTCCGTGGCCCCTGAACCTGTCGAAGATGCCCATCCAGAGCTCCTTCCCGAGGTGACTCACCACCGACGATACGCCCGGCGTGCACCGTTTGCCCGTTGGCGCCAGGTATGGGGGAGGAGTACCGGCGGCTACGGTGGGCACTGGGAAAACGCGCCCGTCAGGGGCGGATCAGGGGAGCTCGGGGAGGGGTGTCGTGGTGCGTCTGAGGGGTGGGGCGGTCGCGGCCGCAGTGATGATGTTCGCCGTGGGGACCGGTGTCGCCGGCTGCCGCACGGGGAGTGAGGACTCGCCGGGAGCGAAGGGGACGGCGGCCGGTGGTGCGGCTCTCGCCGCCGTGGACTCGCTGACCGTCAAGGGGCGGGCACCCAAGACGGGATACAGCCGTGAGCGGTTCGGCACGGCCTGGGCCGACACGGACTCCAACCGGTGCGACACCCGGGACGACATCCTCAAGCGGGATCTCAAGGACGTGAAGTTCAGCGACGGCACGTGCAAGGTGTCGTCCGGGCTCCTCACCCCCGACCCGTACGGCGGCCAGGACGTGAAGTTCGCCCGCGGTCGCAGCCTGGTCGACATAGATCACTTGGTCGCGCTCTCCGACGCCTGGCAGAAGGGCGCCAAGTACTGGGACGCGAGCAAGCGGATCGCGCTGGCCAACGACCCGCTGAATCTGCGTGCCGTGGGTGCGAGCGCCAACCGCAGCAAGGGCGACGGTGACACCGCGACATGGCTGCCGCCCAACAAGGCGTACCGCTGTACGTATGTCGCCGCGCAGGTCGCGGTGAAGAAGAAGTACGAGCTGTGGGTGACGAGTGCCGAGAAGGCGGCGATGAGGAAGGTCCTCTCCGGCTGCCCCGGTCAGAAGCTTCCTTCGGGCGGCAACCCGACGAGCGCACCGGCACGCTTCCACGCGAACTGACGGGGGCGCGGGCGCCGGGCCGCATCTGCCCGTCGCGCCGGGGAGCGTCCCACCTTGCCGCCTTCGGGAACGCCCAGCCCCCGGAACACCCCACACTCCCCCGGGGCGACCCGATACCAGGCGTGAAATCCGTTTCGCTGTGTCGGACCGGCGCCTACGGTGACGGGCATGGAGCTGAAGGTGTCGAGTCTCGCCGAACGTCCCGAGATGCTCGGGCAGGTGGTGGGGATGGCCAACAGTTGGCCGGAGTTCCTGCTGCACGATCCGGTGGGCAACTCGCACTACGGGCGGATCGCCACCGAACTGCCGCAGTACGTGCTGTTCGCCGAGGACGAGCACGGACGTGTGGTGGCGCACGCGTACAGCGTGCCGTTCGCTCTCGCGGACGAGGAGCGGGGCGAGCTGCCCGCACGGGGCTGGGACGAGGTGTTGTCCTGGGCGTTCGCGGACCTGCGGCGCGGTACGCCGCCGGACACGGTCGGTGCCGTCTCGATCGTCGTCGCTCCGCATGCGCAGGGTGGCGGGCTGTCGGCGCGGATGCTCTCCGCGATGCGGGACAACGCCCGGGCGCACGGTTTCGGCGAGGTCGTCGCGCCCGTGCGTCCAAGTGCCAAGCATCTGGAGCCGCGTGCGCCGATGGAGGAGTACGCGTTGCGGGAGCGTGCCGACGGGCTGCCGCACGATCCGTGGCTGCGTGTCCATGTCCGGGCGGGCGGTGTCGTCGAGGCGGTGGCGCCGGCGTCGATGACGGTGGCGGCGTCGCTGGAGGAGTGGCGTGGCTGGACGGGGCTGCCTTTCGACTCGGCGGGCCTCGTCGAGGTGCCGGGCGCGCTGGTGCCGGTGCACTGTGAACCGGGGCGCGGATACGCCGTGTACGTCGAGCCCAATGTGTGGGTGCGGCACACCCTGTGAGCTCGACGTACGGCGTGGTTCCGGGGTGGGTCAGCCGGACAGCTTGTCCAGGTCGAGGATCCTGCCGGCGGGCTTCTGCGCGGGGACGGGCTTGTCGTAGTCGCTGAAGGTGATCGTGCCCGGGTCCTTGGCGGAGGTGCTGTCGACGCGCAGCAGGTACGGCTTGCCCTCGGTGGCGACGTAGAGGGTGTAGCGGTCCTTGCCGTCCTTCTCGTGGAGGATGATCGCCGGGCTGCCGTCGACGGTGGTGGTCTTGCCGCGGGTGGCGTCGGAGTTCACGTCCTCCGCGCCGGCGAGGACGCTGTCGAGGTCGCAGAAGCCCGCGATGTCCTTGGCGTCTGAGCCGGTGGCGGCCATCTTGGTCCACTTGTCGGCGAGCAGTTCCACCACTCCGTCCGTCTCGGACTTGGACTGGCCCTCGCCCTGGGCGCGCAGGAATTTCTCGTCGTACTTCATGTAGATGGTGTCGCCGGTCTTGATGAGGTCGGCCTTGCCCTGGCCGTTCATGCTCATGGTGCCGGCGCAGCGGCCCTTCTTGTCGAGGGCCATGTCGATGCGGATCGTGCCGCCGTCCTCGTCGTCGGGGATGTCGCCCTTCATGCGGAGCGAGGTGGCGCCTGTGGTGGCCTTGACGGCCCGGTCGGCGATCTCGCCGCCGGTGAGGCCGGTGAAGGGGCCCTTCGGCTTGCTGTCGGCCTTCGTCTCTCCGGGCAGGCAGCCGGTGAGGCCCGCGGTGGCCGCGGCGGCGAGGCAGAGTGCGGCAAGTGCGGTGCGACGCATGAGAGTTCCTTGGTGTGAGGTGGTGAAGAGGTGTGGGGGGAGGGCGAGGACGGCGGCGGGCGGCTGGTGTCAGCCCGTCTTCTTCCAGTCCCCGCAGCCGGTGGTCTTGAAGTAGCTGTCGTTGGCGCTGATGGTGACGACGGCCGTGCCGGTGACGTTGTTGTTGGCCGCGATCGAGTTCATGGAGTGCGTGGCGTCCTTGTCGCGCTCCCAGTAGCAGCCGTCGTCCTCGTTGCCGGTGGACTTGTAGGTGCCGGGGGCGATGTCCGCGCCGATGCGGAACATGCCGCCGTCGCCCTTCATCTGGGTGGCGGGTGAGCCGGACGGCTTGGCGGCGACGGCTTCCCAGTCGTTGCAGCTGCTGGTCTTGAAGAGCTTGTCGCCGGCCTTGATGGTCACGTAGCTGGTTCCGGTGACGTTGTCGTTGGCGATGAGGGAGTCCATTTCGCCCGAGGCGTCCTTGGCGCGCTCCCAGTAGCACATGCCGTCGTCGTTGCCGGTGGTGCGGTAGGTGCCGGGCTTGATGTCGGAGCCGACCTGGAAGTCTCCGTCGCCGTCGAAGGCGGCCTTCTTCTCGGCCTTCTTGTCGGCCTTCTTCGTCTTGTCGCTCGTTCTGCTGTCGGCCTTCTTGCCGGACTCGCGCTCGGCGGAGGCAGAGGTGTCCTTGCCCTTGTTGCTGGATTCGTTGTCGTTGTCGCTGTTGCCGGCGTTCGCCGACACGGCGCCGATGACGACGATGCCGACCACGGCCCCCAGACCCACCTTGGCCTTGATGCCCATGACTGTGCCCTCCCCTGGCTGTGAACAGATCTCCCGAACGCACGGAGTTGCCGGTTCGCTCCGGCGGCTCGTCCGTTCGGTGGGTCAATAACAACAGACTGTGTGAACCGAGTCAACACAGTTCACGAGAAAGGTTGTGTACACGCCTGTGAAGGGATAGATCTTGCGAACGCCGGTATGCTCGGCGTCACAGGCGAGGACGCTTCACGGACCAGAGCCGCGAAGACCGGGGCCGCAGGGGTGCACAGGGCGAGGGGCCCGCAGGGCCCGGGCGCGACAGACCAGAACGAGGGGAGCCGGCGGGTGCAGGACAACGCGACAGAGGTGACCGCTGCCGGGATCGCGCGGCTCGCCGGGGTCGGCCGCGCCGCGGTCAGCAACTGGCGGCGGCGCCACGCCGACTTCCCCAAGCCCGTCGGCGGCACCGAGACCAGCCCCTCCTTCGCGCTCGCCGAGGTCGAGGCATGGCTGCGCGAGCAGGGCAAACTCGCCGAGGTCCCGCTGCGTGAACGCGTCTGGCAGCAGCTCGCCGGACACCCGCAGGGCCCGGTCACCGCCCTCGTGCACGCCGGCTGCGTCCTGCTGCTCATCCACGACCGGCCCACCGACTGGCTGGAGCTGAGCGCGGGCTCCGACGAGCGCCTCGCCGCACTGCTGCCCGCCGCGCTCGACCAGGTCGTCACCCCCCGCTTCGGCGCGCCCCGCGACCGCGCCGTGCACACCCCGACCGGTCCCGAACTGCTGCCCTCGGCCCCGCTCCTGCGCGGTGCCGCCGAGCTCGCCGCCGAGCTGGGCGCGCGGCAGACGTACGAGTTCCTGCTGGGGCGGCACCTGGACGCCAACCCGCGCCAGTACACGCTCACCCCGGGCGACCTGGCCTCGCTGATGGCGGAGCTCGCGGGACCGGCGCGTACGGCGTTCGATCCCGCGTGCGGCACCGGCGCGCTCCTGCGGGCCGTGGCGCCGAGGCCGGACCAGGAGCTGTACGGGCAGGACAGCGCGCCCGAACTGGCGGCGCTGTCCGCACTGAGGCTCGCCCTCCAGGGGAAGGCCGCCGTCCGCACCGCCTCCGGGGACAGTCTGCGCGCCGACGCGCATCCCGCGCTCAGGGCCGACGCCGTCCTGTGCCACCCGCCGTTCAACGAGCGCAACTGGGGGCACGACGAACTCGCCTACGACGCCCGCTGGGAGTACGGCTTCCCGGCTCGTACGGAGTCGGAGCTGGCCTGGGTGCAGCACGCGCTGGCCCACCTCAGGGACGGCGGCAGCGCGGTGCTGCTGATGCCCCCGGCCGCGGCCTCCCGCCGCTCGGGCCGCCGTATCCGCGCCGACCTGCTGCGCCGCGGGGCGCTGCGCGCGGTGATCGCCCTGCCGGTCGGAGCGGCGCCCCCGTACAACATCCCGCTTCACGTGTGGGTGCTGCGCCGTCCCGAGAAGGCGCCCGCGCAGCCCGAGTTGCTGCTGGTGGACGCCGGTGCTTCGGCCGGCGACGGGCGGGCCGGCCTGGACTGGCAGGCCGTGCGGACGGCGGTGCTCGACGCGTGGCGGCCCTTCGAGCGCACCGGCAGCGTGCGGGAGGAGCCTGGGTTCAGCCGTGCGGTACCCGTCATCGAACTCCTCGACGACGACGTCGACCTGGCGCCGGCCCGCCATCTGCCGCCGGCCGCATCGGGCGGTGGCACCGAGCAGCTGGTCGGCGTGCGGGAACGGCTCGGCGAGACTCTGCGGCTCACCACCGACCTGACGCCACCGAAGGCCCAGGGCGCCCAGCCCGCACGCTGGCCCCTCATCACCGTCGGCGAACTCGCCCGCGGGGGTGCGCTGGTGCTGCGTACGGGAGGTAATGGCGCGCCCGCGCGCGTGCCGGTGCTCACCGACCACGACGTGCTCGCCGGAACCGACCCGTCCGGGACGCTGCCGGAGGGCGAGGAGGAAGCCGTGCTGGTCGAGGCGGGGGACGTCGTCGTGCCCGTGCTCGGCGGAGGGTCCGTCGCGCGCGTGGTGGACGAACGCACGGCGGGCGCCGCCCTGGGGCGCAACCTCACGCTCCTGCGGCCCGACCCGGCCGCGCTCGACCCGTGGTTCCTGGCCGGCTTCCTGCGCGGCACCGCCAACAACCGGCAGGCCAGCAGCTACGCGTCCACCGCGACCCGGCTGGACGTGCGCCGCCTCCAGCTGCCCCGGCTGCCGCTCGACGAGCAGCGCCGCTACGGGGAACGCTTCCGCGCACTGGCCGAGTTCGAGGACGCGCTGCGGCGCGCGGGCCGGCTCGGCGAGCAACTGGTGCGCGGCATGTACGACGGCCTGACGGACGGGACGGTCGCGCCGGACTGACGGCCCGACGGACTGACGGCCCGACGGATTCCGGCACGGGGAAGGGCAGGCCGGCGCACGCGGTGAGGCCGCTGCGGACAAGGGGTTTCATCCGCTCCGCTCGCGCTCCGGCCTCCGCGGACGGGCGGTTCGGGTGCAGCCGATGGCCGGTCCGGGCACGGCGGACGGGCGGTCCGGGCACGGCGGGCCGACGGAACGCGGACTTCCGTCGTGGCCTGCGCGGGTGCCGCGGGACGGCGCGAAGTGATCAGCACGACAACGGTTCGGCGCAACCCGTAACCGGTTGTCCTTGTCGGCCTATACGCTCGGACTCCGAACTCGTACGTCCGTCCTCATCAGGCCTCCAGGAGCAGCCATGCAAGGCCACGGCCAGGCGCAGCCGGTGAAATCACCACCCCCTACCGGGTGGCTGGTCTTCCTGCGCGTGTTCTTCGTGGTGATCTCCGTGTTCACCCTCGGCCTGCTGGCCTGGACGATGATGCTGCGCCTCGCGATCGTGACGCGGAAGTCGGTCGACTGGGGGCTGTTCGTCGCCTCGATCGCGGCTCTGGTCCTCAGCCTCGTCCTGCTGGGCACCGAGCCCGGCGAGGAGGTCCACACGCCGGGCGGCTGGACGGGCATGGCGCTGCTCCTCGGCTCGCTGGTCGCCGAGATCGCGTACTACCTGGCGGCGGACATACGCCACTTCCACCAGCTCCGCTTCCCGGGCTACGTACCGCAGCAGCCCCCGCCGCAGGCGTACGGCTACCCGCAGTCTCCGTACACCGCCACGACGGTTCCGCAGAACCAGGGCCCGCACACGCCGCCGCCGATGCCCCGGCCGACGCCGCCGCCCGCGACGACGGCGCCGCCCCAGCGGCACGCGCCCGCGCGGATCGACCAGGTGCGGGCCGAGCTCGACGAGCTCAGTGACTATCTGCGCAAGCACGACGGACATCAGGACGACGGCAGGGACGGCAGGGACCGCGGGTGAGCGTGGCGACAGGACGTGTGGTCGCGGACCGGTACGAGCTGTCCACGCTGATCGGCCAGGGCGGCATGGGCCAGGTGTGGACGGCCTACGACCAGCGTCTGGACCGGCGGGTGGCGGTGAAGCTCCTGCGGCCGGACAAGGTCGCGGGCCAGGAGGCCGACGAGCTGCGTCGCCGCTTCGTGCGCGAGTGCCGGGTCACCGCGCAGGTCGACCACCCCGGTCTGGTCACGGTCCACGACGCGGGCAGCGAGGGCGAGGAGCTGTTCCTCGTCATGCAGTACGTCGACGGGGCCGACCTCTCCGACCACCTCGCCGAACACGACCCCTACCCGTGGCAGTGGGCCGTCGCGGTCGCGGCGCAGCTGTGCGCCGTGCTGTCCGCGGTGCACGCCGTCCCGATCGTGCACCGCGACCTGAAACCGCGGAACGTGATGGTCAAGCAGGACGGCACGGTCACCGTCCTCGACCTGGGCGTCGCGTCCGTCATGGACACCGACACCACGCGTCTGACGCACACCGGCTCACCCATCGGCAGCCCGGCCTACATGGCCCCCGAGCAGGCGATGGGCGGCGCCGTCGGCCCGTACACGGACCTGTACGCGCTGGGGGTGCTGCTGCACGAACTGCTCAGCGGGGACGTGCCGTTCTCGGGTTCGACGGCGCTCGGCGTACTGCACCGGCACCTCTACGAGCCGCCGCTCCCGGTGCGCCGGCTGCGCCCCGAGGTGCCGCCCGCCCTGGAGAGCCTCGTGCTGCGGCTGCTGTCCAAGGACCCGCAGCACAGGCCGGGTTCGGCGCAGGAGACGTACGAACAGCTGCTGCCGCTGCTGCCCGCACGCGGTATGCCCACCGGCGCCCCGCTCGACCCCACCCGTCCCTTCCTGCGCCCGCACGCGCCGTGGCCGGACCGGGCGCGCACCCCGGCGCCGCAGCCGCAGCCGCAGGCCCCGCCCGCCGTGGAGCGGGCCGATGTCGCGGGTGCCGTGGACGAGGTGAAGCGGCTGCTGGGCGAGGGGCGCATCACGCAGGCCGTGGACATCCTCGGGTCGATCCTGCCGGCCGCCGCCGCCGAGCACGGCGAGCACTCGCCCGTCGTGCGGACCCTGCGCAAGCAGTACGCGGCCACGCTGATGGACGACGGCCAGTACCGGCGGGCCCTGCCCGAGCTGCGCCGTCTCGCCGACGAGCGGGCCGCCGAGGCCGGCCAGGCCGACCCGCAGTCCCTGCGCTTCCGCTACGAGGCCGCGCAGTGCCTGGAGCAGCTCGGTGAACCTGCCGCGGCGCTCGCCGAGTACCGCGCCCTGCTGCCGTACTACGAGAACCAGTACGTCGCCGGGGACCCGGAGATCTCTCTGGAGGTGCGCCGCCGCATCGGCCACCTGCTGCTCGCCCTCGGCGACCGGGGCGCCGCCCACGACACACTGGCGCGGCTGCTGCACGACGTGGAGCGGCTGCGCGGGCCCGGGCATCCGATGGTGGCGGAGATCCGCCGCACCTTGCAGTGGCTGGGCCAGGTCCGGGGCTGAATCCGCATCGCGGTCTTTGCGCCACCTTGGCCGAAGCTTGTGATGATCAAGGTGCCGGGTTTCCCGAACGGAGGGGCACCGCCGGATACGTTGCGATGCGTTTTCGTGCGCCACACGCGCGTGCGTGGCGGGCGCAGGCAGTCGGACGCGTGGGCGCGCCGGACGAGTGGGTGACGTGCCGTCCGCGTGCCGCCCCGTCGGCCGCGCGCCGCACGCGGTCCGTGCCGCGCGCACCCGTCATTCGAACCATGGGGTGGGAAGATCATGTCCAGCCATCGGCAGTCCAGGAAGCGCAGATACATGGCGTGGGCGGTGGCCGGCGCCGCCGTGGCCGCCGGGGCGGGGATCGCCGCGCAGACCTCGATGGCCGCCACCGCCTGGCCCGCGCAACGCACCTTCACCGGGCGCGCCTTCGACACCTGCGCCGCGCCGTCGCTGTCCGCGATGAAGGCGTGGCACACCGGCTTCTACGGCGCGGCCGCCGTCTACGTGGGCGGCAGGAACCGAGGATGCGGCCAGCCCAACCTCACCGCGTCCTGGGTCAAATCGGTCAGCACGATGGGCTGGAAACTCATCCCCCTGTACGTCGGCGCGCAGCCGTCCTGCCAGACCGGGGCGAGCCCCGAGAAGATCACCGCGTCCACCGCGGCGTCCCTCGGCGCCGCCGACGGCGCGGACGCCGTCGCCAAGGCGTCCGCCCTCGGCATGAAGGCCGGCAGCCCGGTCTACCTGGACATGGAGGCGTACGACACGGCGAACAAGGCGTGCAACGACGCCGTGCTGACCTATGTGCGCGCCTTCGACAAGGCGCTGCACGCCAGGACGTACCGCACCGGCTTCTACGGCTTCCGCAGCTCCAGCGCCAAGGCGGTCGCCGAGGCGGGCGACCGCACGGACCTGCCGGGCAACCTCTGGTACGCGCTGTGGGACAAGCAGAACACCACGACCGCCGACTGGCCGTTCGCCGCCGACCGGTGGACGAACCACAGCCGCGCCCATCAGTACATGGTGAACAGCAAGGAGTCCCGCGGCGGTTGCACGATCACCGTGGACCGGGACGCGTGGGACGCGCCGGTGGCGATCACGGGCTGACAACCGTGTGACGCGTGATGCCCGTGTGAGAGTGAGACGGTGCCCGAAGGCCGGGCGAATCGTTGGTCGAAAGGGTGGCCGAGAGCTGGGCCACTGCCTACCATCGATCACCGCAAGACTTTGTGCACCGTCGCACAATCTCCTCGGGAGGCTTCCTTGCACCGCCGCCGTCGTACCGCGCTCGTCCTCTCCGCCGCGATCGTCGCCGCGGCACCCCTCCTCACCGCGTGCGGTGGCGACGCGCATCCGGGCGCGGCTGCCGTCGTAGGCGGCCAGCGGATCACCGTCGCGCAGCTGGAGAGCCGGGTGAACGAGGTGCGCGACGCGCAGCGGGCCGCCACCCAGGACGACGCCCAGTACGAGCAGGCCGTCGCGAAGACCGGCAGCCTCACCCGCGACACCCTGCACAGCATGGTTCTCGACCGGGTCCTCGACCGTGCCGCGAAGAACGCCGGCGTGAGTGTGACCCGCAAGGACACCCAGCAGATGCGCACGGCCCTCGAACAGCAGGCGGGCGGCGCGAAGGCCCTGGAGACGGCCTGGCTCCAGCAGTACGGGGTGGCCCCGCAGCGCCTGGAGGACAGCCTGCGCACCGAGATCGAGGCTCAGAAGCTGGCCTCTGCCCTCGGTGCCGACATGAACACCACCGAGGGCAAGGCCGCGTTCTGGAAGGCGATGTCGGCCGCCTCCAAGCAGCTCGACGTCGACCTGAACCCGCGCTACGGCGCCTGGGACGTCCAGAAGAGCAGCCGCGTCGACGCGAAGACGCCCTGGCTGCGTGAGGTCACCTCGGCGGGCACCCAGCAGACCGCGTAGCGGCCCGCCGGCCCGGAGGCGCCGGTGCCGGGCCGGGCCGTGGGGCCCGGAGACGGTGGCGCCGGGCTCCCCGGACGGCTCGGCCGTACGGTTCGGCCGGACGGCTCGCGAACGCCGGTCGTCCGGTCGCCCACAGCCTGTGGACAACCGTCCGGGCCGTCGGCGGCGTGGGTTACGTTCGAGGGGTGAACGCAACCAGCAGCTTCGACGGCGCCCCGACCGCTCCCGGCCCCGATGGCGACCCGGCCGCCGCCGACGGCCCGACCGCCCCCGACCCGGGCCGTGTCGTCCTGCTCACCACCAGCCACCGGGTGGCGCCCGGCCTGCTGTCCTGGCCCGCCTGGCAGGTGCTGCGCGACGCCGACCAGGTCGTGTGCGCCGACGGCACGCATCCCCAGCTGCCCTATCTGCGCGACGCGGGCGTCACCGTCGACGAGGGAGCCCCGACCGCGCAGGACCTCGTCGACGCCTGCGCCGGCGGCCGCACCGTGGTCGTCGTCGCCACCGGCGAGGGGGAGCCGCGGCTCACCGACGGCCTGGCCCGGCTGGCCGGCTCCGGCCGCATACGGATGCCGGACCTGGAGCTGCTGCCCGCCTCGTACGACCTGCCGGGCGCGCGGCTGCTCGACCTCGTCCAGGTCATGGACCGCATCCGTGCCGAGTGCCCCTGGTCGTCCCGGCAGACCCACGAGGGCCTCGCCAAGTACGGCATCGAGGAGGCGTACGAACTCGTCGAGGCGATCGAGGCGGGTGACCGCGACGAGCTGCGCGAGGAGCTCGGCGACGTCCTCCTCCAGGTCGTCTTCCACGCCCGTATCGCACAGGAGGGCCGGCCGGAGGACGGCTCCGAGCCCTTCTCCATCGACGACGTGGCCGGCGGCATCGTCGCCAAGCTGATCCACCGTCATCCGCACGTGTTCGGCGAGGAGACGGCCACGACGCCGGAGGAGGTCAAGGAGCACTGGCTGCGCACGAAGGCGGTGGAGAAGCAGCGGTCGTCCGTGACCGAGGGGGTGCCCCTGGGGCAGCCGGGACTGGCGCTGGCCACGAAGCTGGTCTCCAGGGTGCGCACGGCGGGCCTGGACGTCGAGCTGCCGCGCGGCGAGGGCGTGGGGTACGAACTGCTGGCCGTCGCCGCGCGCGCCGAGGCCGAGGGAGTCGACCCGGAGGCGGCGCTGCGGGCGGCGGCGCGCGCCTACCGCGACGCGATCCGCACGGCCGAGGGTTCCGCCCCCGACGCCGGCTGACCCACCGGCCCGCACCGGGCCGCGGTCACATCCGGGCCGCGGCCACGTCTCGGCGGGTGCACGTCCTGATCGGAGTTGCGTGCGGCGGGGGTACGTCCGGATCGGAGTTGCGTGCGGCGGGGGTGCGTCCGGATCGGAGTCACGTGCCGGCCGGAGCACGTGAGGATCGGAGACACAGAGGATCGGAGTCACGTGCCGGCGGGTGCGCGTGAGGATCCGAGTCACCTCCCGGCCGGGGCACGTCCGGGCCCCGGCCGCGTCCCGCCGCGGTACCGCCCGGAGTCACGTCCGGGCCGTGCGGCCCGACGGGTTGTGCCAGCTCGGCCGTGGGCGGCCGAGCAGCCACTCCGCGGCGCCCAGGGGCCGGGGCTCCCCGGCCGGCCCCGGCACGTCGTGGAAGATCCGCTCCAGTGGTGTGCCGAGGGCGGGAAGGGTCTCGCAGACCTCCTCGACGAGCTCGGGAGGACCGGCCAGATACACGTCGTGCCGGGCCCAGCCGGCCCGGTTGCCCAGCGCGGTCAGGAGGCGTTCGGTCGCCTGCGTCCGGGGGCGGCCGGGCGCGGGCGTGATGAAGGTGACGGCGAGCCGGGGCAGCCGGTGCCGTAACCGCTCCACGGCTGCACGGCCGTACAGGTGCTCGATGTCGCGGGCGACCAGGAACAGCCGGGCCTCGTGCGACGCGTCGAGCCGCTCCAGCAGCGCCTTCACGGGAGCCCAGCCCGTACCGGCCGCGATGAGGGTGACGGGCCGCTCCACGGAGCTGCGCAGGGTCAGCTCGCCGCCGGGCGCGCTCAGCCGCAGGACGTCGCCCTCCCGGGTCTGCCGGACGAGGGCGGTGGACAGCACCCCCTCCTCGACCAGGCTGACGTGCAGATCCACCGTGTGGTCGGGGCGGGGCGCGTTGGCCAGCGAGTAGGGCCGCCAGACGCCCGGCAGATGCGGGACGTTGACGCCGACGTACTGGCCGGGGGAGTAGGGCAGTGGCCGCCGCGGCCGCAGGGTGAGGACGACGAGGTCGTCGCCGTGCCGCGTCCTCGTGGTCACCTCGGCGTCCCACCAGGGCGGTTCACCGCGGTGCTGCGCCTCCCACGCGCCCTGGAGCATCAGGTCCGAGATCGCCTCGTACGCCTCGCACCAGGCCTTCTCGACCTCCGCGTTCCACGCCGAGCCCGCGACGGCGGCGAACGCGGCGATCAGGCTCGCTCCGACGGCCGCGTAATGCTCGGGCTCGGCGAGGTACTTGCGGTGGTCACGGCCGAGTTCCCGCAGATAGTCGGGCAGGCCCGGGTCCTCCAGCCGCTCCGTCACATGGGTGAGCGCCGCGAACAGCCGGTCCCGCTGCCGCTCCATGTCCTGCGGGAGGTCCAGCGGGAACAGCGCGCGAAGGTCCGGTCGGTGACGGAACAGATGGGAGTAGAAGTACTTGACCGCGAACTCGGCGCGCCTCTCGACGACCGCGAAGCTGGATCGGAGTATCTCGGGGTCCACCGCGCGAATGTATGGACTCTTCGAGCCGCGTGGTCAAACAGCAGGCGATTTACGGACAGTCCGGATGAAGGGAACGCGGCACCCCGCCGGCCCGGTGGACACGGCTCCCCGTCGGGCGCGCGCGGCCCCCGAGCCCGGCGCACGCGGGCCCTGGCCGGCCGCCCCCGGCCGTGCCGCGGCGGCGGACCCGCACCGTGCGCGGACCGTGCCGCCCGCTGCCGCGGACGCG
>NZ_BAABKB010000010.1:0-337898 GCF_039543605.1 Streptomyces siamensis | reverse complement strand
CTTGGTGGGCAGGCCGGTGGAGGGGCCGCCGCGCTGGATGTCGACGACCAGCAGCGGCAGTTCGAGCGACACCGCCAGACCGACAGCCTCGGCCTTGAGGGTGACGCCGGGGCCGGAGGTGGTCGTGACGGCGAGTGAACCCCCGAATGCCGCGCCCAGGGCCGCGCCGACGGCGGCGATCTCGTCCTCGGCCTGGAAGGTGCGGACGCCGAAGTTCTTGTGCTTGCTCAGCTCGTGCAGGATGTCGGAGGCCGGGGTGATCGGGTACGAGCCGAGGTACAGCGGCAGGTCGGCCTGCTGGGAGGCTGCGACGAGGCCGTACGAGAGTGCCAGGTTCCCGGAGATGTTCCGGTAGGTGCCGGCGGGGAAGGCCTCTGCCGCGGGGGCGACTTCGTAGGAGACGGCGAAGCTCTCGGTGGTCTCGCCGAAGTTCCAGCCGGCTCGGAAGGCGGCGATGTTCGCGGCGGCGATGTCCGGCTTCTTCGCGAACTTGTTCCGCAGGAACTTCTCGGTCCCCTCGGTCGGCCGGTGGTACATCCACGACAGCAGACCCAGCGCGAACATGTTCTTGCAGCGGTCGGCGTCCTTGCGGGCCAGGCCGAAGTCGGCGAGCGCCTCCACGGTGAGGGTGTTGAGGGGTACGGGATGGACGCGGTAGCCGTCCAGGGAGCCGTCCTCCAGCGGGCTGTTCGCGTAGCCGACCTTCGTCATCGCCCGCTTGGTGAACTCGTCCGTGTTGACGATGATCTCCGCGCCGCGCGGCACGTCCCCGATGTTCGCCTTCAGGGCGGCCGGATTCATCGCGACCAGCACGTTCGGCGCGTCACCCGGCGTGAGGATGTCGTGGTCCGCGAAATGCAACTGGAAGCTCGACACGCCCGGCAGGGTGCCTGCGGGCGCGCGGATCTCCGCGGGGAAGTTGGGCAGCGTCGCCAGGTCATTGCCGAAGGACGCCGTCTGAGAGGTGAACAGATCACCCGTGAGCTGCATGCCGTCGCCCGAGTCACCCGAGAACCGGATGATCACCCGGTCGAGCCGGTCCGTCTGTTTCGTCACCTGCAAGTGCCTCTCCCTGGGGCGGAGTGCGCGTGCGCGGGCATGCGCACCCGCAGAGCCGTCGCACTGAACGAGGGTTGGGCGCCCGCTGCGAGCGTAGGGGGATCGCCGAATAATTTCAATGGGCGTTGAATTGAGCGCGGCGGGGCGCGGAGGAGGTCTGGTGGCGCGCACTCGGCGCGTGTTCCGGGTATCGATCACCAGTGCTGGTAACGTCACAAACGCCCACGCCCGTAAGGGTGTTGGGGTACGTCTCGGATGTCGTGAAAGCTTTGACCCAAGAAGTCACTGTGTGTAGACTTCATGGCTGGATGAATTGATGTGGAGGGTGGCGTCACGCTGCCCCGTCGCCGCGAAAGCACCCGTGTGGAGACCGGGCGGGAGGCACGTCCTTCGGGGGAACTCGTGATCGAGAGGAAGTGCCGCCTTGGCCGAAACCAGAGGCGCAGCCGGGAGTCGTCGGGCCATCATGCGGTCCGCCGCGGATCTCTTCGCCGAACTCGGCTACCGCAACACCTCGCTCCGCGCGGTGGCCGCGGACGCCGGCTGTGATCCGGCGCTGATCGGCCACTACTTCACCTCCAAGGAGGCGCTGTACGACGCCGTCGTCGCGGAGACGGTCAGGCCGGCCGAGATCTTCCGCGAGGCGATGACGCGACGCGATCCGGGTACGGCCGAGTGGCTCCTGCGGCACGCGGTGACCGACTGGGGCGACCCTGTCCAGCGGCGGCGCATCCTCGGTGTGCTGCGCTCCGCGCTCGACCTGCCCGCGGCCCGGGAACGGATGAGCCAGTCCCTGGTCCCGGAAGGGGTCGGGGGAGCGGACGAGATCAGGCTGGCGCTGATCAGCAGTCTGCTCGTCGGTGTCATGACGTCACGTCACATGGGTCTCCTGCCTCCCGAGTTGAGTGCCGAGGGCGACTCCTCGGAACTCGTGCGTGTGCTCGCCCCGGCGGTGGCCGCGTTTCTGACGGCGGATCCGGCGGGGGCGGTTCCTGCTCCGGCCGGGGACTGAGGAGCGTCGCGGGCCGCGGCCGTCGTTGCCCCTCACGGGCTTACGGGCTCACGGGCTTACGGGCTCACGGGCTGACCGGCTCACGGGCTGACCGGCTGACCCGCTCGCGGGGTCACCGGCTCACCCGTCTCCGGCTCTCCCGCCCGGCGGCTCGGCGGCCCGGCGGCTTCGGGACGACGGTGCCGCCTTCGTCGGCGGCCTCTCGTATGTGGTGCCGCGGCGCGGCACCCTGGTCGAGTCGGAGGACCCGTAAGAAGCCGCACCCTGTTGGCACCACGTGACCCGGCTCCGAACAGGTTTCACGGGGCACTTAGGCTCCTGCTGTTGGTCAACTCATCGCAGCGAGGGGCCAGGGGAGCGGGGGGACGAGGGCCGATGGACAACGCCACCGAGGTGTTCCAGCCACTTCGGGCGGACGATCCGGCCCTGGTGGCCGGGTACCGCCTCGCCGCCCGGCTCGGCGTGGGTGGCATGGGCCGGGTCTACCTGTCCCACACGCAGGGCGGGCGACCGGTGGCGATCAAGGTGGTGCGCCCGGAGCTGGCCGACGACCCGGACTTCCGCCGGCGGTTCCGCCGGGAGATCAAGGCGGCGCGGCGGGTCCGGGGCGCGTACACCGCCGAGCTGATCGACGCCGACGCGGAAGGCGTACCGCCCTGGCTGGCCACGCTGTACGTGCCCGGGCCCTCCCTGGCGGAGGCCGTGGCGCGGCGCGGACCGCTGCCGGTGCCCGCCGTGCTGTGGCTGATGGCGGGGATCGCCGAGGCGCTTCAGGCCATCCACGGTGCCGGCATCGTGCACCGGGACCTGAAGCCCTCCAACGTGCTGCTGGCCGCCGACGGGCCGCGTGTGATCGACTTCGGCATCTCGCTGGCCTCCGACGCCACGTCGCACACCGTCACGGGCACCGCCATCGGCACCCCGTCGTTCATGGCGCCCGAGCAGGCGTCCGCGGGGGAGGTCACCGCGGCGAGCGACGTCTTCGCGCTCGGCCAGACGGCGGCGTTCGCGGCACTGGGCGAGCCGCTGTACGGGGACGGACCCGCCGTCAACGTGCTCTACCGGATCGTGCATTCGGAACCCGACCTGTCCCTCCTTCCCGAGCAGCTGCGTCCGCTCGTCGCCCGGTGTCTGGCGGCCGATCCGGAGGAGCGGGTGACCCCGGCGGAGGTCGTCGCCTGGTGCCGGCAGCGGCTGGGCCCGGACGCCGACAGGGGCGCGGGGCCGTCCGTGTGGCGGGAGGTCGCCGGGCCGGAGGTGACGGTACCCCCTCCGGTCCCCGACCCCACCCCGGTGCACACGCTGCCGTTGCTCGCCGGCCCGCAGTCGGCCGGAACGGACGTCCGGCGGTTCCGCCGCCGGCGCACCGCACTGGTCACGGGCGCCGTCGTCACGGCGGGCGCGCTGCTGCTGGCGGGCCTGGTCGGCCTGGCGTGGACGGTGATGGACGTGAAGGACCGGCTCGGCCATCGGAACGCGGCCGGACCCTCGGCGTCCGGTCCGGCGGCGTCCGCACGCTCGTCGGCGTCCTCACCCGCATCCGTGGCGACCTCGGGAGCGGACGGCCGGGCAGCCGGAGCCGCGCACCCCTCCCAGAGCGCGTCCGCGCCGCCGCGGGCCGTCCCGTACCCCCTCCAGTGGCTGGACGAGAAGAACTCGCTGGACATCGAGGAACCGGTCGAGCGGAAGGACCGCAAGGGGGACGTCCGCTTCGTCTGCGGCGACTCCTGCGCGCTGGAGAGTGACAGCAGCGTGATCGCGATGGTGTACGGCGAGCCGGGGGCCACCCTCGATTCGTGCCGTCTCACGCTCAAGGGCGCCGACAGTCACCGTCTGCCGCTCGCCGCGGTGGCGGCCGGCAGCGAGATCTGCGTCAAGCACCCTTCCGGGGACATCGCGCTGCTGGTGATCCAGGTGAAGTCGACCGCGCTGCCGGAGAGCGGGTCCAGCTTCCTGACCGCGGACATGACGGTCTGGCGGGCGGCCTGAAGGCGGGCGTGCCGGAATGCGTCGCCGCTGAACTGTCCCGGCCCGCCGACGCGGACGACGAAGGCCGGGTGCTGCTCCTCGGTGCCGACCGCGATCACCCGGCCCGGAACGCGCCCGGCGCCGGGCCGCGTTCGCCGCACACGCCTTCGCTCCGCGCGCGCCGGCGGACGACGGGACGATGCCGGACGGGGTGATCGGCGCGGACGGCCGCGCGTGCCTGATCGAGGCCGTGGAAGCGTCGCGAGCCCTCTCCTGAAGTCCACTCAGGTGTCGGCTCCCTGGTCGTCCGCAGGCCGGGGCGCCCGCGGACCGTCCATGGTGGTCCCGTCGGGCCCACGCCCGAACGCCGCGGCGAGCACGGCGGGGAGATCCGCCTCCGGGACCGCCGCGCGCACCTCTGCCAGGACCTGAGGGAAGCGGTCGTCGTCGACGACGCCCATGTGCTCCTGGCGTAGTTGGTGGATGGCCTCGACGAGTTCGGGGCGCGGCCGCATCCAGGCGCGGGACGTGCGGATCTCCTCCTCGACCTGGTCCATGAACCAGCGCATCACCTCGAACGGCACGTCCAGGTGCCGCCCGGGGTCGAAGCAGACCGTCGGCTCCCGTGCCGGGTCCTCGTCGGGAACGATCGCGGTCACCAGGGCTCGTCGCTCGCCGACGAGCTCCCGCTCCGGGTACCAGGCGTCATCGGGCACGGAGTGCGGCACGGTGATCGCACAGGGCGCGCCGCCGGGGTGCCGGACAGACATGACCGCATGCTGTCACGCCGGTCCGGCCACAGGTGCCGGGCGGTTCGGCAGGTGTTGACCCGGCGACGGCACGGGAGCGCGAGGAGGCCGGACTCGGCCGCCCGTCGCTGATCCGGAACGCACGTGCGCACAGCCGCTCCTGACTGTCCCGCAGCAGTACCCGCACGTCAACGAGACGCACATGAACGGCCGTTGCGGCGGTGGACGCTGTCCGGAACACGGCCATCGACCTTGCGGATTGGAATTCAGTACTCGTAGACTTCATTGGAGAATGAATAACTCGGGGTGCTGTCAGCGGACGGCGTACCCAAGGAGGGAACATGGAATCGATTGACGCGGGCGTGAAGGCGGCGGCCCCGCCCGGCACTTCGCCCGTCCCGGGATCCCCGGCCAACCCCGCACGCTGGGTGATCCTCGCCGTCACGCTGTCCGCCATCTTCATGCAGATGCTGGACACCACGATCACGATGGTCGCCCTGCCCTCGCTGCAGAGCGACCTCGGCTCGACGTTCGCCGAGATCCAACTGGTCGTCGCCGTCTACTCGCTCGCCTTCGCGTGCGTCCTGGTGACCGGTGGCCGGCTCGGCGACATCTACGGGCGCCGCAAGATCTTCCTCATCGGCATGCTCGGTTTCACCCTCGCCTCGGCGTTGTGCGGCGCGGCCCCCAGCTCGACCTTCCTGATCGTGTCCCGGGTGCTCCAGGGCATGTGCTCGGGCCTGATGTTCCCTCAGGTGCTGTCGATCATCCAGGTCACGTTCTCGGCCAAGGAGCGCCCCAAGGCGCTCGCGATGTACGGCGCTTCGGTGGGACTCGGCACAGTGCTCGGTCCGGTGCTCGGCGGCTGGCTGATCGAGCTGAACATCATGGACACCGACTGGCGGGCCATCTTCTACGTCAACCTGCCGGTCGGCCTGATCGCCCTGCTCCTCGGCCTCGCCAAGATCCCGGAGTCCTCGGGCGGCGGTGCCCGGCGGCTCGACGTCACCGGCGCGATCATCCTCAGCGCCGGACTCTTCAGCCTGATCCTGCCGCTGGTCATCGGCCGTGAACACGACTGGCCCGGCTGGAGCCTGGTGCTCCTCGTGCTGAGTCCGCTCGTGCTCGCCGAGTTCTTCGTGTACGAGAACAAGCTGTCGAAGCTGGCCGACAGGTCACCGCTGGTGCCGAGCGGGCTGTTCAAGGAGCGCTCGTTCACGGTCGGCCTCGTGATCAGTGTGGTGTTCTTCGCCGGCATCCCGTCGTTCTTCATGGTCTTCTTCATGAGCCTGCAGATCGGCTTCGGCTACACCCCGATCTCCGCGGGACTGGTCAGCCTCGGCTTCGCCGCGCTCATCGCGGTGGGTTCGGCCCGTTCGGCAGCCGTCGTGAAGCGGCTCGGCACGAAGACCCTCGCGGTCGGCACCGGCCTGCTGCTCGTCGGCATGTCGGGTGTGATCGGCACCCTGCACTGGGCCGGATCGGACCTGCACGGCTACCAGTTGGTCCCGTCGCTGATGGTCGCCGGCCTCGGTGGCGGCTTCTTCCTCGCCCCCTGCACCGGAATCATCCTGGCCGGCATCCGCTCCCGCGAGGCCGGTTCGGCGTCCGGCATGCTCGCCACCGTGCAGCAGGTCGGCATCGCCATCGGCATCGCCGTCGCCGGCATCCTCTTCTACGGACTGCTCGGCTCGAACGCCGACGGCGCCAGCCGGACCGCGCTGCCCGAACTGCGCTCCGATCTCGCCGCGGCCGGACTCTCCGAGGCGCAGCAGACGCAGGTCACCACCGGATTCCGGACCTGCTTCCACGACAAGATGAACCAGAAGGACCTGACCGCCACACCGGCGAGCTGCGCGCGCATCGAGAAGCAGATGGCGAGCGCGCCGGTGCCGGCGCGGACCAAGGCGCAGGTGCAGGCCGCGGTGCTCGGCAAGGCCGTGCCGGAGGCGCGCAAGTCCAACTTCGGCGACAGCTTCGAACAGGTGGTGTTCTGGCAGATCGGCTGCTTCGGCCTGTCCTGCCTGCTCGTCCTCGCCCTTCCGAAGATCCGTCCCGAGGACGTCCAGGACGTGCCCGGGGGAGCCTGACCCGGCCCGGTGCGGAGCGGCACGCCGCCGGCGGCGGTCGCGACGGGCACACGCCCGTCGCGACCGGGCGGGCGGCGCCGTCGTGCGCGGCCCCTCGCCGCCGACCCTTCCCACCTCCCACTCCGTTGCTCGTTCTCCCGTTCCCCGTTGCCCGTTCCCCGTGCTCCCGTTCGTTCCGGCCCTGTGCCGGTCCGCCCTCCAGCACCCGCGCCCGCGCGGTGAAAGGACAGCAGCGATCGAGTCGCGTCTCCCAATTGGCGGTCGAGTCGTCGCGGGGCTCCGGGCGGCCAAGTCCTTTGAGCCGTCGAACCGGCGCAACCGTGACAGCCATACCCAGAACCCCTGGGCTCTCCGATCTTACGAATGACCAGAGCAACCACCCTTGAAAGGTAGGACGAACCGTGTTGTCGGTCCTCGCGCTCGGCGCCGCCTCGGCGCTGGCGTACGCCGGTGCGGCCGTCGCACAACGGGCGGTGGCCACCACGGCGACCGGACACGGGCGCCGCGCCGCCCTGCGCGGAGCGACCTGGTGGGTGTCCCTGACACTCAACCTGCTGGGCGCGGCGCTGCACACGGCGGCACTGCGCTTCGGTTCGCTGGTGGCCGTGCAGATGCTCGGTGTGCTCACCCTGGTCGCGGCGCCCCTGCTGTCCGCGCCGGCGCGCCGGCGCCGTACCACCGCGGCCCAGTGCTCCGGCATCGCCTGCGCCGTCGCCGGTGTCGCCGGACTGCTCTTCCTGACCCGGTCCGCACAGGCGAGCCGGACACTGACCGCGGCGCAGACGGCCGGCGTCCTGGGCCTGACCGTCGCCGTGCTCGGAATCGCCGTCGTGGCGGCTGCCACCGCCCGGCGCGGCATCACCACCAGCCTCTGGTACGCGGTGGCCGCGGGGGTGGCGTTCGGCGCGGCCTCGGCGCTCACCCAGACGGCGGTCCTGGAACTGACCCGGGACGGCGCCCTGCGGCTGCCGCCCTCCGCCGCCGCGCTCGCGGCCGGCGTGGCCTGCCTGGCCGTCGCGGGCCTCACGCTGTCCCAACTCGCCTACCGGGGAGGCCTGGAGGCGCCACTGGCCACCCTCACGCTGGTCAACCCCGGTTTCGCCGTGGTCGTCGGGGTCCTGGTCCTGGGGGACCGCTACCCCGGTGGCCTTCCCGCGGCGCTGGCGGGATGTGCCGCGGCGGCCGCCGCCGCACGGGGCGTCCTCGTCCTCGCGCGCACGCACACCGAGGCCGCCGCCAGGGGGCGGCTAGCCCTCCGAGAGCCGGTCGAAGTGCACGTCCACGGCGGGCGCGAACCACTCGACGAGCTCCTCGAGGTCGAGCGAGGCGAGCGGCTCCATCCGCAGGACGTACCGCAGCATCACCAGGCCGGCGAGCTGCGCGGACACCAGTGACGCCAGTGCCTGGGTGCGGTCGCTCCGCTCGGGGACGATCCGCCGCACACAGGCCGCGAAACCCTCCTCGATGCGGTCACGGAACGCCTTCGAGGTCGACTCGTCCGACAGCCCGGTGCGATAGATCGCGACCAGCGCGGGCCGCGTCGACTCGTCCTCCCAGTACGACAGGAACGTACGCACGATCCGCTCGCCGCGGCGCTCCAGGACCGGCTCGGCGTCGTCGTCCGTCAGCGGGTCGAAGAGGGCCGACACATCGAGGCGGGACTGGACGGCGTCCTGGAACACGCCTTCCTTGTTGCTGAAGAAGTGGTGGATGAGGGCCGGGTCGACCTGTGCCTGCTGTGCGATGCCACGCATCGTGGTGCCCGAATAGCCCTTCTCGGCGAAGAGGGCGAGCGCGGCCGACAGGATCTGCTCCTTGGTGCTGCTCTGCCCCGGACGCCGGCCTCCGCCGCGTGCGGACGACCGCCTGCCACGGGCTGCGTCGCCCGGCTGTGCGTTCGCCTGCGTGGCACAGGGGATCCCGTTTCCGGCGCTCACCAGTCCCCCTTCGGGTATTAATTCATGCGTGTAGGAAATCGACGATATCAGCATCCCACATGGGAAGACTCCCCGGTAGGGAGCATTCCGGCAGGACGCGGCGGTGTCGAGCCCGAATCGCGCGACCGCGCGCGGGCTGGCCGGATCCGATCAGCGGCGGTTCCTTTTCGCGCTCCGCGGCCCTCGCGCGACAAGGAACCGCCGTCCCGGGCCCGTTCGGGCGAGCCTTTGCGGGACGGCGGTTCGTGTGCCCGAATTCCTTCGATCTCCCCGAAGCGTCCGCCTACCGCTCCACGTCGGGCAGTACGGTGGCCCCCCGGGTGAGGACCCGGTGGACCATGTACGGTGCCCGGCGTTTCGCCCACAGCAGGACCTTGACCCGCTTCAGCGGGGTGAAGTTGTAGTAGCGGTCGGTGGGATCACCGAAGGCGAACAGCGGCGGCACGAAGGACGCCCTGCGCAACTGGCCGAAAATCCGCTCGGCCGCGACACCGGGGGCCAGCCGGTTGTCGGCCACCTGCCGTGCCAGCCGGTCCATGTCGTCGAACAGGGCGACGAAGCCCGGGTAGACCGGGAACCACAGCCCCGCGCCGCGGTACCGCTCCAGCTCCCGCCACCGGTCGGCCCGTCCGGGCGCGGCCAGGGCGTCGTTGCGGGCCCGCTTGAGGGAGAGGGCGGCGAACATGGAGTGCAGCAGCCAGACCCGGCAGAAGGCGTTCCAGAGCCGGAAGTCGGTGGTCGCGGTGAGTGCCGTACGCAGCAGCCGGTCGCCGTGTTCGATCAGCGCGTCCTGGAAGGACTCCAGGGGCCGGAAGCGCTCCACCGACCAGTCACCGCTGTCCGCCGCCGCGATGAGATGCGCGGCGGCCTCGTGGACCAGTTCCGCGGTCAGGGTGACGTCCCGGGACAACGTGAAGTCGCAGCGCACGGCGGAACGGTCGAGGACCACGAAACCGTCGCCGGCGGCCGTGTTGGCGCCGTACTGCCACGGCTCGGAACCGGTCCACGGACGCACCGCCGTGGCCTTCGCGAACTGCCATTCCAGATCCGGGAACTGACGTATCAGCTGCTGGAAGTCCTCCTCGGCGGACGCCGACCGCTGCGGCCACAGCTTGGCGTCGAGACTGACCGCCACGCTGGTCAGACCGGTCTCGCCGGTACGGTCGTCACCGAACGGGACGAGCTGGATCCAGCCGCCCGGGAAGACCACCTGCGTGGTGCCGCCCGTCCAGGGCGTGCCGCCCTCGCCGGGGTCCACCCGCCGCTCCAGCGGACGCACCCCCCGCAGGTGCGCGGTGAGGACCCGTGAGGAATGGCGCAGCGGACGCAGGGCCGGGTCGGGTCCGAGGCGGCGCAGCATCGGCGCGTCGGGACCGGACATGTCGACCACGAACGCCGCCCCGACCTCGCTTCCGTCGGCCAGTTCGATCGTGAAGTCGCCTGCCTCACCCCGTACTTCGGTGAAGACCGGGCGGCCTTGAGGAACCTTCGCGCCGTGTCCCGCCGCGAGGCGGTGCACCCAGGCCTCGACGTCGGGCCGGTACAGGTGCGACTCGCCGTGCTCGCTGGGGACGTTGAACTGCACCACCTGGTGCGGCCGTACGGGAGCGCCGGGGCGCGCGTACACGAAGCCGATGCTCGACTTGACCCCGGAGGTCCTGCGCACCTCCGCAGGCAGCTGCCCGAAGTGACCGAGGGCGGACAGCTCGGGCACGTCGTAGCGACGTGCGAGCAGTTCGAAGACCTCGGCGGTGTAGGGGACGGTCGTCTCGCCCGCCGGGGTCGTCGCGTCGTGCGGCGAGTCCACCAGCACCACGTCGATCCCGGCGCGGGCCAGGATCGCGGCGAGCATGCCGCCGCCGAGGTGCGCGCCGAGCACGGCCACGGTGTGCCGCGTCCGGCCGCCGGGGCGTGCGGGGCCGGGCCGCGGCGCCGGGCGGGCCGAGGCGTCGGCACCCGCGGGCGTGCCGGCGGCGACAGGCTGTGCGGCACCGGTCGGTGCGCTCGCGCCGACGGGCCGTGCGGACCGGGCCGACGCGTCCGCCGTCCCGACCGTGGGGCCGGAGACCGGCGCGTCACCGCCCGTGCGGCCGAGCGCTGTTGCGTCACCGCCCGCGGGGACGGGGGCCGTTGCGTCACCCCCCTTGCGGCCGGAGGCCGTCGCTTCAGCGCCCCTGCGGACGGAGTCCGGCGCGTCACCGCCCGTGCGGACGGCGCTTGTTGCGTCACCGCCCGTGCGGGTGCCGGTGGTCGACCCGCTGTCCGGGGCGCCGGCGGCCGGCGCCGTGCCGGTCTTCGAGTGGGGGGCGGCCGGCGCCGTGCCGGTCCTTGTCCGGGCGGCGGCCGTCGCCGGCGTGCCCGCCAGGGGGCCGGCCCCGCCCGCCCGGCTCGACGGCTCCGCGCCGGTCGTCGGCTCGTAGGGCAGCGCCGATTCGGCCGCTCCCACCGCCTCGGCGCCCTCCGCCCAGCTCTGGTCCGGCGGCCGGGCCGGGCCCGCCGGGGACGGTCGCTGCGTGCGTTCTTCCTTGGGCATGCGCCGGTCCTTCCTCATGAGTGCCTGCGCAGCCGGGAGCGCAGGAATCCGCCGAGTGCGCCGGCCACCACGGGGCCGGTGTCCGCGGCCGCGGAGCCGCGCCGGGCCCAGTGCATGGTGCGGATCATGCGGGCCGGATTGGGGTTGTAGAACCGGTTCGCCGGGTCGTGCAGACCGAACGGCGGCGGCGCGTAGCCGTCGTCCTGCAACAGGTCGAACAGCTCGCCGGTGGCCCGGTCCGGGGTCATCAGACCGGCCTCGACGTCCCGGCAGGCCCCCCACGCGGCATCGGTGATCTTGTTGAAGCCGACACTCGCGGGGAACAGCGCCCCCGGGTGCGGCTGTGCCTCCAACTCCCGCCAGATCATGGGGTCCTTGGAACGCTGGAAGCGTACGAGCGCGTCCTGCGCGTTGAGCGTGCCGAGCACCGTGCCGAGCGCCCACATACGAAACGTGGCGTTCCACATCCCGTAGTCCCGGAACGACGTGAACGAGGAGGCGACCACCTCGTCGTGGGCACGCACCAGACCCTGCTGGAGCGTCTCGATGTGCCCGAACCGTTCGGCGGAGAAGTCGTCGTCCTTCGCCGCCTCGATCAGCCGCCAGGCCAGCGAGTTGACCACGTCGGTGGTGTTCGTCAGTCCGCGCGAGTACAACGCGTCCACGAATCCCGCGGCGTGCGAGGTCAGACAGAAGCGGTCGCCGACGACCTGGTGCGAGGAGTACTGCAGACGTCCGGTGGACACCCACGGGCGGGCGGCCTTGGCGTGCCTGAACTGCGGGGCGATGTCCGGGAACCGCTCCAGGAACTGCGCGAACTCCTGCTCGGCCGGCAGATCCGTCTTCGGGTGCTTGCGCGGGTCCAGCGTCAGACCGACACTGCACAGCCGGTTGGTGGCGCCGCGGTGGTTGTCGAACGGGATGACCCACACCCAGCCGCCGTCGAAGACATGGTGCAGGGTGCCCTGGTGCCACGGACTCGGGTTGTCGTGCGCCCGGCCGGCCGGACAGTCGTCGTACGGACGCACCCCGATCATGTGCGTGAAGAGGGTGCGCGAGTGCGTGCGCTGCTGCGGCACCTCGTCGCGCAGCCCGAACTTCCGTGCCAGCGGCGAGTTGTGGCCGCCCGCGTCGACGACGTAGCGGGCGCGGATCGAGGGTCCGCCGTCCACGGCGAGCGTGACGCCCGAGCCGTCCACCTCGACCTCGGACACCCGGGTGCCGAGCCGCGGCACCGCGCCGTGGCGCACGGCCACGTTGAACATGTACGAGTCGACGTCCTGACGGAACATGTGGGACTCGGTGGACAGCGCCACCGGGATCACGAACTGGTTGATCTCGTTGGCGACCTGCTTCTCGCCCTCGCGGTGGTAGACGAAGCCGAAGTTCCGCTTCTGGCCGGAGTTCGAGGACACCTTGGAGCGCATCGTCGAGAAGTGGCTCAGATGCGCGATCTCCGGCACTCCGTAGCGGGCGGCGAGGATGCGCAGCATCACGGACGTGTACGGGATCGTGGACTCGCCCACCGCGAAGCGCGGGTGGGTGCCGGCGTCGATCAGGACCGTCTTCACCCCGTTGCGGCTCAGGATGGCAGCGAGGATGGAGCCGGCGATTCCGGCGCCCAGGATGGCGACGTCGTGGACGGCCTTGTCGGGCGAGTCGGACGCGGGCAGCGGTTGCATGATGCTCGTTCCTCCAGAGGTCGGGGCGGAGTGGTGGTACGGGAGGGTCCGGGGCGCGCGGCACGTGCCGCGCGCCCCGGACCCAGGGGTGTCATGCCGGGTCCGTCGGCCGGCTGCCGGCCGGGAACTTCTCCTCGATCAGCTCGTGGAGGAAGGAGCCCCAGTGGATGCCGGGGCAGGCGAAGAAGTCGCGGCTGTTGATCTCCAGACCCAGGTCGTCGCGGCACCGGCTGATCAGCTCCATCACCATGAGGCTGTCCAGGCCCATGTCGGCGAGCCGGGTGTCCTCGGTGAGGGTGTCGAGCTCCAGACGCAGGATCTCCGACAGCTGCACGCGGATGTACTCGTTGAGCTCGGCCAGCCGCTCGGTACGACGCAGACCGATCAACCGCGCGGTCAGCGGCCCGAGTTCGGAGTCGTCCGTCCGGCCCGCGGCCGGCGCGCTGCGGACCTCGCTGAGCATGGGCCGCTCCCTGCGCGCCTCCATCAGGTCGCGGAACAGCGTCCAGTCCGCGGAGCACACGGTGCGGTGCGCGACGCCGTCGACCACGGCCTCACCGAGCAGCTCCAGCGCGTGGTCGGGGTTGAGCTGGTGCAGCCCGATGGAGCGCAGGAACGCCATCACCGAGTCGTCCGCGAGCCCGGACCTGGCGGCCCACGGCCCCCAGCTCACCGTCGTGGCGGCCAGTCCCCGCAGCTGCCGGAAGTGGGCGAAGGAGTCGAGGAAGGCGTTGGCGGCGGAGTACCCCGCCAGGTGCTGCGAGCCCCACACCGAGGCGATCGAGGAGAAGGAGACGAACAGCTCCAGGTCCTGGTCGACGGTGGCGTTGTGCAGCGCCCAGGTGCCGTCCACCTTCGCGTGCAGGCAGCGGTCGTAGGTGTCCGGGTCGCTCTCCCGCAGGAACTGCGGCTCCGACAGGCCCGCCGCGTGCACCACACCGCGCAACGGACGGCCCGCCAGGCCCAGTTGGTCGGTCAGCGAGCGCAGCGCCGTCTCGTCGGCGGCGTCCAGCGCCACCACCCGTACGTCCGCGCCCTGGGCCTCGATACGGCGCACCCCGGCGATCCGGGAGGCGGTGGTGTCGTCGTGCTGCGGGTCGTCCCAGGCCGCGCGGTCCGGCAGACCCGACCGCCCGGCCAGGACGACGGTGCCCGCGCCGTTGCGGGCCAGCCACTCGCCCATCAGCAGGCCGAGGCTGCCGAGTCCGCCGGTGACGAGATAGCTCCCGAGGTCGCTCAGCTGCGGGGACGGCCGGGGAGTGTCCTCGTCGCCCGAGCCGGCCGCCACCAGCCGGGGCACCAGTACGGTGCCGCCGCGCCGGGCCGTCAGATCCTCGGCGCTGCGGGTCGCGACGAGGTCCGCGACCCGTTCCGCCTCGTTCGCCTCTCCGGCCGGGTCCAGGTCGAGCAGTCCGCCCCACAGCTCCGGGTGTTCGAGCGCGGCCACCTTGCCCAGACCCCACAGCGGAGCCGCCGGCAGACAGATCTCGTGCTGCCCGGTGCCGGTCCACTGGGCGCCGCGGGTCACCACCCACAGCCGCGTGGCCGCCCCGTCGAGGGCGAGCTGCCGGGCGGCGGCCAGGAAGACGTGCTCCGCCGCGGCCCGTGCCTGTCCCACGGACCCGGCGTCGTAGCCGGTCAGCGGGAGTTCGAGGCCGCTGAGCAGGACCAGATGTCCGTACGGACGGCCCGCGTCCAGCGCCTGGAGCACCGCCTCGGCCGACGGCTCGGACTGTGCCACCACCGCGCCGCGCAGCGTCAGTTGCTTCGCCACCGCTTCCAGCAGTGCGGTGTCCGCGCCACCCGAGCCGACCAGCAGCACCCGCTCGTCGCGCAGACTCCCCTCGGCGAACGCCTCCGGGGCCGCGGGCCGCCAGACCTGCTCCCACACCGTCTCCTCGCGAGCGGTGCGCGGCACGTCCGGCGCGGGCTGCGTCGACGACCGCAGATGGACGTCCCGCATCATGATCAGCACGCTGCCGTCGGATCCCAGGATCTCCAGGCCGCCGCGCAGCTCACCGTCCTCCCCGGACGGGTCCAGCCAGCCGTGGACGTAACGCCGGGTGCCCTCGGGCACCGCAGTGGGCACCGGGGTGCCGCCCGGACGCGGGGCGTTCTCGGACTGGCGCAGCAGGCCCAGCGTCAGGTCGAGCAGGGCGCCGCGGGGCAGGTCCTCGGCCGCACGGTTGACCTCGGCGAGCACCTCGCCGGGTCCCTGGTACACCTCGTTGAGGACCGGTTCGGCCCAGCCGGGCACCGTGATGTCGGCCGGGTCGACCGGCACGCACCGGGCCCGTACGGCGTCGAGGTCGCCGTCGGCGCGCCGGGTGTCCGTGGGACGGCGCACCAGCACACCGCGGGCGTGCAGGCGCCAGCTGCCGCTCTCCACCGAGTCGACGCCCTGCCGGGAGAAGCACAGGAACAGCGAGCGGCCCTCGTCGTCCTGCGGCAGCACGTAGACCCGTATGCGGGCGGGGCGGTGCTCCGCGTCGAGGAGCAGCGGCTCGCCCACCACGAAACGGTCCACGAGGCGGGGCTGCGCCCCGGGCAGCTTCGCCGCGCCCGCCAGCGCCCAGTGGCAGAAGCCGCCCGCCGACACGGACCGCCGGCCGTCCGGCCCCGTCTGCACGAACACGTCGGACAGGTCGTCCAGCTGGGGCGAGAAGGTGGGCGCGCCGGACAGCAGATGGCCCTCGAAGAGCGCCCCCGGCGCGTCGTCTGCCGCGAACTCCGGTGCGTCGCCCGGCGCGTCGTCGTTGAACCAGTACCGCTCGCGCTGCCACGGGTAGCTGGGCAGCGAGGTACGGCGCGGCTTCTCGTCGCGGTGCACGGCGTTCCAGTCGACCGGTACACCGCGGTGGTGCAGCGCGCCCAGCGCCTGGCCCACGATGTGCGCGTCCTCGCGGTCACGGCGCAGCGACGGGATCCAGCCGACGCCGTCCTCGGGCAGGCAGCGCGCGCCCAGACCGAGGAGAACCGGCGCCGGGCCGAGTTCGAGGAACGTGCGGCAGCCCGTCTCGTACAGGGTGGTGACGCCCGCGTAGAAGCGCACGGGCGCCAGCACGTGCTCGGACCAGTAGGCGGGGCGCAGCTGTTCGGGCCCCCACTCGCGGCCCGTCACGTTCGAGATGATCGGGTACCTGGGCTGATGGAAGGTCAGCGTCTCGGTGACCTTGCGGAACTCGTCGATCATCGGCGCCATCAGCGGGGAGTGGAACGCGTGCGAGACGACGAGCCTGCGGTGCTTCACGCCTCGGCCCGCCAGCACCTCGACGACCCGGGCGACCTCGTCCTCGGGCCCGGAGAGGACCACGTCCGTCGGGCCGTTGACCGCCGCCACCGAGACCAGAGGCACCGGGCCCGCCTCGGCGATCGCCGCGCGCACGGTCTCCTCGTCGCAGACCAGGGTCTCCATCACACCGCCCGCGGGCAGTGCCTCCATGAGCCGGGCGCGGGCCGTGACCAGCCGCGCGGCGTCGTCGAGCGAGTGCACGCCCGCGACGCACGCCGCCGTGATCTCGCCCAGGCTGTGCCCGATCAGCGCGGTCGGCCGGACCCCCCACGACTCCCACATCTTCGCCAGCGCGTACTGCACGGCGAACAGCGCGGGCTGGGTGAACCCCGTCCGGTTGACGCGCTCGCCGTCGGACAGGACCGGGCCGAGCGGCTCGTCGAGGTGGCGGTCGAGGGCCTCGACCACCTGGGCCAGGGCGTCCGCGAAGACCGGCTCCGTCGCCGTGAGGGAGGCGGCCATCCCGGCGTACTGCGAGCCCTGCCCGGTGAACATCCAGCCGAGCCGGCGTGCCTTGGCACCCGACGGGCCGTGCGCCGTGACCTGGTCGGCCCGCTCACCGGCGGCGAACGCGGCCAGCCCCGCGGCGAGTTGACCGCGATCGCCGGTCACACTGAGGCCGTGCTTCATCCGGGCCCGCCCGATGTGCGACGAGTAGCAGATGTCCGACAGGGTCCGCGGGTCCGCCTCCCGCACCCGCTCCTCGTACACGCCCGCCATCGCGCGAAGCGCCTCGGGGCTGTTGGCGCTCAGTGTGAGCAGTCCCACCTCGCGCGGTGTGCCCTCGCGGGGAGCGGGCCGGGGCGCCTCGGCGAGCACGGTGTGCGCGTTGGTGCCGCTGGCCCCGAAGCTGCTCACCCCGGCGATCCTCGGCCCGTCCGGCCAGACGGTCTCCTCCGCGGTCACCTTCAGATTGATGGCGTCCCAGGGGACCTGCGGGTTGGGGTCCTTCAGGTGCAGATGCCGGGGCAGCGTGTCGTGCTGGAGGGCGAGGACGACCTTCAGCAGACCCGCCGCTCCCGCGGCCGGCTCCAGATGGCCGATGTTCGTCTTCACCGAGCCGACGAGCAGCGGACGGTCGGCCGCACGCCCGGTGCTGGTGACCGCGTTCAGCGCCTTGAGCTCGATCGGGTCGCCCAGTTGGGTGCCGGTGCCGTGCGCCTCGACGTAGGTGAGCTCGGCGGGGGAGACCCCCGCGTCCTTCAGCGCGGAGGTGATGACGTTCTGCTGCGCGGCCGGGTTGGGGACCGTCAGACCACTGCTGCGCCCGTCGTGCTCCGTCGCCACGCCGCGCACCACCGCGAGGACGCGGTCCCCGGCGGCCTCCGCCTCGCTCAGCCGCTTCAGCACGAACAGCGCGCCGCCCTCCCCGCGCGCGTATCCGTCCGCGGAGGCGTCGAACGTCTTGCACCGCCCGTCCGGCGACAGCGCCCGCAACTTGCTCACCAGGACGAATCCGTACGGCGACAGCATCAGGTTCACGCCGCCGACCAGCGCCATGTCGCAGGCGCCCGAACGCAGCGACAGGACGGCCTGCTCCAGCGCCACCAGCGACGACGAGCACGCCGTGTCGATCACCATGCTGGGACCCTGGAACCCGAACGTGTAGGAGATCCGCCCGGCCAGGAAGCTCGGCTCGCCGATCAGCTGGTAGGCGTCGACGTCCGCCATCGAGCCCTTCTGCTGCCGCATCCGTACGTAGTCGCTGGTACTCGCGCCGAGGAACACGCCGACCCGGCTGCCCTCCAGCTCGCTCGGCGGCAGACAGGCGTTCTCCATGGCCTCCCAGGCCAGTTCCAGCACCAGCCGCTGCTGCGGGTCCATGCCCGCCGCCTCCCGCGGCGAGATCCCGAACACGGTCGGATCGAAGGTGTCCACCGGGCCGTCGAGGAAGTTCCCCGACAGCGTGTACGCGGTACCCGGGTGGTCCGGGTCCGGGTTGTAGAACCCCGCGACGGAGTGCCGTTCCTCGGGGAACCGGGACGTCGAGTCGCGGCCCTCGGCGAGCGACTCCCAGAACGCCTCGGGCGTCGCGCCGCCCGGCAGCCGGCAGGACAGACCGATCACGGCCAGCGGCTGTGGCTGCTGGAGCTCCTGAACCCGCGCGCGCAGACTGCGGATCGTGCCGAGGGAGTCCTTGAGCCGACCGCGGAGGACCTCCTGGCTCGGCTGCTCGGCTTGGCTCTTCGTCATCAGTTCTCCTCAAATCCAAGCGCCCGTGAGTCGGAGATCTCCGCCTCCAGCTGGCGTAGCAGTTCGTCGTCGTCGAGGTCGTCCAGGTCGTCGGCGGGCTCGGCACCGTCCTCGTCGACCGCGACCGGATCCGCGGCCGCGTCGTCGGAGCCGGCGGCCGGGAGGCCGAGCTGCTCCAGCAGGTGCGCGGTGAGCGCCAGCGCCGTCGGGTGTTCGAAGGCGACCGTCGAGGACAGCTCCGTCTCCAGCTCCCGGGACAGCCGCAGCCGCAGCGTCAGCGACATCACCGAGTCCATGCCGAGCTCGAAGAAGCCCTGGTCGGCCCGGAGATCGTCCTCCGCGAGCCCGAGCACAGCGGCGACCTGCGCGCACACCCAGTCGAGCATCCGGTCCCGGCGCTGCCCGGGATCCAGGCTCCGCAGTCCGGCCACGAACTCGGTGCCGCCGGTCTGCCGCGCCGCCCCCAGGACGGTGCGGAACAGCTCCCGGTGCGGGGCGTCGGCGAGCGCGCTCCCGAACAGCTCCCAGTCCACGTCGGCCACGCAGGCGTGCACCGTGTGGTCCCAGGCCAGCAGGTCGAGGGCGGTGGTCAGGTCCCGCTCGCGCAGCGGGGCGACCCCGCTCGACTTCAGCAGTAAAGTCGTGCGCTCGTCGAGGAGTTGACTGCCTTCGAGGGGCATCAGCTCGACGTGCGCCACCGGGAGTCCCGAGGCCCTGCGGCGCGCGGCCAGCGCCCGCAGCGACCAGTCGGAGGGCGCCGCGGCGCCCGTCACCGCGCCGCCCCAGGTGCCGGGCACGGACCCCAGCAGGACGAACAGACGCACCGGGTCCTTCGCGGTCAGCCGGTGCAGCAGTTCGGCCGTCTCCGCGCGGTTCCACTCCGCCCGCAACGCGGCCTCGGTGGTCTCCTCCAGCGGGGTCGCCAGCTCCGGAGCCGCCGCACACACCACACCGGCGATCCCGGTGTCGGCACGCAACTCCTCCACCAGCGAGGCCAGTTCCTCGCGTGCGCCGCGGGTACGGACCGTGCGGACCTCGGCGCCCGCGGCGCGCCATCCGGCGATCCGGTCGTCGACCGGCAGCCGCTCGGCCTGCTCGGGCTCGGTGTCCGCGAGCACGATCCGCCGGGCGCCCGCGCCGACGAGCCAGTCCACCACCGGGGGCACCAGGGCGCCGCCCGCACCGGTCACCAGATGCCAGCGCTCCGCGGACAGCGGCCGCCTGCCGGGCCGGTCCGGTACGTCGGCCCGCACCAGCGCGCTCACCTGGACGGAGGAGTGCTCGACGCGGACGTGTTCGTCGCCCGGCGCGCACAACAGCCGTGTCACCAGGGCCCGCAGCTCCTCGGCACTGCCGCGGCTCAGGTCGACGTGGCCGCCCCAGGCCTCGGGGCGGGTCATCGCCAGGGTCCGGCCGAGCCCGGCGTGCGCGCCCTGGTTCCCGTCGGGGAAGCCTTCGTGACCGGCCGGCAGCAGGGCGTGCCGGGTGATCAGCCACAGGCGGGGCGGAGTCCCCTCGGCCTCTGCCAGGGCGGCGGTCAGCGCGGTCGTGACGCGCCACCCGTCCGGCCGGGAGTCGAGGTCCTCCAGCGGCCACAGGTCGCAGATGCCCGTGGTCCCCTCGTTCGCGTGCACCGCGAGAAACGTCCGCCATGCCTCCCGGTCGGCGGGATCGACGACGAGCCCCTCTTCGCCGGGTACGTCCGCGGAGCGCACCCGGCGCACCTCGCAGCCGGCCGCCCGCAGCCCGTCGGCGACGACACCCGCCAGATGTTCGGTGTCGCCGCACACCAGCCAGCGCGTCGCGGGCGCGGCCTGCGCGCCGTCGCGGCCCGCCGGCCGCTGGCCCGCGGGGTGCCAGACCATCCGGTACAGCAGGTCGGCGACCCGGTCCCGGTCCGCGTCGGCCGCGGCCGGCTCGGGCGGGCCCGCCAGGCGCAGCCCGGCCAGCTCCACGACCGCACGTCCGGCCGCGTCGAGGACGGCCACATCGGCCTCGGGCCGCCCGTCCGAGCCCATCCGGACCTGACCCCGCAGCAGTCGTACGGTGCCCTCCACGGCGGCGCGGACCCGGACCGACGCGATGGCGGCCGGCCGCGGTTCGCCGTCCCCTCCCGCGTCGCCGCCGGCGCCGTCCGCGACGAGATGCAGCGCCAGCCGCAGCAGTTCGGCGGGCAGCCGGTGCCGGGAGGCGCCGTCCGCCAGTTCCACGGTGACGTCCGCGCCGCCCCGGCCGCTGCCGGCCGCCCGCACCCCGAGCGCGGGGAAACGCTCGGCCAGCGTGGCCCTGAGGGGTTCGTCGTCGGCGAGCGCCGACGGATCGGGGGCGCTCGCGGCGGGCCCGTGCGCTCCGTCGGTCGACGCGGTCAGCGCGGGCCCGTCGCCGTCGCCGTCACCGGACAGCCGGCGCAGCACGACCGTGCCCTGCCGGGTGTCGACGACGGCCTGGAGACCGGCACGACCGTCCTCGTCCGCTCGCGGCGGCGTGCCGAACCGCACGTCGTGGAGCACCGGCGCGGGGGAGCCCGTCGCCGCGGCCCCGGCGAGGGCGGCCTCCAGGAGCGCGGGCGCCGAGACCGTCGTACCGGCTCCGGCGCCGCTGATCTGCCACGGGCTGCGGGTGCCGTCGACCGTCACCGGGAGCAGCGCCGTCCACGGCGCGGTCGTCGGCCGGACCGGCGCGCCGACGAGGGAGCCCGAGCCGCCGGCACGGTCCACGGGCGTGTCCTGCAGCCAGTGCTCCTTGCGCTGCCACGGATAGCCGGGCAGGTCCACCACCGCGCGACCGGGACCGGCGAACGCCGCCCAGTCGACCGGCACGCCCTGTGCGTGCAGCGTGCCCAACGAGCCGAGCAGCGTGCCCACTTCGTCCTCGTCACGGACGAGGGACGGGAGCACCACGGGCTGTGCCGCACCGGCGGCCCGCAAGGACTCCTCGGTGCCGGAGACCAGCACGGGATGCGGGGACACCTCCACGAACACCCGGTCCTGCGGGTCCTCCACCGAGCTCACCGCGTCCTGGAAGAGCACGGTGTTGCGCAGATTGCGGCCCCAGTACTCGGCGGTGAGCGCGGATCCCGCCACCTCGCGGCCCTCGACGGAGGAGTGGAACGGGATGCGGGCCTCGGCGGGCACCAGATCCGCGAGCCCCGCCACCAGCCGCTCACGCAGCGGCTCCATCAGCGGTGAGTGCGGCGCCACCGGTACCTTGACGCGGCGGACGAACACGTTCGCCTCGGTGAGCTCCTCGGTCAGCTCCTCCAGGGCGTCGACGTCGCCCGCGACGACCGTGGTGCGCGGCCCGTTGATCGTCGCGACGCCCAGCTTGTCCTCGTACAGCACCAGATACGGCGCCAGTTCCGCACGGGGCAGCCCGACGACGATCGAACCGCCGGTGCCCACGAGCGTGTCGAGGAGCCGCGAGCGCAGGCACAGGATCTCCGCGGCCTGCGCCAGGGTCAGTGCCCCTGCGGCCCAGGCGGCGGCCACCTCGCCCATGCTGTGCCCGACGACCGCCTCGGGCACCACACCCCAGCTGCGCCACAGGGCGACCAGGCCGACCTGCACGGTGAAGATGAGTTCCTGCGGGATGCCTTCGTCGAAGGGGCGGCTGTCCGGCTCGCCGCGCAGCGAGGCCAGCGGGGACCAGGCGATCCACTTCCGCATCTCCTCCTCGCAGGCCAGCACCGCGTCCCGGAACACCGGCTCGCTCTCGAGGAGCCGGCGGCCCATGCCCGCCCACTGGGAGCCGAAGCCGGAGAAGACGAACACGCAGGAGCGCTCCAGCTCGGCCGTGCCGGTGAGGACCTGGGCGTGCTCCTCGCCCTTGCTCAGGGCACGCAGCGCGGAGCGGACGCCGACCACGTCCCGGCCGACGACGACGGCCCGGTGGTCGAGGTGACTGCGGCGCGCCGACGCTGTGTACGCCAGATCGGCGAGGGCCGTCGCGTCGCCCGGCTCCAGCAGCGCGAGGTACTGCTTCGCGGCGGCGGGCAGCGCGGCCTCCTGCGCGGCGGACAGCGGCAGCGCGAAGCGTGCCGGGGGCTCGCCGCCGCTCTGCGCGGCCGGGGCCTCGCCGCTCTCCGCCGCCACCGGTGCCTGGGCGACCAGGACGTGCGCGTTGGTCCCGGTGAACCCGAAGGAGCTCACCCCCGCGACCCGGCGCCGGCCGTCCTCGGGCCACGCCTCCCTTCCCTCGGCGATCTCCAGGCCCAGCCGCTCCCAGGCGACCTGCCGCGTCGGCGTGGTGCTCACCCCGATGTGCGGCGCGATCCGGTCGTGATGCACCGACAGGACCGCCTTGATGAGCCCGGCCATGCCGGCCGAGGCCTCCAGATGCCCGATGTTGGGCTTGGCGGAGCCGACCAGGAGCGGGGCGCCGTCGGCGCCTTCGGGGCGCAGGGCCTGGGCGAGCGCCCGCAGTTCGACGGGGTCGCCGAGCGGTGTGCCGGTGCCGTGCGCCTCGGCGTAGCCGACGTCGCGTCCGGTCAGTCCCGCCTGACTCAGGGCCTGTTCGATCAGGGCGCGCTGCGCCGTGCCGTTCGGCACGGTCAGTCCGCTGCTCGCCCCGTCCTGGTTCACCGCGCTGCCGGGCAGCACGGCGTAGATCCGGTCGCCGTCGGCGAGCGCGGTCGACAGCCGTTTCAGGACGACCGCACCGGACCCCTCGCCGCGCAGATAGCCGTCGGCCGCCTCGTCGAACGTACGGCAGTGGCCGCTGGGGGACAGGGCGCCGCCGGCCGACACCGCGACCGGGATCACCGGACTGAGGATCACGTTGACGCCACCGGCCACCGCGAGGTCGCTCTCGCCCTGGCGCAGGCTCTGCATGGCCAGGTGCACGGCGGTGAGCGAGGACGAGCAGGCGGTGTCCACGGCCATGCTCGGCCCGGTCAGGCCCAGGAAGTAGGAGAGCCGTCCGGACGCTCCGGCGAAGGAGTTCCCGGTGCCGTAGTAGAGGTCGACGTCCTGGAGATGGCTGCCGACGTGCTGCGCGTGGTCCGAGCTGTTCATGCCGACGAACACACCCGTCGCCGAACCGCGCAGCCGGTCGCGGGTCGCGCCGGCGTCCTCCAGCGCCTCGTAGGCCACTTCGAGGAAGAGCCGGTGCTGCGGGTCGAGGCTGCGGGCCTCGCGCGGCGAGACCCGGAAGAACGCCGCGTCGAAGCCGCGCACGTCGTCGAGGTACCCGCCGCGCAGCGAGGTCATCGTGCCGGGCGTCCACGGCCCGTCCGACAGGAAGGCCTGGCCGTCCCAGCGGTCCGCGGGCACGTCGCGGATGACCTCGCGGCCGTCGAGCAGAAGCCGCCAGTAGTCCCGCACCGTGGGGCTGCCGGGGAACCGGCAGCTCATGCCGACCACCGCGATCGGGTCGTCGGCGGGCGCGGGCGCGCCGGCCTGCGGGGTCTGCGTCCGGTCGGTCGCGGCGGGCTCCGCGGAGGACGGCCGCGGCGCCTTCTTCGCGAGCACCTGCGGGAGCAGATGGTCGACCAGCTCGTCCAGGCAGGGGCGTTCGAAGGGGGTCGACAGCGGGATGTCCAGGCCGACCCGCATCCCCAGACGGTCCACGAACTCCACGATGCTCAGCGAGTCCAGACCGAGGTCGGCGAAGCCGCGCCGGGGCGGGATGCGCCGGCCCGGGTCCTGGCCGAGGGTCTCCGCGAGCACCTCGGACGTCGTGCGCATCAGGGTCCTGCGTTCGCGGTCGGCGCTCGCCGCATCCGGTGCGGAGCCGGGCGCCGTGGCGTCCCGGGTGTTCCCGGCCGCCGTCGTGGCCGGGCCGGTTCCGGTCCCGTCCGCCACCGCTCCCGCCGGGGGATGGTACGGGGCGGTGACGGACGAGGCGGCTTCCCGGTCGGCCCCGAGGGGGGTCGGGGCGGCGACCGGGGCGGTGCCGCCGGAACCGAGGGGCTCCGGCGGGTTCGTGGCGGCGTCTTCGGGCGTGCCGCCGAGGTCGAGGTGGCGCGCGGGCCCGAGCGGTCTGCCCGACGGGTCGAGCAGCTGTACGGCGAGCCGGGCGGGCGCGGCCTGTGCGTCGGGCCGCGCGGCCGGCGCGTACTGCGTGCCGGGGGTCACGTCGGGCAGCCAGAACGACTCGTGCTGCCAGGGGTGCCGCGGCAGCTCCGTGAGCCGGCCCGGGACGAGGTCCGCCCAGCGGACGTCGGCGCCGGCACAGTGCAGGGTGGCGAGCGAGGACAGCATCGTCGCCGTCCCGTCGGTGTCCCTGCGCAACGAACCGACCGCGACGCCCTGGCGCCGCAACGACGTGAGGGCCTCGGTCAGCGGGCGTACGAGCGTGGGGTGCGGGCCGATCTCGACGAAGTCCGCGCCGCGGTCCTTCAGGAGGGTGCGCACGGCGGGCCAGAAGCGGACCGGGCGGAGCACGTTGGCGGCCCAGTAGGCCGCGTCCAGCGTGGCCGGGGGTTCGTCGGGCCAGACGGTGGACACGAACGCCTCGGGCCGGTCGGCCGTCAAGTCGCCCAGTTCCGCGCGCAGTTCGTCCGCGAACGGCGCCATGGCAGGGCTGTGGAACGCGTAGTCGCCGGGCACGAAGCGCGCCGGGACGGACCGCTCGCGCAGCAGCGAGGCGATCGCCGCCAGATCGTCCTCACGACCGGCGAGCACGGTGGCGCCCGGTCCGTTGACCGTGGCGACCGTGACCGCGCGGCCGGTCCCGGCGACGGTCTCGGCCGCCTCCTCCTCGGAGAGTGCCACCGCGAGCATCCGCCCGGTGCCCGCGGCGGCGGCCATGATGCGCCCGCGCCGCACGGCCAGGTCGAGCGCCGTGGGCAGGTCGAGGGCGCCGGTGAAACAGGCGGCCGAGATCTCGCCGAGACTGTGCCCGACGACCTTGGTCGGTTCCACGCCGCGCGAGCGCCACACCTCGGCCAGGGCCAACTGGACCGCCACGAGGGCCGGTTGAGCGAGCTCGGTGGCGGAGAGATCGCTGTCGCCGAGCAGCCGGCGCAGGCCGGGCAGCCCCAGTTCGCGCAGGACGGCGTCGCCGCGTTCCAGAGAGGCCGCGGCGACCGGGTCGCGGTCCCACAGGTCCAGGCCCATGCCGCGCCACTGCGAGCCCTGCCCGGAGAAGACGAACACGGTGTGGTGGCGTCGCCGGGGCTCAGCGGTGCCGGTGACGGTGCGCTCGTCCTGGCCGCCCTGGGCCAGGTCGAGCAGCGAGGCGCGCAGCTCGTGCGCGTCCGCGCCGATCACGGTGGCCCGCGCCTCGTGGTGAGTGCGGCGCACCGCCGCGGTGTGCAGCACGTCGGACAGCGGCTGTGGGCCGTCGAGCGTCTCGGCGAGGTCCCGTGCGCGTGCCTGGAGGGCGGCCTCCGTGGATCCGGAGAGCAGCAGCACCCGGGGGCCGTCCTGCGGGGGAGCGGCGGACTCGGGGGCGGGGACCGGAGGCGCGGACAGCAGCAGGTGGGCGTTGGTGCCGCTGAGGCCGAAGGCGCTCACGCCGAACAGCGTGCCCGCGTCCTCGTCCAGCGGCCGGGCCTCGGCGGAGACGCTCAGCGGGCCGTCGTCCCAGGGGATGGCGGGGTTGGGCGTGCCGAGGTGCAGCTGCGGCGGTATCACCCGGTGCCGCGCGGTCAGTACGGTCTTGATCAGCGCCGCCACGCCGGCGGCCGCGTCGGTGTGCCCGAAGTTGGCCTTGTGCGAGCCGACGTGGAGCCTGTGACCGGGGTCGCGGCCGGGCCCGAACACCTCGGACAGGGCGAAGGCCTCGATCGGGTCGCCGAGCGGTGTGCCCGTGCCGTGGGCCTCGACGAAGGCGACCTCGTCGGGGGTGGCGTCCGCGCGCAGCAGCGCCTCCCGCAGCAGTGCCTCCTGCGCGGAGGCGTTGGGCACGGTCAGGCCGGCGCTGCGGCCGTCGTGGTTGAAGGCGCTGCCCCGGATGACCGCGAGCACCCGGTCGCCGTCGGCGAGCGCGTCGTCGAGCCGCTTGAGCACGACGACGCCGCAGCCCTCGCCGCGGACGATGCCGTCCGCGTCGGCGGCGAACGGCTTGCACCGTCCGGTGGGCGACAGGGCCTGCACCTTGCTCATGAAGATGGACAGTTCGGGGGCGGCGAGGACGTTCACACCGCCGGCGAGCGCCGTATCCGCCTCGCCGCTCGCGAGCGCCCGGCAGGCCAGGTGCACGGCCACCAGGGACGAGGAGCATGCGGTGTTCACGGCGAGCGCCGGCCCGTGCAGCCCCAGCGTGTAGGCGACGCGGCCCGGCGCGAAGCTGAACTCCTTGCCGCTCGCGTAGTACGGGTCGATGGCCTTCACACCGCGCGTCTTGGAGTGCAGCAGCGTGTAGTCCATGCCGAGCATGCCGAAGAAGACGCCGGTGCGGGAGCCGGCGAGCTGCGGCTTGGTGAGCCCTGCGTGCTCCAGGGCCTCCCAGGAGACTTCGAGCAGGAGCCGCTGTTGCGGGTCCATCTCGCGCGCCTCGCGGAACGAGATGCCGAAGAAGTCGGCGTCGAACCGGTCGAGCCCCGGCAGGACTCCCGCGTAGCGGCAGTAGCCGGTGCCCGGCGCGGCCCCGTCCTCACTGATGTACTCGGGTCCCCATCGTTCGGGCGGGATCTCCCCGATGACGTCGACGCCGTCCCGCAGGACGTGCCAGAAGGACTCGGGACCGTCCACCCCGCCCGGGTAACGGCAGCCGATGCCGACAAGGGCTATGGCCGGATCGGTGGTGATTCCGTTGCGGGCGGGCATGGCTGATCCCCCTCCGGGAGTGCGACGGACAGTGGGTGCGGACGAGGTCCGGGGCCGGGTGGCGGGAGGGGCGTCCACGCCACCCGGGTCGTGCCCGGCAGCGGTCGGCTGCCGTGGTGCCTGCCGGCCGGGACGGGGCCGGTCGGGCCCTGGGCCGCCGGTACCGGACCCGGCGGACCCGTGGAGTGCCGGCGGGGAGGTGCCGGTGCGGCTCCGTGGTGCCCGGTGCGTGCCGGGACTTCCCCGGGGCCCTTAGAACTTGGCCGCCGCGGACGGCGCCTTGAGCGTCCCCAGGTACTTGTGCCACAGGTGGGTGGGGTCGTTCTCGACGGCCTCGACGATCTCCCGCATCGCGGCGAGGGCCTTGGGCTCACCGTCGTACACGTCGCCCTGGAGCATCTTGAGGACGTCCAGGCGGTAGCGCGGGTCCTGGACGAACGCCGTGAAGAGGATGTTGAGGCGGTAGTAGATCGAGATGAACTCGTACCAGTTGTTGACCGCGCCGCGGAGGGTGTTGACGTAGCCGTCGAAGCGCTCCTTGCGGAAGTCGCCGGCCTTGTGCGCCGCGATGATGTCGGCGGTGGCGAGACGGGCGCTGTTGAGCGCGACGCTGACACCGCTGGAGAAGATCGGGTCCACGAACCGGGCCGCGTCGCCGATCATCACGAGGGAGTCGTCGGCGATCTTGGTGAGCGCGTAGCTGTAGTCGCCCTCGGCCTTGAACTCCTTGACCCGCTTGGCGTTCTTCAGCGCGTCCTGGAGGGCGGGACGGCTCCCGATGGTGTCCCAGAAGAAGGTCTCCAGGTCGTTCTTGGCCTCCTTGAAGCGCGCCTTCTGGGTCACGACACCTATGGACGTGATGGTGTCGGTGATCGGGATCTGCCAGACCCAGGTGTCCTCCAGCGGGAGGAAGTGGATGAAGATGTAGTCCGCCTGGTCCTTGTTGACCGCGAGGGCCTTGCGGTCGAAGTCGTCGAACCAGGTGTGCACCGCGTACTGGTTGAAGACCGGGTCCGGCTCCTTGACCTTGAGCTGGCTGCCCATCATGGTGCGCCGGCCGCTCGCGTCGATGACCATGCGGACGGGGACGCCGACCGACTGGTTGCCGACCTTCGCCTGGATGACGGGGCGGTCCCGGTCGGTGAAGTCGACCCGGTTCACGCGCACGCCGTGGTAGACCTTCGCGCCCAGGCTCTCCGCGTGCTGGAGCAGGATCTGGTCGAACTTGCTGCGGTCCACGTGGAAGGTGTGGTCCCGGTCGACGCCCGCCTGGTCCCGCTCGCTGAACAGGACCTCGGCGGCGCGGAAGTCGTGGTCCAGGCCCTGGAAGCCCATGTGGTCGATGTCCCGGTCCTCCGCGGAGGTCCAGGCGGCGCCGTACTTCTTGGGGAAGCCCGCGGCCTCGACCTTCTCCATGGCGCCGGTCTCGATGAGCACCGGAGTCGTGGCCGGGACCAGCGACTCGCCGACGTGGTCGCGCGGAAAGGTCTCCGATTCGAAGACCACCACGGACAGCCCCTCCTTGGCGAGGTAGGAGGCGGCGGTGGAGCCGGCCGGCCCGCCGCCGATGATGCCGATGTCGTAGTCGTAGTTCGCCGATGTCTCGGACAACGTGATCTCCTGTCGCGAATTCGGGTGGGTGGCGCTGTGCCGTGGCCGCGAGGGCCCGTCGGGCAGGCCCTGGATCAGTGAGCGGGCGTGCGCAGGGACAGCAGCAGGTCGGTGATGCTGTCCAGGTTCTGGAAGTTGGTGCCGGTCAGCTCGGTCGGCGGGATGTTCGTCCCCAGCTCGTCCCGGATGAAGGTGAGCAGCTGAGCGGTGTTGATCGAGGTGAGGATTCCCCACTCGAGCAGCGGGGTGTCCGGGGCGATGCCCTGGGCGTCGGGCTCCGCGAGCAGCCGCTCCTGGATGAACTCGGTGAGCTGGTTGATCAGTTCGTCGCGGTCACTGGCCACGCCGTACCTCCTGGAGATGCGTTGAGGGGCGGGTGGTCCCGCCGGGAGTCAACGGGGGACCCGATGGAGTTCAACGCCCGTTGATTTCAACACCTGATGATGTCATTTCCTGATGAACTCTACTAGTGTTGAGTTCATCGTCAAGAGGCCAACGGACAGCGATGACCGACTGGTTGGAGATGCGATGACCCAAGTGATGACCCGGACCACGGCCGCACGCAGGCTCGGACCGCCCGCCGGAGAAGTCCACGTCTGGGCGGTGCGGGAGCCCGACCCGGGGAACGAGAAGGCGCTCTGGCGCTGTCTGTCCCTGCTCTCGCGGGGGGAGCTGCGTCGCTGGCGCACCATGGTGCCCTCACAGCGTGCCCTCCACGCCTCGGCGCACGCCGCGCTGCGCTCGGTGACCGCCGCCTACGCGGGGCAGCATCCGTCCGAAGTCGCCTTCGTTCAGGGCAGGCTGGGCAAGCCGCACGTGGCCGGCGACCCGGGCCTGCGGGTCAGCCTGGCGCACACCGAGGGCGTGTCCCTGGTGGCGGTCAGCCGCGACGGCCCCGTCGGCGTCGACGTCGAACGGATCAGACCGCTCCGGGACCCCGCCGGACTGCGCCGCCAGGTGCTCTCCGACGAGGAGGCCGAGCGCTGGCCCGCCGATCGCGAAGGCCCCCTGAACAGCGGCCTGTTCACTCACTGGGCGTGCAAGGAAGCCGTCCTCAAGGCCCTCGGCAGCGGGCTGGCCGGCGGCCTCACCGCCGTACGGGTCGACCCGGGCGCACGGCGCGAGGGACCCGTCCGGGTGCACGCCGCGCCCGGTTCCGCCGCACGCGTCTGGAACCTCCGGCTCGTGGACGTGGGCTCCGAGTTCAGGGCCGCCGTCGCCGTAGCGGGCGGGGGCGGAACCGTCCGGCTCTTCGCCCTCGAACCGGGCGAGCGGCCCCGCCCGCCCTACCGGTCAGGTCCTTTGGGCGCCGACGCCAGGTCGCTGCCCGCTTCCTCGGGCGCCGGTGTCCGCTCCATGTCCGGCGCTTCGGGTGCGGAGGCCCCGCCTCCGTCCGGTCCGTCGGGCGGTGGAACCCGGTCCCTGGCCGGTTCTTCGGGCGGTGGAACCCGGTCCCTGGCGGGTTCTTCGGGCGGTGGAATTCGGCCCCTGGCCGGTTCCTCGGGCGCCGACTCCCGCCCTCCGTACGGTACGTCGGGCAGGGCCGTCCAGTCCGCGTCCGGGGCACCGCCCGGTGCCCCGGAGCCCGCAGTACGCGCCTGGCCCTCGCGGTCGGCGAGCCCTTCGGAGTCCGGTGACCGGCCGCGGGCCGCCACCGGCTCCCACCCCACGAAGGAGACCCCGTCATGCCGCAGCTGAGCACCCCCGGCCCGGACACCGGCGCCGTCGCCGAGGACGCCTCCCAGGACCTCCCCACACTGCTGTGCCTGCCGCACGCCGGCGGCGCCGCACGGGCCTTCGCCGGCCTGGAGGCGGCGCTGCCGCGGGCGGCACGGACGGCCCTGCTGGAACTGCCCGGCCACGGCAGCCGGATGGCCGAGCCGGTGCGCGACGACTTCGGCGCGGTTTTCGAGGACCTCATCCGCAGCTCCGCACCGCACACCACCGGGCAGTACGTGCTCCTCGGGCACAGCATGGGCGCGGCGTTCGCGTACGAGGCGGGCCGCTACTGGAGCGCCCTGGGCCGCCCCCCGGCCGGAGTCGTCGTGGTCGGCCGCAACGGCCCCACGGCCCGGCGCATCCTGCCCGATCTGCACACGCTGTCGGCCCCGGCCTTCCTGGAATCCGTACGCCGACTCGGCGGAACCCCGCCGCAGCTCTTCGAACACCCCGAGCTGATCAAGCTGTTCACGCCGGTGCTGCGCGCCGACTTCACCATCTCGGAGACGTACACACCGTTGCCCGGGCCGCCGCTCGACTGCCCGCTGTGGGTGTGCGCCGGCGTCGACGACCCGATGGTCGACGACGCGGGACTGCGCGACTGGGAGCACCACGGCGCCGGTGACGTCGCCATCGAGTGGCTGCCCGGCGACCACTTCATCCTCGACGACCCGGCGTTCCACGCGTACGTCGCGGGTGTGCTGCGGACCCTGCCGCGCACCGGCACGACGCACTGACGGCCGGACCGCCCCCGGGTGCGCGCCGCCCGGGGGCGGTGGCCTGCGCTGCCGGGCCGACGCCGTCCGGGCCGGTGGCCGCCCGCCCGGTACCGACGACGCCTCGGGGCCGACGATGCTCCGGGGCCGACGAGACCCCGGGGCGACGGCCGGACGACGTGGCGGGACACGGCCGCACAGCACGCCGCCGGCCCTCGCCCCGGAGTGCGGGGGAGGGCCGGCGGCACAGGGAGGGGCCGGATCAGGCGGCGGAGTGGGCCTGGAGTTCGGAGAACTGGGCCCGCCAGTACGTCAGCGGCGTGTGGGTGGCCGAGACGTCGCCGTGCACCAGCCGGCCGATCAGCACCTGGTGGTCGCCCGCCAGATGACTGCTCGTCAGAATGCACTCGGCGAACGCCACGGTGTCGTCGAGCACCGGTGCCTCGGTGCGCTTGCCCGGCGTCCACCCGACGCCCTCGAACCGCTCGGGCACCGGTGACGCGAAGGTGCGGGCCGTCTCGGTCATGCCCGCGGACAGGAAGTTCACCGCGAACACCGAGCTGTCGTGGATCGCCTGGAGGGTCGCGCTGGGCTGTTTCACACAGACCAGGAGCAGCGGCGGCGAGGCCGACACGCTGCACACCGCGCTGCAGGTCAGACCGCGCGGTTCGCCGTCGGCGGTGAGGCTGGTGACGACGCTCACCCCGGTCGGCAGCGACCCCATCACGGAACGGAAGGTGTGCAGGTCCACCTGGTCCGGCAGGGGATCGGAAGTGCTGAGTCGTTCAGACATGGGCAGGTCCTCGTCTCTGAGGCCGAGGCGGGTCAGGGCCGCGGAGCTCATCGGGGTTCACCGGGTGGCGGTCGTCGGACGGTGCCGGTCGTCGGGCATCGGGAATCACCGGGCGTCGAGCGAGGTGATCTGCCTGAGCAGTGCCTGACGGTCCGTCTTGCCGTTGCCGGTCAGCGGAAGTTCGGGCAGCGAGTGCACGGCGTCGACCACCATGTACAGCGGCAGCCGGTCGGCGCAGTCGCGCTTGATCTCCAGGAGGCCGGGTCCCTGCGGCCCCTCCGGCACCACCACCGCGTGGATCTTCGCGTCCAGGCCCTCGCCCACCACGATGCACGCCGCGGAGGCGACCTTGGGGTTGGCGGCGACGACGGCCTCGATGTCGCCGAGCTCGATGCGGTGCCCGCGCACCTTGACCATGTGATCGCGGCGGCCCACGTACTCCAGCATGCCGTCGGGCCCCATCCGGCCGATGTCGCCGGTGAAGTACGGGCCCTTCTGCGGCTCCTGGCCCCAGTAGCCGAGCATGACCGTCGGACCGCTGACCACGATCTCGCCCTCGCGCTCGCGCGGCGGGTGGAGCCGGATGCGGTCGCCGCTGACGGCGGTGCCGATGGGCAGCGGCCGGGTGCTGCCCAGGTCGCGGTCGGTGACCTCGTAACTGGTGCAGACGTTCGTCTCGGTCGGCCCGTACCAGTTCAGCATCCGCACGTCCGGCCACGCCTTGCGCAGCTCGTGGACCTGCTGGACGGGGAACGGCTCCCCGGCGAAGACGCACACCCGCAGGTCCTGCGGCGGCTCGCCGGTGAGCAGTTCGCCGCGCTGCATCATCAGGACGAGCGCGGACGGCACCGAGTACCAGACGGTGATCCTCTCGCGGCGCAGCAGCGCGCCGAGCTGGGCCGGGTCGTAGGCGAGGCCCTCGGGCACCAGGACCACGGACGCGCCCGCCAGGAAGGTGGCGTACAGGTCGAAGACCGACAGGTCGAAGTTGAACGGCGCGTGGTTGGAGAGCCGGTCGTCGGCGGTCACGCCGACCTCGCCGGCGGCCCATTCGACGAACGAGAGGGCGTTGCGGTGGCTGATGCAGACGCCCTTGGGGTCGCCGGTGGAGCCCGAGGTGTACAGGATGTACGCGGGCTCGTCGGGCTCGTTCTCGTAGGGCGGCGGAGCGTCCTCGGGCGGTGCCTCCGCACGCACCTCGGCGAAGGAGGCGATCGGCAGGGCCTCGTCCCAGCCGGAGTCCGCCGCGCGGCGGATCCCGTCCGCGTCGGCCACCACCAGGGCCGGGGTGCAGCCCTCCGCGATCCGCCGGACCCGGGCGGCCGGGTTGTTGGCGCTGACCGGCGCGTAGATCGCGCCGATGCGCAGCGCGCCCTGCATGAGGGCGATGGCGTCGAGGGTCTTGTGGGTCCACAGCACGACGCGGTCGCCGGGGCGTACCCCACGACGGTGCAGTGCCGCCGCGTACCGGTCGGCGAGGTCGTCCAGCTCGCGGTAGCTGAACACCCCCTGGGAGGAGCGTACGGCCGGGGCGTCCGGGGCGCGCCGGGCCGAGTCGATGACGAGCTGGTGGAGCCTCACAGTCCTATCTCCTTCACTATCAACTGACGCTGGATGTCCGAGGTTCCGGAGAAGATCGTGCTGGGCACGGCGTCGCGCAGGGCGGCCTCGATGCCCTCCTCGCGCAGATAGCCGCGGCCGCCGAAGACCCGGACCGCGTCGGCGGCGGAGGCCAGGACGCCCTCGGACACGGCCAGCTTCGACAGGGCGATGTGCAGCACGGACGGGTCCTTCCGGTCCATCGACCAGCAGGCGCGGTACAGCAGCAGCCGGGCGCTCTCCAGGCGCACCTTCATGTCGGCGATCCGGTTGGACACCGACTGGAAGTCGCCGATCCTGCGGCCGAACTGGCGGCGTTCGCGGGCGTGCGTGACGCACTGGTCGAGGAGCCGGTCGAGCAGGCCGATGTACAGGGCGAAGAGGCAGGCGCGTTCCCAGCCCATGGAGTGCTGGAAGATCGCCGCGCCGGCGCCGGCGCCGCCGAGCACCTGCTCCTCGGGCACGAAGCAGTCCTCGAAGGTGACCGGACCGGCGGGGCAGGAGTGCATGCCCATCTTCTCGTAGGGCTTGCCGACGACGACGCCGGGCGTGTCCCGGTCGACGACCAGACCCGTGACACCGAGGAATCCGGCCTTGGGGTTGACCGTCGCGTACGTGACGAACACGTCGGCGGCCGGTCCGTTGGAGACGAAGCTCTTCGTGCCGTTGAGGACGAACCCGCCGTCGGTGGGGGTCGCGGTCATCGCGAGCCGCGAGGAGTCGGATCCGGCCTCCGGTTCCGTCATCGCGTTCCCCGCGATCAGCCGGCCGGCGGCCAGCTTGGGCAGCAGCCGACGGCGTACGGCGTCGCTGCCGAACCGCTCGATCGGTACGGCGCAGGCGAAGGTGTGCGCCGCCGCGCCGAACACCAGGCCGGTGTCCGCGCAGCCGCGGCCCACGGCCTCGACGACGCGAGCGGTGTCGAGCGCGCCGAGCCCCTGCCCGCCGAACTCCTCGGGCAGACAGGACCCGAGCATGCCGATCTCACCGAGCCGGAGCCAGTCCTTGCGGGTGTAGAAGCCGTGGCCCGCGCCGGGCGGCGTGGGGAAGGCCGCCCGCGTCGCCTCCAGTACCTCGTCGTAGCGGGCCTGTTGGCCCTCGTTCCAGCCGAACTCCACATCTTCTCCTGGGGTACGGGGAAGGGGGCGCCCTCCCTCATCGGATGCTGGTCAGTTCTGCTCGGGGGAGTGACGCAGGTTGCGCGGGCCCACGTAGCGCAGCCGTGGATGGATGCGTCCCTGGCGGGCGCGCTGCTCCTCGACGTGGGCGAGCCAGCCGGGGACCCGGGCCGCCGCGAACATCGGGACGAACAGGTCGGCGGGCATGCCCAGCAGGTGGTAGATCGCGGCCGCGTAGCAGTCGACGGTCAGATAGGGGCGGGGCCCCTTGGACGGGTGGGCCGCGGCCCGTACGGCGTCCAGGACCCGCAGGAGGCGGTCGCTGCCGGGGCCCGCGTTGAAGCGCCGGGCGGCGTCGCGCAGCGGCCTGACCCGGGGGTCCTCCTCGGCGGGCGCGACGGGCCGGGTACGGGTGGCGGACGCCTGGTCGGCCCGCCCGCGCAGATAGGCGGCGGCGGTGTCCGGGCTGCTGTCCTCGCGGGCGAGGTCGATCACCTGGTGGGCGGCGCCGCCGTGCAGCGGCCCGGTGAAGGTGGCGAGCGCGACGGTGATGGTGGCGAAGGTGTCGGCGCCGGTGCCGGCCGCGACACGGGCCGCGAACGCCGAGGCGTTGCAGCCGTGTTCGGCCTGGAGGATCAGGCAGAGGTCCACCAGCCGTACCCGCTCCGGGTCGTGCGGCAGTCCGAGCATGTAGAGGATGTTCTCGGCGTGCGACAGCTCGGGCGCCGGTTTCGGCAGCCGCCGTCCGGCGCGGGCCGCCTGCTGGGTCGCGAAGATCGTCGGAATGCGGGCGACCAGGCGCTCGCGCAGGTCGATGTGGGCGGCCGGGTCGGCGTTCGCCTCCGCGGCGACGCCGAGCGCGGGGACCGCGGTGCGCAGCACCGACGAGGTGCTGGAGCTGGCGTTGAGCACCAGGTTCGTGGCGACCATGGGCGGCAGTTCACGGGCGGCGGCGAGCCGGGCCCTGAAGGCGCTCAGCTCCTCGGCGTCGGGCAGCCAGCCGCGGATCAGCAGGTGCACGACCTCCTCGAAGGTGACCCGGCCGATCAGTTCCTCGATGGGGTAGCCCCGGTAGGCGAGCCTGCCGCGGACCGGGTCGACCTCGGAGATGCCCGTCTCACCGACGACCACGTCGGAGATGTCGGTGAGCTCCTGCACGACGGCCGGTGGCACGGGGCCGGGCAGGGCGGGTGCGATGGCGGAGGCGTCCGGCGGGGCCTTGACGTACGAGAGTTCGGCGAGCCGGTCGTCGTAGAAGGCGCGCAACTGGCCGACCGAGTCGATGTGCTCGATGAGGTGGTCGTCGAGAGTGGTGCCCAACTCGTGCTCCAGGTGGACCTGGAGTTCCACGGCGGTGAGGTCGTCCCAGCTGGCCACGGCGCGGAGCTGCATCTCGTCGCCGATGAACTCCGACGGCATGTCGAAGACGCGGGAAAGAGTGCTGATGACGGGGTGCACCTGGGCCATCTCCTTGTCTGTGCGTCGCCTCTCCTGCGGGTGCCGAGCGACGAAGGGGGGTGGTGTCGCGCGTGGCGGCCGTGCCGGCCGTCGGCTCCGGGGACGGGCAGGGCGCCGGTCCCCGGGCAGGGCCGGGCGCGGGCAGGGCGGAGCCTGCCCGGGAACCGGGCGCGCGGAGCCCGACCGGCGGGGCGGCCCGGTGGTCCGGACCGCGCCCGGTCATCCGGCCAGGTCGGATGCCTGCTCGTCGGCCGGACCGGGGATCCGGACGAGCGGGGAGGTCTTGGCCGGGCTGGCGATGAGGTCCATCCGGGAACGGGGGAGGACGAAGGGGAGGAGGGGGCCGGTCATGGCCGTGGTGATCAGCGCCATGAGGACCATCTCGGTGAACAGGGTCTGGTCGAGCACACCCAGACTGAGCCCGACGCCGAGGATGATCAGTTCGGTCAGACCCCGGGTGTTCATCAGGACGCCGACGCCCGTCGACTCCCGCCAGGTGAGGCCGAAGGACTTGGCCGGCAGTCCGGCTCCGAACAGTTTGCCGAGGATGGCGGCGGCGAGGATGAGACCGAGCTCGCCCCAGGCGGTGAGCGACATGCCGGCGACGTCGACGGAGAGTCCGGTGACGATGAAGTAGACGGGCAGCATGAGTTCACCGGCGTGCTGGATGGGGCGGAGCATCTTCTCCTCCAGCAGCGCCGTGGGCCTGCGCGGCATGACCAGGCCGAAGGCGAAGGCGCCGAAGATGGGGTGGATGCCGATCTTCGACGTCGTGTACGCGGACAGCAGTACGCCGGCCGTGACCAGGGTCGCCAGATACAGCCCGGTGCCGCGACGGGACATCCAGGCGACGGCCCGGGCGAGCAGCGGGCGGACGACGGCGATCATCACGACGCCGTAGCCGGCGGACATCCAGAGGGTGTCGGTGAATCCGGAGGGGCCGGAGGCGGTGACGATGGCGACGACCCCGGCCAGTAGGCACCAGGCGAGGACGTCGCCGAAGGCCGCGCTGGTCAGTGCGAGCGCCCCGATCTTCGTGCGGCTGAGGTTGTTGTCCTTCAGGATGCGGGCGAGCACCGGGAACGCGGTGATCGACATGCTGACGCCCAGATAGAGGGCGAACGAACTGAAGGGCACCTTCTCGCCGTTGACGTGCGAGTGGTTGTGGTAGATCAGCGCGGCGACTCCGAGGCCGAGCAGCATCGGGGCGAGGATGCTGCCCGCGGTCACCCCGGCGACGGAGCTCTTCCTGCGCCGCATCGTCGTCCAGTCGAGCTCCCAGCCCACGGTGAACATGAAGAGGAGCAGGCCGATCTGGGCGACCATCGAGAGTAACGGCCGTACCTCGTCGGGGAACAGACGGTCCGTCGGGTTCCCGGGCAGCAGTCCCAGCAGGCTGGGGCCCAGCAGGATGCCCGCGGTGATCTCGCCGATCACCGCGGGCTGGCGTATGCGTCGTGCCGCATGTGCGAGGGCCGTACCCGCGATCAGGATGACGGCGATGCCGGCGATGGCGGTGGCTTGCAGTGCTTCGGCGGCGTGCGGATGCGTCACGGCATGTCCTCCGGCATCGGAAATGGTCTCGTTTTGAACTTAATTCACTGCCCGTTGAACTCAACTGCTGATGAGTTTTGCATGCGGCGCGGTGCCCACACAAGGGGCGTCGACGGGATGTCCGTCCCGAAGTCAAGAGCCGTGCCGGGCAAAGGGGTCGGGGCTTGCCCGGGTCTCCGCTTCGTGCAAAACTCCCTACTTGTTGAGTTCACTAGTTGTTGAGTTCTTGTCGAGTGTGAACCGCGGAAGGTGGTGCCTGACCATGCGCGAACTGGTGGAGGTGATCGAGTCCCCGGACTCGGCGCCGGCCGATCTGGCGGCCCTGGGAGTCCCCGAGTCCTTCCGGGCGGCCGTCCTCCACAAGGAGGAGGCCGGCATGTTCGAGGGAGTGGAACTGCGCGACCGGCGCCCCGCCGACTCCATCCACATCCAGGACGTGCCGACCCCCGCCCCGGGCCCGGGTGAGGTGCTGGTGGCCGTCATGGCCAGCGCCGTGAACTACAACACCGTCTGGAGCGCCCTGTTCTCGCCGGTCCCCACCTTCGCCTTCCTGGAGCGCTACGCGCGCCTCGGCGGTCTCGCCGCCCGGCACGACCAGCCGTACCACGTCATCGGCTCCGACCTCGCCGGTGTGGTCCTCAAGTGCGGACCCGGAGTTCGGCGTTGGAGCACCGGGGACCGCGTCGTCGCGCACTGCGTGTCCGTCGAACTGGAGGACGCCGAGGGCCACGGCGACCCCATGCTCGACCCCGAGCAGCGGATCTGGGGCTTCGAGACCAACTACGGAGGACTCGCCGAACTCGCCCTCGTCAAGGCCACCCAGCTGCTCCCGAAGGCCGAACACCTCACCTGGGAGGAGGCGGCCTCGCCCGGCCTCGTCAACTCCACCGCCTACCGACAGCTCGTCACCCCGAACGGCGCCGGCATGAAGCAGGGCGACAACGTCCTCGTCTGGGGCGCTGTCGGCGGCCTCGGTTCGTACGCCACCCAGCTCGCCCTGGCCGGCGGCGCCCACCCCATCTGCGTGGTCTCCTCCCCAGAAAAGGCCGCCCTCGCCCGGGACATGGGCGCCGAACTGATCATCGACCGCAAGGAGGAGGACTACCGCTTCTGGCGGGACCCGCACACCCAGGACCCGAAGGAGTGGAAGCGCTTCGGCCGGCGCATCCGCGAACTGACCGGCGGCGAGGACGTCGACATCGTCTTCGAGCACCCCGGCCGCGAGACTTTCGGCGCCTCGGTCTACGTCACCCGCAAGGGCGGCACCATCGTCACCTGCGCGTCCACCGCCGGCTACACCCACGAGTACGACAACCGCTACCTGTGGATGAGCCTCAAGCGGATCATCGGCTCGCACTGTGCCAACTACCGCGAGGCCTGGGAGGCCAACCGGCTCGTCACCAAGGGCAGGATCCATCCCACGCTGTCCCGGACGTACGCGCTCGACGAGGTGGCCCGGGCCGTCCAGTCCATCCACCGCAACGAGCACCAGGGCAAGGTCGGAGTGCGCTGCCTCGCCCCCGCCGAGGGACTCGGCGTCACGGCCCCCGAATTCCGCGCACTCCACGAGAGTGCCATCAACCGCTTCCGCACCCCTCGGCCCGGTACCACGGCGCCCGTACTGACTGAGGTCGCGGCATGAGCGCCCGGCACGACACCCTCGGCGTCGTCGGCCTCGGCACCATCGGCGGCGCGATCGCCGCCCGGGCCGCCGCGGCCGGCCACCCCGTCCTCGTCCTCGACCCCGGTGCGCGCACGAAGGAGCGGCTGTCGCGGCTCCTCGACGCGACCCCCGAGGCACGCGGACGCATCCGTCTCGTCGACCGCTGGGACGAACTCGCACCCGCCGCCACGGTGCTGGAGGCGGTGCCCGAGCGCCGCGACACCAAGGCCGAGGTGCTGCGCGCCCTCGACCGGGTCTGCCCGCCCGGGACCGTGCTGGCCAGCACCGCCGCGGCCCTCTCGCTCACCGACCTCGCGGCGGCCTCCGGACGTCCCGGACGGCTCGTCGGCCTCCACCTCGCCCTGCCGACCGCCGGCCTCGCCGAGATCGGCCGCACGGTGATGACCGACGACAGCGCCCTCACCCGGGTCCACGACCTCGTCGACGGCATCGGCCTGGGCCGGGTCACCGTGGGCGACCGGCCCGGCTTCATCTCCACCGCGCTCCTGTTCGGCTTCCTCAACCAGGCCGTCACGATGTACGACCAGCGGCTCGCCGGCCGCGACGACATCGACGCGGCGATGCGCCACGGCTGCGGACTGCCCCTCGGACCGCTCGAACTCCTCGACCTCATCGGCACGGACACCGCCTGCGACGTCCTGGACGTCCTGTCCGCCCGCTCGGCCGAGCCGTCGCTGCAGCCCGCCCGCAGACTGCGGCACATGGCACTGGCGGGTCTGCTCGGCCGCAAGTCCGGACGTGGATTCTACGACTACCGGCAACCCGCCGACGCCGTGGACGCCGCCGCACCGCCCGCACCCGTCGGCCCGCCCGCGGGCCACGTCCTGCGCACCGTCGGCGTCGTCGGCACCGGCACCATGGCCACCGGCATCGCCGAGGTCTTCGCCAAGAGCGGGATCGCCACCGTGCTCGTCGGCCGCACCGACGCACGTGCCAGGACCGCCCTGGAGGCCATCGCCGCCTCGACGGCACGGGCCGTGCGCCGCGGAAAGCTGACCGAGGCCGAGAGGCAGGCCGCCCTGGAGCGGCTGACGCCCGTCGGCGACCGGACCCGGCTGGCCGACTGCGACCTCGTCGTCGAGGCCGTCGCCGAGGACCTGGAGGTCAAGAAGCAGCTCTTCGCCGAACTGGGCCGGCTCTGCCGGCCGGGCGCCCTGCTCGCCACCACCACCTCCAGCCTTCCCGTGATCGAGTGCGGTCTGGCCTCCGGACGCCCCGAGGACGTGATCGGGCTGCACTTCTTCAACCCCGCACCCCTCATGCGCCTCGTCGAGGTGATCCCGTCGCTGGAGACGGCGCCCCGACACGTCGACGCGGCACGGGAGTTGTGCGGCCGGCTCGGCAAGCATCCGGTCCAGTGCATGGACCGGCCCGGCTTCATCGTCAACGCGCTGCTGTTCCCCTATCTCAACGGCGCGGTGCGGCTGACGGAGAGTCACTACGCGACCGCCGACGAGATAGACGAGGTGATGAAGCGGGGTTGCGGCTATCCGCTCGGCCCCTTCGAACTGCTCGACATCATCGGCCTGGACATCTCGCTGAGCATCCAGCGGGTCCTGCACGACGCCGACCGGCACCCCCGGACCCTTCCCGCACCCCTGCTGGGGCACCTGGTGGCCGCCGGCCGCGCGGGTCGCAAGTCCGGCGCCGGATTCCGGGTCTATGGCTGACGCCCCGCCCCGAGGAGGAAACACATGACGAGCCAGGACTCCGACCGCAGCGTCGCCGACGCGCTCGGATGGGCCATGCTGGCCGAACTGACCGGCTGCGCAGACGTGGCCTGGGCCCTCGGTGGCCCCGCGCCCGGCGAACCCGCGGCCACCGCCGACACCGCGGCACAGGACGGAGCGGAACGGTGACCGCCGTCGGCACCGGGGGAGTCACCGCTACGACGGATCCGGACCCGGCGACCGGGGACGCGACGCCGAGCACGACGGCCCTGGGCGCGACGGGGCAGGACACGACGCCCCCGGGTACGCGGACGCAGGGCACGACGACGCAGGACACGACGCCCCCGGGCACGACAAGCCCGGGTGCGGCCACCGTCCGTGGGGCGGCCGTGGCCGCCCGCGCCGCCGCCACCCGGCTGGCCACCACCACGGGAGCGGAGCGGAACGCCGCGCTCACCGCCGTCGCCCGCGGGCTGACCTCGCGGGCCCCGTGGATCCTCGCCGCGAACCGGCAGGACGTGCGGGAGGCCGGCGACGCAGGGCGGTCCGCGACCGTGCTGGACCGCCTCACGATCACCGAACGGCAGCTCGCCGGCCTCGCGCGGACGGCGGACGCACTGGCGGCCGAGCCCGACCCCGTCGGCGGGACCGCGAGCGGCTCCGTCATGCCCAACGGCCTGGAGGTACGGCGCGTACGGGTCCCCCTCGGAGTCGTCGGCATGATCTACGAGGGGCGCCCGAACGTGACCGTCGACGCCGCGCTGCTCTGCCTCAAGAGCGGCAACGCGGCCCTCCTGCGCGGCTCTTCCACGGCCCGGCACACCAACGCGGCCCTGGTGCACGCCATGCGGGAAGCCCTCGCCGACACCGCCGTGCCCGCCGACGCCGTCCAGCTCGTGCCCGGCACGACCCACGACAGCGTCCGCGAACTCATGTCGCTGCGCGGCCTGGTGGACGTCCTCGTGCCGCGCGGCGGCCACGACCTCATCCAGGCCACCGTGCGCGACTCCGCGGTTCCGGTCATCGAGACGGGCGTGGGCAACTGCCATGTGTACGTGGACGAACACGCCGACCTCGACAAGGCCCTGGCGATCCTGCTCGACGCCAAGACGCAGCGGCCCTCCGTCTGCAACGCCGCCGAGTCGCTGCTCGTCCACGAGAAGGTCGCACCGGCCTTCCTGCCCCGGGCGCTGTCCGCACTCGCGGACCACGGAGTGACCGTGCACGGCGACGAACGAGTACGGTCCCTCCACCCGTCGGTGGTGGCCGCCACCGAGGAGGACTGGGGGCGCGAATACCTCTCCCTGGACCTCGCCGCCGCCGTCGTCGGTTCCCTCGACGCGGCCGTCCGCCACATCCGGCGCCACGGCAGCGGACACACCGAGGCGATCGTCACGGACTCGCACAGCGCCGCGCGCCGCTTCGTCGCGGCCCTGGACACGGCGGTCGTCGCGGTCAACGCCTCCACGCGCTTCGCCGACGGCGGCGAGATCGGGCTCGGTACCGAACTCGGCATCTCCACACAGAAGTTGCACGCGCGCGGCCCGATGGGGCTGACCGCGCTGACCACCACCAAGTACGTCCTCGTGGGCGACGGGCACATCCGGGGCGGAGCCGCCGCCCCGCTGCCCTAGATCGGGAGGTCCGGTCATGTACGTACGCATCATCACCGCGACGGAACCCGCGGGCCGGCTGCTCTACGAGGAGCAGCCGCGCCGGGAACGGCACGTGCTGCCGGCGCCACGGCCGAGGCTGGTGCTCGCCGGGGTCGACGACGACCCGGCCGAGTTCCACATCGTGCGCGGCATCGACTAGGCCCCGCGCGGGGTGTCGCGCCCGCGCCCGCCTCCGGACCGGGAGGCGGGCGCGACACCTGTGTGTCCGGCCGGGGAGGGCGGTGGTCACCCCGAGAGGGGCGACCACCGCCCTCTCCGCCGTGCACCGGCGCTCGGACCTTCAACGGAGGTGTGCGGCCGATGACTTGGACTCGGGACTCCGCCCCGCGCGGGAGCGTCGAGAGGACACTCCCGCACCGGCCGCCGGACGCACGGCCGGGGCGCGCGTGTGCCGCGCACCGTGCACGACGGGGTGGCGCCGGGGCAGGCACACGTGTGCGGGGCGGCTCGGCGGCCGATGCGGTCGAGTGTGTTCCTCGCGCGGTACCTGCTCGGCTGCCGTGCGGACGACGACACGTGTGCGCGTGACGGGCTGCTCAGTCGCCGGGGCGGTCCGGCGCGGTGCCCGCGCGGGCGTACTCCGCCGCAGTCCGGATACGGACACGCACGCGGGCCGGCGCGGGCGCAGGTGCCCCGTCGCCGGACGGCGCGGGCCGTACCAGCGGCACCAGGTCGTCCTGATGGACGACCTCACGCGTGGAACGGCCCTGGAGCCGGGGCAGTTCGCGGGCGTCCAGGCCGGCCAGCCCGCGGGCCACCACCCGCCCGTTCTCGTCCAGCAGCTCGACCGGGTCGCCGGCCACGAAGTCCCCGTCGGCGTGCGTCACGCCGTCGGCGAGCAGTGGCCCGCGGCGCTGGAGGACGGCCCGGGCCGCGGGCGGGGTGAGCCGCACCGTGCCGCGCGGGCTGCTCGCGTGCTCCAGCCAGAGCAGATGGTCGGCGGACCGCTCCCCGGTGCGGTGGAAGAACGTGCCGGTCTCGCGTCCGGCGAGTGCGTCCGCGGCGTGCCGCGCGGCGGTGAGGACGACGGGGATCCCCGCGTCGGTGGCGATGCGGGCCGCCTCCACCTTGGTCACCATGCCTCCGGTGCCGACGCCCGAGCTGCCCGCGCTGCCGATCTCCACGCCCACGAGGTCCTGGCCGCCGCGGATCTCCCGCAGGCGCCGTGACCCGGGCCTGCGGGGGTCGCCGTCGTACAGGCCGTCGACGTCGGAGAGCAGGACCAGCAGGTCGGCGCGGACGAGATGGGCGACGAGCGCGGCCAGCCGGTCGTTGTCGCCGAACCTGATCTCCGCGGTGGCCACGGTGTCGTTCTCGTTGACGACCGGAACGGCACCCATGGCGAGCACCTGGGCCAGCGCGCGGTACGCGTTGCGGTAGTGCGCGCGGCGGCTGATGTCGTCGGCGGTCAGCAGGACCTGGCCGACGCGCAGCCCGTGGCGGGCGAAGGAGGCGGTGTAGCGGGCGACCAGCAGGCCCTGGCCGACACAGGCCGCCGCCTGCTGCCTGGCCAGGTCCCGGGGCCGCTCGGTGAGGCCGAGCGGGGCGAGTCCCGCGGCGATCGCGCCCGAGGACACGAGGACGACCTCGGTGTCGGTCGTCCGCGACCGCGAGAGGACGTCCACCAGGGCGTCGACCCGGTCGGAGTCGAGGCCTCCGGAGGCGGTGGTGAGCGAGGAGGAGCCCACTTTGACGACGATGCGACGAGCCGTCAGAACATCGGTGCGCAGGGCGGGTTCACCTGTCGGGCCGGAGCGCGGAGGGCGGTTCACCGGGCGCCCGCGGCGGACAGGGCGAGCTCTGCCGGCCGGCTCCGGGACATCTCGCGCAGCAGTGCGTGCACGGTCTCCACGACGAGCACGGGCCGTTCGTACGGCAGGTCGTGCCCCTGCCCCGGCACGGTCTGCAGCACCGCTCCCGGTATGTCCGCGGCGAGCCGTCGCGCCTGGGCGGGCGGGGTGACACAGTCCAGGGCGCCGACCAGGATGCGCACGGGCACCCGGGCCAGCGCGCCGAGGCGGCCCGCGCAGTCGTGGGTGGTCAGGGCGGCGTAGAACTCGGCGATGGCCATCGCGGGGATGTCCCGGAAGGCGCGGGCTCCCTCGCGGACCGTCTCGGTGTGCGGCCCGGCTCCCAGCGCCGCCCGCCACAGGGGCGCGGAACTGGGGTGCGACAGCGGCCCGGTGAGCAGCCGGTGCACGGTCCTGGCCGAGCGCGGTGAACGCATCAGCCCGTCCGCGAGCCGCTGCCGGGCCCGGGTGAGCCGGCGCACGGCCGCCCCGGGCCGGTCGGCCGGGACGGTGAGGCCCTCGGCCACCTCGTTCAGGCAGGTGGAGACCAGGCCCACCGCGGTCACCCGCGCCCCGAACAGGGCGGGTTGCCGGGCGGCCAGCTGCTGGATGGCCATGCCGCCCATGGAGTGGCCGAGGACCACGACGCCGGAGTCGTCCCGGACGGTCTCCTCGATCACACGGCCGAGGTCCCGGCCGAGGAGCGCCATGTCGAGCACGGCGCCGCCGCGCGTCGAACGGCCGTGGCCGCGCTGGTCGTAGCTGATCGCGCGTACCGCCGGGAAACCCTGGCGGGGCCGGGTCAGTGCGTCGATGTGCGGCCGCCAGTCCCGGGCGGACGTCGTCCAGCCGTGGCACAGCAGGACGGTGACGGGCGCGTGGGGATCGCCGTGCGCGTAGACGGCGATCTCGGCGCCGTCGTCGGTGGTGACCGGTCCGGCCAGGTGGCGGGGTCCGTCGAGGGCGAGGGCGGTCATGACGCCCCGCCATGGCCGGTGGCGAGAGCCCCGGTCCTGCGTGTACGCGGCCTGTGGGCAGCGGGGCCCGCGGCGCGCTCCTCGGGAAACCGAACGTACACGGACGCCGACTCGGCCGTGCGCCAGGCCTGTTGGACCTGGCCGAAGGTCAGTCCCAGCGCGCCGGCGATCCGCCGGGGACTCCAGCCGCGGCGCCGCAGGAACCACACGTACGCCGGTCGCTGTCGTGGGTGCGTCTCGATGCGCCGGCCGCCGTTCGCGAGGAACGCCGCCAGTTCGGAGCTGATCGTGCCGAGGGTGGCGGCGACGCGGAGCAGTTCGCGGCGTTCGCGGACGTTGAGTCCGCCCCAGATGCCGGTGCTCTCGCCGTTGCGGAGCGCCTCGTCCAGGCACTGCCGGGCCACGGGGCAGGCGGCGCACCATTGTTTGGCGAGGCTCTCCCGGTCCTCGTCCGTGCCGCCGGCGGGTGGGAAGAAGGTCTCGGGGTCGGTGTCACGGCAGGCCGCGCGCTCCACCCAGGGGTCGATGTCCGCGCGGTGGTGCGCCGGTGCGTGCATGGCGGTCAGCCCTTCCTCGTTGTGGGCGGGGACGGTGGGCACGGAACCGAGAGTAAACTCAACGCGTAATGATTTCAATGGTTGTTGATATCTGGCCTGAAGTCATGTGCTCCGAGGGGGTGGAAGAGGGGGAAAGTTGAAGGTGGGACGGTCTTCCTGTGGATTCCACGCTTGTTGAAATAGGGGCTTGCTGGCATCAACTCGGCTGGCGTACGGTCACGTTGGCTTCACCCGCCGGGCCCACCGCACGGGGCCTCGGGAAGCGCCGACGGACGTGCTCCGGGCTGTGCCCGGACGCCCCCACCGTCCTCTGCGCGCTCGCGGGGAGTGCCGCGAACCAATGTTCTTGAACGTCATGCGCCATCGAGCTCGACGTATTCCATCCGCGCTGTACGGCGCTCCCAACGGGGGGAGCACGGTCGACACCTGGGGGGTGTTTCGCGTGCGCAGACTTCCATGGCGAGAGCTGTCGAACGCACCGGTGGCCGGCACCACGCTCGGATGATCCGGGCCGTCGCCGCCCCGTCCTGAGCGGGCTCGTTCCCAGTTCGCACCTGTCCGAGAGCTCTTGGAGGTCCCATGTCCGTCGTCACCGCGCCCGTCGTCACGCTGCCGCGCCATCAAGTGACCACCGACGAACTGCTCGACCGCATCACGGAGCTGTACGAGGGTCATCCCGGTCTCGCCGTCGCCCGGCGGGTCATCCGGTCCACCACGGTCCGTGCGCGCTGGTACACCCGGCCGCTCGAGGAGCAGTTCGACGACACCCTGCCGCTCGCGGAGCGTACGTGCAGGCATCTGGAGGACAGCCTGGACCTGGCGGAGAAGGCGGCGCGCGGAGCCCTTGTCGAGGCGGGCCTGACCGCCGCCGACATCGACGGCCTGGTCGTTCTCAGCGCCACCGGCCACACCATGCCGGGGCTCGACGTCCTCCTGATGGAACGACTCGACCTGCCCCCGTCGGTGCGGCGCATACCCGTCACCCAGGTCGGCTGCGGCGGTGGGGTGTTCGCGCTGGTCCGGGCCATGGACATGGTGGCGGCCCACCCCGGCGCCACGGTCCTGGTGGTCTGCGCCGACGTGTTCAGCCACTATCTGCACCGCGGGGACACCGGCCTCGACGGCATGATCCTCAAGGGGTTGTTCGGCGACGCGGCCGGCGCTTGCGTCGTGCGTCCCGAGGCCCAGGGCCCCCGCATGGAGCTCACCCACTCCTGGGAGTACCTCCACCCCGACAGCCGCGACCTGGTCGGCAGCCGTACGGAGGGCGACGGGCTGCATGCCTACAACTCCCCGAAGCTGCGGAACGTGATCGAGGGCACGATGCCGCGCATCCTCGAATGGCTGGAGCGCGTCGCGCCGCCCGGCACGGACCCCGTGCCGCGTTTCGTGGTCTCGCACACCGGTGGCCCCCGCATCCTGGACGCGATCGTCGGTGGCCTCGGCTGCGACCCCGCGATGGTGGACCTGGCCCGCGACTCGCTGCGCGAACTGGGCAACGTGGGCTCGGTCTCGGTCCTCGACGTCCTGGAACGGACCTTCGTCAAGTCGCCCGCCGAGGGCGATCACGGGCTCGTCCTCGCGGCCGGCCCAGGTGTCTCCCTGTTCGCGGCCCGGGCCGTCTGGCGACCCTGGCAGTGACCCCGGCCGGCGCGCCTCGCGCAATGGGCACCCGCCTGACACACGGTCACATCGCCGTGTGCGTCGGGCCGTCGAGGCGCAGCGCACACCGCACCGGCCTTCGCCCCGACTCTCGCCCTCCGCTCCCGCGACCGCGCCGATCCGGTGCGCGCGGCCCGGCGACCGCACCGGCCGTACACCCCGGTCCCTCGACCGCGTCGGCCGCACCCGCACGGGCCGGTGACCGCGGCCGCCCCACCCGCGCGCATCCGTGACCGCGTCGGCCGCACCCGCACGGATCCGTGACCGTATCGGTCGCACCCCCACGGCGCGCGCGACCGTGTCGGCCGTCCGTTCGTACCCGCACCGGTGCCCGTGCCCGAATCCGCACCCGCGGCAGGCACCGGTACCGGCGTCGCCCACGCGGGGGCGGGCCCGTGCGTGACGCGCGGCCCCCGTACCGCCGTACCGCACGACCACCGCCCCCGGGCGCGCCGTCCCGTACGCCCTTCCGGCCCGGTGGCGACCGGCGATCCCGCAGGGCCTGCCGCCGACCCCGGCCCGCAAGGGCGTACGACGTGACAGCCGGGCCCGAAGCCCGGCTCCGTGCCGCGCGCGTCAGTCCTGCGCCGGAGCCGTGCGCGGCTCCAGCTCGCTGGACAGACGCTGTTCCAGGGCCGGTACGACCCAGGCGAGGAACTCCTCGAAGTCCATCGAGGCCAGCGGGTGGATCTTGAGCACGTACCGCATGAGGGCCAGGCCGACGAGGTGGCCCGAGGCCAGGGCGGCGCGGGTCTCCGCGTCCGGCCGGTCCTTGTAGCCCGAACTCGCAGCCCAGCTCTTGGTGCTCGCCTCGACACGGGCGCGCAGCGTCTCCGAGGTGGCGCTGTCGGCGAGGCCGGCCCGGTAGATGGCGGTCATGCCGTGCCGGGTCTCCTCGTTCTCCCAGAAGGTCAGGTACGCGCGGGCGAGCCAGGAGGCCTCCGAGGTGCCCGTCTCCTCCACGGAGGGGGGCATCTCGTCGAAGACGGAGGAGACGCTGAGCGGCGAGTTCACCGCGGCGTCGAACACGCCTTCCTTGTTGTCGAAGAAGTGGTGCACCAGCGCCGGGTCCACCTGGGCGTCCTCCGCGATGGCGCGGATGGTGGTCCTGGCGTAGCCGCGGTCGGCGAAGAGCTGGAGCGCCGACTCCAGGATCTGTTCTCTCGTGCCGCTGTCACCGGGCCGGCGCCCGCTGCGCGCACGCACCGGGCGCGGCTTCTTCGCTGCGGGAGAGGCGGCCCGCCGAGGCGAGCCGGGCTTGCGGGCGGGGGTGGGCGAACCGTCTGTGCGCCTGGATGTCATGGGATCACTGCACTTCGGGGGGTCCGTGAGCGAATAATTCACTGAGTAGTGAAAAGTATCCTATCAGGCGGTCCCCCGGGATTCCATCCACAGGAAGCGCTCGGCAAGTACATGGTCATGTCCGGGCGTTGGCGTGCGCGACGACTCCGGTCCGGGTGGTGTTCACCGACGCGGCCGGGGTGTGGTCATCGCGTGGTGTCGCTCCCGAGCAGAGTCTGCCGCAGTCCCGGTGCGATCGTCTCGACGACCGTCTCCAGGTCCGCCGCGGCGACGGAGTCCACCCTCATGAGGTGTCGCACGAAGGCTACTCCGCCGAGCTGCGCCCCGAAGAGCGCGGTGCGCAGCTCGGCCCCGGCGCCGGGCAGCTCGTGGTCGACCTGGCTGTTCAGGGCCCTGCTGACCCGGTCGCGCAGTATCAGGGAAGCTTCCTGGTCGGAGAGTGCGACCCGGTAGAGCTCGACCATCGGGGAGTCCTCCTCGCCGGGCTCCCACAGCGACAGATAGGTGCGGGCGAGGCGGACGGGCAGGTCCTCGTCGACGCCTTCGGTCACCGAGGGGCGAAGAATTCCGGCCACCTTGACGGTCCGTTCGACCAGGGCGCCGAAGACCGCGGCCTTGTCGGGCAGGAGTTCGCGCGCGCGGTCCTCGTCGAGGCCGGCCGTGGCGGCCAGTTCCGCGAAGGCGGTCTGCCGGTATCCGAGCCGGGTGAAGAGGGTGCGGCCCGCGGAGATCAGGGCCTGGGTCGCCTCGGCGCGGGCCTCGGACGTGGTCGCTGTGTCGGTGGCGGTCATCGCGGCAACTCCCGTTGGTGTGGGGCGTCTCGGTCGGCGGGGCGGGCGGTGCGCGCCGATTAATTCATGCGTCAGTGAACTCTTTCGGTGTTGAATTTGTCAAGCGGCTCTGCGATGATTTCAACGCCTGGTGAGTTAAGGAGTGGCTCGCCGCTGCCCGAGGAGGAATCGTGCAGTCCATCGGCATCATCGGAGTGGGCTCCTACCTGCCCGAGGCCATCATCAGCAACGCGGAGATCGGGCACGGCGCCGGCGTGACCGACGAGTGGATCGTCCGCAAGACCGGAATCCGCGAGCGCCGCCGCGCCGCCCCGCACGAGGCCACCTCGGACCTCGCCGTCGCGGCGGCGCAACGCGCCCTGGAGAGTGCGGGCCTGACGGCTGATCAGCTGGCCTACGTGGTCGTCGCCACCTCCACCCCCGATCATCCGCAGCCCGCCACGGCCGCCCTCGTGCAGCACCGCATCGGAGCCCGCCGGGCCGCCGCCTTCGACGTCAACGCGGTGTGCAGCGGCTTCGTCTACGCGCTCAAGACCGTGGAGAAACTGCTCGGCGACGCTCCCGACGGCGAGCCGCGCCACGGCCTCGTCATCGGCGCCGACATCTACTCCCGCATCCTCGACTACGGGGACCGCCGCACCGCCGCCCTCTTCGGGGACGGCGCCGGCGCGACCGTACTCGGGCCCGTCGCCCCCGGACTCGGCCTGCGCGAGATATCGCTGGTCTCCCGCGGCGACGCGCACCGGCTGATCGAGGTCACCGCGGGCGGCAGCCGCCGCCCGCCCTCCCCGCAGACCGTGACCGACGGAGACCACTACTTCCGCATGGACGGCCGGGGCGTGCGCGACTTCGTCACCCGCACCCTGCCGCACGAGACCGGCCGGCTGCTGCGCCGGGCGGGCGTCCCGGCCGACGCCGTACAGCACTTCGTCCCGCACCAGGCCAACGGCATCATGCTCGCCGAACTCTGGCCCGACCTCGGCCTGCACCGCGCCGCCCTCCACCTCACCCTGGAGCGCTACGCCAACACCGGCGCGGCCTCCGTTCCGATCACCCTCGCCGAGATGAACCGCAGCGGAGCCGCCGCACCGGGAGACCTCGTCGTGCTCGCAGCGTTCGGCGGCGGGATGAGCCTCGGCATCGCCCTGCTGAACTGGTCGATGGAGCCCCGAGCGGGCGCGCCCGCGCCCGACGCCGACCCCGCCGTCCCCCACCTCCTCACCGTCGGCGGCCGTGTCGGCCCCCTCGCGCCGTGACCGCCGACGACCCGGCCGCCCCCGACATCAGGGCACGCGTGGCGCAGCTGCGCGGACTGCGCGAGCAGGTCCGCCGCGGCCCGGACGAGAAGGCGACCGCATCCCAGCACGCCAAGGGCAAGCTCACGGCCCGCGAACGCATCGAACTCCTCCTGGACGAGGGCACGTTCACCGAGGTGGAGCCGCTGCGCCGGCACCGCGCCACGGGATTCGGCCTGGAGGACCGCCGGCCGCACACCGACGGTGTCGTCACCGGCTGGGGCACCGTCCACGGACGGACCGTGTTCGTCTACGCCCACGACTTCCGCATCTTCGGCGGCGCCCTGGGCGAGGCCCACGCCGAGAAGATCCACCGCATCATGGACCGCGCCCTCGCCGCCGGGGCCCCGCTCGTCTCGCTCAACGACGGTGCGGGCGCCCGGATCCAGGAGGGCGTGACCGCGCTGTCCGGCTACGGCGGGATCTTCCGCCGCAACGCCCGTGCCTCCGGGGTGATCCCGCAGATCAGCGTGATGCTCGGCCCCTGTGCGGGCGGCGCCGCCTACTCTCCGGCGCTCACCGACTTCGTGTTCATGGTCCGCGAGACCTCGCAGATGTTCATCACCGGCCCCGACGTCGTCCAGGCGGTCACCGGCGAGAAGGTGACCCTGGGCGGGCTCGGCGGCGCCGACGTGCACGCCGAGGTGTCGGGCGTCGCGCACTTCGCGTACGACGACGAGGAGACCTGCCTGGAGGAGGTCCGCTACCTCCTCTCCCTGCTCCCGCAGAACAACCGCGAGACCGCGCCCGCCGTCCACCCCGAGGACCCGGTGGACCGGCCCTGCGACCCGCTCCTCGACCTCGTCCCCGCCGGCGGACACCGGCCCTACGACATGCGACGGGTCGTCGAGGAGATCGTCGACGACGGCGAGTACCTGGAGATCCACGAACGCTGGGCGGCCAACGTGATCGTCGCCCTCGCCCGCATCGGCGGCCAGGTCGTCGGGATCGTCGCCAACCAGCCCCTGGTCCTGGCGGGTGTCCTCGACATCGACGCCAGCGAGAAGGCGGCCCGCTTCGTCCAGATGTGCGACGCGTTCAACATCCCGCTGGTCACCCTGGTCGACGTCCCCGGCTTCCTGCCCGGCGTCGACCAGGAGCACAACGGCATCATCCGGCGCGGCGCCAAACTCCTCTACGCGTACTGCAACGCCACCGTGCCCCGGATATCCCTGATCCTGCGCAAGGCCTACGGCGGCGCGTACATCGTCATGGACTCCCGTTCCGTGGGCGCCGACCTCTCGTTCGCCTGGCCCTCCAACGAGATCGCGGTGATGGGCGCGGAGGGTGCCGCCAATGTCATCTTCCGCCGCCGCATCCAGGCCGCCGACGACCCCGAGGCCACCCGCCGCCAGCTCGTCAAGGAGTACAAGGCCGAGCTGATGCACCCGTACTACGCCGCGGAGCGCGGACTGCTCGACGACGTCGTCGACCCCGTCGAGACCCGCCGCGTCCTCGCCGAGTCGCTCCGCATGCTGCGCACCAAGCACGCCGACCTGGCGTCCCGCAAACACGGCAACCCCCCTCAGTGACCGCGCACCCGAAGGAGCGTCATGACCACAGCCACCGAAACAGCAGCGCCCCTCGTCCGCGTGGTCAGGGGAGGCGCGCTCCCCGCCGAGGAACTCGCCGCCCTGACCGCGGTCCTCCTGGCCCGGGCCACCCCCGCCGCCGACGAGGCGCCGCCCGCGGCGCCCGCGCCGGTCGTCCCCCTCTGGGACCGCCCGGCGCCCTACCGTGCGCCGCAGAGCTGGCGCAGCTGACACAGGGGAAGGGGCCCGATGCCGACGGCATCGGGCCCCTTCCCCTGTGTCTCACAGACCGGCCAGCGCGGCCCTCATCGACGGGGCGACCAGATCGGCCAGGGCCTGCACGGACAACTCGGCGATCGGCTGGAGCCGCAGCAGGTACCGCGCGAAGGCCACCCCCAGCAACTGTGCGGCGACCAGTCCGCTGCCGGCCGCCGCCCGCTCCACGCCCAGCACACCGGTCAGACTGCTGGTGAACTGCTCGTGCAGCACGCTGCGCAGCCGCTCCGCGGCCCGCTCGTTGGTGGCCGCCGAACGCAGCAGCAGGCGCAGCGACCCCTCGGCCGTGTCCTGCTCCCACGGCGCCAGGAAATGCGCGACGAGGGCGTGCGGCAGCCGTTCCACCGGTGTGCCCGTCAGGTCGGGCAGCCCCAGATCGACGTCGAGGGCGGCCTCGAACAGCCGCTCCTTGCTTCCGAAGTACCGCATGACCATCGAGGGGTCTATGGCCGCCGTCGCGGCGATGGCCCGTATGGTCGCCCGCTGGTACCCGTCGGCCGCGAAGTGCACGCGAGCGGCGTACAGGATCGCCTCGCGGGTCCGCTGGGAACGAACTGTCACCACGGCCTTCCTCCCACACCCGGGCCCGGCCCCACCGTCCGGCGGGACCGGGCGATCCGCCCTCAGGCCTGCTCGACGGGCGAGGGTGCCTGCTCGGCGGCCGCCGCCGCACCGGGTGCGGCGGCGCCCGCCCGGCCTGCCTCGCTGACCGCCGGCTGCGGCGCGGGTCCCTCCTCACCGCACCACTCGTGCAGAGCCGACCGCATCCGCCTCTCGCGCCCGTCGGCGTCGCCCGTCCCGTCCACCCAGGCGGCGTAGCCGTCCGGGCGCACCAACAGGGCGCCCACACCGGGAAGTTCGGGCAGCGGGGCACCGACACGCACCGGGCTGACCCGGGAACCCCACGCCTCGGTCACCGCGGCGCACCGCCCGTCCTCGCCGAGGTCGAGCAGCAGGAACCGCCCGTCGCGCATCAACGAGTACAGCCGCACCGGAGCACCTCCGGCGCGCGGCACGGTGAGGTCGGGCACCCGCTGCCCCGCCCGCACGGACAGCCGGGCGCCGGACGCCCCGCGCCGCGCGTACCCGGTCCGCAGCCCGGAGATCGCCTCGCCGGCGGCCTTCCGGATCCGCCGGTGGGAAAGGGCCCTGGCCATCGCCGCACGGCGCAGCGAGGTCACCAGCGGGGACGAGGCCGTGGCCAGCCGGGTGGCCCGGTCGGTGGCCGCGAGAATCCGCTCGGCCTGCGGCCGGCGCTCCGTCTCGTAGGAGTCCAACAGCCCGGCGGGCGCCCAGCCCTGCACCTCTGCGGCGAGCTTCCAGCCCAGGTTCACCGCGTCCTGGATACCGAGGTTCAGCCCCTGTCCGCCCAGCGGAGAGTGCAGGTGCGCCGCGTCCCCGGCGAGCAGCACCCGCCCGGTCCGGTACTGGTCGGCGATCCGCTGGTGGATCTTGAACCGGGCCAGCCACTCCGGCTCGTACGGTCCGGGATCGAACCCCAGCGCCCGCGTGAGGACCTCGCCGAGTTCCTCCAGAGTCACCGGTTCCCGCGTCCAGGGCCGGTCGCGGCGTGCCACGGCGATCCGGTACAGCCCGTCGCCGTACGGCACCGAGACCATCACCCCGCCACCGCCGGAGACGACGAGCACGTCGTCCGGCGGCGGCTTGCGCAGCCGCACGTCGGCGAGGATCGGCGCGATGTCGTACGTACGGCCGCGGAAGGCGATGCCGGCCAGTTCGCGTACGGCACTGTGGGCGCCGTCGCAGCCGACGACGAAGTCGGCGCTCTCCTCCCACTCCCCGTCGGCGGTGCGCACCTGGAGCGTGACGCCGGAGCCGTCCTGCGTCAGGCCGTACACCTCCGCGTCGCGCTCGATGGTGACGCCGAGGTCGAGGGCCCGCTGCTGGAGCACCTCCTCGGTGCGGCTCTGCGGGATGACGTTGAGGCAGGGGAATCGGGTGTCCAGCTCGGCGAAGTCGACACGGGCACCGCGCGCCGGCACCATCCGGCCCACCGGCCGGCCGAGGGCCACCAGGGCGTCGGCGTGGCCGCGCAGGTCGAGCACCTCCATGGTCCTGCTGTACAGGCCCATGGCCCGGGACTGCGTGGACGGCGCGAGACGGCGTTCGAGGACGGTGCAGGACACACCGGCCGCGGCCAGCTCGCACGCCAGGGCGAGCCCGGTGGGCCCGGCTCCCACGACGATGACGGACTGCTCAGGAGCGATGGCCACGGATTCCTCCTTGGACGTGGGGCACGGATGACGGCGCGTGCGGCGCGGCGGCCGGGTCTGCGGACGGCGCCGGGACCGGGTCCGTGTGCGGCGCTGCGACCGGGGCTGCGGAAACTGCCGGGACCGGGTCCGCGGACGGCGGGAAGGCCGGGTCGGCCGACGGCGCCGCCGCCGGAGCGGCGGCCCGACCTGCGGACCCGGCGACGGGCGGTGGGCCGGCCGACAGGCCGGCACGGGCGGACCAGGCCCCGGCGGCGAGCACGAGGGCCCCGAGCAGCAGCCAGCCCACCGCCCCCTGCCGCACCACCAGGAAGGTCACGACCAGCGGCCCATAGGTGTTGCGGGCCGCGTTCCCCAGGCCGAAGAAGGCCAGGTACACCTGGCGGCTGTCCTCGGGCGCCAGGTCGTACGAGATCGCCCAGGCTCCCGCCTGCTGCTGCATCTCGGCGAACGCCTGGAAGGCGACCGCGCCGAGCAGCAGCGCGACGGCGACCGGGGCCGGCGCCGCCCCGGTCACGGCGAGCCCGCCGCAGCCCACCGCGAGCAGCAGTCCGCCGCGCCGCAACGCGCGCCCGCCGTCCCCGGCGCTCTCGATGCCCCGGGTGGCACGCACCTGGAAGAGCACCACCACGACGGTGTTCAGGACCAGCGTCCAGGCGATCACCGCCCGCGGAAGGCGGTCATGGGCGAGCACCCACAGCGGGACACCCGCGGTCAGCACGGTGACGTGCAGGCTGACCACCGAGTTGAGCCCGGTCAGGAGAGCGAAGCGGCGGTCCCGGAACACACTGAACCGCCGCTTCCACGGCAGCGGCCGCCCACCGTCGAGCGCGGCCGCCGTCGTCGTCCGCAGCCGGGCGACCAGGGCCGCCGCGACCACGAACGAGGCCGAGTCGGCATACACGATGCCCACGTACACACCGTCGCTGTCCGGCACCAGCGCCGCCCCCGCGACCAGGCCGCCGAGGGCGAGCCCCAGGTTCTGCAGGGACCGTGCCCGCCCCATGGCCCTGACCCGCTGTTCCTTGCCGACCGCCGTACCGAACAGGCCCTGCACCAGCGGCGAGGCCGCGCGGTCGGCGACCGCGAGCAGCGCCATCACGCACAGGAACGCCGGGAAGGCGGAGGCGAACGGATAGCAGGTGAGCAGCGCCGCCCGGGCCAGATGCGCGGCGATCAGCATGCGTCGCGGGCCGGACCGGTCCGCCAGCATCCCGATCGGCACCAGGGACAGGAGGGACACCGCGCCCGCGACGGAGAGCCCGACTCCCACCTGCCCGCTTCCGAGGTGCAGATACCGGGTGAAGAAGACGACCGACACGGCCATGTAGAGCCCGCTGCCGAGGGCGTCGACGAAGACCGCGACGAGCAGGACCGTCGCCGCGCCGCGCAGCCGCCCGCGCCGCTCCCGCTCCGCTGTCTGTGCCATGGCTTCCTCACTCGGTCGGTGGTCAGTAGTAGTCGCGCATCAGCTCGTCCACCCACTCCGGCTGGACGACCTCCTCGCGCGGTCCGAACTGCCGCAGATACGGCTTGATGTCGAGCACCGGGGTGCCGTCGACGGCGTCGAGCCCGACGACGTGCAGATCGAGACCGTCCGTCTTGACCAGCCGGCAGCGGGAGACCCCGATGCGGTTGGGGCGGTTCTTGCCGCGCTGCGCGAAGATGCCGGCCTGCGGCCACTGCGGGTTGTTGCGCGGATGACGCGCGCCCTCCTGCACCTTGGTCGGCGGGACCCGGTGGAAGTGGAAGACGACCTCCAGGTGCGAGAACGAGTCGAGGCAGAGCAGCGCGTCCGCGGTGAATCGCTCGGCGTCCAGCCGGATGACGGACGTCACCTCCCCCCAGTGGTCGTCGACGAGTTCGCGCCGCTCGTTGTGCACATGTGCGATGGGCACCAGGTCAGTGATCGGTTCACCGGTCATGCCAGTCCTTCCGTCGTCGCCGTCCAGGGCCGGTCCCGCGGCGTCCTGCTCCAGGGACCACACCCGGCCCCGGACGAGCAACTCCCCTTCGGTGGCCCGCTGGACGGTCAGATAGATCTCCTCGCGCGGCACGCCGAGCAGGACGCCCAGCCGCTCCTGGAGCAGCCGCAGCAGCCGGTGCACCTGCGACCGGCTGTAGCTCTCCTTGCACACGACGAACCCGACCGGGGCCGGTGCCGCGGCAGCCGCGTGCCATTCGGGCCGGTGGAAGGTGTCCGGCTCCAGGCGCTGCCACCACACCCAGCAGTGACCGCGCTCCAGCCCGAGCAGCGCCGTCACCGAGTCGGCCAGCTCGCCGAGCACGGCCGCCCCGGGGCTGGGCGCCGGGGAGAAGAGCCTGATCACCGGCATCTCAGCGCACCCCGCCGAGCGGCTTCACACCGATCACCATGCAGGTGCGCACGGGGATGAAGTACTCCTCGCCCTCCTGACGGATGCCGAGGGCCTCCCGGTGCCGCGCCGGCGCCTCGGCGAGCCGGGCCCGGATGGCCCGCTCGGCCTCCGCGCCGGACGAGGCGATCTCGCACCACCGCTTCACGGGCACCCCGGTGCGGCTCTCCGACTGGGCACCCCGGGCGACCGGCACGTTGAGCCCGGCGTCCTGGAAGAAGCCGATCCACTCGTCCAGGGTGTAGCTGCGCACATGCGTCGGGTCGTGCAGCATCTCCAGTTCGTGGTTGAGCGCGTCGACGGCGGGGTCCTCGTGGCCCTCCAGGTCGATGACCGCGAGACGCCCTCCGGGGCGCAGCAGCCGTGTCATCTCGCTCACGGCCTGCGGCATGTCACCGAAGTGGTGCGGGGCCAGGCGGGACACCACGAGGTCGAACGAGGCGTCCGCGAAGGGGAGTTCCTCCGCACGGGCCTCGGCCGTCTCCACGGTGATGCCGCGCTCCGCCGCGAGTCTGCGCACGGACGCCAGCATGTTCGGCGCCGGGTCCACCGCGACGAGACGAGCGGGGAGTTCGTCGGCGAACGACAGACCCAGGTGGCCCGCGCCGCAGGCGACGTCGCAGACGGCACGCCCGGTCTGCGGGCCCAGCGTCTCGTGCAGGGCCTCCATCGTGGGGCTGGAACGGTGCACCTCGCTGGTCGCGAAGTTCTCGGCGATCTTGTCGAATCGCTGGCTGGAGAGCATGTCGTGCGCCGCCTTCTGCGTCGTGTGCCGTCTGACCGTCACTGAGCGGTGCCCACCAGGTCGGTGAGTGCCGTGATCGCGTCCCGGGACGGACCCGGGCCGCAGGGATGGAGGGTGTGCCCGAGCCCTTCGAGCAGATGCACGCGGACCTCGAAGGCGCGCCGCCCGACCAGCCGGCTCGCCGACCACTGGCCGTACATGTCCGGGGCGAACACGGCGGGCGGCAGTGTCTCGTCGTCGGCGTCGGCCATGTAGCCCACCAGGTCGAAGCTGCCGTACACGAGGTCGAGGGACGGGACGTGCGAGGTCAGGAAGGCGTCCTCCTCGATCACCGTGCCGACCAGCACCGCGCGGTCCGCCTGCCGGGGTTCGCCGGAGCGCAGCAGCTGGAGCAGGGCGAGCGCACCCAGGGAGAAGCCGACGAGTACGAGCGGTCCGGCGGGCAGGTGCCGGTGTGCCGCCAGCAGCCGGGACAGCCGGCCGGCCCGGGTGCGCCGATCGGCCTCCGTGGAGGGCGAGTTCGGCTCCCGCACCGGCATGTCGCAGGTGAGCACCTGTGCGCCCTGGGCGACCAGCCGGCCGGTGAGTCGCTCCAGCAGCAGGTCGTCCCGTCCCTGCCCGTCCAGGACGGAGACGCTGCCGGGACCGGCCAGCAGGACGGTGGCGCGGGCCGGACCGGCGGGGAAGGACCGTCGTGCGCGGTACCGCGTCCCGTCGGTGTCCCGGTGCCACTGGGTGCGCTGATGCACGTTCATCGGCTCACCTGTGGCAGACGGCCTCGGCGAAGCCGCCGATGCGCTGGTGGAAGTAGACGCTGATGATCTCCTCGTGGAGCGCCTCGCCGTCCAGGGTGGGGGCGATGCTCTCCGGAGTGCCGGGCACCCGCTCCATGAGGCCCCGTTCGACGAGTTCGGCGAAGACCGCCGCGAACGGCTCGTCGTGGAAGAGCTCGACGCCGAACCTCCGGCGGAACCGGCCGGCGTCGACGGGCTGGTTCGCCTTGAAGGCGAAGCCGAGCACCATGCCGATGGCCTGGTAGCCCGCCAGCCGCCTGCCGGAGGCCAACGGCAGACCCGGGCCTTCCTTGAGCCGGGCCGCGTACCCGGAGATGTCGGCGATGTTGTGGGTCTGTACGACGGTGTCCCCGTCGCCGGTCAGCCAGCCGTACGCACCGGGCCCGTACGCGATCATCGAGTCGTGGCGCTGCCACTTGTTGCGGGACACCCGCGGGATGTTCCCGTCCGGGTAGACGCCGGGCCGGTTCCACCAGCCGCAGGGGCTCGGGTGGTAGCCGCCGTCGAGCAGCAGTTCCACGACGGCCTCGCGCATCGCGTACGTCTCGCCGAGCGACGGGAACAGGTGCTGCTCGCGCAGCCTGTTCTTGACGCTGTCGACGTTCCACAACGCCCGGTTGCCGATGCCCATCTTCGCCCGGTCGGCGTTGCGCAGGCGGTAGATGGTGATGGTCGGGACGTCCAGGTCGATGAGCCGCCGGATGTCGTCCGCGACCGTGGCCGTCGACTGATGGGGCAGCCCGAACATCATGTCGACGTTGAACGGCCTGCCGGTGGCCCGCAGTTTGGCGACGGCCCGCAGTGACATCTCGGCGTCGTGGCCGCGTCCGGCGAACGCGTTGACCTCGCTCTGCAGGGACTGCACGCCGACGCTGAAGCGGTTGAACCCGATGGCGCAGGCCTCGGCCAGCTCGTCGTGCTGGAAGTTGTCCGGGTTGCCCTCCAGCGAGATCTCGCAGTCGTCGGCGAGCGTGTAGCGGGCGCGTACGTGGTCCAGCAGCCGCTTCAGCTGTTCGGTGCCGAGCAGCGACGCCGTGCCTCCGCCGAGATAGACCGACTCGATCGGGGCGTGCGCGAGCCAGGGGGAGTGGGCGAGCCGCCGGCCGGACTCGTCGAGCAGCAGGTCCGTCCAGATCCGCGGGGCCGCCTCGCCCTCGGGGCCGTCCGCGACCTTGCGCTTGACGTAGTTGCAGAAGTGGCAGATGTAGGCGCACAGCGGCACGTGGAAGTAGAGGTGGGCGGGGCGGCCGGCGCCCGGATGGTCCCGGATGGCGGCGGCGACCTGCGAAGTCGACAGCTGGTCGCCGTAGTTGGCCGTCACGTTGATGTTGTAGTCGTCCTGACCGATCCGCAGCGCGGGGTTCTGGTCGAGCAGCCGCGCGAGTCCCGTGCCGCGGCGCGGCGCGGTGCCCGTGCCGGGGCGTGACGTGGTTCCCCCGCCGGGGCGGCGCAGTGCTGTGGTGCCGGCCGAAGCAGCCGTCCTGCTCATCGCGACCTCGTCTCCTACAGCCGGCTCCGCGCAGGGAGCTGGGCATGGTGTCCCCCGCTGCGGGCCGGGCCCGCGCGTCGGGGGAGGAACGGATGGCGTGCGGGCCTCTGCCGTCCGGCGGGGCTTCCCGGCCCGCCCCTCAACGGGCCGGGAAGCGGTGCACCGCTTCGTCGCCTTCGGCAAAGGCGTGGGATCAGACCTCGACCTCGATGACGGTGGCCTCCGTGATGTTCGTGGCCTCCACCAGGGTCTCGGCGGGCGCGGTGGCCGAGGCGGCTCCGACGGCGCTCAGGGTCACGCCCTCCTGCCCCGGCTCCAGGTGGATGCGGATGACCTTCTTCTCTTCGGGCATGGCAGTCTTCCCTTCGGTGGAGGCGGCAGCGGTCGCGCCGCCGTGGGACAGGGGCCCGCTCACGTCGTCGGGAGCGGGAGTCGGGTGGGGCCGGACGGGTCGGCCGACGTCGACTGACGAGGCGTCAGGGTCAGGCGTACGTTGCGCTGTTTGCGGTCGCGCCAGTAGCGGCCCGAGCGCAGCGTGAACTCCTGGAGGTACTCGGTGGCGCCGCAGCCCTTCGGGTCGCCGGTGATGTTCCGGGCCAGCGGCGGGCAGCGGAACTGGCACCAGATGTCCTCCTGGGCCACCGGGCACGAGCCGCACACGGCGTGGTCGCTGAAGCGGATGTCGCGGAACTCGTCGAACCCGTGCCGCCAGATCTCGGCGAACGGCTTCTCGGTGGTGTTGCCGGCCCGGTAGAGCTGCCCCGACATGCAGTTGCTGCACGGGTACACGTCGCCGCGGCTGTTCACGTAGACGACCGAGCGGCCGCACTTCTCCTGGCCCACGGCGCGCTCCAGGCGCTGGCAGAACTGGATGGTGTCCACTCCGCGGATCTCGTCGGCGGCCCGCCGGCCCTCACCGGCGGGCGTCGCGACCGGTTCCTGGTCGGGTTCGGCGGAGTACCGGTCCATGCAGCGCTTGTAGACCTCGAAGACCTCGTCGACGTCCTCGGGGCGCAGCAGCATGTCGGGGTGGAGCAGCGCCCGGCCCACCGGGTGCGTCTCCAGCCACTGGGGCCGGGGGTACCCGCGCTCCGCGCACCAGTCGAAGATCTCCTCGGCGTCCTGGATGTTGTTGCGGTGGACGGAGATGGCCGTGCGGAACACGTGCCCGTGCTTGCGCATCATCTCGAAGGCGTGCTGGAGCTTGGGGAAGTCCATCTTGCCGCGGACGGTCCGCTCGGGGTCCGCGGTGTCGAAGCTGATGAAGAACGACTGGCCGGGCGGGATCCGGGCGAGCCGCTCCTCGGTGACCAGCAGGCCGTTGGTGAAGATCTGCGTGCTGAAGGGCTTGCTGCGGGCGTGCTGGATGATCTCGACCGCGTCCCGGTGGGAGAAGATCTCGCCGCCCGTCAGGAACACCTGGAGGACGCCCATCTCCGCGAACTCGTCGAGGAGTTGCTTGATGCGCGGGGTGGATATCTCGTCGGGGCGCTTGAACGCGGAGTCCGCGTAGCAGTGGCGGCAGCGCAGGTTGCAGAGGTTCGTCGTCTCCACGAAGGCGATGGCCGGGGCGGGCAGATGGAACCGGTCGAGCGTCACCAGCGGATCGGCCAGCGCGTGCGTCATCAACTCCGCGGCGCTCACGGCCTGTCCGGAGTTGTGGCGCTCGATCGGCTCCCGTGCGGACGCGGCGAGGAACTCGACATGCCCGTTCGGCAGCAGGGCGACGATCCCGCCCTCGTTCACCTGGAAGGGAATCTTCTGCACGGGCCCTGCCTCTCCTGGTCGTGGGGTGGCGGAACATGAAAGTCAACGTGTGTTGAACTCATGCTGTGTTGAACTCTACGAAGGATGAATACCTTTGGCAAGGGCGTGACGGACACGGTCGCCGGGGCCGGTCGCACTGGGGTGGAGTGAGGAGGTGCGGGGCGTTCGCGGCGGGCGGTGCGGTGCGGGCGGCGTGTACCTCTCGCGCCGGGCGGCGGCGGGCGGTGCGGGCGACGTGGACCCTTCGCGCCGGGCGGTGGCCGGCGGCACGAGGTGCGAGCGGCGTGCCCTGTTCGCGGCGGCGGCGGCAGCAGCGGCGACGTCGGCGAGCGGTGTGACGTGCTCGCGGCGGGCGTCGGCGAGTGGTGCGGGTGGCGTGACCCTTTCGCGGCGGCCCACGGTGCGGTGCCGGTGGCGTGCCATGCTCGCGGCGAGATGTGCGGGCCGGGCAGTGACGGCGCCGTGATTCAGATGATTCCGTGATCAACTGCCGCAAGATACATTCTTGGAAATACCGGAAACGCGGAGCTGTCGGAGATCGCACCCCACGGAGAGGCCGGTCATGAACATCCGCTTCTTGGACAGACTGCTCGGGCGCACCCCGCACGAGCACGGACAGAGCCTCGCCGCCGCCTTCGAGAACGACCCGGAGGGCGTGGCCGAACTGCTCTCGGAGTGCGAGCTGCTCCGCTCCCACGCCTCGGCCGCGGGGCTCGAACTCGACGACACCCCCGCTTCGTTGACCGCGCTCGATCAGCTCCTGCCGCGCTGGCGCGACGACCCCGAGGCGCTGCCGTGGCTGGGGAACGACGCGGGCCTGTATCTCGGCACCGTCGTGGTGCGCACCGTTCCCGGGGCCACGTGGCACGTCTGGTCGGGCGGCAGCCCGGTGGTGCGGCTCGCCTCCGGCCGCGAGATCCCCGTCGTCGAGGCCGGCCTCGACTGGGCCGTGCAGGGCGTCCCCGAACTGTCGCAGGTGTACGCCGAGGCCGCCGAGGCCTGAGCCGTTCCCGCCGGGCCGTCCGGTCGCAGCGCGGGCGGCATGATCCGGTCGGCGCCGTGATCAGGAAGGGGCGGCCTCGGACCGGTGGCGCGCCAGCGCCAGCACGCTCAGGCCGAACATCAGGATGCCGAGCGGGACATGGACCGCCGGGACGTGTGCGATGCCCAGCACCACCTGCGCCGAGGCGAGGGCGAGGAAGCCCGACGCGTTAAGGACGGGCCGGGGCGAACCTCCGCCCGGCTTCCACGCCAGGACCGCGGCGAGCACGTACAGCATCGACGCGCCGTACATCACCCGCGCACCGACGCTGTGCATCACCTGGCCGTAGTGCGCGGTCAGCAGCAGTCCGGCGCTGACGGCCTGGAGGAAGATGGTCGCGGTCTGCAGGGCGATCGCGACCTGGAGGAATGTGGTGCCGCGCGGGACTGCCGTCGTCCGGATGGCCATGATGCGGTCCTCTCTCCTGCCTCGTGGCAGTGGATCTTCTGTACGGTTGCGCCATTCCGACGACACAGGTGCGGAAAATGTCAGGGGGGACGGTCTTCGTGACCACAGAGCCGAGCGCGGTCCTCGGCGAACGGCGGCATCTGACCAACATCGCCTACCGGTTGCTCGGGTCGCTGGCCGAGGCCGAGGACGCCGTGCAGGAGACGTACGCCCGCTGGTACGCGCTGTCGTCGCGGCAGCAGGAGGCCATCGCCTCGCCCGGCGCCTGGCTGACGACGGTGGCGACCCGGGTCTGCCTGGACCTGCTCGGCTCGGCGCGGGTCAGGCGTGAGCGCTACGTCGGCGCGTGGGTGCCCGAGCCGCTGCCGGACCGCACGGAGTGGACCGACCGCGCGGTCGATCCCGCCGACCAGGTCACGCTCGACGAGTCGGTGCACATGGCCTTTCTCGTCGTCCTGGAGTCGATGACACCGGCCGAGCGCGTGGCGTTCGTGCTGCACGACGTGTTCCGGTACCCCTTCGCCGAGGTCGCCGAGATCCTCGACCGGTCGCCGGGGGCCTGCCGTGAGCTGGCGTCGTCGGCCCGGCGCCGGGTGCGTGCCGCGCACACCCCGGTCTCGGGACAGGCCGGTCTGGTGCGGGACTTCAAGCAGGCCTGGGAGGCCAGGGACATCGAGGCCCTGGTCGGGCTGCTCGCCCCCGACGCCACGATGACGGCCGACGGCGGCGGTGTGGTCGGCGCCGCGCTCCGCCCGGTCGAGGGCGGCGAGCGCATCGCCCGGTACCTGGCCCACTTCGCCGAGAAGGCTCCCGGCCTGACGCTCCTGGAGCGGACGGTCAACGGTCAGCCCGGCCTCGTGGCCCAGCACGCCGGGATCACGGTGACGGTGGCGGCCTTCTCCGGCTCCGGTGGCCGGGTGACCCACATCTGGGCGGTCCGCAACCCAGAGAAGCTCGGGGCGTGGACCTAGGGGTTTCGTTCGGACCCGAGCTGATCCGAACGAAGCGCCCTGGCCCCCGTGGGCGTCGACCGGCGACACGTCCAGGCCGACGATCGGATCGTCCGAGGGGGCGCTCAGAGGGACCGCCGTCCGAGGCGCACCGCATGACGGAAGGCTCCGCACCCCCGCTGACCGGGCGTGATCCGGAGGCCGTGCCCTCGCGGCGCCGGGGCGAGGCGGGGCGGCCCCGCTCACCCGGCGTCGTGATCCGACCGTTATGCAGCCTCAAATACGGTTAATGATCGCGAGTGCGTGTCGTCCCGTAAGTCCCCTTTTACGTCGATAGTTTGCGTGATCGACAGAGCTGAAAGCGGGCAGGTCCGGTATGGCTGTCGATCCGTTGATCGAGCTGCACGACGTGAACAAGTACCTCGGGGAGTCACATGTCCTGCAAGACATCAGCCTCACGGTCGGCACGGGGGAGGTGGTGGTGATCACGGGCCCGTCGGGTCCGGGCAGATCCACCCTGCACAGAACGATCAACCGTCTGGAGACCATCGCATCAGGGACGATCGAGCTCGACGGCCGGCCGCTCCCCGACGGGGGCGAGGCCCTGGCCCGGCTCCGCGCCGAGGCCGGCCTGGTCTCTCGGCGTCGTGTTCGTGCTCGACGGCCGCACCGTCGAGGAGCGCACCCCCGAGGAGTTCTTCATCGACCCGCGCAGTGACCGCGCCAAGGACTTCATTTCCGAGATGCTCAATCACTGAACGGGGAGTGCCGCACATGTCCGTACCACACGTGTGCGCCCATGAGGTCCGGCCGCTGCCGGCCGGCAGGGCGCTCGTCCGCACCGGAAAGCCGCTCGCGCGGAACGTCGACTACGATGTGCCGTTCGTCCTCGTGCCGGTGGCGCCCCCGCCGTCGCGCACCGGGACGTGCATGCCGCACCACTGGTTCGCCCTCGGGGCGGCCCGGCGGGAGCGGCACGGTCCCAAGACCGAGGCCGTGCACGGGGCACCGGCCGAACCAGGGACGCTGCTGCCGGGTGGGGGTCCCCCCACGGCCCCGAGACCGTAGGGGGAGCAGCAGCTCACAGGGCCAGGCCCGGCCGGCGGCAGCCGGAGATCACTGCTCGCGCAGGGGCACCGTCACATACGACGGGTCGTGCGCCGGCGAGGAGAAGGTCAGCTGCGCGCCGGACGGGTTGTGCTCGATGTAGAGCGGGTCGACCGTGTCGACGACCAGGGCGAGGCGATGCCCTGCCGGAACGTCGTAGGCCGTGGAGTACAACTCCAGGTCCACGCCGAACGGCTTGCCGGGCGTCTGCCCGTGGAAGGTGTACGGCGCGTTGCTGACCAGCTTGCCGAGGCCGAGCGGGCCCACGTCGTACAGGTACGCGACGAGGGTGCCGCTCTCCTTGGTCGCGGTGACCGTGGTGTGCAACCTGGCGGTGCCGCGCACCTGTTGCGCGCTCGCGTACCTCTCCGACTGCCAGACCGCCGCCCACCACCGCGGCAGCAGCGGGATCGAGGCCGTCGGAGGCAACTGGGCGAGCTGGTCCAGGATGCTGGACAGGAACACGATCCCGCCGTCGGCGCCCGAGTCCACGTTCGCGTGGATGGTGGTCGTGCCCGGCAGCGCGAGTTTCTTCGACGCCTTTCCGACCGACTTCCAGTCGGGGTAGCCCTCGTAGCCGCCCGCGGAGCGCGACTTGAGCTGGACCGGCTGCTCACGGTCGATGCCGTTGTCCGCGCCCTTGAGATAGTGGTCGAACCAGCGTCCGGTGTCCGTCCACACGTCGTTGGGGAGTCCGAACAGCCCGGTAGCCTCGGCCGTGGCGTGGTCGCCGGGCCGGAACTCCAGCCGCTTGGGGCCGGTCAACTCCTCGTAGAACTTGGCGTACTGATTGGGCGGGAAGATCGTGTCGCCCCAGGCGTTGGCGAGCATGATCGCCGCGCCGTTCGCGTTGAGCCGGTCGACGTAGGTCTCCGGGGAGCGCTTCTTGCCCCAGGCGATGAGGCTCTGTTCCTTGGAGAGGTCGGAGGAGAAGAAGTCCTTGAAGGTCTGCTGGAGTTCGGCGCTCGGCCGGCCCGTGAGCGCGCCGGCGCCGTCCAGCAGCGCGGCGGCCTGCGCGTGCTGGGTGCGGCCCGAGTAGATCGAGTCGATGAGGTCGGCCCAGCCGCTGAGGGCGGCCACCGCCTTGATCCGCTCGTCGTGCGCCGCGGCCAGCAGGCTGATGCCCGCGCCGTAGGACACGCCCGCCATGCCGACCTTCCGCGCGTCGGACGGGGTGTTCGCGAGCGCCCAGTCGATCACCTTGGAGGCGTCCGCGACGTCGGGCGGCCCCGCGACTTCTATCTCGCCGCCCGACTGCCAGAAGCCGCGGACGTTGTAACTGACCACCACATAGCCGGAGTTCGCGAGCTTCTGGGCCTGGACGAGGTACTCGGCCTGGGGCAGGCCCCAGCTCGTCGGCAGCACGATGAGCGGATAGCTGCGGGTGCCGTCGGCGCCCGCGGGGGTGACGACGTTGGCCTTGAGGACCGTGCCCCCGTCTCCGGAGATGTCGACGAAGCGGATACCGGGCGTGCCGGTGGCCGAGGCGGCGGGTGCCAGGCCGAGACCGGCGGCGAGCAGCGTCGCCGAGACGGCACCGGCGGCGGACGTGCGCAGGGCGTTGCGACCGTGTCCCACGGGTCACTCCTCACTCGTGTCAGCGCAAAGTGACCCGACGGTAACCTCGCCCCCTTACTGGAGGTAACCCACCGGTAAGTTACGTGGGAGTAACGATTGTTGAACTGTGCATTCAGTGAGTGCCGAGTGGGCCGAAGTGTGCGCTCCGGGTGCTGGACGCCGGGCACGAGATGTGCCGCCGGGGAGCCCGGCGGCGCGTGTGGGACCGCCCCGGCTACGAGGCGGCCCGGTGCGAGCTCCGCGGCGGGGCGGGCGTGGGCAGCGGACTCTGGGCGGCCCGGGTGACGTCCGCGACGACCTCGACGACATCGGGGCCGTACGCCTGGGAGTTGACGACCTTCAGCAGCAGGACGAAGGAGCCGTTGTTGTGCTTGCGCGCGAGGCGCTCGTGATTGCGGGCGAGGTAACGGGTCGCCGCCTGATTGGTGATCGCGCGCTGGCCGCAGAAGAGGAAGACCGGTCTCGTCGCACGGTCCTGGCCCGCGACCAGCCGGGCGAGGATCACGTACTCGCTCTTGCCCGACTCCAGGCGGTAGCGCTCGCTGCCGATCTGGAAGGCTCCGCGGTCCGGACCCGGCTCGGGGTCGACGTTGACGCGGATGCCCGGGAGAAGTGAGTGCAGATGCGCGGCCATCCGGCGGTTGGACGACGGCCCGCCCACGCAGAACTCGGTGCGCTCGCCGAAGCCCTGCTGCGCCGTGTCGTGCGCGATGACCTGGGCATGCGCACCGCAGTCCTTGATCAGCGCGGACAGTTCGAGCAGCGCGAACACGTCGTGGCGCATTACCGTGAGTTCAGGCCCGCCTGCCTCACGGTTGACCACGAGGAGCGACTCGGAGTTGTCCGGCAGTCCGAAGAACGCCTGCTTGCGGCGCAGCTTGCGCTTCCACAGGTAGGTACGGGTGAGCCAGCCGAGCGCGGCACTGAGGCCGGCGGCGACCACGCCGAGGACGATGTTGCGCACGTCGTCATTCATGGGCGCGCATGCTAGCGGGAATGCGGAACGGTGTTCGAGGGGGTCCTGACGGGGAGGGTGCGCTGAAGTTACGCTGCGCGGACGGCTGATGACTGGAGGTACGGATGAGTCGCTCTGTTGCGCGGAATCTGGCGGTCCTGGCGGTTTCGGCCGCGGTGGTCTCGGTCGGTGCGGCGGCGCCGCCCTCCGCCGGGGCGAAGGGCGCACCCGTCACGCCGGACAAGGTGCCCGTCGCGGTCGGGTACGGCGGCGCGGTGGCGAGCGTCGACGCGGACGCCTCCGCGGCAGGGATCGAGGTCCTGAAGAAGGGCGGCAACGCCGTGGACGCGGCGGTCGCCACCGCGGCGGCCCTCGGTGTCACCGAGCCCTATTCGTCCGGCATCGGCGGAGGCGGCTACTTCGTCTACTACGACGCCAAGTCCCGCACGGTGCACACGATCGACGGCCGCGAGACGGCGCCGTCGACCGCCGACTCGAACCTCTTCGTGGAGAACGGCAAGCCCCTCGCCTTCGCGGACGCCGTCACCAGCGGGCTGAGCGTGGGCACACCGGGCACGCCCGCCACCTGGCAGACCGCGCTGGACAGTTGGGGCAGCAAGCGGCTGACGAGCGTGCTCGCTCCGGCCGAGCGCATCGCCCGCGACGGCTTCACCGTCGACGCGACCTTCCGTTCGCAGACCGAGTCCAACCAGGCCCGCTTCAAGAACTTCCCGGACACCGCGCGGCTGTTCCTCCCCGGCGGTTCCCTGCCCGTCGTCGGATCCACCTTCAAGAACCCCGATCTGGCGCGTACTTACGAAGAGCTGGGCAGGAAGGGCGTCGACGCCGTCTACGGCGGCAGGCTCGGCCGGGAGATCGTCGACACCGTGAACAAACCGCCGGTCGACCCGGCCTCCGGCTACAACGCGCGGCCCGGCAGGCTCGCCCTCAAGGACCTGGAGGCCTACGAGGCGAAGCGGCAGGCGCCGACGAAGGTCTCGTACCGCGGTCTGAAGGTGTACTCGATCGCCCCGTCCTCCTCGGGGGGCACCACGGTCGGGGAGGCGCTCAACATCCTGGAGCGGTCCGACCTCTCGAAGGCCAGTGACGTGCAGTACCTGCACCGCTACATAGAGGCGAGCCGCATCGCCTTCGCCGACCGAGGCCGCTGGGTGGGCGACCCCGCCTTCGAGGACGTGCCCACGCGCGGACTGCTGTCCCAGAAGTACGCGGACTCGCGCGCGTGCCTGATCAAGGACGACGCCGTACTGGCCAGCCCGCTGGCGCCCGGTGACCCGGACCACCCGGCGGCCTGCTCCGCCGCCGGGAAGGCCGCCCCGACGACGTACGAGGGGGAGAACACCACGCACCTGACGGTCGCCGACAAGTGGGGCAACGTCGTCTCCTACACGCTGACCATCGAGCAGACGGGCGGCAGCGGCATCACGGTCCCGCACCGCGGCTTCATCCTCAACAACGAGCTGACGGACTTCTCCTTCACTCCGGCGAACCCGGCGGTGCACGACCCCAACCTGCCGGGCCCCGGCAAGCGTCCGCGCTCGTCGATCTCGCCGACCATCGTCCTGGACAAGCACGACCGGCCCGTCGTGGCGCTCGGATCGCCCGGCGGCGCGACCATCATCACCACGGTCCTGCAGACCCTGACCGAGTTCGTGGACCGCGGGATGCCGCTGGTGGACGCGATCGCCGCGCCGCGGGCCAGCCAGCGCAACGCCGCTCAGACGGAACTCGAACCGGGCCTGTACGACACTGCGACCAGTGCCCGGCTGGCCGCCATCGGGCATTCCTTCAAGCTGAACCCCGAGATCGGCGCGGCGACGGGCGTCCAGCGCCTGCCGAACGGCCAGTGGCTGGCCGCGGCGGAGAAGGTGCGCCGCGGTGGAGGCTCGGCGATGGTGGTGCGCCCGGCGTCGTAGCCACGGGCGCGGTACGGCGGGCGTGCGGCGACGGGGCCGGCAGGGCCGGCCCCGCGTCGTCCGCGCCCGGTCCCCGGCGCGCTGTGCGCGCCTGCTCGGTGCGGTCCGGGGGCGCGGCGTCGCCGGACCCCCGGCGGGCCGGTCAGCGGGCCGTCAGAATGCGCGGCCCTGCGTCCGTGATGGCCACCGTGTGCTCGGTGTGGGCCGCTCGGGAGCCGTCGTTCGTGCGCAGGGTCCAGCCGTCGGGGGCCGCGTGGTAGCCGTCGGTGCCGCCGCCGATGAGCATGGGCTCGATGGCGAGGACCATGCCGTGCCGCAGCGGGAGCCCCCGCCCGGGGCGGCCCTCGTTCGGGACCGGCGGGTCCTCGTGCATCCGGCGGCCCACGCCGTGGCCGCCGAACCCGTCCGGGATGCCGTACCCGGCCGCTCGGCAGACCGTGCCGACGGCGTGCGCGATGTCCCCGATGCGGTTGCCGACGACCGCGGCCTCGATGCCCGCGGCGAGCGCCCGCTCGGCGGTCTCCACCAGGCGCACGTCGGCGGCCCGGGCCGTGCCGACCACGAAACTGATCGCCGAGTCGCCCACCCAGCCGTTCAGTTCGGCGCCGAAGTCGATGGAGACCAGATCGCCGTCGCGCAGCCGGTAGTGGTCCGGCACGCCGTGCACGATCGCGTCGTTGACCGAGGCGCAGATGACCGCGGGGAACGGCGTGGGGGCGAAGGAGGGGCGGTACCCGAGGAAGGGCGAGCTCGCGCCCGCGTCCCGCAGGACCTGGTGCGCCACCTCGTCCAGCTCCAGGAGCGAGACGCCGACCGCCGCGGCCTCCCGCACCGCTGTCAGTGCACGGCCCACGACCTGGCCCGCCTCGTACATCTCGTCCATCGACGTGTCCGTCTTCAGTTCCACCATGCCAATTACTATACCGGTATTAGAATGGCGGCATGGTGCGTACCCCCTTGACCCCCGAAGAGCGCGAACGCGGCGAGCAGCTCGGGCAGTTGCTGCGCGAGGCGCGCGGCGCCCGCAGCATGGCGGCGGTCGCGGCCGTCGCCGGGATCTCCGCCGAGACCCTGCGCAAGATCGAGACCGGACGCGCGCCCACCCCCGCCTTCTTCACGGTGGCGGCGCTGGCTCAGGCGCTCGGACTGTCCATGGACGACCTCGTCGCGCGGTGCGCGCCCGCCGTGGCGGCGTGACGCGCGGACCGCGCCGGGCCGCACACCTCCGTGCGCCCCGTGCGGGAGCCCTCTGCGTCCCGTCCGCAAACTCCCCGTAGCCGTCCCGTAACACGACTCGTGTTGTCTACCGGACCGAAGTGGTCCGTTCGGGCAGGGAGTCGTGTGATGGCCGTAGGACAACTCCCGGTGCAGATACGGGATTTCGCCGAGTACCTGACCGGGCTGATGGCACGGCTCGACCAGGGCGGCGGCTGGTGCGGGGTCTTCTGGCAGCGAGATCCCGACGGCATGCGGGCCTGCCTGGACGGCTGGGAGGTCCCGCCCTGGGACGTCGTGGCGGCGCTCCTCCAGGACCTCGCCGCCGAGTTCGGCGACCGTGCGGCCGACGAGGAGGGCGAGCGGGCCCGCGCCCTGCACGGCGCCTCGCTCGCCGCGTACGACGCCCGGCCGGGCGGCCGCGACGCCCTCAGCGACCGGCTCGACGTCATGCTCCGTGAACAGCGCTACGCGGCGGAACGCCAGGCCGAACTGAACCGGCAGCTCCCGTCGGCCGGCTCCGTGGAGGAGGCCGAGTCGATCCGCCTCGACCTCGCCTGGGCCCACGACGACCATGAACGCGCCTCGGCCCGCTGCGCGGAGCTCCGACGCCGCATGGTCGACCTCGACCGCCGCGCCCTGCGCCCCCACGCACAGGGCGCGCTCGATTTCCCGCCCAGGGCGAGCGGCGACGCGCTGCCGGCACGCGCACCGGACGGCCGGCCCACGGCGACGGATGACGTCCGGTGGGACGCTGGTGCTGGTGCTGGTGCTGGTGCTGGTGCTGGTGCTGGTGCGGGCGCGCGGGGTACGGTGCGCCGCCCGCAGACAGCCGCACACAACGCCGCGCAGACGACCGGATACGGCGGCGGCCCGCAGGGAGATGAACACAGTGCCCCGCTGGCAACCCGGTACGGCGGCCCGCAGGCGCAGGCATGGAGCGGCCCGCCCGCGGCCGCGCACGACCCGCAGGCCCCACTCGGTGCCAGTGCCAGTGCCAGTGCCCGGCACGGCAGCCCGCACGCGTCCGCGGAGCCCCTGGCGAGCCCCCAGGAGCCTTCCGGGGCCTCGCGCGGCCCGAGGCCCGCGGTCGAGCCCGCAGAAACGTCCGGAAGCCCTCGCCCCATGGCGGAGACGACGGCGCCCGTCCCCAAGCAGCGGTCGAAACGCCGCCCCCGGGGCAGCGCCCGCTTCGCCGGGATGATGGAGCAGGACGACGCCCCCGAAGCCGTACCCCAGGCCGTGCAGGCGCTGCCCGCCCCGCCCGCACCGAGCCCCCGGCGTACGCCCCGCGGTGCCCGCTTCGCGGGGGCTGCCGAGGAACCCGAACAGCCACGCACGGCCCCGGTGGACACAGACGCCTTGCGGGCCACCTCCGAGACCGTGGCGCTGCTGACCCGGCTGCGCGGCGAGGGACGGAGCGGCGAGGCGCACGCCCTGCTCGTCGAGGCCGCGTACTGGCCCGCCGCCCGCTTCCCGCTGCTCGCGGCCGAACTGAACCGCGCGGGCCTCGACGCGGACTGGGCGACGCTGCTGTGGGAGGCGGCCTCGCTGCCCGCCGACCGGCTGGTCGCCGCCGCCGACGCGCTCACCGCCGCGGGCCGGAGCGCCGACGGCCGCCAGATGCTGCGCCAGGGCGTCGCGCGGCCGGCGCCGGAGATCGGGGCCGCCGTGCTCGGCCTGGCGCAGGACGGCCGCGACCGGGAGATCCGCGCGCTGCTCGGCGCGTACGTCCGCGTACGCACCCCGGAGGAGGCGGCCCGGAGCGCGGAGGCGGACCCGCAGCGGCTGGTCCCGCTGCTCCTGGAGGCGGCGCGGGAGGTGTCGGACGAGCGTCACTGGGACCTGGTCCACGCCCTCAGAGTGGCGGGCCACACGGCCTGACCCGCGTGAGAGGGTCACGCCACCGAGGCCCCGCCCGCGGTAGGGGGACGCACCCGGTTCCTTCGCCCCCTCCGCCCCTACCCGTCCAAGCCCCAGGGGCTCCGCCCCCGGACCCCCGATCGGCCTGAACGGCCTCGTCCTCAAACGCCGGACGGGCTGAACAGTGCCCCCCCGGCCCCAGAGGTGTGCGGGAACCCGCGATGAACGCACCCGCAGCCGCTATCTCACGGAAGGGGCCGTGCCGGTGAATCACATGCCCGTTGCGGACGGCGCCACGCACCCACCGAGGTCCTACCAGTACCGCCCCGCACGAGGGCTGCAACGGGCGGATCACCGGCACGGACCCGACCCACCCACCGGCAGGCGCCCGACCGCCACCGCAGCCTCCGAGCAGGTGCTCCCGACGGGGCGTCCGTGCCGTCACTCACCCGCTGGGGTAAGAAACGTGATCGACTCAGCGGGTTAACGACGATGGTCTTGGCAAGGCTCTCCCCGGGGCTTACTTTCGACCCTCTACAGCCTTTGTCTACGGGCGTAGAGGCTCTCTGACGTCCCGTCGAAGGAGCAGCTCATGGCCAACGTCGTACGTGCCGCCCTGGTCCAGGCCACCTGGACCGGCGACACCGCATCCATGGTCGCCAAGCACGAGGAACACGCCCGCGAGGCGGCCCGTCAGGGCGCCAAGGTCATCGGATTCCAGGAAGTCTTCAACGCCCCGTACTTCTGCCAGGTCCAGGAGCCCGAGCACTACCGCTGGGCGGAGCCCGTGCCGGACGGCCCGACCGTCACCCGCATGAAGGAGCTCGCCCGCGAGACCGGCATGGTCGTCGTCGTGCCCGTGTTCGAGGTCGAACAGTCCGGCTTCTATTTCAACACCGCGGCCGTGATCGACGCCGACGGCACCTACCTCGGCAAGTACCGCAAGCACCACATCCCCCAGGTGAAGGGCTTCTGGGAGAAGTACTACTTCAAACCGGGGAACCTGGGCTGGCCCGTCTTCGACACCGCGGTGGGCAGGATCGGCGTCTACATCTGCTACGACCGGCACTTCCCGGAGGGCTGGCGGCAGCTCGGCCTGAACGGCGCCCAGCTCGTCTACAACCCCTCCGCCACCTCCCGCGGTCTCTCCGCCTACCTCTGGCAGCTGGAACAGCCCGCGGCGGCCGTCGCCAACGAGTACTTCATCGCGGCGATCAACCGCGTCGGGCAGGAGGAGTACGGGGACAACGACTTCTACGGGACGTCGTACTTCGTCGACCCGCGCGGACAGTTCGTGGGGGACCCCGCGAGCGACAAGACCGAGGAACTCGTCGTCCGCGACCTCGACTTCGACCTGATCGAGGAAGTACGTCAGCAATGGGCGTTCTACCGGGACCGCCGTCCCGACGCGTACGAAGGGCTGGTGCAGCCGTGACGGACCTGTACGCGCGGCACAAGGCGGTGTTGCCGGACTGGCTCGCCCTCTACTACGAGGACCCGATCGAGATCACCCACGGCGAGGGCCGGTACGTCTGGGACGCCCAGGGCAACAAGTACCTGGACTTCTTCGGCGGCATCCTCACCACGATGACCGCGCACGCCCTGCCCGAGGTCACCAAGGCCGTCAGCGAACAGGCCGGCCGGATCATCCACACCTCGACCCTGTATCTCAACCGGCCGATGGTCGAACTCGCCGAGCGGATCGCTCAGCTGTCCGGCATCCCGGACGCCCGGGTCTTCTTCACCACCTCGGGCACCGAGGCCAACGACACCGCCCTGCTGCTCGCCACCGCCCACCGGCAGAGCAACCAGATCCTGGCGATGCGCAACAGCTACCACGGCCGCTCCTTCAGCGCCGTCGGCATCACCGGCAACAAGAGCTGGTCACCGACCTCGCTCTCGCCCCTCCAGACGCTCTACGTCCACGGCGGCGTGCGCACCCGCGGCCCCTACGCGGGGCTCGGGGACGCCGAGTTCATCGCGGCATGCGTCGACGACCTGGAGGACCTGCTCGGCCATGTCCGCCCGCCCGCGGCCCTGATCGCCGAACCCATCCAGGGCGTCGGCGGCTTCACCACGCCGCCGGACGGCCTGTACGCGGCCTTCCGTGAGGTCCTCGACCGGCACGGCGTCCTGTGGATCGCGGACGAGGTGCAGACCGGATGGGGCCGCACCGGCGACCACTTCTGGGGCTGGCAGGCGCACGCCGACGCAGGCCCCCCGGACATGCTCACCTTCGCCAAGGGCATCGGCAACGGCATGTCCATCGGCGGGGTCGTCGCCCGGGCCGAGATCATGAACAGTCTCGACTCCAACTCCATCTCCACCTTCGGCGGCTCGCCGGTCACGATGGCGGCGGGGCTCGCGAACCTCGGCTACCTCCTCGAACACGACCTCCAGGGCAACGCCCGGCGCGTCGGCGGTCTGCTCATCGAGCGGCTCCGCGCGATCGCCGCGCAGCTCGACGGCGTACGCGAGGTCCGCGGACGCGGGCTGATGATCGGCGTCGAACTGGTCAAGGCGGGCAGCGACGAGGCGAACCCGGAAGCGGCCGCGGCCGTCCTCGAAGCGGCGCGCGAGGAGGGCCTGCTGATCGGCAAGGGCGGCGGCCACAACACCAGCGTGCTGCGCATCGCGCCGCCGCTGTCCCTCACCGTCGCGGAGGCGGAGGAGGGCGCGGCGATCCTGGAGCGCGCCCTGCGGCGCGCCCAGTAGCAGCACGGCGAAGGAGAGCCGAGCACGGCCCGGCCTCCCCGGCACGGGCGACGGCGCCCCGGAGCGAACCGAGCCAAGGACATGAGGGGAACGTCGCCATGACCACCGCCTTGGAACCCGCCCTGTCGGTGCGCCAGGTCCTCACCCTGGACCGGGTGCTCGCCGGAGAGCCCGAGGTGGTGGCCGGGGCGGGCCACCTCGACCGGCCGGTGCGCTGGGTGCACGTCGCCGAGGCCGCCGACGTGGGCGTCATGCTCAGCGGTGGCGAAATGGTGCTCACCACGGGCGTGTTGCTCGCCGGCGACCCGGACGCGCAGGCCGAGTACATCCGTTCGCTGCACCGCGCGGAGGCCGCCGCCGTCGTCCTCGGACTCGGCCGCGCCTTTCCCGCACCGCCCGACGTGATGCGCCGGGCCGCCGAGCGGTGCGGGCTGCCCATGGTGGTGCTGCACCGGCCGTTCCCCTTCGCCGAGTTGACGGAGGAGGTGCAGTCCCGCCTGGTGCGCAGCAAGTTCGCGGCCGTCAGCCTCTCCGAGGCCGTGCGCACGGCGCTCACCGGGCTCGTCACCGCGGGCGCCCCGCTGCAACGGATGCTCGACGAGATCGCCGGGCACGCCGCCTGCCCCGTCGTCGTCACCAATCTCGCACACCGGGTGCTCGCCACGGCGGGCGAGCGGTCCGCGGTGGACGACGTGCTGCGGGACTGGGAGCGCATCGCGCGGCAGGCGGGCGGCAGCGAGGGCGACGGGTGGATCCGCGCAGAGCTGGGCGGGCGCGGAGAGCGCTGGGGCCGCATCGTGCTGTGCGGGTACCGCGGCGACGACGCGACCGGGAGGCTGCTCGCCGACCGCGCCGCCGAGGCGCTGGTCCTGCACCGGATGCTCGGCGGCTCCGTGCACACCTGGGAGGAGGAGTCGGCGCAGGGTCTGCTGACCGACCTGGTGAGCGGCGTCGTACCGGTCCGGCAACTGCTGCCCAGGGCGCGGGCGGCCGGACTGCCCGTCAACCGGCGGACGTTCGTCCCACTGGTCGTGCCGGACGGCGACCCGGCACAACTCGACCGCGTCCTCAGGCTGGTGGGCCTTCCCGGGCTCGTCGCCGAACTCGCGGACGGGGCCACGGCCGTCCTGCTCAGCCTCGCCCGCGACCAGGACGCGGAGGCGCTGGCCGCGCACTTCGCCACCCGGCTGCGCCACGAGACCGGCACCGCTACGACCGTGGCCGCCGCCTCCCCGCGCATCGCCTGGGACGACGTACCGGGCGGCCTGCGCGAGGCCCTGCACGTCGCCGAGGCCGCCGCCGACGCCCCCGCCGACGAGGACCGTCCGGTCCTTGTGCGACTGCGGGACGTCCATCTGCGCGGCCTGGTCCGGCTGTTGCGCGACGATCCGCACGTCCAGTCCTTCGCCGAGCGGGAGCTCGACGGGCTGCTGTGCGGGGCCGAAGCGGAGCAGGAGCTGCTGCCGGTGCTGCGGACGTACCTCGCGACCGGCCGCAACAAGTCGCGCACCGCTCAGCTCCACCACGTCAGCAGGCCCGCCCTGTACCGCCGGCTGGAGGCCATACAGACGCGTCTGGGCGTCGACCTGGACGACTTCGAGCAGGCCGCGTCCGTGCACATCGCACTGCTCGCGCACGACGCGCAACAACACCGGGAGCACGCCCCGCGCCACCGGTGGGAGCACGACGGGCAACGACACGGAAACACCGGACGACTCAGGTGAAACATGGGACGACGCAAGGGTGACACGGTGGAACGGCCGGGCGTCTCAGACGTGACACGGTGCAACTCAAAGCCGCCGTCCGGGCTTCCTAGGCTCCTCGCACACCGAGCGACCGGAGGTCCCGATGAGCAGAGTGATCCGCGCCGCCGTCTTCCAGACCGCATGGACCGGCGACAAGGAATCGATGATCCAGGTCCACGAGCAGGCGGCCCGCGACGCGGCCGCGCAGGGCGCCCAGGTCCTGTGCTTCCAGGAGCTGTTCTACGGGCCGTACTTCTGCCAGGTCCAGGACAAGGCGTTCTACGCGTACGCCGAGCAGATCCCCGAGGGCCCCATCGTGCGCCGCTTCCAGGCGCTGGCGAAGGAGCTGGGCCTCGTCCTCGTCCTGCCGATGTACGAGGAGGAGCAGCCCGGCGTCCTGTACAACACCGCGGCCGTGATCGACGCCGACGGTTCGTACCTCGGCAAGTACCGCAAGACGCACATCCCCCAGGTCCCGGGGTTCTGGGAGAAGTTCTACTTCCGGCCCGGCAACTCCGGCTGGCCCGTCTTCGACACGGCGGTCGGCAGGATCGGGGTCTACATCTGCTACGACCGGCACTTCCCCGAGGGCTGGCGCGCGCTGGGCCTCGCCGGTGCCGAGATCGTCTTCAACCCGTCGGCGACCTCCCGCGGCCTGTCCGGCTATCTGTGGCAGCTGGAGCAGCCGGCGGCGGCCGCCGCCAACGAGTACTTCATCGGCGCGATCAACCGGGTCGGCGTCGAGGAGCACGGCGACAACGACTTCTACGGGACCTCGTACTTCGTGGACCCGGAAGCCCAGTTCGTCGGCGAGGTGGCAGGCGACAAGGAGACGGAACTCGTCGTCCGCGACCTGGACCTCGCCAAGCTCCGAGAGGTCCGCGACCGCTGGCAGTTCTACCGCGACCGCGCCCCGGGCACGTACGGGCCGCTGACCGCCCCGTAGGCACGCCGCGTCCCGCGGGCCCGGCGCACGGGGGGCGGGCCCGCGGACCCGCGCGGCCCCGCCCCTCCCACCGGCATTCCCCCGAGGAAACAGCGTTGACCCCAGCCCTTGACAGCTTCGGTATTCCCTCAGTGCACGCACGACCGGAAGGAGAGGGAGCATGAGCCGTACCGTCATCCGTGGTGGACTCGTCATCACCGCGTCCGACGAGATCCACGCCGACGTCCTGATCGAGGACGGCCGGATCGCCGCCCTCGCCGCGACAGGCACTCCCGCGGCCGAGGCGTGGACGGCCGAACGGACCATCGACGCCACCGGCAAGTACGTCATCCCGGGCGGCGTCGACGCCCACACCCACATGGAACTGCCCTTCGGCGGGACCTTCGCCTCCGACACCTTCGAGACCGGCACCCGGGCCGCGGCCTGGGGCGGCACCACGACCATCATCGACTTCGCGGTCCAGAGCGTCGGCCGCTCGCTGCGCGAGGGCCTCGACACCTGGAACGCCAAGGCCGACGGCAACTGCGCCATCGACTACGGCTTCCACATGATCGTCTCCGACGTGAACCAGGAGACGCTCAAGGAGATGGACCTGCTGGTGGAGGAGGGCGTCACCTCCTTCAAGCAGTTCATGGCCTACCCCGGCGTCTTCTACAGCGACGACGGCCAGATCCTGCGCGCCATGCAGCGCTCCGCCGAGAACGGCGGACTGATCATGATGCACGCCGAGAACGGCATCGCGATCGACGTGCTCGTCGAACAGGCGCTGGCCCGCGGCGAGACCGACCCGCGCTTCCACGGAGAGGTCCGCAAGGCGCTCCTGGAGGCGGAGGCCACCCACCGCGCCATCAGACTGGCCCAGGTCGCGGGTGCCCCGCTCTACGTCGTGCACGTCTCGGCACAGGAGGCCGTCGCGGAGCTGACACGGGCGCGCGACGAGGGCCTGAACGTCTTCGGCGAGACATGCCCGCAGTATCTTTTCCTGTCGACGGACAACCTGGCCGAGCCGGACTTCGAGGGCTCGAAGTACGTGTGCAGCACGCCTCTTCGTCCCAAGGAGCACCAGGCGGCCCTGTGGCGGGGGCTGCGCACCAACGACCTCCAGGTCGTCTCGACGGACCACTGCCCCTTCTGCTTCGTGGGCCAGAAGGAGCTCGGTCGGGGCGACTTCTCGAAGATCCCCAACGGCCTGCCGGGCGTCGAGAACCGTATGGACCTGCTCCACCAGGCCGTCGTCGACGGGCACATCTCTCGTCGCCGCTGGATCGAGATCGCCTGCGCCACCCCGGCGCGCATGTTCGGCCTGTACCCGAAGAAGGGGACGATCGCGCCCGGCGCGGACGCCGACGTCGTCATCTACGACCCGCACGCCGAGCAGGTCATGTCGGTCGAGACGCACCACATGAACGTCGACTACTCGGCGTACGAGGGCAAGCGCGTCACCGGACGGGTCGAGTCCGTGCTCTCGCGCGGCGAACCGGTCATCACCGAGCGGGAGTTCACCGGACGCGCGGGGCACGGCGTCTACACCCCCCGCTCCACCTGTCAGTACCTTCTCTGAGCGACCAGGAGTGGCGCCATGGACTTCGGACTCGTCCTGCAGACCGACCCCCCTGCCTCCCGCGTCATCGAGTTGATGAAGCGGGCCGAGGACAACGGCTTCACCTACGGATGGACCTTCGACTCCGCCGTGCTGTGGCAGGAACCCTTCGTGATCTACAGTCAGATCCTCGCGCACACCGAGCGGCTGACGGTCGGACCGATGGTCACCAACCCCGGCACGCGCACCTGGGAGGTCACCGCCTCCACCTTCGCGACGCTCAACGACATGTACGGCAACCGCACGGTGTGCGGCATCGGGCGCGGTGACTCGGCGATGCGCGTCGCCGGACGCAAGCCCAACACCCTCGCCCGGATAAGCGAGGCGATGAAGGTGATCCGCGCGCTCGCGCGCGGCGACGAGGCCGACCTCGGCGGCACCGTCGTCAGGTTCCCCTGGGTGCGGCCCGGCGCCGAACTCCCCGTCTGGATGGCCGCGTACGGCCCGAAGGCCCTCAAGATGACCGGTGAGGAGGCCGACGGCTTCATCCTCCAGCTCGCCGACCTCTACCTCACCGAGTACATGGTCAAGGCGGTGAAGGACGCCGCGGCCGCGGCCGGCCGCGACCCGTCCGAGGTGAAGATCTGCGTGGCGGCACCCGCGTACGTCACCGCGGACGACTCGCCCGAGGCGCTCGCCCACGCGCGGGAACAGTGCCGCTGGTTCGGCGGCATGGTCGGCAACCACGTCGCCGACCTGGTCGCCAAGTACGGCGAGCACTCCGGCGCCGTACCCGACGAACTCACCGACTACATCAAGGCCCGCGAGGGCTACGACTACTCCCACCACGGGCGCGCCGACAACCCCGACACCGCGTTCGTGCCCGACGAGATCGTCGACCGGTTCTGCCTGATCGGCACACCCGGGCGGCACATCGAGAAGCTGAACGCGCTCCGTGCGCTGGGCGTCGACCAGTTCGCCGTCTACGACATGCACGACGCGCAGGAGGCCACCATCGACGCGTACGGCGACGAGGTCATCCCCGCCGTCAACGGCTAGCGGCCTCCCGTCCCCCGTACGGATTCCCCGTCCCCGTACATCCCCTGTGAACTCCCCCTTCCCGCCGTCCCGGGAAGGGGGTCAGGGCGCTCCGAGCAGGTTCGTCACGGGACACCGCGGCCGGTGTCCCAAGGAGTGCACCCCCCATCGGCTCCACCCGCACGGCCTCTCCCGTCCCACCTCCTTCGATTGGCCTGCCCATGACCGACACCGCTCCCACAGCCATACCGCCGACCTCCCAAGTCACCCTCGCCGACGGCCGGGTGGAGATCGCCCCTGGTTCGCCGCAGCCCAGCGGCCCGTACGCCAATGAGGACCTGCTGCCGGTCCCCACCGAGAAGCGCACCTGGACCACCTACAACTTCTCGGCGCTGTGGGTCGGTATGGCCCACAACACCGCCTCGTGGACCCTGGCCTCCGGCCTGATCGCCGTCGGCATGGACTGGAAGCAGGCCGTCCTCACCATCGCCCTGGCCAATCTGATCGTGCTGGTCCCGATGCTGCTCACCGGGCACGCCGGACCCAAGTACGGCATCCCCTTCCCCGTCTTCGCGCGCGCCTCCTTCGGTATTCGCGGCGCCAACCTCCCTGCCGTGGTGCGGGCGTTGGTGGCCTGCGGCTGGTTCGGCATCCAGACCTGGATCGGCGGCGAGGCGATCTACTTCCTCGCCGGGAAGCTCTTCGGCGACGGCTGGGCGAACGCCTCGCAGATCGGCGGTCACGCCTGGACGATGTGGCTGTCCTTCGCGATCTTCTGGGTGCTCCAGGTCGCGATCATCTACCGGGGCATGGAGACGATCCGCCGCTTCGAGAACTGGGCCGCGCCCTTCGTGCTCGTCGGCGCGGGCGTGATGCTCTGGTGGATGAGCAGCAAGGCCGGCGGCCTCGGCCCGCTGTTCGACCAGCCCTCCGCGCTCGGCTGGGGCGGGGACTTCTGGAAGCTGTTCTGGCCCTCCCTCATGGGCATGATCGGCTTCTGGTCCACGCTGTCCCTGAACATCCCGGACTTCACCCGGTACGGCAGGAGCCAGAAGGCGCAGACGTGGGGCCAGGCCCTCGGCCTGCCGACCACGATGACGCTCTTCGCCTTCCTCTCCGTGCTGGTGACCTCCGGCTCGCAGGCGGTGTACGGCAAGCCGGTCTGGGACCCGGTCCAGCTCGCCGCCAAGACCGACAACGTGGTGGGAGTGCTGTACGCGCTGGTGACCGTGCTGGTGGCGACCCTGTCCGTGAACATCGCGGCCAACCTGGTCTCACCGGCCTTCGACTTCTCCAACGTCGCGCCGCGGAAGATCAGTTTCCGTGCGGGCGCGCTCGTCACCTGCGTGCTCGGCGTGCTCATCTTCCCGTGGAAGCTGTACGCGGACCCGCAGGGCTACATCTTCACCTGGCTCGGCCTCGTCGGCGGCCTGCTCGGCACGGTCGCCGGCATCCTCATCGCCGATTACTGGATCCTGCGCCGCACGCGGCTCGACCTGGTGGACCTGTATCGCACGGGCGGCCGCTACTGGTACGACGGCGGGTGGAACTGGCGGGCCGTCGTCGCCTTCGTCACCGGCGGCGTCCTCGCTGTCGGCGGCGCCGACTTCCACCCGCTGGTCGACGGACGGCCGATTCCGGCGCTGCAACCCCTGGCCGACTACGGCTGGGCGGTCGGCCTCGGCACCTCGTCGGTGCTGTACCTGGTGCTGATGCTGCTGCGCGGCAGACAGGAGACCGCCGCCTGACACGCCCCGGAGGACGGTCAGCCCTTCTGGCCGTCCTCTAGCGCGGCCACCGCCGCCTTGGCCGCCTTGATGGCACCCTTGTTGATCTCGTCGGTGCCGGGTGCCTTCTTCGTCTCGAAGTCGCTGCCGTTGTAGGTGATGATCACCACCGCGTTCGACGCGCGGGCGATCACCACCCCCTCACGGGTCTGCTGCTTGTCCTCGGTGGTGAGGTTCACGACGGAGTACGCCGAGTCGCCGAGCCCGGGGACCGCCCCTCCGCCGCTCTTGTCCGCGATGCGACCCTCGTACGCCTTCTGTGCCGCTTGGTCCGACTCCTTGATCTCGTACGAGACGTCGAGCCAGCGGTAGTCGAACCCCTTCAGGGCGTTCCAGGAGCAGGTGCGGCGTACCGATTTGTCCGTCGACGGGATCTCCTGGCCTGCCGTCTTGGCGCCCGGGACCAGGGACTTGAGCGTGGCCGTCGGCACGCTTGTGCAGGGCGCGGGCGACGCAGTGAACGTCTTGGTGGCCGCCGACGTCGACGGCGCGGACGCCGTACTGGTCTTCTTCTGGGACGATTTGTGATCCGCGGTGGGGGCAGCGGCGAACGGGCCGGACGTCAGGGCCCAGCCCGCCGAGGCGAGCACGGCCACCGGCAGCAGACGCGCGGTGAGGGCGAGCGGCAGAGGAAGAGAACGCACGGCTCACTTCTCGTGGGGGACGGTGCGGAGCAGGGTCCGCACTGCGGACGGGACGCCAGTGTCACACGAGTCCCTGTGGGGCGGAAGTGCCAACTCGCTCCGTGCCTGAGCGGTGACAGCGGGGACACCCTGCCCGCGCGCTGACGGCGGGACACCGGCTCACGGTCCGTCAGACGCTCCGCCGTCCGGTCACCAGCCACACCGCCGCCCGGAGCCGGACACCGCGGGACGTCTCGTACGGGCGCAGGGTGTCCTCCAGCGCGGCGCGGGTGTCGGGCGCGATCGACTGTCCCGGCGTGCGGGACAGCAGGAAGCGCACCGCGTCCGGGGCGTCGCGTCCCCACACCGTCTCCGTGTCGACCGGCGTCACCGCCACGTCCTCGTACACGCTCAGCGCCTCGCGGATCCGCGCCGGGTCGGCCAGCGAGGCCATCGCGGCCATCGCGGTCATCGCGGCGTGAGCGGACCGCGGGGCCGCGCAGGTCGGCCGGTCGTCCGGGACCGGAGTGGGGTCCGTGCCGGTGCGGACACCGGCTTCCGCGGCCGGGTCCGTCCCGTCGCGCGCACCGGAGCGCTGTCCGGCGGCCCGTGCGGCTCCTTCCAAGAGGCCCGCGAGGAGGCCGAGGGCCCGCGACTCCTCCACGTCCGGACCCGCCGGCCGCGGGCAGACGAACGCGAGCCGCCCGCCGGGCCGCAACGCCCGTGCCAGATTCCGGAACGCGGCCGCGTGATCCGCGAAGAACATCACACCGCCCCGGCTGATCAGCACGTCGTACCCGGCGGGCGGGAAGCGGTGGACCTGCGCGTCGGCGAGCTCGTACGCCGCGTTCGGGACGCCCTCGGCCGCGGTGATCTCCCGCGCCCTGGCGAGCAACGGCGCCGAGATGTCCACCCCGACCGCGTGCCCGGTCGCGGCGAGCCGTGCCGCGATCCGCGTGGTCGTCCCGGCGCCGCAGCCCACGTCCAGGACGCGGTCGCCCGGCGCGATGTCCGCGCCCGCGAACAGCGCGTCGTTCACGCCGGAGACCATCGTGTCGTACCGCTCCTGATGGGCGGCCCAGTGCGCCCCGACGGGGCCGTTCCATGCCTCGGCCTGCACGGAGTTGGCGATCGTGGTCACGACGCCTCCCGGACCCGGCGCACGGGCAGGGCGCTCTCGATGCGGTCGACGGCGGCGAACGCGCCGTACGCCACGAGATGCACCAGGCAATGGTCGGAATGCTCCGCTCCACGCCACGCCGCCACGTCCTCGTCCGTGATCCGGTACGGAGCGAGGGCGGCCAGCAGCGCGAGACGCGCCCCGGGGCGGGACCGGTCCGGAAGAGCGTCCCACGCGAGCGGCGGGTGCGTGCCGTCCCACCGCCCGACCACGTCCCGTACGAGCAGCCGGTCGGCCTCGTCGAGCAGTCCCGCGCCCTGCAGGGCGGCGTCGCGCAGGGCCGCGTAGGCGGGACCGACGGAGGTGCCGAGCGCCCAGCCGGGACCGGGGTCCGTGGTGTCCAGCAGCGTCGTCCCCGCGCCCGGGGCCGGGCGGCGGCGCACCGTCCGGGAGAACGAGCGCCCCGCCAGACTCCGCACCGCCCGGAACCGCTGGATGTTGCCCGGCAGCAGGTTCTCCGTCAGCAGCGCCGACACGATCCGGTTGATGAAGTGGAAGGAGAGCACGGTGCCGATGAACGCGGGGGCGTGCGCCGCGGGGAAGGGGTACGGCCTCAACTCCCGCGCGCCGGGGGTCCGGGTCGCCCGGCCCCAGGCCAGCACGCGCGCGTGTTCCGCGTCGGCGGGCGTGTCGCCGCGTGCCACCGACTCCGCGAGCGCGTGGTCGCCGGTGGCGTGCAGCAGCATCGTGTGGGCGTCCACACAGAACGGGCAGCGGTTCGCCTGGGACACCCCGAGTGCCGCGAGCTCCTTCTCCGCCCGCCCGCCGGCCCCCGCGACGAGCGACTCGCGCGTCAACGCCCAGGCGGCGGCCATGAGTTCGGGTGCGGAGGAGAGGACCACGAAGGTCGGCGGACGCGCGATGCCGAAGTCGTCCGAGAGCTGGGCGTAGACCTCGGCGGTCCGTCCCGTCGCCGCGTCGGGCGGCGGCGGGGTGGTGTACCGGAAAGGGCCGGAGAGCGGCATGTCGTGCCTCCTGGGTCGGGTGAGAGCGGCACCTGTGGCGGCGCCGGATGCCGTGTGCTGTGCCGTGAGAACCCTCGCCCGGCCGGGGCCCCGGGGGCGTCGTACACCCGGAGGTGATGCGGGCTGCTCCACCGGGCCCGGGAAAGCCCCGGCCTACTCCGCCGGGAGTACTGCGGGCGCCCTCCACAGGTCTGACGCGGGTGTCGTCCCCGCCGCATAAAGTGCCGTCCATGCAGCTCGACCGGGCCACCCGCAGGCGCCTGGCCGACACGGCCCTCGCGGTCGTCGTCGGCGCGCTCGTGCTGACCGCGGCCGCCTTCGACGCCGACACGACCCCCGTCGACCTCGCCCTCGTCGCCCTCGGCTCACTGGCCCTCGCCGCCTACCGCAGCACCCCGCGTGCCGTGCTGGCGATCACCACGGTCACTACCACCGCGTACGTCGTGCACGCCCATCCCGGCTCGCTGTCCGCCCTCCCGGTGCTGAGCGCCGTCCACACGGCGGCACGAGCCGGTCGCCGCGGCGTGGCCGCGCTGGCGAGCGTCGTGTTCCTCGCGGGCTTCGCGACCGCGGGCCCCACGACCCAGGAGCTCGTGGAGCGGACGACGCTGCTCACCGGCTGGTTCCTGTGCGCCCTGGTCACCGGCCTCGCCGACCGGAACTGGCAGGCGTATCTGCGGCAGACGGAACAGCGCGCCCTGGAGGCCGAACGCACCCGCGAGGAGGCGGCCCTGCGGCGTGCCGGCGAGGAACGGCTGCGCATCGCCCGGGAGTTGCACGACTCGCTCACGCACAGCATCTCGATCGTCAAGCTCCAGGCCGGGGTGGCCGTGCACCTCGCCCGCAAACGCGGCGAGGAGATACCGCCCGCGCTGCTCGCCATCCAGGAGGCGAGCGGCGAGGCGATGCGCGAACTGCGCTCCACCCTGGAGGTGTTGCGCACCGACGAGCCGACCGGCACGCCCGCTGTGCTCGTGGAGCGGGCGCGCGCCGCGGGCCTCGCCGTCGACCTCCGGGTGGCCGGCGAGGAACGGCCCCTGACGGCGACCGTGGACCGTGCCGCGTACCGCATCGTGCAGGAGGCCCTCACCAACGCCGCCCGGCATGCGGGACCCGCCAAGGTCCTGGTGGAACTCGGTTACGCCCAGCAGGAGTTGACGATCCGCGTCGACGACGACGGCACCGCGCGGCCCTCCTGCGCGCCCGTCCCCGGCATCGGACTGACCGGAATGCGCGAGCGGGTCCAGGCCCTGGGCGGCACCCTGCACGCCGCTCCGCGCGCCGAGGGCGGCTTCTCGGTCCGGGCCGCCCTTCCGCTGTGCCCGCCCGGGGAGACCCCGTGATCAGGGTGGCGCTCGTCGACGACCAGGCCCTCATGCGCGCCGGCTTCCGCGCCCTGCTGGAGGCGGAGGACGGCATCGAGGTGGTCGGCGAGGCCGCCGACGGCGAGCAAGGGCTCGCGCTCGTCCGCGCGCAGATCCCCGACATCGCCCTCGTCGACGTGCAGATGCCCGTGATGACGGGCATCGAGGCGACCCGCCGTATCGCGGCCGACCCCGCGCTCTGCGGCGTACGCGTCGTCATCCTCACCAACTACGGCCTGGACGAGTACGTCTTCGAGGCGCTGCGGGCCGGCGCCAGCGGGTTTCTGCTCAAGGACACCGAGCCGGCCGATCTGCTCCAGGCCATCGAGGTCGTCGCGGTCGGCGAGGCGCTGCTGTCCCCGTCCGTGACCCGGACGTTGATCGGGGAGTTCGTGGCCCGTCCCCCCGACCGGGCCACGGCGCCGGGACTCGAATGCCTCACCCGTCGCGAGCGCGAGGTCACCGCGCTCGCCGCGCGCGGTCTGACCAACGAGGAGATCGCCGCGCACATGGTGATCAGTCCGCTGACGGCCAAGACCCACATCAGCCGCGCGATGACGAAGCTGGGGGCCCGCGACCGCGCCCAACTGGTCGTCTTCGCCTACGAATCGGGCCTCGTCACGGCACGTGGGCACACGGAGTGAGGGCGTCCGTCGAGGCGGCCTCGTGCGATCATCGGTCGGTGATCGCGACACGCCGGAAGCGAATCCGTCCCGCCGCCCTCGCCAGTCTGCTGGCGCTCACCCTGAGCGGCTGCGGGCTCTCCGCGGAGCTGGACCGTGAGCGCAACCCCGCACGGGAACCCACCCCGGCCGCCACACGGACCCGCGCCGCCCAGCCGTCCGCCCCCGCGGTCTCCGAGACGTCACCCGCCCTCCCCGCAGGGCCGAAGGCGTCACCTGCCGTCCCGGTCCAGCAGGACCGCGGCTGCCCGTTGTCCGGCCTGCGCGTCGGCACCGGGCCCGTCGACGCGGCCATGGGGTTGCGCGCCATGACCATCACGCTCACCAACTGCGGCAAGAAGCCGTACGAGTTGAAGGGGTACCCGTCCGTCCGGGTCCTCGGCCCGCAGGGCGACCCGATCCCCGGCGTGCGGACCGTGGAGGGCACCGACCAGGTGGCCATGGCGCCCGAGGACCCCGGCCCCGAGGCACTCACGCTCGGTCCCGGCGAGAGCGCGCGGGCGGGCCTGTACTGGCGGATGGCCGCGGAGGACGGCACCTACCTGCGGGTCGCCCCGGCCGCGGGGCGGAGCACCACGACCGTACGCCTGCCGGACCCCCTCGACATCGGCCCGGAGAACATCCTGGGCACCACGGCCTGGGCACCGGCCACCTAGCCGCGGGAGCCGTGCGCGCCACCGCTCACGGCACCCGCGCGGTCCATTCCGGGGCGGGTACCGCGCGCGGCACGGCTCACGGCACCCGCGCGGTCCATTCCGGGGCGCCGAACTTCGAGCGGGCCAGCTCCCGCGCCCGCGCCAGCTCCTCCGGCGTCACCTTGCCGTCCACCAGCCCGTACCGCCCGCGGAACGAGTCGATCATCCGCTCGATGACCGCCTCGCGCGCCAGTCCCGTCTGCCGCCGCAGCGGGTCGACCCGCTTCTTCGCGCTCTTCGTCCCCTTGTCGGAGAGCTTCTCCCGCCCGATGCGCAGCACTTCGAGCATCTTGTCGGCGTCGATGTCGTACGACATGGTCACGTGGTGCAGCACGGCGCCCGGGCCGCCGCCGGGTCCGACCACCCGCTTCTGCGCGGCGCCCGCGATCTTTCCCTGATCCGTCGCGATGTCGTTCAACGGCTGGTACCAGGCCTTGATCCCCATGTCACCGAGCGCGCCCAGCACCCAGTCGTCGAGATAGGCGTAGCTGTCCTGGAACGACAGGCCCTGGACCAGGGCCTCCGGCACCGAGAGCGAGTAGGTGATGGTGTTGCCCGGCTCCACGAACATCGCGCCGCCGCCGGAGATGCGGCGGACCACCTCGATGCCGTGCCGGGCGGCGCCCGCCGGGTCGACCTCGTTGCGCAGGGACTGGAAACTGCCGATGATCACGGACGGGGCGCCCCACTCCCACACCCGCAGCGTCGGCGCTCGCCGGCCCGCGGCCACCTCCGTGGTCAGCACCTCGTCCAGTGCCATGTGCAGGGCCGGGGACTGCGGCCCCTCGTGGATCAGCTGCCAGTCGTAGTCCGTCCAGTCGGCGGCGTGCGCCAGCGCTCGGCGCACCGCGATCCCGATGCCCTCCGAAGTCAGGCCGTACATGACCGTGCCCTCGGGCAGCGCGGCGTCGATGCGGGCGGCGAGACCCGCCGCGTCGGTGTCGGCCGGCGCACCCTCCAGCGCGTGATTGACGGCGTCCAGCGCCTCGTCCGGTTCGAGGAAGAAGTCGCCCGCCACGCGCGCGTGGCGCAGCACCGCGCCCTCGACGTCCAGATCCACCACGACGAGCTTGCCGCCGGGGACCTTGTACTCACCGTGCACCGATCCGCCTCCGTTCAGTTCCACGAGGAGCAACGACGGCCGCGGGCGAATGATTCCGATCATTCCGGGTTCTTCCGGACCGGCGGGTCCGGTCCGTGGGACGCCCCGGAAGGCGCCCGTCCGTTCCGGGCGGGCCACCCTGCCGTCCGGGCCGCGGCAAGTGCCATAGTCGGGGGCGAGGTTGATCGCTCGGCACAGCGAGGTGGCAGGCATGTTCACGACCCGACCGACGCTCCAGGGCACTTTCGGCATGGTGTCCTCGACCCACTGGCTCGCCTCGCAGTCCGCGATGGCCGTCCTGGAGGACGGCGGCAACGCGTACGACGCCGCCGTCGCCGCGGGCTTCGTCCTGCACGTCGTCGAACCCCACCTCAACGGGCCCGCGGGCGAGGTCCCGATCATCCTCGCCCCGGCCGGCGGCGAGGTACGGGTGCTGTGCGGGCAGGGTGTCGCGCCCGCGGGCGCGACGGTCGCCCACTACAGGGGGCTCGGGCTGGACCTCGTCCCCGGCACGGGGCCGCTCGCCGCCGCCGTGCCGGGCGCCTTCGACGCCTGGATGCTCCTGCTGCGCGACCACGGCACCAAGCCGCTCGCCGACGTCCTCGCGTACGCGATCGGATACGCCGAGGACGGCCACGCGCCCGTGGAACGCGTCGGCGAGACCGTCGAGACGGTGCGCGAGCTGTTCGAGACGGAGTGGACGACCTCGGCCGAGGTGTACCTGCCGGGCGGCAGGGCGCCCCGCCCCGGCGAGCTGTTCCGCAACCCCGCCCTGGCCGCGACCTGGCGTCGGCTCCTCGCCGAGATCTCCGAGGAGACCGGCCGGGTGGAACAGATCGAGGCCGCGCGCAGGGTCTGGCGCTCCGGCTTCATCGCCGAGGCCCTGGTGCGCCAGGCCCGCCGCCCCACCCTGGACACCAGCGGCGAGCGCCACACCGGCACGCTGACGGCCGCGGATCTCGCGGGCTGGTCCGCCGGATACGAGCCGCCCGTGACCTACGACTGGCGCGGCTGGACCCTGTGCAAGGCGGGCCCCTGGAGCCAGGGCCCGGTCCTGCTGCAGCAGCTGGCCCTGCTGCCGCCCGAACTGCCCGCGTACGGCTCCGCCGAATACGTCCACCTGCTCGTCGAGGGCTGCAAGCTCGCCATGGCCGACCGGGAGGCCTGGTACGGGGACGCCGACGACGTACCGCTGGACGAGCTGCTCTCCGAGTCGTACAACGCCGAGCGGCGGGCGCTCGTCGGCGACAAGGCGTCGTACGAGCTGCGTCCCGGCAGCCCCGGAGGGCGCGTCCCGCGGCTGAGCGGGCACGCGCGTGTGCCCGCTCCGTGGGAACCCGGCTTCGACGCGCTCGCGGCGCCCGGCGCGGGCGAACCCACCGTGGCACGGCCGGCTCGCACGGCCGCGGAACCCGAGGTCGCGGCCGACGGCGGCACCCGGGGCGACACCTGCCACCTCGACGTCGTCGACCGTTGGGGCAACATGGTCGCCGCCACACCCAGCGGCGGCTGGCTCCAGTCCAACCCCGTCGTGCCCGAACTGGGCTTCCCGCTCGGCACACGGCTCCAGATGACCTGGCTGGAGGAGGGACTGCCCAACTCCCTCACGCCGGGCCGCCGTCCCCGCACCACGCTCACCCCCTCGCTCGCCCTGCGCGACGGTGTCCCGGTCATGGCGTTCGGCACACCGGGCGGGGACCAGCAGGACCAGTGGCAGACCCACTTCTTCCTGGCCGTGGCGCTGCGTCCCGCCGTGCGCGGCGGTCTCGATCTCCAAGGTGCGATCGACGCCCCGAACTGGCACAACGACAGCTTCCCCGGCTCCTTCTACCCGCGCGGCGTGCACCCCGGCAGCCTCACCGTCGAGTCCCGCACGGACGCGGCGGTCGTCGACGAGCTGCGGCGCCGCGGGCACGACGTCCAGGTCGGCGAGGCGTGGTCGGAGGGACGTCTGTGCGCGGTCGCGCGGGACCCCGCGACGGGCGTGCTGTCGGCCGCGGCGAATCCGCGCGGCATGCAGGGGTACGCGGTCGGACGCTGAGAGCGGGGCCCCTCGGAGTTCATCCGGATTCCACCCTGAGTGCACCGGGCGTGCGGGGATTGTCAGAGGCGCGTGCTCTCATGGAGTCATGATCGAAGACATCGAAACCATCGACGAGTTTCTCGCCCGGCGCAGCTCCGACGTCGAAGAAGCGGTCCGCGAGGCGGCGGCGGCCGAGATCATGCCCCGCTTCCGGCAGCTCGGAGCGCACGAGATCGACCAGAAGTCCGGCCCGCACGACCTGGTGACGGACGCCGACCGCAAGGCCGAGCGGTATCTGACCGGTGTCCTCACCGCAACTCTGCCCGGCTCGGTCGTCGTCGGCGAGGAGGCGGTGCACGCCGACCCCGCCACCTACGAGGCGATACAGGGCTCCGCGCCGGTCTGGATCGTCGACCCCGTCGACGGCACCCGCCAGTTCGTGCACGGCGATCCCGGCTTCTGCACGCTCGTCGCGCTCGCCCGGGACGGAGTCGTGCTCGCCTCCTGGACGTACGCCCCCGCGCGCGACGAGTTCGCGGTCGCGATACGCGGCCGGGGCGCCTTCCTCGACGGCGTGCGCCTGCGCTCCGGCTCGCCGGTACCCGGCCGCGACCTGGACATCGCCCACTCCCACCCGGACTACACCACCGACGAACAGAAGCACGCGCTGCTCGGCCTGCGCGCCGAGGGAGTCGTCCCGCGCCCCTGTGGCTCGGCCGGCCTCGAGTATCTGGCCGTGGCACGAGGGGAGTTGGACGCGGTCGCGTTCTCATGGGAGGCGGCGTGGGATCACGCCGCGGGCCTGCTCCTCGTCGAGGAGGCGGGCGGCGCCCACCTGACCCTCACGGGCGAGCCGTTCCGCGTGACGGGGGGCAACGCGCTGCCGTTCACCGCGGCCCGGGACGAGGCCACGGCCCGCCGGGTGGTGGCCCTGCTGTCGGCGTGAGCCCGACCCGACGCCGACCCGGCCCCTTCCGGCCGGAGCGCCCCGCCCCGATCGGCGGCGAGCTCGGCCTTCCGGGGTGACACCGGAGTCCTGTCGGGTCGCCGCCCCGCCCCGTGGGGGTCGGTGAGCTCGGCCGACCGGGGTTGCGCCTGACTACGGCCCCGGCCCCGGCTGCCGGTGAGGTCGGCCTGCCGGGGTGACACCGAGCCCGTCGTCGACGAGTTCCGCCGTGGAGCGGTTCCCCGACCCGCACGTCCACCGCGTCACCCCTGAGCGCGGGTGGGCCCGGCCCGCCGGGGCGGCACCGGAGACCCGCTCGGCCACCGCACTCCGCCGAGCCCCCGGGGGCGTGGGCCGCCCCGCGCACGTCGGGAGGTGTCCCCTTCCCAACCCCCCGCGCCGCCAAGGCTGTCGGTCCCGCGGCATATCCTGATCCCCAGTGGCCATCGGCTGACAAAGGAGTCCGAAGGTGCCGTCGATGCTCGATGCCGTCGTGGTGGGTGCGGGACCGAACGGACTGACCGCTGCCGTGGAGCTGGCCCGCCGCGGCTTCTCCGTGGCCGTCTTCGAGGCCCGGGACACCGTGGGCGGGGGAGCGCGGACCGAGGAGCTGACCCTGCCCGGCTTCCGCCACGACCCCTGCTCGGCCGCGCACCCGCTGGGCATCAATTCGCCCGCGTTCCGAGCGATGCCCCTGGAGCGGTACGGCCTGGAGTGGCTGCACGCCGAGCTGCCCATGGCGCACCCCTTCACGGACGGCACGGCGGCGGTGCTGTCGCGGTCCGTCGCCGAGACGGCCGCGTCGTTCGGCCCGCGCGACGCCGGGGCGTACCGCCGGCTGGTCGCGCCCTTCCTCACCAAGTGGGACACGCTGGCGCACGACTTCATGTCGCTGCCGCTGACGGCGCTGCCCCGGGACCCGGTCACCCTCGCCCGCTTCGGCCTCACGGGGCTGCCGCCCTCGACCTGGCTGATGCGCCGTTTCCGCGACGAGCGGGCCCAGGCACTGTTCGCGGGCCTCGTCGCCCATGTCATCGCCCCGCTCGGCGGCTTCGCCACCGGTGCCGTCGGCCTCGTCTTCGCGCTGGCCGCGCACGCCCGGGGCTGGCCGGTCGCGCGCGGCGGCTCGCAGTCCATCTCCGACGCGCTCGCCGCGTACCTCAAGGACCTCGGCGGCACCGTCCACACCGACTACGAGGTCAAGCGTCTCGACGACCTGCCGCCCGCCCGCGCGTACGTCTTCGACACCTCGCCCACCGCCCTGGCCCGCATCGCGGGGCTCGGCCGCTTCTACGAGCACTACCGGTACGGGGCGAGCGTTTTCAAGATCGACTACGCGCTGGACGGGCCCGTGCCCTGGACCGCGAAGGAAGCCCGCTCCGCCGGTACCGTGCAGGTCGGTGGCAGTCGTGCGGAGATCGCCGGCGCGCTGCACGCGGCCTCCCGGGAGGGCCGGGCACCGGACACCCCCTTCCTGATCACCGTGCAGCCCGGCGTCGCCGACCCCACCCGCGCGCCCGAGGGCAAGCAGGTCTTCTGGGCGTACGGACACGTGCCGAACGGCTGGAGCGGTGATCTCACGGACGCGATCGAGCGGCAGCTGGAGCGTTTCGCGCCGGGCTTCCGCGACCGTGTACTCGCCCGCGCGACGGCGGGCCCGCCGGAGCTGGCCACCCGCAACGCGAACTACGTGGGCGGTGACATCGCCTGCGGCGCCGCCTCCGGGCTTCAGCTCCTGCTGCGCCCCAGACTGTCCCTGTTCCCTTACAGCACCCCCCACCCGGCCGTCTTCATCTGTTCGTCCGCCACCCCACCGGGCCCGGGCGTCCACGGCATGTCGGGGCACAACGCGGCGAAGGCCGTGTGGAGGAGACTCAGACAGGCATGACCGCGATCAAGCTGGTCCAGGGCGACATCACCCGGCAGAGCGTCGAGGCCGTCGTCAACGCGGCGAACTCCTCGCTGCTCGGCGGCGGAGGCGTGGACGGAGCCATCCACCGCCGCGGCGGCCCCGCCGTCCTCGAGGACTGCCGCAAGCTGCGCGCCTCGCAGTACGGCAAGGGGCTGCCCACCGGCCGCGCCGTCGCCACCACAGCCGGCGAACTGGACGCGCGCTGGGTGATCCACACCGTGGGACCGGTGTACAGCCGCGAGGAGGACCGCTCGGCGCTGCTCGCGTCCTGCTATCGCGAGTCCCTGCGCGTCGCCGACGAGCTCGGCGCGCGCACCGTCGCCTTTCCGGCCGTGTCCGCCGGCATCTACGGGTGGCCGATGGACGACGCCGCCAGGATCGCCGTGGAGACGGTCCGGGCCACCCCGACGGACGTCGAGGAGGTCACCTTCGTCCTCTTCGACGAGTCCGCCTACCGGGCCTTCGCCGCACAGGTCCCCTCCGAGGAGAAGTAGCCGCAGGGGGTCCGGTCGGCCGTGCCCCGGACGGCAGCCCCGGAAGGCGTCCCACGGCGTCCGGCCGCCGGTCGCTGACGCGGGGGACCGGTCACCCGGTGGAGCGGACGCGAGCCAGGGGGCCGTCCGCGGCGTGGACGTCGATCCTCACTGCTCGTCCCCGTCGAGCAGCGAGCGCAGGGCCGCCTCCTCCTGCGGGCTCAGCCCGGTGACGAAGTGCCGGAGGGCGGCGATCGGATCGGGGCCGCGGTCGAGCGCCTCGTGCATGGCGTCGGCGGTCATCTCGGCCGCGTCCTTCGTGGGCCGGTAGGCACCGCGCCGCCCGTCGACGTCGCGGCGCACCAACCCCTTGTCGTACAGGCGCTTGAGGATGGTGTGCACGGTGTTGTAGGCGAGATCGCCGCCGATCTCGCCCTGTATCTCGGCGGGCGTCAGGGCGTCGTCGGTGGCCCAGAGGGTGGCGAGCACTGCGCTCTCCAGTTCGCCCGCGCGTCGCCGGTCCGCTCTGCCGTGGGGGCTCGTGCCAGCCATGGTCGCCACCTTATAGCGCGTAGGGGGAGCGGAGGCCGGTCCGGGCCTGGGGGAGCCGGGGGACCGGGGCGGGTGGTGGCGCTCGCCCCGGATGCCGTTCCCGGACTGCGAGGCCCTGAAGCGCGCGGTAATTTGTCCATGATTTCACGGATTTGACCCCTGCTCTGTGTCGCGTAGGGCGAGGGAACCCTACAGCTTGTAGGGCTGGAGGGTGGACGATGGTCAGGACCGCGGACATTCCGCTCGCCGGTGCCGAAGGGGCGGCCGGTCCGCCGTCGGGCCGGCCGCCCGCTCGGCACTCCGGCGGGCGGTGCGGGATCGCCCTGGTGGCCGCCGCCTTCACTCTGGCCCAACTGCTGCTGGTGGGGCCCGGCATGGGGCTCGGCTGGGACGAGACGGTCTACGTCAGCCAGGTCAGCGGGCACGCACCGGCGGCGTTCTTCAGCGCACCCCGCGCCCGTGGCGTCCCCCTGCTCGTCGCGCCCGTCGTCTCCTGGTCGTCGTCCACGGCACTCCTGCGGGTGTGCCTGGCCCTGCTGTCGGGGCTCGGCCTCTTCGTGGCGCTGTGCGCCTGGCGGCATCTGTTCCCGGCGCGGCTGATCGCCCTGGCCGGCGCCCTGTTCGCGACGCTGTGGGTGACCGTCTTCTACGGCCCGCAGGCCATGCCCAACTACTGGGTAGCCGTCGGAGCCCTGCTGTGCGTCGCCTGCTTCCTGCGGGCTCGCGCCGTCCCCCGGAACCGGGCGGCGCTGTGGGGTGTGGGGCTGGGCTCCGCGCTGATGGCGTTGATGCGGCCCACCGACGCGGTCTGGGCGACCCTCCCGCTGCTCGTCCTCGCGGTGCCGGAGTTGCGCCGAGGACGGACCTGGCTGCCCGTCGCGCTGGTCGCGGGCCTGGTGGCCGGCGCGGCCGAGTGGGTCGTCGAGGCGTACATCGGCTACGGCGGCCTCGGTCAGAGGCTCGCCGACGGCTCCCGCATCCAGGGCGGCCTGGGCTGGAACATCGCCGTCGCCGACCAGATGCGCAGCCTGGGCGGACGCATCCTGTGCCGCCCCTGCACCGGCGCGATGCCCGACACCGTCGTGCTGGTGTGGTGGTTCGCGCTGCTCCCGCTGGCTGCGGCAGGTCTCGTGGCGGCGATCAGAGCCCGGCGCACGGCGCGCACGCTGCTCCCGCTGGCCTGCGCCGCGACGGCCGCCTTCCCGTACCTGTTCATGATCGGCTACGCCGCCCCGCGCTTCCTGCTCCCCGCCTACGCGCTCCTCTCCCTCCCGGTCGCCGGCGCCCTCGTCCGTCTGGTCACCGTCGCGCACGGCCTGTGGCGTCCGGCGGCCGTGACTGCGGTTGTGCTCGGCCTCGCCGGCCATCTCGCGGTCCAGTACGCGGTGCTGGACGACACCGTCCGCGACGCCACGGACTCCCGTCGCGACTGGGCCCGCGCCGCCGCCGGCCTGCGTGAGCTGGGTGTACGGCCGCCGTGCGTCCTGACCGGCCGGGACGCCGTCCCGATCGCCTTCCGCGCCGGGTGCGCGTCCGTCGCGACCTCGGGGCACAACGCGAACACGACCGGGCAGGCACTCGCGCGGACCGGACGGAGCCGGCCGGTCGCGGTGCTGACCTCCCGGCGCGGGCGACCGCCCGCGTTCGCCCGGACCTGGGAACACCATCGCGTCGGCGGCCTGCGCGCCTACCTCGCCCCCACCGGACCGGGAGGCCGGGCCTCATGAGTTCTCCATCCGGCACCGCTCCGACCGCCCTCGTCCGGCGGACGCCTTGGCAGGCCGGGGTCGCGCTGGCCGTCCTGCTCTGCACCGGCTGTCTGGCCTGGCGTCACCGGCCGGTGATCGAGACCGCGGCAGGCCGGCTCGCCCACGCCGACCGCGGCTGGCTGCTCGTGGCGGCCGCGGCCACCCTGGCGACCTGGGCATGTTCGGCCCTCGCCCAACAGGGCGCCGTGGTCCGTCCGCTGCCCACCGGACGCCTGGTGGCGGTCCAGTTCGCGGCCTGCGCCGCCAACCATCTGCTGCCCGCGGGACTGGGATCCGGGGCGGTCAACTTCCGCTTCCTGAACCGGTGCGGACTGCCGGTGCCCAGGTCGGCGACCGCGCTGGCGGTCAAGGCGACCGCCGGCGCCGTGGCCCGCGCCCTGCTGATCGCCGCGCTGGCGCCCGCCTGCCCCGGCGCCCTACGCCTTCCGCATGTCTCCCCGACGGCATGGGCCGTGACCGTCGCGGTGCTCGCCACCGCCGTGATCGCGCTCTCGGGGCTCGTACGACGCGCGCTGCGGGCGGTGCTCGCGGACGTCCGCGCCGTGCACGAGGTCCCCGGACGGGCGGCCGCGTTGTGGGGTGGCTCGCTGGCGTTCGCCGGTCTGCACGCGGCCGTCGTCGTCGCCGTGGCCCGGTCCGTCGGACTGCCGTTGCCCCCGGCCGAGGTGGCCCTGGCCTACCTGGCCGCGAGCGGTGCCGCCGTCCTGCTGCCCACTCCCGGCGGCCTCGGCTCGCTGGATGCCGCCCTCGCCCTGGCGCTGACTCTCGCCGGGGCGTCCGGCAGCGCGGCGGCCTCGACGGTCCTCGGCTACCGGCTGCTCACCACCTGGCTGCCCCTGCTCCCGGGCCTCATGGCGCTGGGCGTACTGGTGCGACGCCGGGTCCTGTGAGCCACCGCAGGACCGGGCCGGCCGCGTGAGCAGTCGTCCACGCACGACCGCTCACGCGCGACGGGCGCGTACCGTCGGAGCATCGAGGCGCACCTCGGTGACTACAATCCTGTAGATGGTCTACTGGACTGTAGACGATGACGGGATGAGGATCGTGCCCATGAGCAGTGCGAAGGACGAACGCCGGCCGGCGGGCGAGCTCGAGGCCGGCGTACTGGCCGCCCTCTGGGCGGCGAGCGCACCCCTGACGCCCGGGCGCGTCCAGGCGGAGCTGGACTCCGGCCTCGCCCGGACGACGGTGACGACGATCCTGTCCCGGCTGCACGAGAAGGGCATCGTCGGCCGTGAGCGCCAGGGCCGCGGCTACGCGTACTTCCCCGTCCAGGACCCGCACGGCCTGACCGCCCGGCGCATGCACACCGAACTGGACCGGGACGACGACCGGGGGACCGCCCTCGCCCGGTTCGTCGCCCAGCTCAGCCCCGACGACGAACGCCTCCTGCGCGACCTGCTGGAGTCCGACGACTCCCAGGGGACGGCCGCGCACGGCCCGGCGGAGCCCGGCGGGGAGTGCCTGCTGCCGGAATCGGGTGGACGATGACGGCCCTGCTCTTCCTCCCGCTGCTGCTGCCCTTCGCGCTGCCGCCGCTGGCCCGCCGCTGTCTCGACCGGCTCGCTCCGGTGACCGCGCTGTGGACGCTGACCTGCGCGGTCCTCGTGCTGGCCGGCGCTTCCGTGGCGGCGCTCGGCGCCCTCGTCCTCAACGGCCTGCTCAAGGTGCCGGTCCTCGCGAGCCTCGGCGAACTCGTCCATCCGCTGCGTACCGCGTCCGACCTGGTCGTCCTGCCCGCCGCCGCGGGCGCCACCGGCGTGCTCACCGTCGGCGCCTGGACCCTCGCCCGCTCCGCGGCGCGCCAGCTCCGGGCCTTCCGGGTGGCCCGGACCCAGGCCGACCGCCGCCCCGCCGCGGGCGACCTGTGCGTCGTCGACTCACCGCACCCGGACGCCTACGCCCTGCCGGGCCGCCCGCACCGCATCGTCGTCACCACCGCGATGCTCCGCAGCCTCGCCCCCGGCGAACGCGAGGTGCTCTTCGCCCACGAACGCGCCCACAACCACTACGGTCACCACCGCTTCCTCCTCGCGGCCGAGCTCGCCGCGCACTGCCACCCAGGTCTGCGCCCGGTCCGTGCGGCCGTCGCGCTCGCCGCGGAGCGCGCCGCCGACGAGGCCGCCGCCGCCGTGGTGGGGGACCGGAAGCTGACCGCGCGCGCCATCGCCCGTGCCGCGCTGGCCACGCAGGCGGCCCGCTCGGACCGCCCCGATTTCGCCCCCGCGGTCACCACGGGCCCCGTGCCCCGGCGCGTCGCCGCCCTCCTCGCCGCTCCGCGGCGCCGCTCCCGCGCCGCCTGCTGGCTGGCCCTGCTCGTGGTCGCCTGCGCCTGTGTGTCGGCCGGCGCCTCGGCGGCCGGGGTGCTCGCCTTCCACCACCAGGTCGAGGTGGCCCAGGGCGAAGCGGTCCGCTGACCCCACCCGTGTCCGCCCGGCGGGACGTCGATCGGCCGTGTCGCTGAGGCCGGGCCGCAGGTGCTCGACGTGACGGACCGCCTGGTCGGGCTACGTTCCTGCGCGCGTCCGCGTGGCACCGGTGAGCGGTGCGGTCCGGGCGCCCGCAGGCAGGCCGACGTACATGTCGCATTTTCGCCAGCCCGGCCCTCGCCGGTGCCCGATGCTGGAGACATGCGGAACGGAATGCACACCGACATCGAGCGCTGCGTGCGTGCCGTCCAGTCGAAGGACGCGCGTTTCGACGGATGGTTCTTCACCGCGGTGCTGACGACGCGGATCTACTGCCGGCCCAGCTGCCCGGCCGTACCGCCGAAGCCGCAGAACATGACCTTCTACCCGAGCGCCGCCGCCTGCCAGCAGGCCGGGTTCCGGGCCTGCAAGCGATGCCGGCCCGACACCAGCCCAGGCTCTCCCGCCTGGAACCAGCGCGCCGACGTCGTCGCCCGCGCGGTGCGCCTGATCGGTGACGGCGTCGTCGACCGCGAGGGCGTCCCCGGCCTCGCCGGCCGGCTCGGCTACAGCACCCGCCAGATCGAACGGCAGCTCCTCGCCGAGCTGGGCGCCGGACCCCTCGCCCTCGCGCGGGCCCAGCGCGCCCAGACCGCCCGGCTGCTCATCGAGACCACCCCCCTGCCGATGGCGGAGATCGCCTTCGCGGCGGGCTTCTCGTCGATCCGTACCTTCAACGACACCGTGCGCGAGGTCTTCGCGCTCTCCCCGAGCGAACTGCGCGCCCGCCGGCCGAAGAACGGCGCCGGCGCCACACCGGGCGTGCTCAGTCTCCGGCTCCCCTTCCGTGCCCCGCTCAATCCCGACAACCTCTTCGGCCACCTCGCCGCGACCGCCGTTCCCGGCGTGGAGGAGTGGCGCGACGGGGCGTACCGGCGGACCCTGCGGCTCCCGTACGGACACGGGATCGCCGCGCTGACGCCGATGCCGGACCACATCGGGTGCCGGCTCACCCTCAGCGACCTGCGCGACCTGCCCGTCGCGATCAGCCGCTGCCGCCGCATGCTCGACCTCGACGCCGACCCGGTCGCCGTCGACGACCGGCTGCGCGCCGACCCGCTGCTCGCCCCGCTCGTCGACAAGGCGCCCGGCCGGCGGGTGCCGCGCACGGTCGACGAGGCGGAGTTCGCCGTACGCGCCGTGCTGGGCCAGCAGGTCTCCACGGCCGCCGCCCGCACCCACGCGGCCCGCCTGGTCACCGCGCACGGCGACCCCGTCGACGACCCGGAGGGCGGTCTCACCCATCTCTTCCCGACGCCCGACGCGCTCGCCGCCGTCGACCCCGAGTCGCTGGCCATGCCCCGCACCCGACGGACCACCTTCACCACGCTGGTGACCCAACTCGCTGACAAGACGCTCCACTTGGGCGTCGAGAGCGACTGGGAGGAGAGCCGGGCCCGGCTGCTCGCCCTGCCGGGTTTCGGCCCCTGGACGGTCGACGTCATCGCGATGCGGGCACTCGGCGACCCCGACGCGTTCCTGCCCACCGACCTCGGCATCCGTCGCGCCGCACAGGAGCTCGGCCTGCCCTCCACGCCCGCGGCGCTCACCGCCCGCGCGGCGGCCTGGCGGCCGTGGCGGGCGTACGCCGTCCAGTACCTGTGGGCGACGGACGGCCACCCGATCAACTTCCTCCCCGTGTGACCACCGGACCAAGGATCAACGACCAAGGACCTTCCGCGACATGACAGCGAAACGGCACACAGTGCTCGACAGCCCGTACGGACCCCTGACCCTCGTCGCCACGGACGGTGTCCTGTCCAACCTCTACATGGTGGGCCAGCGCCACCGTCCGCCGGACGAGACCTTCGGCGACCGCGACGACTCGCTCTTCGACGAGGCGGCCGAACAGCTGGAGGCCTACTTCGGGGGAGAGTTGAAGGAGTTCACCCTCGAACTGAGCCTGCGGGGAACGCCGTTCCAGTGCAGTGTGTGGGACCAGCTGCGCCGCATCCCCTACGGCGAGACCCGCTCGTACGGCGACCTCGCCGACGCCCTCGGCAGTCCCGGCGCCTCCCGCGCGGTGGGCCTCGCCAACGGCAAGAACCCCATCGGCATCATCGTGCCCTGCCACCGTGTCGTCGGTGCCGACGGCAGCCTCACCGGATACGGCGGCGGCCTGGACCGCAAGAAGCGACTGCTCGACTTCGAGAGCGGAGGAGCCCTCTTCTGAGGGTCGGCCGGGGGGTGTCGTTCTGATCGGCCTCCTCCCGAACGACCCCCCTAGCTCCCCAGCCCCCGCAGCAGCTCGGGCAGCGCCGTGCCGATCGGTTCCCGTACGACCTCGTCGGCGAGGTCGTCGTACGGCGTCTGCTCGGCGTTGACGATGATCAGCCGCGCCCCGTGATCGGCGGCGATCCCCGCGAGCCCGGCGGCCGGCTGCACCTGGAGGGTGCTCCCGACCGCGATGAACACCTGACAGGCCTTGGTGATCGCGACCGCCTCGCCGAGGACGACCGGATCGAGGCGCTCGCCGAACATGACGGTCGCCGACTTGAGGACGCCGCCGCACTCCAGGCACGGCGGGTCGTCCTCGCCGGCCTCGACGCGCGCGAGAGCGTCCTCCATCGGCGCCCGCGCGTGGCACTCGGTGCACACCACGGCCCGCGCGGTGCCGTGCAGTTCGAGCACCTTGCGCGCCGGCATACCCGCCAGCTGGTGCAGCCCGTCCACGTTCTGCGTGATCACCCGCACCGGCACCCCGGACCGCTCCAGCTCGGCCACCGCCCGGTGCGCCGCGTTCGGCTCGGCCTCCAGCGCCCGGTTCCCACGCCGCATCTGCCACGAGCGGCGCCGGATCTCCGGATCACCCATGTAGTACTCGTAGGTGACGAGCTTCTCGGCCTCGGGATCCCGCCGCCACAGCCCCTGAGGACCGCGATAGTCGGGGATTCCGGAGTCCGTGCTGATACCGGCGCCGCTCAGAATGGCGACGAGGGGCCTGTTCATGGGACCGAGGGTAGGTCCGGCCGGGGAGCGGGTCGAACGGATATCCGTTCGACCCGCACGGAACGAACTTCATCCACCGACGAGTGTCCGTGCGCCCGGCCCGGCGCCCAGGCGCAGTTTCCCCAGCGCGAAGTCCCGGTTCGCGACGATGCGCGGACGATGCTCCTCGGGCAGCTTCCCGCCGTCCAGCAGCTTCTCGCAGCACTCCAGCGATTCGCGGTACTCGCCCATCCAGTACGACGACACCGCCAGCTCGTCCAGCGAACGCCACTCGTACCAGCCGTGCTCGACGAACAGGATGTCCCGCGGCTGCGGGATCTCGACCGCACGTCGTGCGAACGTGTACGCGAGCGGCCAGCGCTCTTCCTTCACGCGGCACAGGCGCGCGAGCTCGCCGAGCGGTTCGACCCGGGTGGGCCGGGACTCGTGGGCCTCCAGGAAGCGGGAGATGAGCTCGGGCCACCGGCGCTTGAGATCCACCGCGAGCCGGGCCGCGTAGAGCCGGGCACAGAACGCCTCCTCGGCGAAGCCGCCCATGCCGGCGCGCCGGTCGTACGCGGCGAGCGCCTTCGCGGGCTCACCTGCGTCGCGCCAGCTCTGGGCGAGGTAGAACTGGTACCGGGTGTTGTCCGGCTCCTTGGCGAGCCCGCCCTTGAGGACCGCGGCATCGCGGAGGTACTTCTCCCGCTGGCTGCCCTGGAGGCGCCCGCCACCGCCCATGATGACCATGCGGGCGCCTTCGAAGGTCGCCCGGTCGAAGCGGGTGTCGCACTCCAGGTACTCGTGCAGCACCCCCACGTACCGCCAGGGGAGGCGAGTCGACACCATCGTCGCGCGCCAGTGGACGAGGGAACCGTGGCGTACCTCGAAGTCGTAGCAGTCGTGGGAAAGGTCGGGCATCGTGAAGTCGGGAACGGTCTCCATCACGTCGTCGGCGTCGATGAACAGGAGATAGTCCGCACGGTCCCGTGCCAGACCGATCGCTTCGCTGCGGCTCAGGTCGAAGCCCTTCCAAGGGCTCTCGTACAGCGCCCCGGGCAGGTCGGCCAGGGCTTCGCGGACGACGTCCTGGGTGCCGTCGGTCGAGCCCGTGTCGAGGATCACCCAGGAGTCGACAAGAGGGCGCACGGATTCGAGGCAGCGTCGGATCACATGCGCCTCATTCTTGACGATCATATTGAGGCAGACCGTTTTCATGACTTTTTCTTTTCTGTGATGAAAAGGATCAGTCGGTGACTTTAGTGAATTATGAAACCCCATGCAAGGACCGCGACTGGAGGTTTGGCGCCCATATAGGTGGTGGCTCGAGCTGCCTGTCATCCCGGCCGCCCGTGCCTCTGTATAAGTGAGCAGTTCCTGCTGTCGGGCATGGGAGATTTTCATGGTAATCACCGCGCCGCTCCCCCTTCCGCGCGAAGAAGATCAAAGCGTCGAGGCCGCCGAGTCCAGAAGCCGCCGGGCGTGGCTGTGGCTCTGGCCGTTCGCCCTCACGTTCGCCCTGGTCGGCCATGGCATGGCCGACTCTCTGCTGGGTCGCGACGAACTGGTCACCCGGGACATGGTGAACCGCAGCACCGGCCAGATCCTCGCTACTCTCCAAAACGTCGACGCCGTGCACGGCACGTATTATCTGCTGATGCACCTGTGGGTGGGGCTCTTCGGGGATTCCGTCATTTCCCTGCGACTCCCCACTGTATTGGCCGTGGCCGGAGCCGCGTCCGTCGTGAGTCTGATCGGACACCGGCTCTTCGGGTATCGTGCCGGAATTCTCGCCGGAATTCTCTTCGCGCTCGTGCCGGCCGTGAGTCGCTATGGCCAGGAGGCCCGGAGCTACGCTCTGGTGATTTTCGTGGTCTCCCTGGCGACGCTTCTGCTGCTCCGTGCGCTGGACAACCCTCGCAGCCCCTGGCGATGGGCCGCCTACTCACTCACGCTGGCCGTCGTCGGACTCCTCCACCTGATCGCACTGTCCGTCGTGGTGGCCCATGCCTGCGTGCTCGCGGCCCAGGCGCGACAGAACCGCTCCCTGTGGTGGAAGTCCGCCCTCGCCCTCCTGGTCGCCGCCGGCTGTGTCACCCCGGTCGTCCTGCTCGGCCGTTCCCAGGCCCATCGCCAGCTGTACTGGGTCCCGGAGCCCGACGCGTGGGCACTGCTCTCCATGCTGCGTGACGTCTTCGCCTCCGCCCTGGGCGCCGGAGCACTGATCGCCCTTGCCCTGCTGGCCCGCTCGCCGCGCAAGGCCCCCCTGTTCCTGTGCGGTACCTGGGCCCTTCTGCCCCCCGTCCTCGTCTGGCTCGGCTCCCACGGCGAGGTCTCCTACTTCCGCAACGTCTACGTCCTCTTCACCCTCCCGGCCTGGGCGCTCCTCGCCGGCGCCGGCCTCGCCGCGGCCTCCCGCTCCCCGAAAGCCATCGCGGCCCTCGTCGTGGCGCTGGCCGTCCTCACCCTGTCCGACCAGAAGCAGATGCGGGGACCGTTCGAGCATGACGCCCCGGTGACCCTCGACTACGCGGCGGCGGCCGACGTGATCAAGCGGCAGTACCAGCCCGGAGACGCCGTCGCCTTCGACCGTGCGAACACCTGGCAGCTCGACGGCGGAGTCCAGTACTACCTGCCCCGCGACCTGAAGCTGCGTGACGTATTCCTGGCCAAGACCCCCACCGAGATCAACGACCTCTACGCGGTCGAGTGCTCCGCCCCGGTCCAGTGCCTCAAGGGCGAGCCCCGTATCTGGCTGCTGACGCAGGGCACCGACTTCCCCTTCATGGCCATCAACCCGGTGCAGGCGAGCGTTCTGCAGAGCCAGTACAAACTGTCCGCGACTCAGCCGGTGACGGGGATGACCGTGTCCCTGCTCGTACGCAGGGACAAGCGCTAGCCGCCACGCCTGGTGAGACTGGGGCCCGCCCCAGGACTCGGTCTCCCGGGGCGGGCTTGTGGTGGAGGGGCAGCCGCTCTGCCGCCACTGCGTCCTCTTGTGGATACAGGCCGCGAAAGTCGCAAGGGGTGTCCGGCGGTCTGCCCGTCGGACACCCCTTTTGCGCTCTATCTACAGATCACCCAGCCGGGGCCCCGCCGTCGTTGGCGCCGGCGACCGGCTGGAAGGTCACCTGAGACCAGGTCGCGTCTTCGCACTCCAGGGCCTGCGGGTTGCCACCGCTCTCGTCACACGTGATCTCGTAGACCCGTCCCGTGTCCGTGATGGTCTCGAACTTGACGCCTTCAGACGTCTGGTGCTCGGCGACCGCGGCCCCACAGGGGAAGCCGATGGGACGGCCCTGGGTGTCCGTGCCACCCTGCGGGTACCCATCGTTGCCGCTGAGGTCGGTCCAGCGGATGTTCCCCGTCGATGAAGGGTCACGGATGCCAGCGTAGAAGATTCCGCCGGTCAGGGCGGCCCGGAGCTCGAAGTTGCCCTGGCCCTGGAAGGCGTCGATGTCGGAGCACGGCCCCGTCGCTCCCGTGGCGCCCGTGCCGCCGGTCGCGCCCGTGCCGCCGGTGGCACCCGTCCCGCCGGTGTTGCCGGTGGCTCCGGTGCCGCCAGTGGCGCCCGTGTCGCCGGTGGCTCCGGTGCCGCCGGTCGCGCCCGTGTCGCCGGTGGCTCCGGTGCCGCCGGTCGCGCCCGTGTCGCCGGTGGCTCCGGTGCCGCCGGTCGCGCCCGTGTCACCGGTCGCGCCGGTCGCACCCGTGGCGCCGGTCGCACCGGTCGCGCCCTTGCACTTGTCCTTGCCGTCTTCGCCGTACGGCAGGACGGACTTCGTCTTGCTGGGCTTCGACTCGTCGCACTTGTCGCCGCCGAAACGGCTCATCGCAGTGGTGTGGTCGCTCACGGCCCGTGCCGAAGCGGCGGCGGGGCTCACCACGCTGGTCGCCATGACCAGAGCGAGGGAGGCCACCATTCCGGCCTTCTTGAATCTGTCTCGCGCCAGCGGCCCGAGAAGCGAAGTCGTCCTGTACTCAGGACTCATCAGGGTGCTCCTTGCCTCATCAGGTTCGGGTGATGTCCCGAATCCGAGTGCGAGGTTGGACCCTCAGCGGCCGGTCACGCGGTGTGCCCCGGCGAAACGCGGCCCTTTTTCCATAGATTGGTCTAACTCGTGCGTACTGATGGGTCAATCTTCGGACCACGCACACCAGTTGGCCCCAACGTGCAGCCGTTCGGGCGCACCTTCGGGCCCATCTCGCGGGTCGCCCGTCCGTCGTCGATCCGGTCATGTCACATTGATGCGGGTGTGTCCGACGCAGCACGAGGCGCACGCTCCGGACGGTGAGTGCGCCGAGAGACAGGCAGCCACCGCGGCTGGGTGAGGCCGGGCGCCGGAGGTCAGCCCACCCGGTGGCCGTTCTCCAGCTCCACCGTGCCCCCGCCGTCCGTCAGGACGTCGAGGGCGGCCAGGACCCGTCGGCCCAGGGCACCCGGCAGGTGGTCGGCCAGCTCCTCGCGCGGTACCAGGCGCCAGGACAGCAGTTCCTCCTCCTGGAGGCGGATCGACTTGAGCGTGTTCTCGTCGAGGACGCCGCCGTCGTACAGATAGGCCACCAGCGGGGGCCGCGCCGTGCCGTGCACCCAGTCGACCGCGAGCAGCCGGCCCAGGGTGACGTCCAGGCCGATCTCCTCGGCGGTCTCCCGGCGCGCGCCCTGCCGCGGGGTCTCCCCGTCGTCCGACTCGACGGTGCCGCCCGGCAGGGCCCAACCCTCCCGGTAGTTCGGTTCGACGAGCAGCACCCGCCCCTCGGCGTCGCGGAACAGGGCGGCTGCCCCGGCGAGGATGCGGGGCAGACCCGCGATGTACGTGGCGAAGTCCGGAGTGGTCATGCCCGAAGGGTAACCAGCCTGTGGCACCCGCCCCCGGACTCACCTGCGCGAAGTGCGGCCTCAGCCGCGTGAGTTCGGCCACCGGCCCACCGGCCCGGGGGCTCAGGGGCCCAGGGGCTCAGGAACCGTTCCCGGCCTCGGCGAGAGCGACCGTGCGGGACGCGAGCTCACTGATCCGCACCCCGTCGAAGCCGAACACCGCACTGCGCACGGTGTCCTCCAGAGGGTCCTTCCACTGCTCCGGAACCGCGTCCGCCCCGCACAGGACCCCGGCGACCGAGCCCGCCGTCGCGCCGTTCGAGTCGGTGTCCAGGCCGCCGCGGACGGTCAGCGTGATGGTGCGGGTGAAGTCCCCGTCGCCGTAGAGCAGCCCCGCCGTGAGGACCGCGGCATTCGGGACGGTGTGGATCCAGCCGAGGCCCGCGGTCTCCTCGGCGACCGTGCTGAGCGTGTCCTCCCAGGTCATCCGGGTCTCGTGGAGCGTCAGCACCCGGCGCACCGTGCGGGCGAGGCGGCTGCTCGCGGGGATCACCGTCAGCGCCGTGTCCAGTGCGTGCCGCACGGTCGGTGCCGTGAACGCCGCCGAGACCAGCGCGGCCGCCCACATCGCCCCGTACACGCCGTTGCCGGTGTGCGACAGGACGGCGTCCCGGCGGGCCAGAGCGGCGGCGCGGCGCGGCAGGCCCGGGCAGGTCCAGCCGTAGACGTCCGCGCGGATGAGCGCCCCGATCCACTCCTGGTACGGATTGTCGTAGGTGGCCGTCAGCGGCGGTTTCAGACCGTTCGCGAGATTGCGGTACGCGGCGCGCTCCGCCGTGAACGTCTGCAGATACGGCAGCCGCAGCAGCCACAGGTCGCCCACCTGCTCGGTGCTGAAGGAGAACCCGTGGGTCTCCAGCAGGTCCAGCCCGAGGATCGCGTAGTCCACGTCGTCGTCACGGCAGCTGCCGTGGATACGGCCGCGCACGCAACTCCGCCACTCCGGTCGCAGCGCGAACTCCTCGCCGGTGCCGTCATCGGCCGGCTCGGGGAGGTAGTCGGTGAGCGGCAGGGCCGCGGCCTGCCGCAGATAGCGGTCGATGCGATCCCGCGTCCAGTGGTCGCCCTGCTCGACCGGCTTGCCGAGCATGTTGCCCGCGATCCGGCCCAGCCAGCCCCCGAGGACGCGGTCCGCGAGCTCAGTGCCCACAGGGGTCATAGCTCCGGTTTACCCAATTACGGGCGGCCGCGCGCGGTGTTCGGCAAGGCTGGTGCCCGCGGGCACCGGACCGCTTCACCGCGCCGCACGCCCCGGGCCGCCGGACGCCGCCGGGTGCCGGACCCTCGCGGCGCGGACGGGGACGTGCCGCCGTGATCCACGGATCGGACCGTCGCGGTCCACGGAGCGGGACGGTTCCGGCAGGTGGGCGGGGCATGACGGCGGGGGCTTCCTGCGGTTAAGGTCGCAGCGGCGCGACTGCCTTGACGTGAGCAAGGCCCGGAAAGCAAGGGGAATGCAAGGTGGCGGACGCTGCAGTGAATCGGACCCCGCGTGTGCTCATCGCCGCGGACAAGTTCAAGGGATCGCTGACGGCCGTGCAGGTCGCGGAACGGGTGACGGCCGGACTGCGCCGGGTCGCGCCGCGCGCCGAGGTCGAGGCGCTGCCCGTGGCCGACGGAGGCGACGGGACCGTGGACGCGGCGGTCGCCGCCGGGTTCGAGCGGCGCGAGCTGCGCGTCGCGGGGCCGCTCGGCGACGAGGTGACCGCTGCGTACGCGCTGCGCGAAGACACCGCCGTGGTCGAGATGGCCGAGGCGAGCGGGCTGCAGCGGCTGCCCGCCGGGGTCTTCGCGCCGCTCACCGCGTCGACGTACGGCTCGGGCGAGCTGCTGCGCGCCGCGCTGGACGCCGGTGCGCGCACCATCGTGTTCGGCGTCGGCGGCAGCGCCACGACGGACGGCGGCGCGGGCATGCTGGCCGCGCTGGGCGCGCGCTTCCTGGACGCGGACGGCGAGCCGGTGGCACCCGGCGGTGCGGCGCTGCGCGGCGTGGCGAGCGCGGACCTCTCCGCGCTGGACGCCCGGCTGTCCTCGGTCGACTTCGTGCTCGCCAGTGACGTGGACAACCCGCTGACGGGTCCCAAGGGCGCCCCGGCCGTCTACGGCCCCCAGAAGGGTGCGAGCCCCGACGACGTGGCCACCCTCGACGCCGCGCTCGCCCACTTCGCCAGGGTCCTGGAGAAGTCGATCGGTGCCCGGGCCGCCGAGTACGCGGCGGCACCCGGCGCCGGTGCGGCGGGCGGCATCGGGTACGGGGCGCTCGTCCTCGGGGCCCGCTTCCGTCCCGGTATCGAGGTCATGCTCGACGTCCTGGGCTTCGCCCCGGCGCTCGACCGCGCCGACCTCGTCGTCACCGGTGAGGGCTCGCTCGACGAGCAGACGCTGCACGGCAAGGCCCCGGCCGGCGTCGCCGCCGCCGCACGCGCGGCGGGCAAGGAGGTCGTCGCGGTCTGCGGGCGCCTCGCCCTTCCTCCCGAGGCGCTCGGACAGGCCGGCATCAGGCGGGCGTACCCGCTGACGGAGGTCGAGCCCGACGTCGCGAAGTGCATCGCGGACGCCGGCCCCATCCTGGAGCGGGTCGCGGAGAACATCGGGCGGGACTTCCTCGGCTGAGAAGCCGTGACGGGGGCGCGGCCGGATCCTTCCCGTCCTGGTCCCGTCTCCAGGGCGGCCGGACTCTCCGGCTGAGCTGCCGCCGGGCTTTCCGAGCTCGAGCGGCGGCCGGGCTCTGCGGGCTGGGCGGCGGCCGGGCTTCGCGGGCCGAGGTGCGGCGGGGCCCTGCCGAGGTGACGGGCCCGCTGCCGGGCCCGGTGCCGCTGCCGGGCCGGGCGGTCCGTGGTCCGAGGGCGGTGCTCGCCCCGCCCGGAGGCACCCGTGCCGCCTCAGGCCGCCGCCCCGCCCCCGGCCAGCCGGTACGCGTCCAGCGCCAGCGTCATCTCGATCAGGTCCCGGGGCCGGGCCAGGGATCTCGACGTCAGCTGTTCCAGCCGCCGCAGCCGGTTGAAGACCGTGTTGCGGTGGCAGTACAGCTGCCCTGCCGCCCGGCCCGCGGAGCCTTCGCAGGCCAGCCACACGTCGAGCGTCTCCAGCAGCACCGCCCGGTCCGCCGGGTCCAGCGTCAGCAGCTCGCCGAACACGTCCGACACGAGCTGCCCCGCCAGCTCCGGCTGGCTCACCACCAGCGCCGTCGGCATCCGCCGGTCGAGGCGTACGACATGTGTCGCGTCCGGCGGACAGGTGCGTAACGCCAGCTCGGCCATCCGCCGGGCCCGGCCCAGCTCGGCGAGGCCCGAGACCACCGGACTGATGCCGCCCGGCCCCGCACGGCGTCCGTCCAGCAGCTGCGCCACGGCGTCCAGGCCCTGCCCCGGGCCCAGCGCGACCACACCGACCTCGCAGTCCGTCCGCATCCGCCAGATGAATCGCAGCCCCGCTCCCCGCATGGGCCGGGGGAACGCGTCGCGTCCGTCGCGGCGGTCGGGGCGCAGCACCACCACGGCGTACGGCCCCTGTTCCGGCAGGTCGAGCCCCGCGGCGGCGCGCGCCGCCAGCCCGGGCGCCTCCTTGCCTTCGAGCAGGGCGTCGAGCAGGGCCTGCAACTGCTCGTCGGTGCGGCGCCGCAGCTCCTTCTCGGTCGCGAGGTAGGCCTCGGAGGCGATGGCGGCCTGCGCGTCCACGGCCGCCCACACCATCGTCGCGGACCGCATCAGCACCGCGAGCCGTTCCGGCTCCCGGCCCGCGGCGCCCTCCAGCAGTGCGTCCCACACGAGATAGCCCGCGGCACGGTAGGCGTGGACCAGGAGTTCCAGAGGCAGTCCCTGCCGGGCGCGGCGGCGCCCCGCGTCCTCGGCGTGCTCCAGATCGCGGCGCGGGGAGTCCCGCGGTGCCGAGATCGTCTGGATGCCGATGCGCATCGCCGTCTCCGCCTCCTGCCACTGCTGGTCGTACGGCAGCACCTGCCCGTAGACCGGTGAGTGCTCGGCCAGCTGACGCAGGTGCTCGTCGACGAGCTCGGGCAGTCGCTCCAGCAGCGCCGTACAGGACTCCTCGAGCAGTTTCCAGTCATGACCGGTCCGCGGTCTGCGCCGTCCCATGGCCGGAGGATGCCACCGCGGCACCCTGCCGGACAGGCCCCTGACACGCGGTGTTGTGCGCGCGCACAACCGGCCGACGTCACCTCTGGGCTCCCGCCGCGTTTCGTCCGCACCCCGTGGACGGGCGTCCCCGCCGGTGCTGAGGTGAGCGCCACACCGAGCGAGGAAAGGGAGGTGCCATGGGCGGATCCGCTCTGCTCGTGCGGGATCTGTCGGTCGGATACGGACCCGTGCGCGCGTTGCGCCAGGTGTCGTTGGAGGTGCCCGAAGGCGCCGTGGTGGCGGTCCTCGGCAGCAACGGCGCGGGAAAGTCGACGCTGTTGCGGGCGGTGTGCCGGACCCTCTCCTTCCACGGGGGAGCGGTGACCGGCGGCACCGTCTCGCTGGGCGGGCGCCCACTGGACCGGCTGCCGCCGGAACGCGTGGTGGCCGTCGGCGTGTCCCAAGTCCCGGAGGGACGGCGGGTGTTCGCCCGCATGACGGTCGCGGACAATCTGCGGGCCGGCGCGCTCGGCGGCTCGGGCGGCCGGGCGGAGCGGGCCCGCGCCCTGCGCCGTGTGCACGACCTCTTCCCCGTCCTCGCCGACCGGGCCCAGCAGCGGGCGGGACTGCTGTCGGGCGGCGAGCAGCAGATGCTCGCGGTCGGCCGGGCGCTCATGGGCTCCCCGAAGGTGCTGCTCCTCGACGAGCCGTCGCTCGGGCTCGCCCCGCTGATGGCCGCGCGGATCGCGGACACCGTGCGGGAGATCAACGAACAGGGCACCTCCGTCCTGCTCGTCGAGCAGAACGCCGCCCTCGCCCTGCGGCTGGCGTCCCGCGCCTACGTCCTGGAGGTGGGGGAGGTGACGCTGTCCGGCCCCGCGGACACGCTCGCCGCCTCGGACGAGGTGCGCCGCCGGTATCTGGGCGTGACCGACGAGGACGCGGCGGCCGACGTGTCCCGAGCGGGCGGCCTGCCGGCCCTGTCCCGCTGGAAGGGGTGAACAGCACCAGTGGAAACACCTGAAACAGCCGCAACACCGGGCCCCGCCAAGGACCGGTCCTCCTCCGGCGTCGCCGTGCCGGGCGACGCGGCCGAAGCCCCCGCACCCGTGCACGGCACGATCGCCGACGTCCCCCCGTTGCACGTCAGGGACGTCACCGTCCGGTTCGCCGGGCTGACCGCGCTGGACGCGGTCGGCTTCACCGTGCGACCGGGGACCGTGCACGCCCTCATCGGTCCCAACGGCGCCGGGAAGTCCACGTGCTTCAACGTGCTCTCCGGTGTCTGCCGGCCCGCGTCCGGCAGCGTCCGCTTCGGCGACCACGAGCTCACCGGTCTGCCGCCCCACCGCATCGCGGGGCTGGGCGTGGCCCGGATCTTCCAGAATCTCGCCCTGCCGCCGCACGCCACCGTCGAGGACTCCCTGCTGCTCGGCCGCCACCGGCTGACCCGTACCGGTTTCCTCGCCGCGGGGCTGCGGCTGCCCGCGGCGGCGCGCGAGGAACGGCGGCACCGCGAACGTGTCCGCGAGATCGCCGCGTTCGTGGGCCTGGAGGACTGCCTCGACCGGCCCGCCGGATCACTGCCGTACGGGCAGCAGAAGCTCGCCGAACTCGCCCGGGCGCTGTGCATGGAGCCCCGGATCCTGCTCCTGGACGAACCCGTCGCCGGCATGACCGCCGACGAACGGCGCCGCACCGCCGCGGTCGTCGCGGGGGTCCGCGACAGCCTCGGCATCTCGATCCTGCTGGTGGAACACGACATGGGGGTGGTGATGCGGCTCGCGGACGCGGTGACCGTACTCGACTTCGGGCGCCGGATCGCCGACGGCGCACCCGAGGACGTACAGAACGATCCGGCGGTGGTGCGCGCCTATCTGGGCGAGCGCGCCGACGAGGAGGAGAGCACCTCATGAGCACCTTCGCCGAACTCCTGCTCAACGGCATTTCGCTGGGCTCCGTCTACGCACTCATCGCCCTCGGATTCGTCGTCATCTTCCGGGCCACCGAGGTCGTGAACTTCGCCCACGCCTCGCTGCTCCTCGCCGGCGGATACGTCACCGCGACCCTCCACGACGACATCGGCTTCTGGCCCGCTCTCCTCGCCGGCATCGCCGGCGCCGCGGCGGTGGGGGCCGCCGTGGAGTTCCTGGTGATGCGCCGTTACCGGGGCTCCGACCACAGCGTCCTCGCCATCGTCACGATCGGCGTCGACATCCTGCTCACCACCGAGCTGACCCGGCGCATCGGCACGGACGTGCTGGCGCTCGGCGACCCGTGGGGCGACTCCGTGCTCACCGTCGGGCCGGTCTCGCTCGCCCACACACGGATCGCCGCGTTCGTCGCCGCCGCCCTGCTCATCACGGCCTTCCTGCTGGTCTTCCGGTACACGTCCTGGGGTGTGGCGATGCGCGCGGCGGCGGAGAGCCCGGAGACCGCGGCACTGATGGGTGTGCGGCTGGGCCGGGTGTCGCTCGGCGCGTGGGCGGTGGCCGGAGGTCTCGCCGCCGTCGCCGCGCTGTTCCTGACGGTCTTCCCCACTCCGGGACTGGAACGCGCCACCTCCCTCGCCGCGCTGAAGGCCTTCCCCGCGGCGATCCTCGGCGGCCTCGACTCGACGACGGGCGCGCTGGTCGGCGGGCTGCTCGTCGGCATCACCGAGTCCCTCGCCACCGGCTACCAGAGCGACCTCACCTTCCTCGGACGCGGCCTCGGCGACCTCGCGCCCTACCTGGTCATGGTCGCGATCCTGCTCATCCGGCCCGCCGGGCTGTTCGGCACCAAGGAGCTCGCCCGTGTCTGACGTCCTCGCCCGTGACGAGGCCACCGGCACCACCCGGCCCGCCCGTCACCGCACCCTCCGGCTGCCCGGTGTCCGGACCTGGGTACAGGTGGCCGGTGCGGTCCTGCTGCTGGCGCTGCCCTTCTATCTCGACCGCTTCTGGCTCCAGTCCGGGCTGTTCGCGATGGCCGCGGCCATCGGCGCGATCGGCCTCAATCTCCTCACCGGCGCGACCGGGCAGCTCTCCATGGGCCATGCCTTCTTCCTCGCGGTCGGCGCCTACGGGTACTGCGTGTTCGCCGCCGACGGGGGCGACGGGCTGACCGGTCTGGGACTGCCGAGCTGGCTGGCGGCCGTGCTGGCCGTACTGGTCGCGGGTGTCGCAGGAGGCCTGTTCAGCCCGATCGCGGGCCGGCTGCGCGGCGCCTACCTCGGCATCGCCACACTGGCGCTGATCTTCATCGGCCAGCACGTGCTGTTCAACGCGCGCGACCTGACGGGCGGCTTCAACGGCCGCGACGTACCCCCGCTCAGCCTGTTCGGCCTCACCTTCGACGACCGGGAGGTCGTCGTCGCCGCCGTGCCGTTCGGCTCCGCCGAGAAGCTCTGGTACGCGGGGCTGGTGCTGCTGCTGGGCTGCGCCCTCTTCGCCCGCGGGGTGCTGCGCGGCCGGCCCGGCCGCGCCATGAACGCGATCCGCGACCACCGGATCGCCGCCGGCGTGATGGGGGTGCCGGTCGCCCGCTACCGCGCCGCCGTCTTCGTCCTGTCGTCGATGTACGCGGGTCTGGCGGGGGTCCTGCTCGCCCTGGTCTTCCAGCGGACCGTGCCCGACTACTTCGGGATCACGCTCTCGCTCGACTATCTCGCCATGATCGTCATCGGCGGGCTCGGATCGGTGGCCGGGGCGGTGGTCGGGGCCGTCTTCGTCTCGCTGCTGCCGCAGCTGCTGACCCGCTACAGCGATGCGCTGCCCCTTGTCTCGGACCCCGGGACGGGCGGAATCGCACCGGGCGAGGCAGCCCGGTACCTGTACGGCGCCGCCGTCGTGGCGGTGGTGCTCTTCCTGCCGGGCGGCCTGGTCAGGCTGGCCGCCCGGCGCCGCGTCAGTCCCGGTTCAGGGGCCACTCCAGGGGAGGAACGATGAGAACGACACATACGGCCAGGGTGGCCGCCGGGGCGCTGGCGGCACTGCTCGTGCTGGCCGGCTGCAGCTCCAAGGCCAAGGACGGCGACGGAGACAAGCAGTCGGCGGGCGGCGTGAAGACCGGTGCCGGGATCTCCGGGAAGACGATCTCGCTCGGCGTGCTCACCGACATGACCGGGGTGTACGCGACCCTCGGCAAGAGCGTCACCCAGGCGCAGCAGCTCTATGTGAAGCAGGTGAACGCGAGCGGCGGGGTCTGCGGCTACAAGCTCTCCCTCACGGTCCGCGACCACGGCTACGACCCGCAGAAGGCCGTCTCCGGGTACACCGAGCTGGCGCCCAAGGTGCTCGGCTTCACGCAGTTCATCGGCTCGCCGTTCGTCGCCGCGGTCAAGCAGCGCATCGACGGCCAGGACAAGGGGCTGGTCCTGCCGCAGGCCTGGTCCGCCCACCTGCTCGGCAGCCCGTACATCCGCGTCATCGGCTCCACCTACGACATCGAGACCATCAACGCCATCGACTTCCTGATGAAGGAGAAGGGCCTCAAGAAGGGCGACAAGATCGGCCACGTGTACTTCGAGGGCGACTACGGCGAGAACGCGCTGGCCGGCTCCAAGTACATGGCGAAGAAGGCGGGGCTCCAGGTCGTCGAGCAGAAGATCAAACCGACGGACAACGACATGACCGGACAGGTCGCGGCGCTGAAGCAGGCGAAGGTGAAGGCCATCGTGATCAGCGCCGGCCCGCGGCAGGCGGCCTCCCTGGTCGGTGTCGCGGCGGCAGGCAAGTTCCCGGTACCGATCATCGGCAACAACTCGGCCTTCGCCCCGCAGCTGCTCGCCACCCAGGCGGGTCCCGCCCTGACGGCGAACTACTACGTGGCCTCGCCGTCGCTGCCGATCGGGGCCGACACGCCCCAGGCCAAGAAGCTCGTCGAGGACTACAAGGCCGCCTACCCGAAGGACTCCCTCGACAACGGCGTGGTGGCGGGCTGGACCGCCGCCGCCGCGTTCGGCGAGGCCCTGAAGAAGGCGTGTGCGGCCAAGGACCTCACCCGTGAGGGCGTCGACAAGGCCCTGCTGACCATCGACGCCTTCGACCCGGGCTTCGGCATCACGCAGGACTTCAGCGACCCGAAGTCGGCGTCCTCCAAGCAGAGCGTGATCCTGCGGCCCGACAAGAGCGCGGTGGGCGGCATGAAGGTGGTCCGCGAGGCCGAGGCCTCGTCCGCGGCGGAGGGCTACACGCCCGGCTCGTGACACCCCGCCCCACGCACGCGAAGGGCCCCGAACCATCCGGTTCGGGGCCCTTCGGCGACGTACGGGGTGTTACGGCAGCTGCGTCGCGCGTGCCTCGCGACGGTTGTCCCGGAAGTTGTTCACCCTCCGGGCCGTGGCGAAGAGCGGGATGACCGCACCCATGACCAGCTGCAGCGCGCAGCCCGTCTGAAGGAGCAGCTGGCCGCTCGGGGCGTCGAACGCCCAGGCCGCCAGGAGACCCATGCTGAGCACGATCCAGGAGAGCATCGCGACCGCGAGGCGGCCCCGCGGCTTCGGGTACTCGACCCGGCTCACCATCAGCCAGGCGGTGCCGATGATCGCCATGAGCGTGGCGACGAACGGCAGCTCCAGCAGCACGATGGAGACGACGGTCAGCGCGCCGAACGGCGAGGGCATGCCCTGGAAGGTGCCGTCCTTGACCGTGACGCAGGAGAACCGCGCGAGGCGGAGGACGACCGCCAGCAGGACCACGATGGCTCCCACCGCCGCCACCCGCTGGTGCGCGTCGTCCGCGACCATGCCGTAGACGAGCACGAAGTACGCCGGCGCGAGTCCGAAGCTGATCAGGTCGGACAGGTTGTCCAGTTCCGCGCCCATGGGGGAGGAGCGCAGCTTGCGGGCGACCAGACCGTCGAAGAGGTCGAAGACCGCGGCGCACAGCATGAGGATGACGGCCGTGGCGGCGCTGTGGCGCGCCATGCCCGTCTCCTGGCTGCCCGTGAGGTGCGGGATCAGGATGCCGGTGGTGGTGAAGTACACCGCCATGAAGCCGCACGTGGCGTTGCCGAGGGTGAGGGTGTCCGCTATTGAGAGGCGGAGCGAGAGCGGCATCTCCTCCTCGTCGTCCACGTCCTCGGCCTCCGGCACCCAGCCGGCCTGTGTCTCAGGATCAATCACGGTCAATTCGAGTCACCCCAGCCACGGTCTTCTGACCGACCTCCACATCGACCTCGACACCTTCGGGGAGGTAGATGTCGACGCGCGAGCCGAAGCGGATCAGGCCGATCCGGTCGCCCTGCTCCACCTTGGTGCCCTGAGGGATGTAGGGGACGATGCGACGGGCCACCGCGCCGGCGATCTGGATCATCTCGATGTCACCGAGCTCGGTGTCGAAGTGCCAGACGACGCGTTCGTTGTTCTCGCTCTCCTTGTTGAACGCCGGAACGAACCCGCCGGGGATGTGCTCGACCGACGTCACCGTGCCGGAGAGCGGCGCGCGGTTGACGTGGACGTTGAGCGGGCTCATGAAGATCGCGACGCGGGTGCGCCCGTCCTTCCACGGCATGATGCTCTGCACCACACCGTCGGCGGGCGAGATGACGCGGCCCTGGGTGATCTCGCGCTCGGGGTCGCGGAAGAACCACAGCATGCCGGCCGCGAGCGCGGTGGCGGGTACGGCCACGGCCTTGGCGGCGCCGGAGCGGCGCGCGCGGGCCAGGCTGAGTGCTGCGGTGGCCACGGTCGGGAGGAGCCACGGCGATGCTCCGCGCGCGAGGCGGACCCGGCCGCGTTGTGCAGAGGTTTGGCTGTGGGGCATGGATGACCTTCGTAGCGGATGATGCCGCGCTGGAACGGGGGACGGCGGCTTTCCGGCGATCGTACCGGTCGCGGGCCGCAACTGGGCAAGCCAGGAAGCCGAGTCGGCGGCCGAAGAGTGTTGACGGGGTGTGATCTTCTTCGCGAAGAAAACACCCCGAATCACGACATCTAGCCCTGGAGTCGATACTCTTCGAGCAACCTGCGCCCGATGATCATTTTCTGGATTTCGGCGGTGCCTTCACCGATCAGCAGCATCGGGGCCTCGCGGTAGAGGCGCTCGATCTCGTACTCCTTGGAGAAGCCGTAGCCGCCGTGGATCCGGAACGCATCCTCCACGACCTCCTTGCAGTACTCGGAGGCGAGGTACTTCGCCATCCCTGCTTCGAGGTCGTTTCGTTCCCCGGAGTCCTTTTTGCGTGCCGCGTTCACCATCATGGCATGGGCCGCCTCGACCTTGGTAGCCATCTCGGCCAGCTTGAACTGGATGGCCTGGTGCTGGGCGATCGCCTTGCCGAAAGTGTGACGCTGCTGGGCATAGGAGACACCCAGCTCGAAGGCACGCTGGGCGACACCGCAGCCACGGGCCGCGACGTTGACGCGCCCGACCTCGACTCCGTCCATCATTTGGTAAAACCCTCGGCCGGTCGTCCCGCCGAGTACACGATTGGCCGGAATGCGCAGTCCGTCCATGATGAGCTCGGTCGTGTCGACGCCCTTGTAGCCCATCTTGTCGATCTTCCCGGGAATGGTCAGACCGGGACGGACCTCGCCGAAGCCGGGCTCCTTCTCCACCAGGAACGTCGTCATCGACTTGTGGGGCGCGGTGCCCTCGGGGTGTCCTTCGTCACTTCGCACGAGGACGGCCACCAGGGTCGACGAGCCACCGTTCGTCAGCCACATCTTCTGACCGTTCAGGACGTACTCGTCGCCGTCCTTGACCGCCTTCGACGTGATCGCCGAGACGTCCGAGCCGAGACCCGGCTCCGACATCGAGAACGCGCCGCGCACCTCGCCCAGCGCCATCCGCGGCAGGAAGTGGTCCTTCTGCTCCTGCGTGCCGTGCTGCTTGAGCATGTACGCCACGATGAAGTGCGTGTTGATGATGCCGGACACCGACATCCAGCCGCGGGCGATCTCCTCCACGCACAGCGCGTACGTGAGCAGGGACTCGCCCAGGCCGCCGTACTCCTCCGGGATCATCAGGCCGAACAGGCCCAGTTCCTTGAGGCCGTCGACGATCTGCTGCGGGTACTCGTCGCGGTGCTCCAGCTCGGTGGCGACCGGAATGATCTCCTTGTCCACGAAGTCGCGGACGGTGGAGAGGATCTCCTGCTGGATGTCGGTCAGACCGGCGGTCTGGGCGAGTCGCGCCATGGCTACTTCTCCGTCTGCTTCAGCTCCGGGCGGCCGGGCTGCTCGCCGCCGCGCTCCTTGATGTACGTCTCGGTGGGGACCATCACCTTGCGGCGGAACACGCAGACCAGCGTGCCGTCCTGCTTGTAGCCCTTGGTCTCGACGTAGACGATCCCGCGGTCCGACTTGGACCGGGAGGGCGTCTTGTCCAGGACCGTCGTCTCGCCGTAGATCGTGTCGCCGTGGAAGGTCGGCGCCACGTGCCGCAGCGACTCGATCTCCAGGTTGGCGATCGCCTTGCCCGACACGTCCGGCACGGACATGCCGAGGAGCAGCGAGTAGATGTAGTTGCCGACGACGACGTTCTTCCCGAAATCCGTCGTCTTCTCCGCATAGTTCGTGTCCATGTGGAGCGGGTGGTGGTTCATGGTCAGCAGACAGAAGAGGTGGTCGTCGTACTCCGTGACCGTCTTCCCGGGCCAGTGCTTGTAGACCGCGCCGACCTCGAACTCTTCGTAGGTGCGTCCGAACTGCATGGTGCTCAGGCCTCCGGGGCTTCGAACTTGCTGGTGCGCTGCATGCCGGCGGCCCGGCCCTTGCCCGAGATGACCAGGGCCATCTTGCGGCTGGCCTCGTCGATCATCTCGTCGCCGAGCATCGCGGAGCCCTTCTTGCCGCCCGCCTCGGACGTGTAGTAGTCGTACGCGTCCAGGATCAGCTCGGCGTGGTCGAAGTCCTCCTGGGAGGGCGAGAAGATCTCGTTGGACGCCTCGACCTGGCCCGGGTGCAGCACCCACTTGCCGTCGAAGCCGAGCGCGGCGGCGCGCTGGGCGACCTCGCGGTAGCCGTCGATGTTCCGGATCTGGAGGTAGGGGCCGTCGATCGCCTGGAGGTTGTTGGCGCGGGCGGCCATCAGGATCTTCATCAGGATGTAGTGGTAGGCGTCCGCCGGGTAGCCGGGCGGCTGCTCACCCACGACGAGCGACTTCATGTTGATGGACGCCATGAAGTCGGCCGGGCCGAAGATGATGGTCTCGACGCGCTGGGAGGCCGTCGCGATCTCGTTGACGTTGTTCAGGCCCTGCGCGTTCTCGATCTGCGCCTCGATGCCGATCTTGCCGACCTCGAAGCCCATCGTCTTCTCGATCTGCGTCAGCAGCAGGTCAAGCGCCACGACCTGCTGGGCGTCCTGGACCTTCGGCAGCATGATGCAGTCGAGGTTCTGGCCCGCGCCCTCCACGACGGTCACGACGTCGCGGTACGTCCACTCGGTGGTCCAGTCGTTGACGCGCACGACCCGCGTCTTGCCGGTCCAGTCGCCCTCGTTGAGGAACTTCACGATGGTGTGCCGTGCCCCGGGCTTGGCCAGCGGCGCGCACGCGTCCTCCAGGTCGAGGAAGACCTGGTCCGCGGGGAGGCCCTGGGCCTTCTCCAGGAAGCGCGGGTTGCTCCCCGGGACCGCGAGGCAGGAGCGACGCGGACGCAGACGGTTGACGGGCGTGGTCATGCGGGGACCTCCAGGGGGTCGAGCTTGTTCGCTTTCCGGATCTCGTCGACGATACGGCCGATGATTCCGGTGATGTCGAAGTCCTTCGGTGTGAAGACCGCGGCCACTCCCGCGGCCCGCAGCTGCTCGGCGTCGGCGTTCGGGATGATCCCGCCCGCGATCACCGGGATGTCCGCGGCGCCGGCCTCGCGCAGCCTCTCCAGCACGTCCGGCACCAACTGGGCGTGCGAGCCGGACAGGATGGACAGCCCGACACCGTGCACGTCCTCCGCGACCGCGGCGTCCACTATCTGTTCGGGCGTCAGCCGGATGCCCTGGTAGACCACCTCGAAGCCGGCGTCGCGGGCCCGCACGGCGATCTGCTCGGCGCCGTTGGAGTGTCCGTCCAGGCCCGGCTTGCCGACCAGGAAGCGGAGCTTGCCGACACCGAGGTCCCGCGCCGTCAGTTCCACCTTGCGGCGGACCTGGGCGAGCGCGGTGCCCTCCTCGGCGGTGACCGCGACGGGCGCGGAGGAGACACCGGTCGGCGCGCGGAACTCGCCGAACACCTCGCGCAGGGCCCCGGCCCATTCGCCGGTGGTGACCCCGGCGCGGGCGCACTCCAGGGTGGCCTCCATGAGGTTGTCGGTGCCCTTGGCGGCCTCCTTCAGCCGCTCCAGCGCCTTGCACGGGCGCGGGTGGTTGAACGGAGGCTGGTAGCGCGTGTCGCGCCAGTTCTCCAGGGCGCCGATCACCCGGGCCTCGACGGCCGGGTCGACCGTCTGGATGGCCGCGTCCAGGTCGGCCGTGAGCGGGTTCGGCTCGGTGGACTCGAAGATGTTGACGCCGACGATCTTCTCCTGGCCGGACTCGATACGGCCGCGGCGCTCGGCGTGCGAGGAGACGAGCTGCGACTTCAGGTAGCCCGACTCGACGGCGGCCATGGCGCCGCCCATCTCCTGGATGCGGTCGATCTCGGCCAGCGACTCCTCTACGAGGGCCGACACCTTGGCCTCGATGACGTGCGAACCCTCGAAGATGTCCTCGTACTCCAGCAGGTCGCTCTCGTGCGCGAGCACCTGCTGGATGCGCAGCGACCACTGCTGGTCCCAGGGCCGGGGCAGGCCCAGCGCCTCGTTCCAGGCGGGCAGCTGCACGGCACGCGCGCGTGCGTCCTTCGAGAGGGTCACGGCCAGCATCTCGAGCACGATCCGCTGGACGTTGTTCTCCGGCTGCGCCTCGGTCAGACCGAGGGAGTTGACCTGGACGCCGTACCGGAAGCGCCGCTGCTTGGGATTCTCGATGCCGTACCGCTCGCGGGTGATCCGGTCCCAGATGCGCCCGAACGCCCGCATCTTGCACATCTCCTCGACGAAGCGGACGCCCGCGTTCACGAAGAAGGAGATACGGGCCACGACGTCGCCCTTGCGATCCTCGGCGATCTGGCCGGACGCGAACACCGCGTCCAGGACGGCGATCGCGGTGGACATCGCGTACGCGATCTCCTGGACCGGCGTGGCACCCGCCTCCTGCAGGTGGTAGCTGCAGATGTTGATCGGGTTCCACTTCGGGATGTGGTTCACCGTGTAGGTGATCATGTCCGTCGTCAGACGGAGGGAGGGGCCCGGCGGGAAGACGTGCGTCCCCCGCGACAGGTACTCCTTCACGATGTCGTTCTGGGTCGTGCCCTGGAGCTTGGTGATGTCCGCGCCCTGCTCCTCGGCGACGACCTGGTAGAGCGCCAGCAGCCACATGGCCGTGGCGTTGATCGTCATCGAGGTGTTCATCTGCTCCAGGGGGATGTCCTGGAACAGACGGCGCATGTCACCGAGGTGGGAGACCGGGACCCCGACCCGGCCGACCTCGCCGCGGGCGAGGATGTGGTCGGGGTCGTAACCGGTCTGCGTCGGAAGGTCGAACGCGACCGACAGGCCTGTCTGGCCCTTCGCGAGGTTGCGTCGGTACAGCTCGTTCGACGCCTCGGCGGTGGAGTGACCGGCGTACGTGCGCATCAGCCACGGCCGGTCCTTCTGACGCTCAGTCATCTGGGGACCTCAGACGTTCCGGAAGCGGTTGATGGCGTCGATGTGCTGGGCGCGCTTCTCGTGGTCGCGGACGCCCAGGCCCTCCTCGGGGGCGAGCGCCAGCACGCCGACCTTGCCCTGGTGGAGGTTGCGGTGCACGTCGTAGGCGGCCTGCCCGGTGTCCTCCAGGGAGTAGACCTTGGAGAGCGTCGGGTGGATCTTGCCCTTGGCGATCAGGCGGTTGGCCTCCCACGCCTCGCGGTAGTTGGCGAAGTGCGAGCCGATGATCCGCTTCAGCGACATCCACAGGTAGCGGTTGTCGTACTCGTGCATGTAGCCCGAGGTCGAGGCGCAGGTGGTGATGGTGCCGCCCTTGCGGGTGACGTAGACCGAGGCGCCGAAGGTCTCGCGGCCGGGGTGCTCGAAGACGATGTCGATGTCCTCGCCGCCGGTGAACTCGCGGATGCGCTTGCCGAAGCGCTTCCACTCCTTCGGGTCCTGGGTGCGCTCGTCCTTCCAGAACTTGTAGCCCTCGGCGCTGCGGTCGATGATCGCCTCGGCGCCCATCGAGCGGCAGATGTCCGCCTTCTGCTCGCTGGAGACGACACAGATCGGGTTGGCGCCGCCGGCCAGCGCGAACTGGGTGGCGTACGAGCCGAGCCCGCCGCTCGCGCCCCAGATCAGCACGTTGTCGCCCTGCTTCATGCCGGCGCCGTTGCGGGAGACCAGCTGCCGGTAGGCGGTGGAGTTCACCAGGCCGGGAGCGGCGGCCTCCTCCCACGACAGGTGGTCGGGCTTCGGCATCAGCTGGTTGGACTTGACCAGGGCGATCTCGGCGAGCCCGCCGAAGTTGGTCTCGAAGCCCCAGATGCGCTGCTCGGGGTCGAGCATCGTGTCGTTGTGACCGTCCGAGGACTCCAGCTCGACCGACAGGCAGTGCGCGACGACCTCGTCGCCGGGGTGCCAGGCGTTCACGCCCGGGCCGGTGCGCAGGACGACGCCCGCGAGGTCGGAGCCGATGATGTGGTACGGCAGGTCGTGGCGCTTGGTCAGCTCGCTGAGCCGGCCGTAGCGCTCCAGGAAGCCGAAGGTCGACAGCGGCTCGAAGATCGAGGTCCACACGGAGTTGTAGTTGACCGAGGAGGCCATGACGGCCACCAGGGCCTCGCCCGGGCCGAGCTCCGGCACCGGCACGTTGTCCAGGTGGATCGACTTGCGGGGGTCCTTGTCGCGGGTGCTGAGCCCGGCGAACATCTCCGTCTCGTCCTTGTGCACGGTGATCGCGCGGTAGGACTCGGGGAGCGGCAGAGCGGCGAAGTCGTCAGACGTGGCGGTCTGCGACTGAATCGCGTCCAGGATTTCCTTCACTGTGTTGCCTCCGGCGATGAGCGTCCTGAGGGAAGACGCTGAGGGTTACGTCGGTGCTGCTGAGGGTGTGAGGGGTGCCGTCGGTTCGGCGGAGGTGGTGCTGTGGCGGCGCTTGGTCGGCGCAGGAGGTTGCCTGTGACGCAGGCGTCCGGGCGCGCAGCCTGGGGGGCTTGCGGGGACAGCCGGCGTACGAAAGGTCTCTGCACGCCGGCCGCCCGGACTCCTTCAACGTATGACACCGCGTGTCACCTGACAAGGCACTGAGTGCCAGAAGTTGGCCTCAGATGAAATCTTTACGTAACAAATGAGCGATGATCGATCAAAGCTACTGTCGAGTAGGTGGCTATGGGAGGTCTTGTCGTGGTCCGCCGGATGTCACGGCGGGGGCAGCTGCCCGCGTGCGTTCAGGACGCCGGGGGAGTGCGCGCAACGGTGCGGCGAGGGCGGGGAGAGGAGGCCTGGGCGCCCGCCGTTCGCGACGGCTCGCGGCACGTGGGGTTGCATCACGGTGCGCGGCAGGTGGGCCTGCATCACGGTGCGCGGCAGGTGGGGCTGTGTACGTGCGGCGGCACGTGCGCCGCGGACCCGGTGGCGATCGCCGGCGGGGCGGCCCCGGTGGGTCCGGCAGCGGGCCGGCCCCGGTGGGTCCGGCAGTGGGCCGGCTGCCCCTGCGTCTGTCCGGCCCGGGCCCGGGGTCTGCTCGCGAGCGTCCGCGAGGAGGCGTGGGGTCCCCGCTGTCGGACGGCTGGTCGCCGACCTGGAGGGGTGGGGACGGACGGCCCGCCCGGCCGCCGGCTCCGGGCCGGAGCGCCGGGTGCGCGGGCCCGGAGGCGCTCCGGATCGGCGGGACCGGCGAAGGCCGGGATTCTCGCGGCAGGGAGCCGGGCCCCAGTACGGCCCGGGGCTGTGGGGCCTGGCGCGGCCCGGGGCCGGAGCCTGACGCTCACGGCTCCGCGCCGCGGGACCCGGCGCCGCCCGCCCGGCCGGGGAGTCGCGCGGTGGCGGACCTGGGTCCGGGGCCCGTCCGGGAGTCCGGAGCGGTCACGGCTCTGAAGTGCGGGCCCCGGTGCCGGCGGCCCGGCTGGAGAGTTGCGCGGTCGCGGACCTGGCTCCGGGGCCCGTCTCGAAGTCCGGAGCCGTCACGGCTCCGAGGTGCGCGCCGCGGCGTCGGCGCGGCGCGCGGACGAAGCCGCTACGGACGCTCCTTGAGCGCCTGCTCGATGGTGCGCATGACCTGGTCGAGCGGGGCGTCGACGCGGGCGACGGTCACCAGCACGTCGCCTTCCGTGAAGGAGGAGGCGGGTGCCGAACGGGGGGTGGACTCCCGCCCGGCGCCGATCCCGTTGCCGAACGTCTTCCGCACGATCGCGAAGGCGTGGTCGAGCTGTGCCTCCACGTCGCCCTGGCCGCCCGCCCGCAGCCAGCGCCGCAGCACGTGGTTGTGGGCGGTCACGACGGCGGACGCTGCCACCTCGGCCAGCAGCGGGTCGTCGTTGGCGTCGTCGTCGTGCGCGTGCTCGTCGAAGTGGCCCAGCAGATAGCGGGTGAAGAGTCGCTCGTAGCGGGCCACCGACGCGATCTCGGCCTCGCGCAGGGTGGGTACCTCGCGCGTGAGCTTGTAGCGGGCGACCGAGATCTCGGGCCGCGCCGCGTACATCTTCATGACTTCCTTGATGCCCCGGCACACGGTGTCGAGCGGATGCTCGTGCGCGGGAGCCGCGTTGAGCACGGCCTCGGCCCGGATCAGCGTGTCGTCGTGGTCGGGGAAGATCGCCTCTTCCTTGGAGCGGAAGTGGCGGAAGAAGGTCCGGCGGGCGACTCCGGCCTGGGCCGCGATCTCGTCGACGGTGGTCGCCTCGTACCCCTTCGTCGCGAACAGCTCCATGGCCGCGGCCGCCAGTTCCCGGCGCATCTTGAGGCGTTGAGCGGCCGCGCGACTGCCGGCAGCACTTTCCGGTGCGTCGGGCGTGGCTGGTGTACGTGAGGACTTGGCGGGCTGGGACATGACCCGAACGTACTGCATGTGCGCAGGAGAGCGCGCATGTCCGGGGATCCCCCCGCCCTCCTGGGGCGGGGGGTGTCCGGCCGGGTCGAGCAGTCCGCCCCAGTCGGGGCTCTCCGCGAACCAGTCGCCCGTACGCTCAGCGCCGGGCATATTCGCGGAAGCCGCGGCCGGTCTTGCGGCCGAGGCAGCCCGCGGCCACCAGGTGTTCGAGGAGCGGCGCGGGGGCCAGGCCGGGGTCGCGGAACTCGCGGTGCAGGACCTTCTCGATGGCGAGCGAGACGTCCAGGCCGACCACGTCCAGCAGCTCGAAGGGTCCCATCGGGTACCCGCCGCCCAGCTTCATCGCGGCGTCGATGTCGTCGAGCGTCGCGTAGTGCTCCTCGACCATCTTGATCGCGTTGTTCAGGTACGGGAACAGCAGGGCGTTCACGATGAATCCCGCGCGGTCGCCGCAGTCCACCGGGTGCTTGCGGACCTTCGCGCAGACCTCGCGCACAGTGGCGTGCACGTCGTCGGCGGTGAGCACGGTGCGCACGACCTCGACGAGCTTCATCGCCGGGGCCGGGTTGAAGAAGTGCATGCCGATCACGTCCTGCGGGCGCGAGGTGGCGCGTGCGCAGGCCACGACGGGCAGCGACGACGTGGTGGTGGCCAGGATCGCCCCGGGCTTGCAGACCTTGTCGAACGTGGCGAACAACTGCTGCTTGATCGCCAGGTCCTCGGCGACGGCCTCCAGGGCCAGGTCGACGTCGGCGAACGCGTCGTACGTGCCCGCCGGGGTGATCAGGTCCAGGGTCTGCGCGGCGGCCTCGGCGGTCATCCGCCCCTTGTCGACGGAGCGCGAAAGAGACTTGCCGATACGGGCCTTGGCGGCCTGTGCCTTCTCCACGCTGCGGGCGGCGAGGACGACCTCGTACCCGGCCTTCGCGAAGACCTCGGCGATGCCGGACGCCATGGTGCCGGAACCCGCGACGCCGACGGAGCGGACGGTGCGGCCCGGGACCAGGGCGGCGCCCTCCAGCGGCGTGAGCGCGTCCCGCACGACGGTCGCGCTGCCGGGGGCCTCGTACGAGTAGAAGCCGCGGCCCGACTTCCGGCCGGTCAGGCCCGCCTCGCTGAGCTGCTTGAGGATGGGCGCGGGGGCGTGCAGCCGGTCGTGCGACTCGGCGTACATGGCCTCCAGGACGGTGCGCGCGGTGTCCACGCCGATCAGGTCCAGCAGTGCGAGCGGTCCCATGGGCAGGCCGCAGCCGAGCTTCATGGCCGCGTCGATGTCCTCGCGGGAGGCGTACTTCGCCTCGTACATCGCGGCGGCCTGGTTGAGGTAGCCGAACAGCAGTCCGTCCGCGACGAAACCGGGGCGGTCCCCGACGGCGACGGGCTCCTTGCCGAGCTCGATCGCCAGGTCGGTGACGGCGCCGACGGCCTGCGGGGAGGTCAGCACCGACGAGACGACCTCGACGAGCTTCATCGCCGGGGCCGGGTTGAAGAAGTGCAGTCCGAGGACGCGCTCGGGGCGGGCCGAGTCGGCGGCGAGCCGTGTCACGGACAGCGCGTTGGTGCCGGTCGCGAGGATGGCCTCGGGGCGCACGACGGCGTCGAGCTCCCGGAAGACCTGCTGCTTGATGTCGTACGACTCCGGGGTCACCTCGATGACCAGGTCGGCGTCGGCCGCGGCGGCCAGCTCGGTGAAGGTGCGGAAGCGGGAGAGGACGTCGCCGCGCTCCTGCTCGGTGAGGCGCTCGCGCTGCACCGCGCGGGCCGTGGACGCTTCGAGCGCGGCGACGGCCTGGGCGGCCGCGGCCTCGCTGATGTCGATGCCGATCACCTCGCGGCCGGCGCGGGCGAGGACCTCGGCGATGCCGGTGCCCATGGTGCCGAGGCCGACGACGGCGACGGTCTTGAGCTGCGGCAGAGGGGTGTCGGACAGGGGAGTGGCCATCGCGGGACTCCAGGAAGAGGGTGACGACTGAGGAGTGCACATGGGGTACGCCGACAGGCGCACATGGTGCGGAGGTTGCGGGTGTTGCCGGGCTGACTGGCGCACACGCCCGGTCCGTCCCGAGGCGCTCACAACGCGCGCCCCGACGAACGGTGAAGTCGACCGGCCCTGTCCCAAGCCGTGTCGTACTGCGGTACCTGAGGCACCGAACCGACTGCTCCTGCGGCGGCTGCGTCACCAGGCCACCGCAAGGGTGAGGCGAGTGGGTAACTCGCTCGTCTGAGCTTAACCCGCCGGTAACGAGCGCGCCAGCCCCCGAGTTTGTGATGTACGTCCCGACGTCCCACGCGTTTCTCTAGACTCGGCGTCATGGACGGAGAGTTGCGATCACTCACGGAGCGTCTACGAAGCGAGGCCGCGGGCTCGACGGAGTACGACCGGCTCGCCGCGACCGAGGACGTCGACGCGCTGGCGTCCGCGCTCACGGAGAACGGACAGCCGTTGTGGGCCAGGGAGTTGGTCGCCTTCCGGCTCGGGCTTGCCGGGGACCGGCGGGCCTTCGAGGCACTCGTCCTGCTGCTCAACCACCGCGACCCGCAGCGCTGCGCGTCCGCCGCGTACGCGCTGGCACGGCTCGGCGATCCGCGCACCGCCCGCGCGGCGGCGGCGCTCGCCACGAACGAGCTGCGCGTCGCCTACGCCCTCCATCCGATACGACTGCTCGTCGAGCTGCGCGCCCCCGAGGCGGTGCCCGCGCTCATCACCACCCTGGAGCGCCGGCTGCGTCCACACGATCCCTACCGGAGCGTGGCCCTCGCGTGCGTGCAGGGCCTCGGCATGCTGGGGGACGACCGTGCGAGACCCGTGCTGAGCGAGGCGCTGGCCCATCCGGCTCTCGCGGAGGCGGCGGTCCACGCACTGGCCCTGCTGCCCGCCCGGAAGGAGTAGGGCGGACCGGAAGGTGCGCGATCGGCCGGAAGGTGCGCGAGCGCTCGGTGGGTGCGGTGCCGGCCGGAGGGCTCCGGGACGGGACCGTCCCGAGTCTCGCGGGGATGTCGGCGGCTCAGGCGAGGGCAGTACCGGTCAGGGGGCGCGCGTAACGCACCTCGGGTATCGCGACACCGTCGACCTCGAAAGGCTCCTCGGCGCCGTCCGGTCCGAAACCCGACCGCTCGTAGAAGCGGCGGGCCGGAGCGTTCTCCTTGAGGACCCACAGCAGCATCCGCTCGTGACCGGCCGCCGCGCACCGGGCGACGGACTCGGCGAGCAGGGCCCGCCCGACACCGCTGCCGACCCGGTCGGGACGCACATAGATCGCGTACAACTCGATCTCGCCGGTGCGGACTTCACCGTCCCGGTAGGGTCCGTGGCAGGCCCAGCCGACCAGCTCGCCCTGCCGCTCGGCGACCAGGTTCACCACATCGCCGTCGCCGCGCTCGAAGAACGCGCGCCGACGCGCCGTGTCCTCGGCCACGCTGAGACCGTCGAGGTACGACTGCGGCATCAGCCCCTGGTACGCGCTCTGCCAGCCGCGCACACGGATCTCGGCGACGTGCGGGCAGTCGTCGAGGGTCATCTCGCGGATCACGAGCCCGTTCACCCGCACACCACCCCGTACGCGCTGCTGCCCCCGTGGGGCGTCGGGGACAGCGGCGTGGCGGCGGGTACGGGCCCGCCGGGGGCGTGAACGCGCATCGGCTCGGTCATGGGTCCATGGTGGACCACGGGTCCGACAACGCCCCCGACGGGCCTTCGGCCTGGGGGATCAGCCCCGGAAGCCGAGCAGTCCGTGCAGCGTCGACCCCCGCGAGGAGGAGGACGCGGCCTTCGCCCTCAGCGGCTCGGGGTCGGGCAGCTTCTTGCACACCGCGTCGGCCTCACCACTGCCGTGCGGCACCTTGCCCTCGGTCAGATACGCCGTCAGGTACTTGTCCAGGCAGGCGTTGCCGCTCAGCGTGATGCCGTGGTTCCCGCCGCCCTGCTCGACGACCAGACTGGAGCCGCGCAGCTTGCGATGGACCGTGACACCGCCCTGGTACGGGGTGGCGGCGTCGTCCGTGGCCTGGAAGAGCAGCACCGGCGGCAGCGACTTGTTGGAGATGTCCACCGGCCGCAGCGAACGCGTCGGCCAGAAGGCGCAGGGCGCGTTGTACCAGGCGTTGTTCCATGCCATGAACGGTGCCTTCTCGTACACGGCCCAGTTGTCCTTGCGCCACTGGTTCCAGTCCCGCGGCCAGGACGCGTCACGGCACTGCACCGCGGTGTAGACGCTGTAGCCGTTGTCGCCCGAGGCGTCCACGGCGCCGAAGTCCTCGTACGCCTGGACGAGCGAGTCGCTCTTCTTGCCGTTCGCGTAGTCCGAGAACGCCTGGGCGAGGTAGGGCCAGTAGCCGTTGTAGTAGCCACCGGGGATGAAGGTGTCCTCCAGTTCGGAGGCGCCCACCTTCTTCTGTGCGGGCTTCTTGGCGAGCGCGGCGCGCATCGCGTACCACTTGGCCTCGACCTTGGCCGGGTCGGTGCCCAGCTTGTAGGTCGCGTTGTGCTTGGCGACCCACGCCAGGAAGGCCTTCTGGCGGTCGTCGAAGGCGTAGTCCTGCCCGAGGTTGTCGTCGTACCACACGCCGACGGGGTCGACGACGGAGTCCAGGACCAGGCGGCGTACGCGCTGCGGGTAGAGCTTCGCGTACACGGCGCCCAGGTAGGTGCCGTACGAGTAGCCGAAGTAGTTGATCTTCTTGGCCCCGAGCGCGCCGCGGATCGAGTCCATGTCGCGGACGGCGCTGACCGTGTCGATGTACGGCAGCAGGCTCGCGTACTTCTTGCCGCACGCCGTCGCGAAGGCCTTGGCGCGGTCGACGTTGGCCTTCTCCAGGGCCGGAGTGGCGGGCACCGAGTCGGGGCGGACGGGGGAGAAGTGCCCCGGCTTGCAGTCCAGGGCGGGCTCGCTCTTGCCGACGCCGCGCGGGTCGAAGCCGATGACGTCGTACTGCGCGGCCACCGACTTCGGCAGCGAGGAGGCGACGAATCCGGCCAGGGTGAGCCCGCTGCCGCCGGGGCCGCCCGGATTCACCAGCAACGGTCCCTGGGACTTCGCGGCGGTGTGCGGGACGCGCGAGAGGGCGAGAGTGATCTTCCGCCCGTCGGGGTGCGAGTGGTCCAGCGGTACCTTCACCGACGCGCACTGGAGCGTCGGATAGTCGCTGGTCGCACACTTCTTCCAGGTGAGCTTGGCGGTCTGGGTGGTGCGCGGTGCGGTCGCGGAGCCGGCGCTCGCGTCGGCCGGGATCGACGTGATCATCCCGGCCACCACGGCGGCTGCCCCGCACAGAGCAGCTGCGCGTTTCTTCATAAGGCCTCCCAGGACGGAGGTTTTGAGCCGTGCACGCCACGGCCTTCGCCGCATCGTGCCGGAAAGGGAGGCCGGAGGAACCGGTTCTGACAAGACTTGACCCGATTGAGCCGCGGGATCGCTCGGATGCCGTCAGAAGTGTTCACGGACGCATGCGGACCGGTCCTGGGAGTTCATGCGGCACGGTCGGCGCGCCGCGCGGTCGTCACAGCAGCGTCAGCTGGGTCGGCTCGGAGGCGACGGCTTCGGGAGCGGCCGGTTCGGGGGCGGCGATCCTGCGCGGCATTCCCGCGCGCGTGGGGCCGATGCCGTACTCCTGCGCCAGCTCGTGCACCTGACGGGTGATCCGGCGCTGGTACCACTTCGGGGCGTAGGCGCCCTCCGCGTACAGACGCTCGTAGCGGCGGACCAGGTACGGGTGGTGCCGCTCCAGCCAGGCCATGAACCACTCGCGGGCGCCGGGCCGGAGGTGGAGGACCAGCGGGGTCACGGACGTGGCCCCCGCGGCGGCGATCGCGCGGACGGTGGCGCGCAGCTGGGCGGGGTGGTCGCCGAGGAAGGGGATGACGGGCGCCATCAGCACACCGCAGCCGATGCCGTGCTCCGTCAGGGTGCGCACCACGTCCAGGCGGCGTTCCGGAGCCGGGGTGCCCGGCTCGACCGTGCGCCACAGCTCGGTGTCGGTGAAGCCCACCGAGACGGAGATGCCGACGTCGGTCACCTCGGACGCCTGCCTGAGCAGGTCGAGGTCGCGCAGGATCAGCGTGCCCTTGGTCAGGATCGAGAAGGGGTTCGCGTGGTCGCGCAGGGCCGCGATGATGCCGGGCATCAACCGGTAGCGGCCCTCCGCCCGCTGGTAGCAGTCGACGTTGGTGCCCATCGCGATGTGCTCGCCGTGCCAGCGGCGCGAGGCGAGCTGGCGGCGCAGCAGATCCGGCGCGTTGACCTTCACGACGATCTGGGAGTCGAAGCCGAGTCCGGTGTCGAGGTCCAGATAGCTGTGCGTCTTGCGCGCGAAGCAGTACACGCACGCGTGCGTGCACCCCCGGTACGGATTGACCGTCCACTCGAAGGGCATGCGCGAAGCCCCCGGCACCCGGTTCACGATCGACCGCGCCCGGATCTCGTGAAAGGTGATCCCGCGGAACTCCGGGGTGTCGAACGTACGGGTGGTCACCGCGTCCGCGCCGAACAGCGCGGCGTCGCGGGCCGGGTCCCCGGCGGGGTCCGCGGTGAGGTTCTCCCAGCGCATGGCGCCTCCTCGGTAGCACTGACCACAGAATAGAACACATGTTCCCTTGATCGTGCGACCGGATATCCACGTCGCCCCGGAGACCCCGCCCGGTCCCGATTTGGGCGGCCGGGCCGCCTGGTGGTTGGCTGGCCGCACACCCCGAGGAACCAAGTGCTGGAGGAAGTGCAATGGCGCAGGTCGAGGCGACGACGGAGCGGGTCATCGCGGCGGACGCGGAGGCGGTGTTCGACGCGCTGGCCGACTACACCGGCACGCGTGCGAAGCTGCTGCCGGAGCACTTCAGCGAGTACGAGGTGCGCGAGGGCGGCGACGGCGAGGGCACCCTCGTCCACTGGAAGCTCCAGGCCACCAGCAAGCGCGTCCGCGACTGCCTGCTCGAGGTGAGCGAGCCCACCGACGGCGAGCTCGTCGAGAAGGACCGCAATTCCTCGATGGTCACCACCTGGCGTGTCACGCCGGCGGGCGAGGGTTCGTCCCGTGTCGTGGTCACCACCGTCTGGAACGGCGCGGGCGGCATCGGCGGCTTCTTCGAGAAGACCTTCGCGCCCAAGGGTCTCGGGCGGATCTACGACGAGGTGCTCGTCAGGCTCGCCGCCGAGACCGAGAAGAAGTAGCGGTCCCAGGGAGTAGGCGTCCGGCGCCCAAGGGGCCGTGCTCCAGGGCCCGTTGCGGTCCTCACCGTTTCGAGTGGATCTCCCTGTCGCGCGACGTCGTGCCGTAACTCGTCGTGCTTGCTCGCAGTTGTCGCGATAAGCGGGAATTGTGCGGTGGGCGCGACGAGGGGAGCGGTACGTGGGCGGGATCACTCTGGTGCAGGACGAGCCGGGTACCGCACCCCCGAAGGACGCCGTGGAGGCGGACGCCCGGCCCGCCGAACTCGACTCGCGCCAGATCCGACTTGTCTTCTTCGGGCTGATGCTCGCCCTGCTGCTGGCCGCCCTGGAGCAGATGATCGTGGCCACCGCGCTCCCGAAGATCGTCGGGGAGCTGCACGGCCTGGACAAGATGTCCTGGGCGATCACGGCCTACCTGCTCACCTCCACCGTCGGACTCCCGGTCTACGGCAAGTTCGGCGATCTCTTCGGCCGCAAGGGCGTCTTCCAGTTCGCGATCGTCGTCTTCGTCATCGGCTCGGCACTCGCCGGCTGGTCGCGCACCATGGACCAGCTGATCGCCTTCCGCGCGCTCCAGGGCGTCGGCGCGGGCGGTCTCCTCATCGGCGTGCAGGCGATCATCGCGGACATCGTGCCGCCCCGCCGACGCGGCCGTTTCATGGGGCTGATCGGGGCCGGATTCGGCCTGGCATCCGTCGCGGGCCCCCTGCTGGGCGGCTACTTCACCGACCACCTGTCCTGGCGCTGGTGCTTCTACGTCAACGTGCCCTTCGGGCTGCTCACGCTGGCCGTCGTCACCGTCGTGCTGAAACTGCCGAAGCCCGAGGCCAGAGGGCGCGTCGACGTCCTCGGCGTGATCCTGCTCGCCGCCGCGTCCACCTGCCTGGTGCTGCTCACCAGTTGGGGCGGCACGGAGTACGCCTGGGGCTCACGGGTCATCCTCGGGCTCGGAGCCGGCGCGCTCATCGCGACACTGCTGTTCCTCGTGGTCGAGAGCGTCGCGCCCGAACCCCTCATCCCGCTAAGGCTGTTCAAGGACGGCGTCTTCAACGTCACGGCGCTGGTGGGACTCGTCATCGGCGTCGCCCTCTTCGGCGCCGCCAGCTATCTGCCGACCTTCCTGCAGATGGTCGACGGGGCCAGCGCCACCGAATCGGGACTCCTGATGCTCCCGATGATGGGCGGCATCGTCGGCGCGTCCATCGTCTCCGGGCAGCTCATCAGCCGTACCGGCCGCTACAAGCCCTATCCGCTCCTCGGCAGCGCCCTCTCCGTCGTCGGCATGTGGCTGCTGTCCCGCCTCGAAGCCGACACGCCCCGGCTGCACTACAGCATCTGGATGGCCGTCCTCGGCGCCGGCATCGGCCTGGTGATGCCGGTCCTGGTCCTCGCCGTCCAGAACTCCGTGCCCCCGGCCGACCTCGGCACCGCGACGAGCGCCAACAACTACTTCCGGCAGATCGGCGGCAGCGTCGGGGCCGCCATCTTCGGCACCCTGTTCGCCCACCGGCTCGCCGACGCCCTCGCCGAGCGCCTGCCCACGCGCGGACAGGACGCCCTCGGGGACTCCGAGTCCCTCACCCCGCAGCTCGTCCACGCGATGCCCGCCGCCCTGCGCGACGACTACATCGGGGCCTACGCGGACGCCATGCCGCGGATCTTCCTCTACCTCGTCCCGGTGCTCGCCCTCGGCCTGGCCATCGCCTTCTTCCTCAAGGAGAAACCCCTGGTGTCCCACAACGCCTCCGCCGCCGAACCGGAAACGGCCCGCACCACCGCCCACATCCCGCCGGGCCGTTCGCCGTACCCCGCCGGAGTCCCCGTCTGCGGCACGGTGCAGCACCCCGACGGCACCGTCGTACCGCGCGCCGCGCTCACCCTCATCGACGTCGCGGGAGCCCAGATCGGACGCGGCGCCAGCGGCGAGGACGGACGGTACGCCCTGTCGACGCCGGGATCCGGCTCGTACGTCCTGATCGCCGCGGCCGGCGGCCACCAGCCGCAGGCCGTCTCGGTGACCGTCGGCGAACGCCCCGTGGAGCTGGACGTCGTGCTCGGCGGCGCGGGACGCCTCGCCGGCAGTGTGCTCACCGCGGACGGCACCCCGGTACGGGAAGCCACCGTCACCCTCACCAATGTGCACGGAGAGGTGGTGGCCACCACCCGCAGCGGGCGCGAAGGCGGCTACGTCATGACGGAGTTGGTGGCGGGCGAGTACACCCTCGCCGCCAGCGCTCCCGCGTTCCGCCCGGCCGCGCTCCCCGTCTCCGTCCAGGCCGCCCGCGAGACCCGCCAGGACGTCGAGCTCGCGGGCGGTGCCGTGCTGCGCGGCACGGTACGGGCGGGCGGCGGACGCCCCGTCGAGGACGCCCGCGTGACCCTCCTGGACGCCGCGGGCAACGTGGTGGACACCCTGACCACCGGCGCGGACGGAACGTTCCGGTTCGTCGATCTGTCCTCCGGCGAGTACACCGTCATCGCCGCGGGCTACCCGCCGGTGGCGACCGTGCTCCAGGTCGCCGGGGGAGGCCGGACGGAACGGGACCTGCAACTGGGGCACGAAGACTGACGCGGGCGGACCGGGCCGACACCGACGCGGTCGCGGGAGCGCCCGGCCGCGCGGGCCCGGCCGCGGGCCTGGGCAGCGGACTCGGCGGCGGGATCCGGTGGCGCTTCCGGACAGTGCGACGGAGCATGCCACGGGCCACGGGCCACGGGCCACGGGCCACGGGCCACGGGCCACGGGCCACGGGCCACGGCCCACGGGCTCCGGAGTCGGCCGCGGATCCGGGCGGTGCGACGGAGCACGCCCGGCGCACCGCGCGCCGGAGCCGCCCCCGGGAGGTCAATTCCCGTATTGACACACATCATGACGGGAGGCCGCCGTACGGTAAGGGGGGCGGCACAGATCTTGCGGAGCCGTGGGGAGAGAGGGCCTGGGCCATGGACCGTGGCACCGAAGTGGGCACGACTCCCAGCCGCGGAGCTGGGAACGGCACGGCGGAACACACCGCCGTCGGCCGCGTCCCGCTGGCCGTCGTCCTCGTGGACCGCGGTGGACTCGTCTCCCACTGGAGCACCGGCGCCAGGCGCCTGTTCGGCACCCCAAAGGAAGACGCGGTGGGCCGTCTCGCCGCCGACCTGCTGCCCGTCTCCGGCGCACTGCCCGAGGACGACGACGCCGCTCCCTACGGGGCCTACGCGGCCTACGACGGCCTCGGCCCCGGCCTGGAGACGTCCCTCGACGGACGGCTCGCCTACCCGGCCGCAGGGCGGGCCCGGCTCAGCGCAGGTGACGGCGAACGGATCGACGTCCTGTGGTGGGCGTACCCGCTGGTGGGCCCCGGACGCGAACGCCTCCTGGTGCTCGCCGCCGACGCGGCCGCACTCCGCCTCGGCGACCAGGGCGACCCCGACCACCCGGACGGCCACCCCGCGGCCGGCGCGGGCATCGAGCGCATCGCGCCCGGCTTCGCCCTGCACACCGACTTCCCCGGCGCGGAGGAACTGGCCCGCCGGCTCCCCGAGATCCTGCCCAGCATGAGCGTCGGCGAGAGCGCCCGCATCGTCGCACAGGTCCTCGAACTGGGCTATCCCGTACTGGAGTTCAGCCAGAACGACCGGGTGCCCGTCACCCCCGACTGGGGCGTACCCCGGCGCGCCGAGCGCAAGGCGCGCCGAGCCCGGGCCGCCAGGGCCGCCGCCTCCGGCGAGCCCGTGCCGCAGGACGACCAGGACGAGGGCACGGACCTCGAATACGTCGCGGTGCGCGAGAGACTGGAGTTCCTCAACGAAGTCAGCGGACGCATCGGCACCTCGCTCGATCTGGCGCAGACCATCCTGGAGGTCAGCCGGGCCGTCGTGCCCCGCTTCACCGACGTGGCGGGCACCTATCTGCGCGAACAGGTCGTCGCGGGCGAGGGGTTCCACGACGGCGTGCCGGACACCACCACCATGTGGCACCGCGTCGCCCTGGAACACACGGACGAGCCGGGCCGCTGGGACGACGTCGTACCCGTCGGCGAGGCCATGCCCTTCCCCGCCCACACCCCGTTCTTCCAGTGCATGACCACCGGTGAGCCCGTGCTCGTGCCGCGGATCAGCGAGCAGATGGGCCACATGATCGCCGCGCAGTTCGAGAAGCGCGACATCCGGCCGCTCATCACCAACCGCTCCATGCTGGTCGTCCCCCTGAAGGCCCGCAACGTGGTCCTCGGGTTCATGATCCTGCTGCGCCACCCCGAGCGCGTCGAGTTCAACGACATGGACCGCGTCACCGGAGCCGAACTCGCCGCCCGCGCAGGCCTCGTGCTGGACAACGCCCGCATGTACACCTACCAGGAGAGCGTCGCCGAGACCCTCCAGGAGAGCATGCTGCCGCACATCGCGCCCCGCATGGCCGGATGCGACATCGCGACCCGCTACCTGCCCGGCACGCTCCTCGGCCGCGTCGGCGGCGACTGGTTCGACTCCGTGAAGCTGCCCGGCTCCCGCACCGCCCTGGTCGTCGGTGACGTGATGGGGCACGGCCTCAACTCCGCAGCGATGATGGGTCAGTTGCGCACCGCCGTGCAGACCATGGCCGCGCTCGACCTGCCGCCCGCCCAGCTCCTGCGCAATCTCGACGACCTCGCCCAGCGACTCGGCGACACCTACCTGGCGACCTGTCTGTACGCGGTCTACGACCCCATCGCCGGTGAGCTGGAGATCGCCAACGCGGGCCACATCCCGCCCGTCCTCGTGCACGCCGGGGACGGGCGCAGCGAGCTGCTCGACCTGCCGACCGGTGCGCCCATCGGGGTCGGCGGAGTGCCCTTCGAGTCGGTACGCGTGCGCGTGACGCCCGGCGACCGGCTCGTGATGTGCACCGACGGTCTGGTCGAGGTCCGCGGCGAGGACATCGGCGTGGGCCTCGCCACGCTCTGCGAATCCGCCGCCCACCCCGCCGCGTCCATGGACGACGCATGCGACACCATCATCCGCTCCCTCAACACCCGCGGCGGACGCAAGGACGACGTGGCCCTCCTGATGGCCCGCCTCAACGGCATCGAGCCCGAGGACGTCGCCGAATGGCGCCTCGCGCTCGACCCGGTCGAGGTCGGCAGGGCGCGCGCGGTGGTCCGCGAGCAGTTGCACGCGTGGGACCTGGGCGGACTGACCGACAACGCCGAGCTGATGGTCGCGGAGCTGGTCACCAACGCCGTGCGCCACGCGCACAGCCGGCGCATCGACCTGCGGCTGGTGCGCGGCGACACCCTGCTGTGCGAGGTGGCCGACGACGACCACACACTGCCGACGCTGCTCAGCGCCGGGCCCACCGACGAGTGCGGGCGCGGACTGCGCGTCGTCAGCACCCTGGCCCGCGAGTGGGGCGCCAGCCGGACCGGCGCGGGCAAGTCCGTCCGGTTCGAACTGACCCTGCCACGACGGTGCTGAACGGCGGCACCGGCGGCCATCGGGCGGGGGCGCGCGAAGTGCGCCAGGGGTACGCGGACCGAAAGTGGCGTGAAGGAACGCGCCGCCCGCTTGTCGCCGCGCGCCGGGCGCGATAGACCGATCTCGCCTGCCAGGTCCCGGCGGGCTGCGGTCGCGACCCGGGGAGCGGGCATGAGTGTGACGAGTCGGTACAGGCAGTCCTGGGAGAGCTTCTGGCAGGAGGCCCCCGACGAACCCGGAGCGGTCTTCTGGGACGCCGAGCCCGCCCTGACCGCCGGTGTCCATCTCGCCCTGTTCGAACCCCACTTGGCGGTCCGGGACCTGCCCGTCGTGGACCTCGGCTGCGGCAACGGCACCCAGACCCGCTTCCTCGCCGACCGCTTCCCGCACGTCGTCGGCGCCGACCTGTCGGCGGCCGCGCTCGACCACGCGCGCCAGGCCGACCCGGCGGGTCAGGCCGGCTACCGGCAGCTCGACGCCGCGGAGAAGACCGAGGCACAGACCCTGCACGCGGAGCTCGGCGACGCCAACGTCTACATGCGCGGAGTCCTCCACCAGGCCGAGCCGGACGACCGGCAGCCGCTCGTGGACGGGCTGGCGACGCTGGTGGGGAAGCGCGGCCGGGTCTTCCTCGTCGAACTCGCCGAAGCCGCGGGAGCCGTGCTGCGCGGTCTGGCGCAGGGCGCCGACGGCCCGCCCGCCAAGCTGGCTCCGGTGTTCCGGCACGGCATCGCCCCCGGTGAGGTCGCGGACGCCGCAGTCCCCGAGTATCTGCGCGCCGCCGGCCTCACGGTGCTGGCGAACGGTGAACTCCCGCTCGTCACGACCGAATGCACGGCGGACGGCACACGCATCGAGCTTCCGTCGAAATGGCTGGTGGCGGGGCGTACCGGGTGACGTCAGTGGTCTGGACCGGTGAGAGTTGTCCACAGGCTCTGCCGGGTCCGGGCCGAAGCGCGTACGGTTTCGAGTCATGAAGATCCTCATCAGCGCCGACATGGAGGGCGCCACGGGAGTGACCTGGCCGGCCGACGTGCTGCCGGGGACCGAGCAGTGGGAGCGATGCCGCTCACTGTTCACCTCCGACGTCAACGCGGCCGTGCTCGGCTTCTTCGACGGCGGCGCCGACGAGGTGCTGATCAACGAGGCGCACTGGACCATGCGCAATCTCCTGCTGGAGCGTCTCGACGAGCGGGCACAGATGCTCACCGGGCGGCACAAGTCGCTGTCCATGGTGGAGGGCGTGCAGCACGCCGACGTGGACGGCATCGCCTTCGTCGGCTATCACGCCGGCGCCGGAATGGAGGGAGTCCTCGCGCACACCTACCTGGCGAACTCCATCACGGGGGTGTGGGTGAACGACGTCCGCGCCAGCGAAGGCCTGCTCAACGCCCATGTCGTCGCCGAGTACGGAGTGCCGGTCGTCCTCGTCACCGGCGACGACGTGGCCTGCGAGGACGCGCTCGGTTACGCGCCGGAGGCATTGAAGGTCGCCGTCAAGGACCACGTCTCGCGCTATGCGGCCGTGTGCCGCACACCCGCGAGGACCGCCGCGGACATCCGGGCCGCCGCCAAGGAGGCGGCGGCGCTGGCGGTGCGTCACGAACCGGTCGTCGGCGGCCCGTTCACCGTGGCGCTGGAGTTCGACGCCGAGCATCTGTCGATGGCCGCCACGGTCGTGCCCGGTGTCGACCGCATCGGGGAGCGCAAGGTGGCGTACACCAGCGACACCATGTACGAGGGGATTCGCACCTTCAAGGCGGTCACCACGATCGTCTCGGCCGCGGTGGAGGAGCAGTATGGCTGACGCACAGGCACTCGACGAGGTCGTGAGGTTCACCTCCGAGCTCATCCGTGTCGACACGACCAATCGCGGCGGAGGCGACTGCCAGGAGCGCCCGGCCGCAGAGTACGCCGCGGCGCTGCTCGCGGAAGCGGGTCTGGAGCCCACGCTGCTGGAGCGCACCCGCGGACGGACGAACGTCGTCGCGCGCATCGAGGGCACCGACCCGTCAGCAGACGCGCTGCTCGTGCACGGTCATCTCGACGTCGTGCCCGCGCAGGCGGAGGACTGGAGCGTGCACCCGTTCTCCGGCGAGGTCCGCGACGGTGTGGTCTGGGGGCGCGGCGCCGTCGACATGAAGAACATGGACGCGATGATCCTGGCCGTCGTCCGCGAGTGGGCGCGCACCGGCGTGCGTCCGCGCCGCGACATCGTCGTCGCCTTCACCGCCGACGAGGAGGCGAGCGCCGAGGACGGCTCGGGCTTCCTCGCCGATCAGCACCCCGGGCTCTTCGAAGGGTGCACCGAGGGCGTCAGCGAGTCGGGGGCGTTCACCTTCCACGACGGGGCGGGACGGCAGCTGTATCCGATCGCCGCGGGCGAGCGGGGCACCGGCTGGCTCAAGCTCACCGCGCGCGGGCGGGCCGGGCACGGCTCGAAGGTGAACCGGAGCAACGCGGTGACCCGGCTGGCCTCGGCGATCACCCGTATCGGGGAGTACGAGTGGCCGCTGCGGCTCACCCCGACCGCGAGCGCGGCCCTGACCGAACTGGCCGCCCTGTACGGCGTGGACGCCGGCCTGGACGACGTGGACGGCCTCCTGGGCAAGCTCGGACCGGCCGCCGCGCTCGTCGAGGCCACCGTGCGCAACAGCGCCAACCCGACGATGCTGGAGGCCGGTTACAAGATCAACGTGATTCCGGGAGAGGCCGTCGCCTATGTGGACGGCCGATATCTCCCGGGCTGGGAGGACGAGTTCCGCACCACCATGGACCGGCTCACCGGACCTGACGTCGAGTGGGATTTCCACCACCGGGAGGTGGCCCTCCAGGCACCGCTGGACTCCGCGACGTACGCGAAGATGCGCGAGGCCGTCGAGGAGTTCGCGCCCGAGGGACATGTGGTGCCGTACTGCATGTCCGGCGGCACGGACGCCAAGCAGTTCTCGCGCCTCGGCATCACCGGATACGGCTTCGCCCCGCTGAAGCTTCCGGAGGGCTTCGACTACCAGGCCCTGTTCCACGGCGTGGACGAGCGCGTCCCGGTCGAGGCGCTCCATTTTGGTGTCCGCGTCCTCGACCGCTTTCTGCGCACGGCCTAGGGGGACGGCATGCAGACGTTGGCGTACGGATCGTGGCCCTCGCCCATCGACGCGACACTGGCCGCGGCGCACGACGGCCACCCCGAGTTCGTGGGTTTCGTCGGTGACGAGGCCTGGTGGACCGAGCCCCGCCCCGAGGAGGGCGGACGCCGCACACTCGTCCGCCGCCGGGCGGACGGCACGGAGGAGTCCCTGCTGCCGGCCCCGTGGAACGTGCGCAGCCGCGTCATCGAGTACGGCGGGCAGCCGTGGGCCGGGGTCATGCGCCCCGAGGGGCCCCTCACGGTGTTCGTCGACTTCGCCGACCAGCGGCTCTACCGGCACGAACCGGGCGGCACCCCCACGCCGTTGACCCCTGTCTCCACGGTCGGCGGCGGACTGCGCTGGGTGGATCCACAGTTGCGGCCGGAGCGCGGCGAGGTGTGGTGCGTCCTGGAGGAGTTCACCGGGGAGGGACCCTCCGACGTACGGCGGGTGCTCGCCGCCGTACCGCTGGACGGGTCGGCCGCCGAGGACCGCGACGCCGTCCGGGAACTGAGCGACGGGCGGCACCGGTTCGTCACCGGGGCGCGCCTCTCGCCGGACGGTCGCCGGGCGGCCTGGCTCGCCTGGGACCACCCCCGGATGCCGTGGGACGGGACGGAGGTGATCCTCGCCGACGTGGCCGAGGACGGCACCCTGCACGCCGCGCGGTCCGTCGCCGGCGGCCCCGAGGAGTCCGTGGTCCAGGTCGACTGGGCACCCGACGGCACCCTGCTGTACGCGAGCGACCGCACCGGCTGGTGGAATCTGTACCGCCTGGACCCGGACGGCGACCCGGTGGCGCTGTGCCCGCGCGAGGAGGAGTTCGGCGGTCCGCTGTGGCGCGTCGGACACCGCTGGTTCGCGCCGCTGGAGACCGGCCTGATCGCGGTCGTCCACGGGCGCGGTGCCACCGCCCTCGGCGTCCTGGACCCGGAGACCGGTGAGGTGGTCGACGCGGCCGGCCCCTGGACCGAGTTCGCGCCCACCCTCGCCGTGCACGGCAGCAGGATCATGGGCGTCGGGGCCAGCCCCCGCAGCGCCTACGAGGTCGTCGAGCTGGACGCCCGCACCGGCCGCGCCCGGGTGACCGGTGCCCGGCACGAGGACCCGGTGGACCCCGCGTACTACCCGGAGCCGCAGATCCGCTCCTTCACCGGTCCCGCGGGGCGCGAGATCCACGCCCACATCTACCCGCCGCACCACCCAGGCCACGTCGCCGCGGGCGACCAACTGCCGCCGTACGTCGTCTGGGCGCACGGCGGACCCACCGGCCGGGCACCCCTCGTCCTCGACCTGGAGATCGCCTACTTCACCTCCCGCGGGATCGGTGTCGCCGAGGTCAACTACGGCGGATCGACGGGCCACGGGCGGGAGTACCGCAACCGGCTGCGCGAGCAGTGGGGCGTCGTCGACGTCGAGGACTGCGCGGCCGTCGCACTGGCTCTGGCCGCGGAGGGCACCGCCGACCGAGACCGGCTGGCCATCCGCGGCGGCAGCGCGGGCGGCTGGACCACGGCCGCGTCCCTGGCGAGCACCGACGTGTACGCCTGCGGCACGATCATCTACCCGATCCTCGACCTCGCGGGCTGGGCCACGGGGGAGACCCACGACTTCGAGTCGCGGTATCTGGAGAGCCTGGTCGGCCCGATCGCCGAGGTACCCGGCCGGTATGCGGAGCGGTCGCCCACCGAGCACGCCGACCGGATCACCGCGCCGTTCCTGCTGCTCCAGGGGCTCGACGACGCGATCTGCCCTCCCGTGCAGTGCGAGCGGTTCCTGGCCAGGCTGGAGGAGCACGGCCGGCGCGTGCCGCACGCCTACATCGCCTTCGAGGGCGAGGGACACGGCTTCCGGCGGGCCGAGACGATGGTGCGGGTCCTGGAGTCCGAACTCTCGCTGTACGCCCAGGTCTTCGGACTGCACCCGCCCGGTGTCCCGACCCTGGAGCTCGCCAAGTGACACCCCTCAGCCAGGAACCGGAGCACGCCGAGTGACCACCACCGAGCCCTTGACCCGACCCGCACGACTCGCCCCCGGGGCGCGTGTCGCCGTCGTCGCGCCCAGCGGCCCCATCCCCGAGGAGCGGCTCCAGGCGGGCCTGGACATCCTGCGCGGCTGGCATCTCGACCCCGTGGTGGCGCCCCATGTCCTCGACCGTCACGCCGACTTCAACTATCTCGCGGGCACGGACGCCGACCGGGCCGCCGACTTCCAGGCCGCCTGGTGCGACCCGGACGTGTCCGCGGTGCTGTGCGCCCGCGGAGGGTACGGCGCGCAGCGCATGATCGACCTGCTCGACTGGGACGCCATCCGCGCCGCGGGGCCCAAGGTCTTCCTCGGGTTCAGCGACATCACCGCGCTGCACGAGGCGTTCGCGACCCGGGTGGGCCTCGCGACCCTTCAGGGCCCGATGGTGGCGGGCATCGACTTCCTGAAGAACGCGCGGGCGCAGGAACATCTGCGGGCCACCCTCTTCGAGCCCGAGTCGGTGCGGACCATCGCCTCGGGCCGCGGCACCGCGCTGGTGCCGGGGCGTGCCCGGGGGGTCACCCTCGGCGGCTGCGTGTCCCTGCTGGCCGCCGGCCTCGGCGCGCCGCACGCGCGTCCTTCCGCCCGGGGAGGACTCCTGCTGATCGAGGACATCGGCGAGGAGGCGTACCGGCTGGACCGCATCCTGACGCAGCTGCTGCGCGCCGGATGGCTCGACGGGGTCGCCGGGATCGCCCTCGGATCCTGGGAGGACTGCGGTCCCTACGAAGAGGTGCGCGCGGTGTTCGCCGACCGGCTCGGCGGTCTCGGCGTGCCCGTGGCCGAGCACTTCGGCTTCGGGCACTGCGAGGGCGCGCTCACCACACCTTTCGGCCTGCCGGCCGAACTCGACGCCGACACAGGGACGTTGACGCTGGACGAACCCGCCCTGGTCTGAAGCTCCCGCGCCGCGTCCGTGGCCGCCGCGACCGGCGGTCACGGACGCGGCCCGTTCACTGAATCTCCGTCAACAACATGCAGCACGGTGATTGACCTCCGTCTGACACGTGTCACAGCATGACTTCCGGCCGGTACTTACCGGTCGGTAGTCGTTTCGCGCTCATTCGGGTCGTCCTCACCGTGGAGGTCCATGTGTCCCGTCGCCCGCGAGTGCCCGGATCCCGCTCCAGGCGATCCGGTGCCCCGCTCGCCCTGGCTCTCGCAGCCGCGCTCACGGCTCCGCTCGCGTTCACCGCACCCGCGTCCGCCGCGCCCGTCCCGTACTCCGTCACCGCGCTCACGTTCACGGTCGAGGCCGGCGGGCGCACCTGCACGATCGACGCCGACCTGTACCGGCCCGCCGGAGTGGACCGCGACCACCCCGCACCCGCCGTGCTCGCCACCAACGGCTTCGGCGGCAGCAAGTCGGACGGTTCGACGGACGCGATCGGCAAGGCGTTCGCCGCCCGTGGCTATGTGGGACTCGTCTACTCCGGGCTGGGCTTCGGTGGATCGGGGTGCCTGATCTCCCTCGACGACCCGCGCATCGACGGCGTGGCGGCCTCCCGGCTGGTCGACTTCCTCGCCGGCACACGCGCCGCGGACGACGGCACACGGGCCGACTACGTGGCGCGGGACGGCAAGGCCGATCCCCGCGTCGGCATGATCGGAGGCTCGTACGGCGGCGCCGTCCAGATGGCCACCGCCGCGGTGGACCACCGCGTCGACGCCCTCGTCCCTCTCATCACCTGGCACGACCTCGCGTACTCCCTCGACCCCAACAACGCCGGCGGTGCGAGCGAGGTGCCCGGCGCCTTCAAATGGCAGTGGGCCAACGGCTTCTACCTGATCGGCGAGACCCAGCCGCTGACCGAACCGAACCTGGACCCCTCCCGGATCAACGACCTGACCTGCCTGCACTTCGTGAGTGACGCCTGCCGGACGGTGCGGACCCTCAACTCGGGCAGCTACCCGGCGGCCAGGACCGGGCCGCTGCTCGACTACGCCCGCAGCGTGTCGCCCGTCTCCTATCTACGGGGGGTACGCGCGCCGACCCTCCTCGTCCAGGGCCAGGCCGACAGCCTGTTCAACCTCAACGAGGCGACGGCGACGTACAAGGCGCTCAAGGCCCAGGGCACCACGACCACCATGATCTGGCAGTCGTGGGGTCACAGCGGCGGGCTCACCGACCCGGCGAGCGGCGAACTCAATCTGTCGCAGGGCAACTTGGAGACGAGTTACGTCGGCAAACGGATCCTCGCCTGGTTCGACCGCTATCTGAGGCACCGTGAGGACGCCGACACCGGACCGGCGTTCGCGTACTACCGCGACTGGATCGCCGATCCAGGTCACACCTACGCGACGGCCGGCCGGCTGCCCTCGCTCAGCCGCGCGCTCTACCTGTCCGGTGACGGAAAGCTCGTCGACGACCGCAAGAAGGTCGCGCGCGGCAGCCGGGAGTACCGCAACCTGCCGCTGCCCACGAGCCACTCCGAGAGCTCCCTCGCCGGGGTCGTCGGACTGCCCGACCCGGCGCCGTACGACACACCGGGCACCTACCTGGGCTGGACCAGTGAACCGCTGCCCCGTGCGGTCGACGTGGTCGGAGCGCCCCGGGCCACGCTGAAGGTCGTCTCACCTGGGACGGAGCGTGTGCAGCACTCCGGCGACGCCGCGGACAAACTGGTCCTCTTCGCCAAGCTCTACGACGTGGCGCCCGACGGCACCAAGACGCTGGTGCACCGCCTGGTGGCACCCGTGCGGGTGCCGGACGTCACGCGGCGCTTCACCGTCTCGCTGCCGGGGATCGTGCACCGGTACGAGGCGGGACACCGGCTCCGGTTCGTCGTCGCCGCCAGCGACGACGCCTACTTCGGGAACAAGGGGGTGAAGCCGGTGACCGTCACCAGCTCACCGGGGGACACCGGGGTACTGGAGCTGCCGGTCGTCGGGGACTGACGCGGGGACCGACGGAACCCGGCGACCGGCCAGGGTGACCCGTGACCGTGGGCGGTCACGGGTCACCCGTAGGAACGTCCCACCGCGCGTGCCGCGACCGCGCCGCCCATGCTGGGCGCATGAGCCCGAAGACCTCCGAGAGCGAGGGCGGGAACGGCAGCGGCGGACCGGCGACCCCCGGCAGGATCAGCATCGCGGCCCTGGCCCTGCTCACCCTGATCTTCGTCTTCGAGAACAGACGCAGCACGAAGATCCGGCTGCTCGGCCCTGAGGTGACCATGCCGCTGTGGATGGCCCTCCTCGGCACCGGCGCGATCGGCGGGCTCTGCGGCGCGTACGCCGTCAGGAAGCGCCGCAGCTGAAACACCCGTTCGCGTAAGGTGACGGAATGCCTGACTACCTCGCCGAAGGCCCTCGTGTGGGCATACGCCACTTCACCCACGAGGACGGCCCGGAGTTCACCGCCCGGGCCCGCGAGAGCAAGGAACTGCACCAGCCCTGGCTCTTCCCGCCCGACAGCGCCGACGCCTACGCCCGGTACGCGGGACGGCTCATCGACGATCCGACGAAGGCCGGCTTCCTCGTCTGCGAACGCGAGCACGGAGGCATCGCCGGGTTCATCAACATCAACAACATCGTCGAGGGCGGCTTCCTGTGCGGAGCGCTGGGGTACGGCGCCTTCGCGCACGCCGCGGGCCGCGGGCTGATGGCCGAGGGGCTCGACCTCGTCGTGCGGTACGCCTTCGGCGCGATGGGGCTGCACCGGCTGGAGATCAACGCGCAGCCGGGCAACGCCGGCTCCCTCGCGCTCGCCCGGCGGTGCGGGTTCCGGCTGGAGGGCTTCTCGCCGGACTTCATCCGCATCGACGGGGTCTGGCGGGACCACGAGCGCTGGGCGATCACGGCGGAAATGGTCTCTTCCCGCCCGGCGGACGCCGGGACAGGATGAGTCCATGCGGAACATCGTGGTCCTCGACGCGCCCTCCAACCTGGGCCTGCGGCCCCCGGCGCCGGGCACCGTCCCCGGCTGCTACAAGCTGGCCGGCGCCCTGCGCGAGCAGCGCATCGTGCAGCGGCTCGGCGCCCTGGAGGGCGGTGCCGTCGTCCCGCCGCGCTACGACCGGGGCGACTGGCAGGAGGGCGACGGCGTCTTCAACGCCGCCGCCATCGCCGCGTACACCGTCAAGCTCGCCGACCGCATCGAGCACCATGTCCGCGCGGGTGACCTGCCCGTCGTCCTCGGCGGCGACTGCTCCATCCAGTTGGGAGCGTCGCTGGCGCTGCGCCGCATCGGCCGCTACGGCATCGTCGCCGTCGACGGATCCGCGGACTTCCGCCACCCCGGCAACTCCGACCGGATCGGTGCCGCGGGCGGCGAGGAACTCGCCCTGGCCACCGGCCGGGGCCAGGACGACCTGACCGACCTGGAGGGGCTGAGGCCCTACCTGCGCGACGAGGACGTACGGCTCTTCGGCATCCGCGACTACGACACCGAGCGGGACGAGCTCGCCGCGCTGAAGATCCCGACGGTGACCGTCGGAGAACTGCGCGAGTGGGGTGCCGACGCCCTCGCGCGGGCGACCGTGCAGACCCTCGAACAGCCGCACCTCGAGGGCTTCTGGGTACACCTCGACGCCGACTGCCTCGACCCGTCGGTGATGCCCGCCGTGGACAGCCCCGACCCCGACGGACTGCTCCCCGACGAACTCCTCGCCCTGCTGCGCCCCTTGGTGCGCTCCCCGCACTGCGTCGGCCTCAACATCACCATCTACGACCCCGACCTGGACCCGGACGGCACGGCGGGGCAGTTGCTCACCGACCTCGTCGTCGCCGCCTTTGCGGAATCCTGACCGCATTCTTGCGAGCACAGCCCCTGGTCACTTCCCGCAGGACCATGTTCCATGGTCATCGTGACGACGATCCGACGTGACGTACTGACGCTCCCTGCGGCGGACCTGGGCCCCAGCAATCCGCTGCCTCCGCTGCTGACCCTCGACGAGGCGCACCGCATCGACGAGCGGGACCGCGAGGGCCTGCCGCGCGACATGGCCCGGCAGATCGGCTACGAACCCCTGCACAGCGTCCTGCCGGAGCGCATCCGGGACGGATACGGCAGGGCACGCATCCCCCGCGAACTCGACGCCGTCGTCATCGAGAACGACCGGCTGCGCGCCACCGTGCTGCCCGGCCTCGGCGGCCGGATCGTCTCGCTCCTGCACAAACCCACCGAGCGCGAACTCCTCTACCGCAACCCGGTGGTGCAGCCCGCCTGCTTCGCCCTCAACGGCGCCTGGTTCTCCGGCGGCATCGAGTGGAACATCGGCGCCACCGGCCACACCACCCTGTCCTGCTCACCCCTCCACGCCGCCCGTGTGCCCGCCCCCGACGGCGGCGAGATGCTGCGCCTGTGGGAGTGGGAGCGACTGCGGGACCTTCCCTTCCAGGTCGATCTGTGGCTGCCGGACGGCTCCGACTTCCTGTACGTCGGCGTCCGCGTGCGCAATCCGCACGAGCGGCCCGCGCCCGTGTACTGGTGGTCCAACATCGCGGTCCCCGAGGAGCGCAGGGTCCTGGCGCCGGCCGACGAGGCCTGGCACTTCGGGTACGAGCGCCGGCTGCGGCGCATACCGGTGCCGTCGTACGACGACGCCGACCGGACGTACCCGCTCAACAGCCACTTCCCCGCCGACTTCTTCTACGAGGTGCCCGACGGGCAGCGCCGCTGGATCGCGGCGGTCGACGAGGCGGGCGACGCACTCGTGCAGACCTCGACCGACCTGCTGCGCGGACGCAAGCTGTTCGTATGGGGCTCGGGACCGGGCGGGCGGCGCTGGCAGGAGTGGCTCACCGAGCCCGGGACCGGCGGCTACTGCGAGATCCAGGCCGGACTGGCGCGCACGCAGCTCGAACACGTACGGCTGGAGGCGGAGAGCGAGTTCTCGTGGCTGGAGGCCTACGGGCCGCTGACCGTGGGAGCCGAGGCGGCGCACGGCGAGGACTGGGCGGCGGCGCGTGCGGAGGCCGAGTCCCGGCTGGAGGACGTCCTGCCGCGCCGGGACGTCGACGCCGCGTACGCCGCCTGGCTGCCGCACGCCGACACCGACCCCGGCGAGGTGCTCGCCGTCGGTTCGGGCTGGGGAGCGCTGGAGGTCCTGCGCTCCGCCCACAAGCTGCCCGGTACGCCGTTCGAGGAGTCCACGCTCGGTGAGGCGCAGGCCCCCTGGCTCGAACTCCTGCGGACCGGTGCGTTTCCCGAGCCCCGGCGGGTCGGGCCGCCCGGTGAGACGCTGGTCGCCCCGCACTGGCGGGACATGCTGGAGACCGCGCCCGCCGTGCCGCTGGCCGAGTACCACCTCGGGGTGGCCCAGTGGCACGCCGGCGACTCGGCGCAGGCCGTGCGCAGTTGGGAGCGTGCCCTCGAACTCGCCCCGTCCCTGTGGCCCTTGCTCCGCTGTCTCGCCGTCGCCGACGCGCAGGCGGGCAACAGGGAGCGGGCCGCCGACCGGTACGTCGAGGCGTTCGACGACCTGTGCCGTGAGCGGCGGGACTCCGGGGAGGTGTGGACCGCGGCGACGACCGCGCTGGGACGGGAGGCCGTGGAGGCGCTCCTCGCGGTACGGCGGACCCGTCAGGCGCGGTCCGTGTGGGAGCGGCTCGGCTCCGGCACCCGCGCGCGGGGCCGGTTCCGTCTGATCGAGGCGCAGCTGCTGCTCGCCGAGGGGGACGTGTCCGCGGCCCGCGCCGTCTTCGACGAGGGGTTCGAGGTGGCCGACCTGCGCGAGGGCGCCGAGGTGATGTCCCAGGTGTGGGCCCGCCTGACCGACGATCCGCTGCCGGCGCGGTACGAGTTCCGCATGCGGCCGCCCACGGACTGACCGGCCCGAGGCACGCGCCCGGGCGCTCCGCCGGGGGCTCCGTCTGTACGGGAGTCCCCGTGGGGGCGGGCGGACCGGCACCGGAGAGCCGCCGGAGGCCCGCCGGACCGGCACCGGAGCCCCGGGGGCCCGCCGGACCGGCACCGGAGCCGCCGGGGGCCCGCCGCCCGTTCCGGACGGCTACTCCGCTCTGCGGTCCACGTACTCGTACACCGATCCGTCCGGATGCATGGCGATCAGGTTGCGGCCCGCCGGAGTGGCGACGGGACCCGCGAGCACGTGCGCGCCCGACTCGGTGAGGACACGGTGGGCCTCGTCGACGTCCTTGACGGCGATGGTCGCGGCGACCTTGCGCAGGACCTCCAGTTCGGCCTCGGGCCCGCTCATCAGCAGGAAGCACCCGACAGCGGCCACGGAGACACCGCCGCGCTCGAAGCGGAGGGCGCTCCCGCCGGCGAGTCTCTCGTAGAACGGGACCGAGGCCTCCAGGTCGTCGACGCAGATACGCAGCGTGGCTCCCAGAATCTCCATGGGAGGAGCCTAGTTGGGGCCGCCCGGACGGGAGATCGTTTCGCACGGATCCCGCACACCGCGGGAGCACCGCACCCGCCGGCCCGCCGGAGCGCGCAGCCGCCCGGGTCCGCCCCCGGACCGGCCGCCTACCTCGCGTTATGCCACTGCCGGGCCGGGTACTCGGCGGCCATGGAACGCTTGGATCATCTGGAACACCTGGACAAGGACCTCGTCGACGAGCTGGCGCAGGTGGCCCGCGAGACCGTACGGGACGAGCTGCGCGAACAGACCCGCAAGCAGCGCCGCACGGCCACGCTGTACGCGGCGTCCGGCGCCCTGGCCCTGTACGCGGGCGCCGCGCTGGCTCTGGCCATCGGCCTGGGCCTCGCCGCGGGGCTGCCCGGCTGGGCCGCCGCCCTGATCACCGCGGCACTGCTCGGAGTGGTGGCCTTCGTGCTGCGCGGCATGGCCCGGCCGTCCACGCACCCGCACGGACGCTCCGCGCACCCGCACGGGCACACCGACCCCGACCACGTCGTCGGCGGTTCGGCCCCGGCCGCTCCGCCCAGCGGCCTCGGCATGCCCTACCCGCCGGTCCCGCCCGTCCCCCCGGGCGCCCCCGGCAGCACCCCCCACATTCCCGGAACGGACTATCCGGATGCGCCGCATCACCGCGCGTGACGGACACCGCGTGCGCTGACCGTGACGCACGCCGCGTGCGGTGACGGCGACTCGTCGCCGCGGCGCTCCCGACGTGAACCCGGACGACACGGGTGAGACGCTGGGGGCGCCGGTGTTTGGGTGCCCGCGCCCTGGGGACGCGGAAGAGCCCGTACGAGCGACACCGCCGGAGGCGAACCGTGAGTCGACCCCGCATCCTGATCGTCGGTGCCGGCTTCGCCGGGTACCGGACGGCCCGCGTCCTGTCGCGGCTGACCCGGCACAAGGCCGACATCACCCTGCTCAACCCCACCGACTACTTCCTGTACCTGCCCCTGCTGCCCCAGGTGGCCGCCGGCGTGCTGGAGCCGCGCCGCGTCACCGTCTCGCTCACCGGAACCCTGCCGCGGGTGCGCCTCGTGCTCGGCGAGGCCGACGGCATCGACCTCGACGCCCGCACCGTCCACTACACCGGCCCGGAGGGCGACGGCGGCACCCTCGGTTACGACCGCCTCGTCCTCGCCGTCGGCAGCGTCAACAAACTGCTGCCCGTGCCGGGCGTCGCCGAGTACGCGCACGGCTTCCGCGGCCTGCCGGAGGCGCTCTACCTCAGGGATCACGTGACCCGGCAGGTGGAGCTCGCCGCCGCTGCCGACGACCCGAAGAACTGCGCCGCACGCTGCACCTTCGTCGTGGTGGGCGCCGGCTACACGGGGACCGAGGTCGCCGCCCAGGGAAAGCTGTTCACCGACGCGCTGGTGCGCAAACAGCCGTTGTACGACGGCATGCGGCCCCGCTGGCTGCTCCTCGACGTCGCGCCGCGTGTCCTGCCCGAACTCGACGAGCGGCTCTCGCGCACCGCCGACCGCGTGCTGCGGCAACGCGGCGTCGACGTGCGCACCCAGACGTCCGTCGAGGAGGCCACGCCCACCGGGGTCCGGCTCAGCGACGGGGAGTTCGTGGACACCCGGACCCTGGTGTGGTGCGTCGGCGTCCGCCCCGACCCGCTGGTCGCGGGACTCGGCCGGCCCCTGGAGCACGGGCGGCTGCTCGTCGACCCGTACCTCCAGGTGCCCGGCCATCCCGAGGTGTACGCGTGCGGGGACGCCGCGGCCGTGCCGGATCTGGACCGGCCCGGGCAGTACACGCCGATGACCGCCCAGCACGCCTGGCGGCACGGACGGATCGCCGGACGCAACGTGGCCGCCTCGCTCGGCATCGGCAGCCGCCGCGCCTACCACCACCGCGACCTGGGCTTCACCGTCGACCTCGGCGGCGCCAAGGCCGCCGCCAACCCGCTCGGCGTCCCGCTGTCGGGGCCCGTCGCCGGAGTGGTCACCCGCGGCTACCACCTCGCCGCCATGCCGGCGAACCGCGTCCGGGTCGCCGCCGACTGGCTGCTGGACGCCGTACTCCCGCGCCAGGCCGTACAACTCGGTCTGGTCCGCTCGTGGTCCGTCCCCCTGGACACCGCGTCGCCGGAACTGGCACGCGTGCCCGGTGCACCGGCGAAGCACGCCGACCGACCGGAAGGAGCGTCATGAAGACCCGTCAACTCAACGAGCTGGCACAGCAGTTGCGTGTGGACAGCGTGCGCGCGGCCGCCGCCGCGGGCTCCGGGCACCCCACGTCGTCGATGTCCGCGGCCGATCTCATGGCCGTACTGCTCGCCAACCACCTGCGCTACGACTTCGAACGCCCCCAGCATCACGGCAACGACCGGTTCATCCTCTCCAAGGGCCACGCCTCGCCCCTGCTGTACTCCGCCTACAAGGCCGCGGGGGCCATCAGCGAGCCGGAGCTCCTCACCTTCCGCAAGCGGGGCAGCCGGCTGGAGGGCCATCCCACGCCCCGGCGGCTGCCGTGGGTGGAGACCGCCACCGGTTCCCTCGGACAGGGGCTCCCCGTCGCCGTGGGCGTCGCGCTCGCCGGCAAACGGCTGGACCACACCGGCTACCGGGTGTGGGTGCTGTGCGGGGACAGCGAACTCGCCGAGGGCTCCGTCTGGGAGGCCGCCGAGCACGCCGGATTCGAGCACCTCGACAACCTCGTCGCGATCCTCGACGTGAACCGCCTCGGCCAGCGCGGGCCGACCCGGCACGGCCACGACCTGGACGCCTACGCCCGGCGTTTCCGGGCCTTCGGCTGGCACACCGTCGAGGTCGACGGGCACGACGTGGACGCGATCGACCGCGCCTACGGCGAGGCCGGATCGACCGCCGGACAACCGACCGCGATCATCGCCCGCACCCTCAAGGGCAAGGGCGTCGCCTCCGCCCAGGACCGCGAGGGCCTGCACGGCAAACCGCTGCCCGACCCCGAGGAGGCCGTCGCGGAGCTGGGCGGGGTCCACGAGCGGCACGTGGAGGTCCAGCAGCCGCCCGCCGCACGGACCGTGCACGCCGCGCACTCCGCACACCTCGACCTGCCCCGCTACGACACCGGTGACGAGGTCGCCACCCGGGACGCCTACGGGCAGGCGCTCGCCGCGCTCGGCACCGCACGCGGCGACGTCGTGGTCCTGGACGGCGAGGTCAGCGACTCGACGCGCGCCGAGTTCTTCGCCAAGGAGCATCCTGACCGCTTCTTCGAGTGCTACATCGCCGAACAGCAGCTGGTCGCCACCTCGGTCGGCATGGCGAGCCGCGGCTGGGTGCCCTACGCCTCGACCTTCGCCGCCTTCCTGACGCGCGCCCACGACTTCGTCCGCATGGCGGCGGTCAGCGGCTCCGGCATCAACCTGGTCGGTTCGCACGCGGGCGTGGCCATCGGGCAGGACGGGCCCTCCCAGATGGGCCTGGAGGACCTGGCGATGTTCCGCGCGCTGTACGGGACGACCGTGCTCTACCCGTGCGACGCCAACCAGACGGCCAAGCTCGTCGCCACCATGGCCGACCTGGAGGGCATCCGCTATCTGCGCACCTCGCGCGGCGACAGCCCCGTGATCTACAGCCCCACGGAGGAGTTCCCGGTCGGCGGCAGCAAGGTGCTGCGCGCCAGTGGCCAGGACCGGCTGACCCTGGTCGCGGCCGGTGTCACCGTCCACGAGGCGCTGGCCGCCGCGGAGGCGCTCGACCGCGAGGGCATCCAGGTCCGGGTCGTCGATCTCTACTCGGTCAAGCCCGTCGACCGCCGGACCCTGCGCGACGCCGCCGAACAGACAGGCTGCCTCGTCACGGTCGAGGACCACCGTGAGGAGGGCGGCATCGGGGACGCGGTCCTGGACGCCTTCCTGGACGGCCGACCGGTGCCCCGCCTGGTGCGCCTCGCCGTCCGTACGATGCCCGGTTCGGCGAGCCCGGGCGAGCAGCTGCACGCCGCGGGCATCGACGCCGAGGCGATCGCGGCGGCCGCGCGGCTCCTGGTCGAGACGGCGGTGGTGCGCTGAGCGGCGGGTGAAGGCGGAGGACGCAGGACGACGCGAAGGTATGCCGAGCGGCGCGTGCGGGCGGACAATGCCGAAGCCGCGCCGACCGGGCCCGAAGGAGGAGAGCGCATGACTGGTCTGCGGTACGTCTACGCGATCTGCCGGCCGTTCCCCGCGGCCCTGTCGGCCGAGCTGACCGGTGTCGCGGGAGCCCCGGCCCGCCAGGTCCTGCACGAGGACCTGGTCGCCGTGGTCGGCACGGTCCCGGAGAAGGACTTCGCCGTGGAGCCGCTGCGCGGTCGTCTGCGGGATCCGGAATGGGTGGGCGAGACCGCCCTGGCCCACGAGTGCGTCGTCGACGCGCTCACCACCGTCACCAGCCCGCTGCCCGTGCGGCTCGCCACGGTGCTCCGCGACGACGCCGCCGTGCGCCTGATGATGCAGGAAGGGCACGACCGGTTCGTGCGCGCCCTCGACCGGATCGACGGGCGGGTGGAATGGCGGGTGCGGATCTACGCCGAGACCGGCGGGCCCGCCGCATTCGAAGGCGCCGGACCCGACCTCGCGGGGTTTTCCGGCGCGACGGCGGAAGGCCGGGTTCCGGCGAATGCCGAGGAATACGCCCGGCAATTGCATGACGACCTGTCGCGCCGCGCCGAGGGCGCGTGTTTGCACCCGCCACGCAATGTGGAGCTCTCCGGGAAGTCCGGCACGAATGTGCTCGACGCCGCCTATCTGGTTCCTCGAATGAAATCGGAGGAATTCGTGGAGCGTGTGCGTCGGGCACAGCATGAGGAGTCAGGTTTGCGGGTGGAATTCACCGGACCGTGGGCTGCCTACGCCTTCACCGGGGAATCCACGTTCGCGGGCGAATTGGCATGGCCTGCGTGCGACACCACCGTCCATCACGTCTGACCTGCGCTGCGACACGACGTCCATCACGTCCGACCTGCACGGGGTATGAGACGAGCGGCCCGCGGACCGGATGACCGGTCCGCGGGCCGCTTTTGTCTCTCTCCCGGAACTCCCAACAACTCCCGGAATCAGACCGGGATGGCTACCACCTGTACCACCGGCCCCTGCCGCCACCGGCATTCGTGCCGCGCACCAGGAATCCGAGCAGCCACAGGACGAGCACCGCCAGCGCTATCCACCAGAGAAGTTTCACCGCGAAACCGGCACCGAAGAGAATCAGGACCAGAAGCAGTACCAGCAAGATGGGAACCATAGTGTTGACCTCCTGCACGTCCGAGTGTCCCGGAACCGGAGAATCAGGCCTCCTTGCGGCAGAGAATTTCTCCGTGCAGGACCGAGAACCAGCCGTCCTCCTCGCGCCCCCACTCCCGCCAGGCGTCCGCCACCGCCCGCAGCTGTTCCGCCGTCGCGTGACCGGCCTGTGTGGCCCGCTCCGCGTACGCCGAGGCCACCGTGCGGTCGGCCCACAGCCCGCTCCACCACGACCGCTCGTCCTCGGTGGCGAAGGTCCAGGTGCTCGACGAGGCCGTGACGTCCCGGATGCCGGCGGTCAGCGCCCACGACTTGAGACGGCGTCCGGCGTCCGGCTCGCCGCCGTTGGCGCGGGCCACCCGCAAGTACAGGGCCAGCCAGTCGTCCATGCCCTGCGACAGCGGGTACCAGGTCATGGCCGAGTAGTCCGAGTCGCGGACCGCGATGAAGCCGCCCGGCTTGGTGACCCGGTACATCTCGCGCAGCGCCTGGACCGGATCGCCGACGTGCTGCAGCACCTGGTGGGCGTGGACCACGCAGAAGGTGTCGTCCGGGTACTCCAGCGCGTGCACGTCGGCGACCGCGAACTCGACGTTGTCCAGACCGCGTTCGGCGGCCAGGGCGCGGGCCTGGTCCAGGATGCCCGGCGCGTGGTCCACGCCGGTGACGTGCCCGTCGGGGACCAGAGCGGCCAGGTCGGCGGTGATGGTGCCAGGACCGCAGCCGATGTCCAGGATCTTCATGTGGGGCTTCAGCGAACCGAGCAGGTAGGCCGCCGAGTTGGCGGCGGTGCGCCAGGTGTGCGAACGCAGCACCGACTCGTGGTGGCCGTGCGTGTAGACGGCGGTCTCCTGCGACTTCGACATGACCGTTCCCCTTCGCGTCGTACGGGACCTCGCGGGGTCACGTACGCACCCCGCGAGGCGATGCCATCACCGTACGCGCTCATGTCGAATGATGAGACCAGCATCTTGCTATGTGGACGGCTGGGTTCACGCGGTGTGGCCGGTGTCCTGACCGTCGAAGGGGAGCGGGCAGTAGACGGTCAGGGCCTCGGGCGTCTTCCGCAAGGTCACCGGGCCGTCCACCTCGGTGACTTCGCCGTCGTGGGCGAGGAGTGTGCCGGGGGCGATGCCGTCGATGCGCAGGTTCCGGACCCGGACGGCGGCGTGCGCGGGGGAGCGGGTGAGCGGTCCCGCGAAGGCCGCGGCGAGCAGTCGTATCGCCGGGTGACGTCCGCCGTGCACGACCCGCACGTCCAGCTTGCCGTCCGCCAGGTCGAAGCGCCGGGCCGGCGCGAGGCCCATTCGGTGATACGTGCCGTTGCCCGCGAACAGCAGCCACAACGGGTGCTTGCGGCCGCCGAGTTCGGCGTGCAGCGGGTGGCGGTCCGCGCGCAGGACGCGTACCGCGCCGAGCAGTCCCGCGGGCCAGCCGCCGATCCGCGGCGACCAGCGCTCACGCTCCCGCACCAGTTCCGGGTAGACGCCCAGGCTGAACGTGTTGAGGAAGATGCCCCCCTTGCGGCCCGCCGAGAAGCGGCCCACGTCCACCCGCACCGCCTCGCCCCGCTGGAGGGCACGGCTCAGATCGCGCTCGCCCTCCACGCCGAGGTCGAGCGCGAAGTGGTTGAGGGTGCCGCCCGGCAGGACGGCGAGCGGCAGGCCGTGGCGCAGCGCCACCTCCGCCGCGGCGTTCACGGTGCCGTCACCGCCGCACACGCCGAGGACCCGGGCGCGCGCCGCCGCCTTCTCCAGTTCGGCCCCGACGTCGGCCGGTTCGCACTCGACGACCTCCGCCCGCGGCAGCACGTCGGCCAGGGCCCGGACCCGTTCCGGAGTGCCCGCACCCGCGTTCGCCACCATGACCAGGCCCTCGCCCTCGGGCAGCGCGGGCGCGTCCACGCGGGGACGCCCGGCCGGGCGTCCCCGGTCACGGGTCGGGACGAGGGCGCGTACGGCGTACGCGGCGCCCACGCCCAGCGCCGCGCCCACCAGTACGTCGCTCGGGAAGTGGACGCCCGTGTAGACGCGGGACAGTGCGACCGCCGTGGCCACCGGGGCCACGGCCGCGCCCCACCCCCGGGACTCCAGGGCGACGCCCGTCGCGAAGGCCGCGGCCGACGCCGCGTGCCCCGACGGGAACGACGTGGTGATCGGCTGGCGCTTCAGCTGCCGTACCAGCGGGACGGGGTCCAGGGCGGGACGGGAGCGGCGTACCGACCGCTTCCCGATCGTGTTGATGGCCGCGGAGGCGAGGGTGAGCGAGGCCAGGCCCCGGACGGCGGCCCGGCGGGCCCTCGGGGTGCGGCTCGCGGCGATCGCCGCGGCCGTGGCGAACCACAGCACGCCGTGGTTCGCACTGCGGCTCAGACGGGGCAGCACGCGGTCGCCGCCCGGCCAGTGCCGCGCCGCGACCGCTTCGAAGAGGCCGGAGTCCGCGGAGAGCAGGCGGTCCCGCAGGACGTGGCGGCCCGGGGGGCGGAGCGTGAGGTCGACGTCTGGGGTCAGGGTCATGGCACTGCGCATACCCCGGACCGGCGATTTCTCGCCCGGCCTTCCGTGACGTCTTCCGACGTCCTCGCACGCCCCGCGCGCCCGGGCCTTTCGCGACGTCCGCGCACGCCCCGCGCGCCCGGGCCTTTCGCGCGTCCTCCGGCGCACCCGGACACCCTGCGACGCCCCGACCTCCCGCGACGTCCGGCGTCGCGCCGAATACACGTTTGCCCCGCGGCACCGGGTCCACCGAGAATGCCTCCTCATGGGACACCTCGAAGCCGCGCACCTTGAGTACTACCTGCCCGACGGGAGGGCGCTGCTCGGCGACGTGTCGTTCCGGGTGGGAGAAGGGGCCGTCGTCGCCCTGGTCGGGCCCAACGGGGCCGGCAAGACGACCCTGCTGCGGCTGATCTCGGGAGAGCTCAAACCGCACGGGGGGACCGTCACCGTCGGGGGCGGACTGGGCGTGATGCGCCAGTTCGTCGGCTCCGTGCGGGACGAGACGACCGTACGCGACCTGCTGGTGTCGGTGGCACCGCCACGGATCCGCGAGGCGGCCGGGGCCGTCGACGCCGCCGAGCACGCGATCATGACCGTCGACGACGAGGCCGCCCAGCTCCGCTACGCGCAGGCGCTCGCCGACTGGGCCGAGGTGCGCGGATACGAGTCGGAGACCCTCTGGGACATGTGCACCACCGCGGCGCTCGGCGTGCCGTACGAGAAGGCGCAGTGGCGTCTGGTGCGGACCCTGTCCGGCGGCGAGCAGAAGCGCCTGGTGCTGGAGGCCCTGCTGCGCGGCACCGACGAGGTGCTCCTGCTCGACGAGCCGGACAACTACCTCGACGTCCCCGGCAAGCGCTGGCTGGAGGAACGCCTCAAGGAGACCCGCAAGACCGTCCTCTTCGTGTCGCACGACCGGGAACTGCTGGCCCGCGCGGCCGAGAAGATCGTGAGTGTGGAGCCCAGCCCCACGGGAGCCGACGCCTGGGTGCACGGCGGCGGCTTCGAGACGTACCACGACGCGCGCCGGGAGCGGTTCGCGCGCTTCGAGGAGCTGCGCCGCCGCTGGGACGAGAAGCACGCCCAGCTCAAGAAGCTCGTACTGAACCTGCGTCAGGCCGCGTCCATCAGCCATGAGCTGGCGTCCCGCTACCAGGCCGCGCAGACCCGGCTGCGGAAGTTCGAGGAGGCCGGACCGCCTCCGGAGCCGCCGCGCGAACAGGACATCCGGATGCGGCTGCACGGCGGACGCACCGGCGTGCGGGCCGTCACCTGCAAGGGCCTGGAGCTCACCGGACTCATGCACCCCTTCGACCTGGAGGTCTTCTACGGCGAACGGGTGGCCGTCCTCGGCTCGAACGGCTCCGGCAAGTCGCACTTCCTGCGCCTGCTCGCCGGCGACACCGTCGCCCACACCGGCGAGTGGAAGCTCGGCGCCCGTGTGGTGCCCGGTCACTTCGCGCAGACGCACGCCCACCCGGAGCTGGAGGGCCGCACGCTGCTCGACATCCTGTGGACCGAGCACTCCCAGGACCGCGGCGCCGCGATGTCCCGGCTGCGCCGCTACGAGCTGACCGCGCAGGCCGAGCAGCGCTTCGAGAGACTCTCCGGCGGCCAGCAGGCCCGCTTCCAGATCCTGCTCCTGGAACTGGAGGGTTCCACCGCCCTGCTGCTCGACGAGCCGACCGACAACCTCGACCTGGAGTCCGCGGAGGCCCTCCAGGAGGGGCTGGAGGCGTACGAGGGCACGGTCCTCGCGGTCACCCACGACCGCTGGTTCTCGCGCTCCTTCGACCGCTATCTGGTCTTCGGGTCCGACGGGCGGGTGCGGGAGACGCAGGAGCCGGTGTGGGACGAGCGCCGCGTGGAGCGTGCCAGGTGAGCCGCTGATCCCGGGCCGTGCGGGGCCCGGCCCGGTCCTTTCGACCGGGCTCGTCCCGCCCTCCGGCGCGCCCCTCCTGCGGCACACACGGAGGCCGAGGGCCGCGGATCTTCGTAAGGTGGAGGGAGGGAGGCGAGCTCCATGGCCCCTCCCGGATGCCGCTCGGACCATGCTCGCCGGGCCGGTACCCGGACCGCACCGTAGGACACGACGAGCGGGGTACCACCATGACCGGAGTCGACCCGGGCCGTCTGGACGACCAGCAGCTGATGAAGGAGCTGGAGACGATCCATCGCACGCGCCATGACACGCTCCTGCACGGCTCGAACGACGCCCTGCGCGTCCACAACGAACGCATGGCGCAGCTGGAGGGCGAGTACCTGCGCCGCCATCCGCGGCGCCGGGTCGTCGCGGGCCGCACACGCGACGGCGCCCGCGAGCGGACGCCCGGAGGGGCCTGAGCCGCATGACTCCCACGACGGAACACAGGACCGGACCGCTCGCCACCCCGGGCCCGGATCCCCTGCTGACACGGCACGCGCAGGCCCTGGACCTGTTCGGCGACCGGGTCCGCCAGGTCCGCGCGGACCAGTGGGAGGCGGGCACGCCGTGCACGGAGTGGACGGTGCGCGACCTGGTCAACCATCTCGTCTCCGAGCAGCTGTGGGTGCCCGCGCTGGTGCGGTACGGCGCCACCGTGGAGGCCATCGGCGACACCTTCGACGGTGACATGCTCGGTTCCGACCCCGCGGCGTCCTGGGAGACGGCGGCGCACGCCGCCCGTGAGGCGTTCGGCGCGCCGCGTGCCCTCGACCGCACGGTCCACCTCTCGTACGGCGACACCGGCGCCGACGCCTACTGCGCGCAGATGACCGCCGACCTCGTCGTGCACGCCTGGGACCTGTCCCGCGCGATCGGCGTGGACGAGCAGCTCCCCGCCGACCTCGTCGCCCTCACGATGCGTGAAGTGGCCCCGTACGTCGCCAGGTTGGCGGAGAGCGGACTGTTCGCCGAGCCGGTGCAGCCGCCGCCCGAGGCCGACGAACAGACGAAGTTGCTGTGCCTGCTGGGGCGCCGGCCCTGAGCCTCCCGAGGCTCCCGGGGCGGCCTTCGCCCACGGGCGCGGACCGCCCCGGGACGGCCTTCGCGGTCTAGACGTCCTGGTCGAGCACCGCCGCGAGGTCGCCGAGGGCGACCATGCCCACCGGACGCCCGTCGTCGACCACCGGCAGCCGCCGCACCTCGTGGTCGCGCATCAGCTGCACCGCGGTCACCAGGGCGTCGTCCGGGCCGACCACGACCGGATGCGGTGTGCACACGGCCCGCGCGCTCACCGTGAGCGGATCGGCGCCGTCGGCCACGGCGCGCAGGGTGATGTCGCGGTCGGTCAGGATCCCGACGAGCGCGTGATCGGCCACCAGGACGTCACCGACGTCCTGGGCGCGCATCAGCTGGGCCGCCTCCACCAGTGAGGCGTCCGGGCGGACCGCGACGACGCCCGGCGTCATGACGTCCCTGACGAAAACTGCCATGTCTGCCGGCCTTCCTGCCGTCCCGGACCGGGGGTGTCCGGGTGATGGACGATGCCACCCGCAGTACCCCCGGTCCCGGCGGCCATGCCCTCGCTAACGCGCCCTGACGGCTCCCACGACCGATTCGGCCAGTTCGTGGACGGTGCCGTAGCGCTCGTCGAGCGGCAGCAGTTCCAGCGCCTCGACGAGGCTGTCGGGTGCGTTCTTGCCGCGCAGTACGCCGATCAGCTCGCGCGGACCGGCCGGGAACGACGTCCGGCCCAGGAACCGCGCGAGCTCCAGCCGGAGCGTCTCCAGGGAGCCGGGGGACCGGTTCGGCACGACGGGGCCGACCGTGATCGGCGGGTCGTCGTCGGCGAAGGGCTCGGGATCGTGCCACTCCTCGGTCCGGGTCGGGTGTCCCGACCTGAGCATGTCCCGCAGTTCGTGCTTCATCTCCTCGTCCCGGTGGACGCTCAAGCGGTCACTGCCTCGCTGCATCTGTCCCTCCAGAGGTTCGGGGGTGGTGGGCGCGTACCCGTCGGCCCGCGCTCGACACGTGCGTACGCACGCCCGTCGCCGCGCGTGTATATCGGCCTGGTCAGCGGCCTGTTCGGCGGACTGTTCGGCCGTGTTCGCGGCAGACGGGGGAGTCCGCGCCCCGTGCGACAGGACCTTCGTCCCCTGTGCGGCCGGGAGCGAGTCCCCTGTGGGACCCGGCGTTTGTCCCGCATGCGGCGGGGCAGACGCAGCCCCAGTGCTTCGGACAGGAGGCACGTCCGTGGGAGCGGCGAACCGCGCCACGGGTGTACCCGTCCGGCGCACGGGCGCGCTCCCACGGTGACTGTCCAACTCAAGGCACCCCCCGAGGGAGTTGCGACGCATCATGCGAACCAAAGCGAGCGCGACGCACCATCCGCACGACGACGCCCCCGACACCGTCGGGGCCTTCCGCGAACTCGCCGGGCTCCCCCCGGGCCCGGAGCGCGACCTGCTCCGCGAGAGGATCGTCGAGGCATGGCTGCCCATGGCCGAACGGCTCGCGGGCCGCTTCCGCAGCCGGGGCGAGAGCTACGAGGACCTGCGCCAGGTCGCCGCTCTCGGCCTGGTCAAGGCCGTCGACCGCTACGACCCCGAACTGGGCAACGCCTTCGAGAGCTACGCCGTGCCGACCATCACCGGCGAGATCAAGCGCCACTTCCGGGACCACATGTGGACCCTGCACGTGCCGCGCCGGGTCCAGGACCTGCGCAACCGGGTGCGCTTCGCCTGCCAGGACCTCGCGCAGACCGTGCCGGGGCGCAGGCCCACCATCGCCGAGATCGCCGAGCACGCCAGGATGAGCGAGGACGACGTCCGGACCGGCATGGAGGCCCTGGAGAGCTTCACCGCGCTCTCCCTGGACGCCGAACTGCCCGGCAGCGACGACGGCTACTCGCTCAGCGACACGCTCGGCTCGGCCGACCCGGCGCTCGACACCGTCGTCGACCGCGAGGCCGTCAAGCCCCGTATCCAGGCGCTGCCCGAACGTGAACGCGCCATCCTCTACATGCGGTTCTTCGGCGACATGACCCAGAGCCGCATCGCCGACGAACTCGGCATCTCCCAGATGCACGTCTCCCGGCTGATCAGCCGCTGCTGCGACCGGCTGCGCGACCAGGTCATGCGTGACGCGGCCTAGCCCGCGGGCCGCCGGTCAGTTCAACCGCGCCATGGCCAGCGCTATGTGACGTGACATCATGTCCACCGCCTGTGCCTCCGCCATCGAGAACGCCGGCCCGGTCCCGCTCCTGAACAGCGTCAGCACCCCGTGCACGGTCCCTGACGCGCCGGTCAGCGGTACGCACAGCAACGACGTCACGTTCGCGCGTACGAGGACCGGCGCACCGGAGGCGTCACGGCCGAAGGCCTCCGGGTCCTCGGGCCGCACCTGAAGCGCCGTCGAACCGCCGCGCGCCGCCTCGACCACGAGGGGGCACGCGGCGGGATCCTGCCCGGCCAGGGCCGCCACCTCCTCGGCGCACTCCGCCGGTCCCAGCACCGCCGTACGGGTCAGCCGCGCGGCGCCCGCGTCGGCCACCACCCAGTCCGCGAACCGCCCGTGCAGCACTTCTGCCGCGCGTTCGAGGGCCGGTGCGGTGCCCTCGTCGGGCAGGCTCAGCAGCGCCGTGGCCATGGCGTCCACCAGGTCCATCAGCGCCGCCCGCCGGGTGGTCTCGGACAGACTCGGGACCGCGGGGCCCGGCACGCCCCGACCCGACGGCACCAGGTCGTCCGCGGGCTGCAGCACGACGAGCACGGCGGTCCGGGGCTCCCCGCCGGGGCGCAGCGCGGTGAGCGTCGCCCGCACCGGCACCGACGGCTCCTGCTGGAGGTGCACGGTGAGACTGCGGTCGCCCTCGCCGCGCGCCACCGCCGCCGCCTGCGAACGGAACGCGGCCCGGTCGGCGTGCGCCAGGAACCCGGTCAGCGGCCGGCCGGTCGCGTAACCGGCGCGGACACCGGTGAACGCGGTCGCGGCGAAGTTCAGTCTGCGCACCACCGTCTCGCGGTCCACCAGCGCGACGGGCACCGGCACCCGCTGGAAGAGCGCCTTGAGGAGCTGCTGCTCCTGACGGTCCACCGAGGCCATGGAGGTCACGCCGTCCGAGGACAGCCGCTGGAACCACGGCCACAACCGGTCCACCACATGGTCGAGTTCGAAGAGCGCCGCGTCCAGCACGGTCGGCAGGTCGCCTGCCGGAACGGACCGCGCCGCCTTCAACTCCGCGACGCGGCGCACGAAATCCGCGAGTTGTTCACCCAATTCGCCCGTCTCCGCCATGCGACGAACGTAACCCGGACCTGCCGTTCCGGGTGGGCCGCGGGGAGAACCCGCAGGGCCACGTTTTCCGCGCAGGCGAGCGGGAAGCCGCAGAAGGGGAGGAGTGGAAGGAGCGGAGGAGGCGATCATGCCGGTCACGCCGGAGAAGGGTGAACTCGGGGGTCTGGGCGCGGAGTCGCCCGACTCGGCCCATCCCGGACGCCGACTGTCGGAACTCGCCGAGCAGGCCGCGCGCTGCACCGTCGACTGCTGCGGCGCGAGCAGCACGGTGTCCCGCGGTGGCGCGGAGCGCCCCGCCGCGGTGACCCACCCCGATCTCGCCGGGCTCGTCTCGGTGCAGCTGCGGTCCGGCGACGGACCGATCCCGACCGCCGTGGAACGCGGCGCACCCGTCGACTCGGCCGACCTGCTCGTCGAGGAGCGCTGGCCGGAGTACCGGGCGATGGCCCTCGACTCGGGCGTCCGCTCCAGCGTCACCATCCCCTTCCGGCGGTCCGGGCTGACCGTCACCCTCAGCCTCTACAGCTTCCGTCCCGGCGCCCTGAGGGACGCCCCGCACGGCCCCGCCCGCGCGCTCGGCGACCTTGCCGCGAGCTGCCTGGTCCGCGACCTCTCCTACCGTGCCGCCCTCACCGAACTGGACCAGTTGGGCACGGCGCTGCGCTCCCGGCCCGTAGTCGACCAGGCCTGCGGCATCGTCATGCACGTCCTCGGCTGCGACGCGGACCGGGCCTTCGCGGTGCTGCGCCGGATCTCGCAGGGCACCAACCGGAAACTCGCCGACGTCGCCCGCGCGGTCGTGGACAGACGTGGCCGCGGGCTGGAGCCGGAGCTGCTCTCCCTGTCCGGCTGAGCGGCCGTGGCCGCCGGCCGGCGGCTGTCCCACGCGGCGCCGGCGGACGCCGGGCGGGCCGTGCGGTGTCACCCGCTCGGACGCCCGTTTTCCCGCGAATGGTGTCCGGCCGCGCGCGCCCCGCAGCGGGGCGGGCTGTGATGGGCCCGAGGAGCGCGACGGCCGTGCTCCTCGGGAAACCGCCCTGCCGAAGGAGCTCCATCCATGCGCCGCACCGCCCGTGCCCTGTCCGCCCTCGCCCTGGCCGGTGCCGCCCTGGGTGCCTCCGCGTCGGCCGCGTCCGCGGATCCGGACGCGAAGGTCAGCCCGGGGTCCGTGGAGCCCGGCGGCACCGTGACCGTCTCCGTGACCTGCGACGAGCTCACCGGTGCCGCGCCGGAGTCCATCGACGCCACCTCGAAGGGGTTCCAGGAGGGCAAGATCCAGTTGCACCGTGTCCAGGAGGGCGCGACCGGAGCGGGAGGTCCGCAGCGCGCGCCGGGTGCGGGAACGACGTCGGGCACCACGGATCCGGGTGGCGTGCCCGGTCCGACGCAGGCGCCGGGCACGCCACCCGGTATGACGGACCCCGGTGGCGCGGGGGGTCTCACGGATCCGGGAGGCGTGAGGGGTCTGACCAATCCCGATGGTTCCGTAGGCCTGACCAATCCCGATGGTTCCGTGGGTCTGACGGATCCCGATGGTTCGGCGGGTCTGACGGATCCCGACGGTTCGGCGGGGCTGACCGATCCCGACGGTTCGGCGGGTCTGACGGACCCCGACGGTTCGGCGGGCCTCACCGACCCGGACGGTGCGGCCGGTCTGACGGACCCGGGTACCGGGACGGGCCTGACTGATTCCGGAGGCACGTCAGGTCTGACGGATCCCGGCGGTACGAACGGCCTGACGGATCCGGGCAGTACGTCCGGATCGACGGACCCCGGAGGCACGGCCGGCGCGGCCGATCCCGGTGGCGCCACGGCCGTCTCGTACCGCGGCACGGCCCGCATCCCGACCGGGGACGGCACCTCCGACGCCGACTCCCAGTGGGGCGTGGACGGTGCCTGCCCCGCCGCGGCCGGCGGCCGGTCGAAGCCCTGGAGCGCCTCCTACTCCGTGGCCCGGGGCACCGGCGGGGAACACGGGACGGCCGAGGACGAGGGCGGCACCGAGGACCACGGGAAGACCGGGGAGGACGGCAGCGGCGGGGAACACGGCACCACCGACGAGTACGGCGCCGCGGCCGTCCAGCGCGGGGTGGACGCCGGTTCGGGCGGCACCTTCACCGATTCCGTCCCGGCCCTGATCTGCGGGAGCGTGCTCATCGCGGGGGCCGTGGGAGCGGCGGTGCACCGCCTGCGCCGCCGGCGCAGGACCTGGGGGCGCTGACACCGCGGCGGGGCCCGGCCCGGCCGGGGGCCCATGGGGCGGTGGCACCGTGGGTACGGAGACGGCCGAGGGCCGTGCCGCGAGGGGAACCCGGACAGGGCACGGCACCACGGACTGCGCGGAGGCACTCATGCGGCGGACGGATCCGGAAGGCCACGGGCCGGTCCGCTACGGCCCGCCCCTGCCCGGCCAGGGCCTGCCCGTGCTGCCCGCCCTCGGCTCGGTGCTCGCCGCTGCCGCCGGCCCGGCCGACGCCGAGCCCTGCGGTGGCGGACCCGAACTCCTCGCGGCCGCCTGCGGCTACTGGAACCGCCGCGGACTGCCCGCGACGGCCGATCTGGTGGCCGCCGCGCCAGGCGCTCCCGCGCTGCTCCTCGCCCTGACCGGCGCGCTCGGCGGCGACGTCCTGGTGCCCCGCCCCTGCGCCGCGTGGTGGGAGCCGCAGGCCCGCCTGCTGGGACGGTCCGTCTTCCATGTGGCGACACCCGCCGAGTGCGGCGGCGTCCCGGACCCGTACGCGCTCCTGGAGACCGTCCGCCGGATCCGCACGGAGGGCGGCGATCCGCGCCTGGTCGTCCTCTCGGTGGCAGACGACCCCACCGCCACCGTCGCACCGCCCGAACTGGTGCACGAGACCGTGGAGGCGGCGGCGGGCGAGGGGCTGCACGTCGTCAGCGACGAGACGTGGCGCGACACCCTGCACCGGGCGCACGACACCGTGCTGCTCAGCCCGGCCGAGATGCTCCCCGACCGGGTCACCGTCCTCACCGACCTCGCGGGCCCGTTCCTGCCGCAGGGCTGGCCGGCCGCCGTCGCACGGTTCCCCGACAACGAGCCGGGGGCGCGGCTGCGTTCGCAGGTCCTCGACGTGCTCACCGTGCTCGGCGCGCGCGTCGCGGAACCGGTCGCCGCGGCGGCCGCGTACGCGCTCGGCGAGCCGGAGGCGGTCACGGAGCGGCTCACGGCCGCCGTACGCCTGCACGCGGACGTGGCGCGTGCCGCGCACCGCGCCGTGGTCGGAGCGGGCGCGCTCGCCCGGCCCCCGCAGGCGGGCAGACACCTCTACGTGGACCTCGGCCCGTTCCGCACCGCGCTCGGCGCGCACGGTGTGGGCGACGCCCAGGACCTGGAGGACTTCCTCACCGCCCGGCTCGGGATGCCCGCGCCGGGCGGCCACCGGTTCGGCGACGACCTCGCCGCGCTGCGCGTACGCCTGGGCACAGGGCCGCTGCTCGGCACCACGGACGAGGAGCGGGCGGAATGCCTCACCGCCCCCTCGCCTTTGGAACTGCCGCATGTGCAACAGGCGTTGACCCTGTTGGGGTCGACCTTCGACGATCTCCGCGACGACGCTCAGCGATGGGAGTCTCCTCGATGACGCAGCAGTCCGAGTCGACCACGAGCACGACCACCGAGGACGCCGACGACCCGGCGTCCTGTGCGAGCCCGGCGTCGGCCGGGCACCGGTCCTCACCCCTTCCCCTCGCCGCGCCGGCCGAGGCCGGCCCCCTCGTCGACGCCCGTCCCCCCGCCGATCCCCGTCCTGCTGCCACCCCCGGCCCTGTCGCCGACCCCAGCCCCCTCGCCGAGCCCCGCCCGCTGGGCGAGAAGCGGCTGTGGCCACGGTCCTTCGCTGACCGGCTGACCGCGCCGCTGCCTGGGCTGAGGGCCCTCGCCCGGTTCGCGCGCGAGGGGGCGCTGCGCCCCGGGGCCGCCGGGTTGGCCGACATTCCGCGACTGCCCTTCGAGCCGGGGCCGCTGCCCCGCGTCGACGCCCGCACGGTCGCCGTCTCCTGGGCGGGGCACGCGAGCTGGGTGGTGCGGATCGGCGGGCTCACCGTCCTCACCGACCCGGTGTGGTCGCGCAAGATCCTCGGCACCCCGGCCCGGATCACCCCGGTCGGCGTGGCCTGGAGCGCGCTGCCGCGGATCGACGCGGTCGTGATCAGCCACAACCACTACGACCACCTGGACGCGCCGACCCTGCGCCGACTCCCGCGCGACACCCCCGTGTTCGTACCGGCCGGGCTCGGCGGCTGGTTCAGGCGCCGCCGGTTCGGCCAGGTCACCGAGCTCGACTGGTGGGAGGCGGCCGAACTGCGCGGAGTCCGCTTCGACTTCGTCCCCGCGCACCACTGGTCCAAGCGCAGCATCGCGGACACCTGCCGCACGCTGTGGGGCGGCTGGGTCCTGACCGCGCCCGACGGCCTGCGCGTGTACTTCGCCGGGGACACCGGTTACGGCCACTGGTTCTCCCGGATCGGCGACCGCTACCCGGGCATCGACCTGGCCCTCCTGCCCATCGGGGCGTACGACCCCCGCTGGTGGCTCAGCGACGTGCACTGCGACCCCGAGGAGGCGGTCCGCGCGGCGGTGGATCTCGGCGCCCGCCGCATGGCGCCCATGCACTGGGGCACGTTCGTCCTGTCCGCCGAGCCCGTCCTGGAGCCGCTGACGCGGGTGCGGGCGGCCTGGGAGAAGGAAGGGCTGCCCCGGGAGGACCTGTGGGACCTGCCGGTCGGGGCCTCACGCGTGCTGGAGGCCTCCCGCGTCCCCGACTGAGCCACCGGGCCACCGCCCGTGCGGAGGCCGGACCTCCTGCGCGCCCCGGCGACACCGGGGCCCGTGCGCCCCGCGGACGCCGGGCCCGGTCCGCCCCCGCGGAAGCGCTCGCGGACCTCGCGGAAGCGCTCGCGGACCTCGCGGAAGCGCTCGCGGACCCCGCGGAAGCGGGCCCCGGCTTACGTGGCCGGCTTCCGCACCCTGCGCCACAGGCTCGGCGCGGCACTGATCGCCAGCGTCACCGCGACCGCCGCGACCACGCCCTCCCACGGCTCGCTGAACAGCGAACCGCCGAGTATGCCGATCAGCTGGTACGTCACCGCCCAGGCCAGGCAGGCGGGCACGTCGCCGCGGGCGAAGGTGCGCAGCGGCATCTTCGCGAGCAGACAGGCCAGCATCACCGGGATGCGGCCCGCCGGGACGAGACGGGACAGCACGAGGACGGCGATGCCGTGGTCGTTCAGCTTCTCCTGCGCCTGGCCCAGACGTTCCTCGGGGGCGCGGTCGCGCAGCGTGGCCAGCCACCGGGAGCCGTTCTTGGACCGCATGCCGCGTTGGCCGAGCCAGTACAGCGCGACGTCCCCGAGGAAGGCCGCGAGCGACCCGACGGCGAACACCATCAGCAGCGCGAACGGCGCCGTCTGGTGGAAGGCCACCACGGCCGCCGAACTCACCAGCGCTCCCGTCGGCACCACCGGGACGAGCGCGCCGAGCAGGACGAGCAGGAACAGCGTCGGATACCCGATGGCCTGCTGGGTGGACTCGGGCGACACGCCGGTGGCCGCGGCGGACAGGGATATCACCGATCGGCCCCCGGTCGTGCGCCGTCGCCGCGCCCCGGGCGGCGCACCGTGCCCCGGGACAGCTCCGTCACCGTCACCGCCGTCACCGTGCGACCTCCGGCCGGACGCTCTCGCCGTGACCGAGCCGGTGCACCGAGACCAGGGGCGCGTGTTCGGCGGCGAGGCGCACGAACTCCTCGCCCGGCGCATGGAATTCATGGGGGCGCACGGCATCCATCCCGATGGGCCAGTACGTGCCGTAGTGCACTGGCACCGCGCTGCGCGGCGACAACCGGGCGAGCGCCTGCGCGGCCCGCCCCGCGTCGAGGTGGCCCTCACCGAGGTACGGTCCCCAGCCACCCACCGGCAGCAGCGCCACGTCGACCGGTCCGACCTCCTCCGCCATCGACGGGAACAGGCCGGTGTCCCCGGCGAAGTACGTGCGTGCCTCACCCTCGATCACGTATCCGAGGGCGGGGGAGCGGTGCGGTCCGACCGGGAGCCTGCGTCCGTCGTGCCGTGCCGGGACGGCCCGGACGACCAGGTCACCGACCTGGATCCGGTCGCCGGGCGCCACCTCCGTGAGCAGCAGATGACGCAGCCGGCGCAGCCCGGGCACCGCGCGCGGCGCGCCCTCGGGCACGAGCAGCCGGGTGCCGGGCGCGAGCAGCGCGAGCGACGGCAGATGCAGATGGTCGGCGTGCAGATGGGAGACGAGCGCCACGTCGGCGACCGCGGCCTCGGGCGGGGGCGGCGCCCCGCGCCTGCGCCGCAGGTGCGCGAGCCGGCGCGCGAAGAGCGGGTCGGTGAGCACGCGTGTCCCGGAGTCCTCCAGCGTGCAGGTGGCATGCCCCCACCAGGTGATCTCCACCGGCACTTCTTTGCCTCCTTCGCGCGACTCCCCCCGAGCCTACGGGCAGGAGTAGGGTCGGCGGCGAAACCCGGAGGTGAGGGGGACGCCATGGGAGACGCGCGCGGTGCCTCGGTCCCGCACGCCGGCCGGTTCCCGCTGGAGCACGGCGGCCCCGGCCCGCACGCGCCGGACCGTCCGCTCGGACCGAGCGGTGCCCGCGGCCCGCACACGCCGGACCACCCGCTCGACCGCGACGACCGCGCACGGGCGCTGCGGGTCACGGCGATCGCCAGCCTGATCCCTCTCGAGGAACTCGAAGCGGACCCGTTCCTGGTCGACTCCCGCAGCCAGCACGCGATCTGCGCCCGCTGGGCCGCCGAGCGGGGCTACGTGGTCACGCGGGAACTGCTCGTGGGCGGCCTGCGCACCGATCACCGCACCCTGTGGGAGGACGTCGAGGCGGGTCTCGTCGACCTGTTCGTCGCACCGAGCCGCCGAGTCCTGGAGCGCGCGCTCGTCTCCGTCGACGAGTTCACCGCCGAGTGCGTGCGCCGCGGGGTGCGTGTGGAGACCGTCGGCTGCGCCGAACCCTCGTACGACGCTCAGATGAAGGCACGGATCCACCGCCGCCTGTCGATGCCCACGGCGGGCTACGACGGCCGCTGACGTGCGTCCCGCGCGCCGAACGGCCCGCGGTCCGGTGCCGCCGGTGTGACAGGGTGGGAGCAGGCCTCGCGGACCGGGCGGGCCGCGAGGCGAGGTGGACTGGGCGTGGGTGGAGGACGTTGGCGGCGGTTCCTCAGCGGAGTGTGGCGCAGCATCACCGTCTGGGCCGCGTCCACGGCGACGATGCTCGTCCTCGCCGGTCTGCTGCCCGACTTCCAGCTCCAGTCGGACGACGGCGACAGCGCCACGCAGATCGCCGTCACCGCCGCGGCCGGTGCGGGCGTCTTCGGTCTGCTGTCGTCGCTGGTGTGGCCGCTGCTGGTGCGGGCCCTGCTGCTGGTGCCCGCCCTCGTGCTCGGCCTGCTCGTGTTCTTCCTCAACGGGTCGCTGCTGCTGCTCGCCCTGCGGATCAGCCCCTCCGGCCAGGGTGAGGTCGCCCCGGAGACCGCGGTGGTCGTCGCCGCCGTGATGTCCGCCGTCGCCTCCGCCACGGGCGGTGCCCTGGCCGTACGGGACGACGACGCGTACCGGCGCCGGCTGTACCGGCTCGCCGACCGGCGCCGCCGCCGGGGCGACGGGCGGGCCGGGCCCTCGACTCCCGGCGCCGTCTTCATCCAGCTCGACGGAGTCGGACACGACCTCCTCGTGCAGGCCGCCGGGAAGGGTCTGATGCCGACCGTCGCGCGATGGCTCGGCGGCGACCGCCCCACCCACCGGCTGACGCCCTGGCGCACCGACTGGTCCAGCCAGACCGGCGCCAGCCAGCTCGGCATCCTGCACGGCAGCAACCACGACATCCCGGCCTTCCGGTGGTACGAGAAGGACAGCCAGGAGGTCATGGTCTGCAACCGGCCCACCAGCGCCGCCGAACTCCAGCGCCGGGCCGTGGAGCACACCGGCGACGGAGGGCTGCTCACCGTCGACGGCGCGAGCCGCGGCAACCTGTTCAGCGGTGGCGCCGACCAACTCGCCCTCGTCCTGTCCGTGGCCGCGCGCCGAGGCCGGGAGAACCGCTCGCGGGCCGGGTACTTCGCCTACTTCTCCGACCCCGCCAACGCCGTACGGACCGCCATGTCGTTCGTCGCCGAGGTCTTCCGGGAGATCGGCCAGTCCACCCGGGCGCGGGCGAAGAAGCGGCGGCCACGCGTCAAGCGCGGCGGGCTCTACCCCGTCGTCCGCGCCTTCGCGACCGTCGTCGAGCGGGACGTCGTCGTCGCCGCGGTGATCGGCGACATGCTCGCCGGCCGCAACGCCGTCTACGCGGACCTGGTCGCCTACGACGAGGTGGCGCACCACTCCGGACCGCGCGGCCGGGACGCCGAGAAGGTGCTGGAACGGCTGGACCGCTCGCTCGCGCTGATCGCGAAGGTCGCCGAACACGCCCCTCGGCCGTACCGGATCGTGCTGCTGTCCGATCACGGCCAGAGCCCCGGCGAGACCTTCCTGACCCGCTACGGCCTCAGTCTCGGCAACCTGGTGCGCGCCGGCTGCGGACTGCCCGTGCCGCGCAAGGCGCAGCGCACCCACAGCGGCGCCGAGGCGCGGGCCGCCGTACGGGCCGCGCTGCGCCGGCCCGTCGAGGAGGGCGGCGAGCGGCACCGGCCCGCCCGGCGCCGCTCCGAGCCCATCGTGCTGGCCTCCGGAAATCTCGGCCTGGTCTCCTTCCCGGACGTGCCGCACCGGATGAGCCGGGAGGAGATGGACCGCCGCCATCCCGCGCTGCTGTCCACGCTGGCCAACCACCCCGGCGTCGGCTTCGTGCTCGTGCGCAGCGAGGAGTACGGCGCACTGGTCCTCGCCGCGAACGGCGCGGAGGTGCCGTTGGACGAGCTGGACGACGAACACCCCGGTCCGCTCGCCGACTTCGGGCCGGGCGCGGCCGACGCCGTACGGCGCACACACTCGTTCCCGCACACCGCCGACATCATGGTCAACTCCTGGTACGACCCCGAGGAGGGCGAGGTGCTGGCCTTCGAGGAGCAGATCGGCTCGCACGGCGGACTCGGCGGGGCCCAGGGGCGGCCCTTCCTGCTGTCGCCGGTCACGCTGTCCGCGCCGGTCGGGGACGGCGCCGAACTCGTCGGGGCGGAGCAGGTGCACCAGGTGCTGAGACGGTGGCTGCGCGAGTGCGACGGCCCTCAGGTGCCGCTGGCGGCGCCCCCGAAGGAGCGCGCCGCCTGACGCGCCCCGCAGGAGCGCGCCGCCTGACGCGCCCCCGGTGGGAGGCGCCGCCCGACGGCCCGGCCGCCGGCTGCGATGTCGCGCGCACCGTCCGGCCGGGCCCGCGGGGCGTCCTGCGCCCCGTCAGCGTGCCAGCGGTGCGACCACCCAGCGTCGCGTCCTGAACATGCTGTCGGCCTGCCCGATCTCGATGAGCTTGCGGGCCGCCGGGAACGCCTCGTTGCCCTCGATCTCGTAGCCCACCTGTGAGGTGCCCGGCACGTCGCGGATCTCCAGCCGACGGCGTACGTCGTCGGCCGGGCGCTGTGCGTCCGAGCCCACCACGGCGAGATGCTCGACCAGCCTGAGCTGGGCCGCGGCGAGCGACTCGGCCGGGTCACGGGGGAGCGGCGCCACCGCGGCCCGTGGCCCCTCACCGGCCGGCGGGGCCACCACCGAACTGGGCGTGCGCGTCGATCCCGCGGCCTCACGCGTCGACAGGTGGGCCTGCACCACGGTCCCGTCGTTGTCCAGCGCCACCCGGATCTCGCCCCGGCCCGGCGTGATCACCGGGATCCCGTCGAATGCTTGACGGAACGTCACATGTGTTTCCAGTGAGACGGGTTGACCGAGCTGCGAGCCGTCCTTGGTGCCGGAGTTCTGCCACAGGTCGTGCACGGACTCCACGATCAGTTCGGCGCCGTCCGCGTGCCGCTCGGCGAAGGCGCGCGCCAGATCCACCGCCCGGCCGGTGTCCAGCTGCTCGGTGTTGCGGTGGTTGGCCTCCGCGAGCCTGACCCAGCGCGCGGCCAGCGGTGCCGTCGCCACGTACCGGTCGCCGGAGTTCGCGCTCAGCACGCCCTGCCGCTCGACCTGGACCTCCTGGAGGGCGGCCGGCGGGAAGTCCGCCAGCCGTCCGAGCCGGGCGAGTTCGGCGCTCGGGTCGCGCGGCGCGAGCTGCACGGTCAGCTCCGGCACCACGGTCGCCGCCTCGCGCAGGCTGCTGCGGGCGTAGTACCAGCGCCAGGCGTACCACGCGTCGGAGACGTGCTCGCGGAAGAAGTTCCGCTCGGAGTTGAGACGGTTCGTCGCCTCGGCCTGCGTGGGGCCGGTGGCCGCGACCGACGGGGCCTGCCCGTGGTAGATGTCCCACGAGGCGTTCAGCCAGGCGTCGCAGAAGGTCTGTCCGGCCCGCCACTTCTCCCAGAACTTCCGGCCGTAGTCGGGGCTGTCGATGCTCGTCGACTCGAACCCGAAGAGCATCCGCGACCCGAGGTTGGGGCCCGCCCAGGTGCGGATCGGGGTGTGCCCGTCCAGGACGCGCACCGAGTTGCAGGTCGACCAGAAGACGTAGTTCACCTTCTCGTCGCCGAACGCCATGTTGGTGGACACGGCGTCACTGCGGCCGTCCCACACCGCGCCGAGCGGCGCGAAGAACACCCCGTTGCCGTCCATGCCGCCGTGTCCGGAGTGGTAGACGGCGACGACGGCGTCCACACCGTAGCGGTCCTGCCAGTTGTCGTACGCCTGCTCGTACGCCCACACCTGCGCGCCGCCGTCCGCGAACCAGAAGTTGCGGTCGTAGAACTGCTGGAGATAGGCGAGCCACCCGGTGGCGTCCTCGTGCGTGTGCGAGAGCGGGTTCTGGTTCACGAACTTCTGGATGCTGAAAGCTCCCCACCAGCCGAACGTCGAATCCCGGCCGGCCGCGCCCGGCTTGCCCGAGTCGAGCGGCGACGGACCACGGTCCGAGTAGATCATGCGCATGGTCAAACCCCCTGATGGTCCACCTCGCCGCGCTCGGTCCCGGAGGGGCGAGGGGGCCTCAAAATGTCACCGCGGCAGGGGTTTGCCCAGCGCGCATACCGGCCATCGGGGCAGCGCCCCGGGCATGTCACGACGCCCCACGTGCCGCTTCGGAAAGGCCCCGCGAGCGGCGGGGAGCGGTCCCACACACGAGAAAATGGGCTGCGACGGCCGGGCACCGGTGCCCACACTGTTCGCATCGGACACCGCGCACCTGCGGCCCCCTGTCGAACAACCCCGAGGAGCCCGCGCGTGCAGGCAGCCGTCACCGTCACCCCCGCCCGCATACCGGAACTGCTGCTCGGTCTCGCGACCGTACGGCCGGTCTTCATCTGGGGCGCGCCCGGCATCGGGAAGTCCTCCCTCGTAAGGGAGTTCGCCGAATCGCTGGGCCTGGAGTGCGTGAGCCTGCTCGGTACCCAGCTGGCCCCCGAGGACCTCATCGGCGTGCCGCAGATCCGCGACGGCCGCTCGGTGTTCTGCCCGCCCGAGGCGATCGCCCGCGACGAGCCGTACTGCCTGTTCCTCGACGAACTGAACGCGGCGACCCCCGACGTGCAGAAGGCCTTCTACTCGCTGATCCTGGACCGCCGCATCGGCAACTACGAACTGCCGAAGGGCTCCATCGTGATCGGCGCGGGCAACCGAGCGACCGACAACGCGCTGGCCCGGCCCATCGCCTCGGCCCTCGTCAACCGCCTCACCCATGTGCACCTGGAGGCGTCGCCGAAGGACTGGCTCGCCTGGGCCGCCGCCCACGACATCCACCCCTGGGTCCTCGACCACCTCGCCGACCGGCCCGACCACCTGTGGTCCAGACCGCCGAAGACGGAGGAGCCCTTCTCCACGCCCCGCTCCTGGCACATGCTCTCCGACGCCCTGCACTCCTTCGGCGCCGCCCTGGACGAAGCCACGCTGAAGGTGATCGCGCACGGCACGCTGACCCCCGCGCACGCCGTCGCCTTCTGCGGCTACGTCAAGATCGTGCGCAGCCGCTTCGGCATCGAGGCGATCGTCAAGGGCGACGCCCGCTGGCCCCACCGCCCCGAGGACCGCGACCTGCTCTACTACCTCGCCGAGTCCTTCCGCGGCCGCCTCGTCAAGGAACTGCCCGCCGACCGGGAGCATCTCTCCGAGAACGGCCGCCAGACCGCGTACCGGGCCAAGTCCCTCCTCGTCCAGCTCGCCGAGATCTCCGTCGAGGTCGCCCAGACCGTCATCACCGGCGACGCCGACGGCAATCCCGTCCTGCCCGCGTGGTTCCTGGTGGAGGCGGCCCGGGACATGCCGCGCCTCGTCGAGGCCCGGCAGTGAGCCGGCGCCACGCCCAGGACCCCGAGGACAAGCCGGACCCGGCCGCCGAGGCCTTCGCCGAGGGCATGCGGCTGGTGCGCGCCAACCGTGCGCTGGCCGCCGTCGGATTCAGCACCTGCCGTCAGGAGAGCTGCGCGCGGGCGCCCGAGGACGGACTGGTGCGTGTCGACTCCGACGGGGTCCTGCACGTCCACCCCACCCGCCGCGCCGAACCCGCCGCCTGGGCCTGGGCCGTCGCCCACGCCGTCATCCACCTCGGCTTCGGCCACGTACCGGCCGCCACCGGCGAGCGTGAACAGCCCGACCGCTGCGCCCTCGCCGCCCGCTGCGTCGTGGTCAACCGCTTCCTGCTCGGGTTCCCGATCGGCCTCACCCCCGAGGACCTGCCGGCCTCCTACCCCGACGGCGACGAGGAGAAGCTCGCCACGCGCTGGCGCCGGGACGGCATCCCGCCCATGTACGAGCACTGCGGCACGGCCGGCGGCGCGCCGGACCAGGTGCTCGTGCCGTGGAACAGCTGGACCGGCGGCAGCCCGCCGGACTGGCCGACCGCCTTCGCGCACGCCCTGACCCGCACCGTGTCCGCGGCCATGGACATGGCCGGCGGCCGGCGGGCCTCCATGCGCGGCGGACCCGTCCGGCTCCAGCCCTGGGAAAGAGCGCTGAGCTGGTTCGTCTCCTCCTACCCGCTGCTCGGCGGGATCGCCGCCGGCATCACCCTGGTCGCCGACGCCGAACTCGCCCGCGCCCACGGCATCTCCGTCGCCGCCGTCGACGCGGAGGCCGCCGAGATCTACATCAACCCGCTCCGTCGGTTCGACGACGAGGAGTGGCGGTTCGTCCTCGCCCACGAGATGCTGCACGCCGCCCTCAGACACGGCGACCGCTGCGGCCCCCGCGACCCCTACCTCTTCAACGTCGCCGCCGACTACGTGGTCAACGGCTGGCTGTGCGAGATGCAGATCGGCACGATGCCCGAAGGGCTGCTGTACGACCCGGACCTCAAGGACCTGTCCGCGGAGGAGGTCTACGACCGGATCGCCGGGGACCTGCGACGGGCCCGCCGCCTGTCCACGCTGCGCGGCAAGGGCGCGGGCGACATCCTCGGCGGCCCGCTCGGCGCACCGCGCGACTACGTCGACCTCGACGAGTTCTACCGCCGGGGACTCGCCCACGGCCTCGACCTCCACAAGCAGCAGGAGCGCGGATACCTGCCGGGCGGACTGGTGGAGGACATCCGCGCGCTCAGCCACCCGCCGCTGCCCTGGGACGCCCGACTGGCCCGCTGGTTCGACGAGTTCGTGCCCCGTCCCGAGCCGGTGCGCAGCTACGCGCGTCCGGCCCGCCGCCAGGCGTCCACCCCCGACATCCCGCGCGCGGGGCGCCACTTCCCGCCCGAGGAGATCGCCCGCTGCACCTTCGGCGTCGTCCTCGACACCTCGGGCTCCATGGACCGCACGCTGCTCGGCAAGGCCCTGGGCGCGATCGCCTCGTACGCCGACGCCCGTGACGTACCCGCCGCCCGGGTCGTCTTCTGCGACGCCGCGCCGCACGACGCGGGCTATCTGCCGGTCACCGAGATCGCCGGACGCGTCCGCGTGCACGGACGCGGCGGCACGGTGCTCCAGCCCGGCATCGACCTGCTGCACCGCGCCGACGACTTCCCGCCGGGCGCACCCGTGCTGGTGATCACGGACGGCGAGTGCGACGTGCTGCGGGTGCGCCGCGAGCACGCGTATCTGATCCCGCAGGGCGCACGGCTCCCCTTCACCGCACGCGGGCCGGTCTTCCGGGTGCGGTGACGTGTCCGCCGTGGGCCGCGGCATGCCCGCTGCGGGAGGCGCCCCCGCCGAATCCCCTGATTCCCCGAGCACTTGACCGGGCCCGGACCGGCTCGGGCCGACGGGCCCGCCCCTCACCCCCGCCGGGGGAATCACCTGCACGGTCCGGCAGGTCGGCGTCGTATCGGGTGGGTGCGGGGGGCCCGGGTGTGATCGGATGAGGGCACGGCCCCCGGGAGGGGGACCACACGCGAAAGGAATCATCGTGGCAACCACGCGCACCGCACACACCGTGTGGGAAGGCAACCTGCTCGAAGGCAACGGCGTCGTCACCTTCGACTCCTCCGGCATCGGCCAGCAGCCGGTGACGTGGGCGTCGCGGGCCCAGGACGCGAACGGCAAGACCAGCCCCGAGGAACTGATCGCCGCCGCCCACTCCAGCTGCTTCTCCATGGCGCTGTCGCACGCCCTGGCCGGCGCCGGTACCCCGCCCGCCAAGCTCGTGACCAACGCCGACGTCACGTTCCAGCCCGGCGAGGGCATCACCGGCATCCACCTCACCGTCGAGGGCACGGTGCCCGGCCTCGACAACGACGGCTTCGTCGCGGCGGCGGAGGAGGCCAAGAAGAACTGCCCGGTCAGCCAGGCGCTGACCGGCACGACGATCACCCTGTCGGCGAAGCTCGCCTGACAGCCGTCCGCACCGCTGCCGCGGCTCCCCTCCCGGGGCCGCGGCAGCGCCGTGTCCGGGCCGCCGTGCCGCCGCGCGGCCCGCCGGGAGGGCCGCCGCGACGGCCCCGTGCGGTCCTGCCGGGCCGCGGCGACCCCCGGCAGCGGGCATCCGTCCCATTGACAACCAGGCACTCGAGTTTTGTGCTGGATATCGGGCAGAGTTCGCGGAAGGGGACGGACATGACACGTGCGGTCGGGATCGATCTCGGGACGACGAACTCGGTGGTGGCCGTCCTGGAGGGCGGCGACCCCACCGTGGTCGCGAACGCCGAGGGTGCGCGCACCACACCGTCCGTGGTGGCCTTCGCCAAGAACGGCGACGTGCTCGTCGGCGAGGTCGCCAAGCGGCAGGCGGTCACGAACGTGGAGCGCACGGCACGCTCCGTGAAGCGGCACATGGGCGACGTGAGCTGGCGCTTCCCGGAGAGCGGCTCCGTCGACGGCACCCGCTACCGGGCGCAGGAGCTGTCCGCGCGGGTGCTGCAGAAGCTGAAGCGCGACGCCGAGGCGTATCTCGGCGAGGACGTCACGGACGCCGTGATCACGGTGCCCGCCTACTTCGACGACGCGCAGCGCCAGGCCACCAAGGAGGCCGGCGAGATCGCGGGGCTCAAGGTCCTGCGCATCATCAACGAGCCCACGGCGGCGGCCCTGGCGTACGGGCTGGACCGGGGCGAGGAGCAGACCGTCCTGGTCTTCGACCTCGGCGGAGGAACCTTCGACGTCTCGCTCCTGGAGATCGGCGACGGCGTCATCGAGGTGAAGGCCACCAACGGCGACACCCGGCTCGGCGGCGACGACTGGGACCAGCGGATCGTGGAACACCTCGCCCAGCGCTTCAAGGCCGGGCACGGCATCGACCTGGGCCGCGACAAGATGGCGCTCCAGCGGCTGCGCGAGGGCGCCGAGAAGGCCAAGATCGAGCTGTCCAGCTCGACCGAGACGACCGTCAACCTGCCCTACATCACCGCCACCGCCGACGGCCCGCTGCACCTCGACGAGAAGCTGACCCGGGCGCAGTTCCAGGAGCTCACCGCGGACCTGCTCGACCGCTGCCGCACCCCCTTCCACCAGGCGGTCAAGGACGCGGGCGTGAAACTGTCGACGGTCGACCACGTCATCCTGGTCGGCGGCTCCACCCGTATGCCCGCCGTCACCGACCTGGTGAAGGAGCTCACCGGCAAGGACCCGCACAAGGGCGTCAACCCCGACGAGGTCGTCGCGGTCGGCGCCGCGTTGCAGGCCGGAGTGATCCGCGGCGACGTCAAGGACGTGCTGCTGCTCGACGTGACCCCGCTGTCCCTCGGCATCGAGACCAAGGGCGGCATCATGACCAAGCTCATCGAGCGCAACACGACGATCCCGACCAGGCGTTCGGAGATCTTCACGACGGCCGCGGACAACCAGCCCTCGGTGGGCATCCAGGTCTACCAGGGAGAGCGGGAGATCGCCGCGTACAACAAGAAGCTCGGCGTCTTCGACCTCACCGGGCTGCCGCCCGCGCCGCGCGGGGTCCCGCAGATCGAGGTCGCCTTCGACATCGACGCGAACGGCATCATGCACGTCGCGGCGAAGGACCTCGCCACCGGTCGCGAACAGAAGATGACCGTCACCGGTGGCTCCGCCCTGCCCAAGGACGACATCGACCGCATGATGCGCGAGGCCGAGCAGTACGCCGAGGACGACCGCAGGCGCCGGGAGGAGGCGGAGACCCGCAACCAGGCCGAACAGCTCGTCTACCAGACGGAGAAGTTCCTCCGCGAGAACGAGGACCGCGTTCCGCCGGACACCAGGACGGAGGTGCAGGCCGCGGCGGCCGACCTGAAGAGCCTCCTGGAGGGCTCCACCGACACGGCCGTGCTGCGCGAAGGCATCGAGAAGCTGGCCACCGTCAGCCAGCAGATGGGCCAGGCCATGTACGCGCAGGCCCAGCAGAACCGGCCCCCGCAGGATGCGCCCCCCACGGAGCAGGCGCAGGGGGACGAGGAGGGCGTGGTGGACGCGGAGATCGTCGACGAGACCAGGGACGGCGAGGCGAAGGGCGGCGCCGCCTGACCGGCCGCCGGGCGAGCGAGCCTCGCTGCGTGTGCGTGTGCGTGTGCGTGTGCGTGTGCGGGTGCGGGTGCGGGCACGTGTGCGGGCGCGGGCGCGTGCCGGTCAGGCGTCCGTCCGTTCCCAGCCGCGCCGTGGGGGCCGTGGTCCGAGCTGCCGCGGGTCGCGGGAGCGGTACACGACGTACGGCCGGAACAGGTACTGCACCGGGGCGCTGAACATGTGCACCAGCCGCGTGTACGGGACGAGCGCGATGAGCACCATCCCGATGACCGCGTGGACCTGGTACAGCACCGGTACCCCCTCCATCAGCCCCGTCCTGGGCCGCAGTGTGAACAGACTGCGCGCCCAGGGCGCGATGGTCTCGCGGTAGTTGTAGCCGTCGCCCGAGGTGTGCGTCAGCTTCGCGATCATGCCCATCACGATGGCGCCGAGCAGCACCACGTACATCAGCTTGTCGTTGACGGTCGTCGCGCGGAACACCGGCGAGTTGGTGCGCCGGCGGTAGATCAGCAGCACGATGCCGAGCACCGTGAGGACACCGGCCGCCGTGCCCCCGTACAACGAGAACAGGTGGTACGTGTGCTCGCTGACGCCGAGCGACCGCGTCCAGGACTCGGGGACGAACAGCCCCACCAGATGCCCGGCGAGCACGAACAGGATCCCGTAGTGGAAGGCGGGGGAGGCGATGTTCAGCAACCTCGACTCGTAGACCTGGGACGAGCGCGTGGTCCAGCCGAACTTGTCGTAGCGGTGGCGCCAGACGAGTCCCGCGACGAGCAGTGCGAGGGCGATGTACGGCAGGGCGCCCCACAGGAGCGTGCTCATGAGTTCTCTCCGATGCCGGCGAGGGGTTCGGCAGCGGCGGGGGCGGACGGCGCCGGGCCGCCGAAGGGATCGAGGCCGCCGGACGGTTCGAGACCGCCGAAGGGTTCGAGGCCGACCTCCTCGCGCGGCGGCCCCGACCGGGCCAGCGCGAGGGCCTCGGCACGGTCCTTGGGGGAGGGACCGGGGAGCGTGGCGCACACCGCGTCGAGCACGGACGCGTACGGCGTCCCGAAGTCGGTGAGCGCGAGACGCAGCAGCTCCAGCCCGGCGCGGTGCTCGCGCAGCAGGAACGGACCGGCATGCGCGGAGAACTCCAGGACCGCCGGGAGGAAGTCCGGCAGCTCCTCACCGGTGAACTCCATGCCGTGTTCCCGGTACACCTGCTTGAAGCGCACCAGCGACATGCCGCGCCGCCGGGTGTCGCCGTCGCGCCACCAGCTCAGGTAGAGGCTGTGCCGGTTCTTGAAGTCGAAGACCTGGACGTAGTGAGCGGCCAGGTCCTGGGCCGGCTCGGCGGCCGCGTGACCGAGGAACTCCGCGAGTTCCGGGGCCGCCGCGCGCAACAGCCCGAGCCGCTCGCGGAACGTCTCGTCCGGGTACGACAGGCAGTACGCGGCGGCCTGGTAGAGCACGGCGTGCGGCTTCATGTGTCCTCCCGGTCCGTCGTCTGCCGCCGGCGCAGGACATGGAAGTTCTCCACGGACACGAGCGGCAGCCGTCTGCGGCCCGAGTCCTGGCCGAAGGGCCCGTCGCCGCCCATGCCGGGCCCGCCCTCGTAGTCGAGACTGCATCCGTCGGGCAGCGCGGACTCCTCCAGGCGCCGGGCGTCCCCGACGGCGGCCGTCGGAATCACGTACCGCTCCTCGTACTTGGCGATCGCCAGCAGCCGGTACATCTCCTCGATCTCCGTGCCGCTCATGCCGACCGACGCGGCGATCGACGCGTCGGGCGGGTCGCCGAGGTTGAGGGCGCGCATGTGGGAGCGCATGGCGGCGAGTCTGCCGAGGGAGGCGCGGACCGGCCCGACGTCGCCCGCGGTGAAGAGTTCGGCGAGGTACTCGAGCGGGATGCGCAGGGTGTCGATCGCGCCGAACAGGTTGTCCAGGTCCTCCCCGTCGTGCCCGGTCCCGGTCAGTGCCTCGACGACGGGGGACAGCGGCGGGATGTACCAGACCATGGGCATCGTGCGGTACTCCGGATGCAGGGGCAGCGCCACCCGGTACTTGCTGATCAGGGCGTGCACGGGGGAGCGCCGGGCCGCCTCCACCCAGTCGTGCGGGATCCCGGCCTCCTCGGCGGCACCGCGCACGGCGGGGTCCTCGGGGTCGAGGAACACGCCCAACTGGGCTTCGTACAGGGCCTTGTCGTCCGCGGTGGACGCGGCGGCGGTGACCCGGTCGGCGTCGTAGAGCATCACCCCGAGGTAGCGCAGCCGGCCCACGCACGTCTCGGAGCAGACGGTCGGCAGCCCGACCTCCACCCGCGGGTAGCACAGCGTGCACTTCTCGGCCTTGCCGGTCCGGTGGTTGAAGTACACCTTCTTGTACGGGCAGCCGGTGACGCACATGCGCCAGCCCCGGCAGCGGTCCTGGTCGACCAGGACGATGCCGTCCTCGGTCCGCTTGTACATGGCGCCCGACGGGCAGGACGCCACGCACGACGGGTTGAGGCAGTGCTCGCAGATGCGCGGCAGATAGAACATGAAGGTCTCCTCGAAGGAGAACCTCACCTTCTCCGAGGCCTGTTCGCGCAGGCGTTGCACCATCGGGTCCTGCTCGGCGAGTTCCGGGGCCCCCGCCAGGTTGTCGTCCCAGTTCGAGGACCACTCGATCTTCATCGGCTTCCCGGTCAGCTGCGAGACGGGCCGCGCCACCGGGAAGTCGTCGCCGAGCGGGGCCTCGGTGAGGTTCCGGTAGTCGTACGTCCAGGGCTCGTAGTAGTCCTTGATCTCAGGGAGTTCGGGGTTGGAGAAGATTCCCGCGAGCTTGTGGAGGCGTCCGCCGGCCTTGAGCCTGAGCGCGCCGCGCCGGTTGAGCTCCCAGCCGCCGCGCCACTTCTCCTGGTCCTCGTAGCGACGGGGATAGCCCTGGCCCGGTCTGGTCTCGACGTTGTTGAACCAGACGTACTCCATGCCGTTGCGGTTGGTCCACGCCTGCTTGCAGGTCACCGAACAGGTGTGGCAGCCGATGCACTTGTCGAGGTTCATGACCATCGCGATCTGGGCCATCGGGCGCATCAGTACTCGACCTCCTGGCTGCGGCGGCGGACGACCGTCACCTCGTCGCGCTGGTTGCCCGTCGGGCCCAGATAGTTGAACGCCCAGGACAACTGGGCGTAACCGCCGATGAGATGGGACGGCTTGAGGAGCAGCCGGGTCAGCGAGTTGTGGATCCCGCCGCGCCTGCCGGTGGCCTCCGCCTTCGGGACGTTCACCGTGCGCTCCTGGGCGTGGTGCATGTAGACCGTGCCCGCCGGCATCCGGTGCGAGACCACCGCGCGGGCCACCACCACGCCGTTGCGGTTCACCGCCTCGACCCAGTCGTCGTCCCGCACACCGATCGCCGCCGCGTCCTTCGGGGACATCCAGATGTTCTGGCCGCCCCGCGACAACGACAGCATGAACAGGTTGTCCTGGTACTCGGAGTGGATGGACCACTTGTTGTGCGGCGTCAGATAACGGACCGTCACCTCCGTCTGTCCGTCGGCTCCGAGGCGCGGCTCGCCGAACAGCCGGTGCATGTCCAGCGGCGGCCGGTACACCGGCAGTGCCTCGCCCAGTTCGTGCATCCAGTCGTGGTCCAGGAAGAAGTGCTGACGTCCGGTGAGCGTGTGCCAGGGCTTGAGGTGCTCGGTGTTGAGGGTGAACGCCGTGTAGCGCCGGCCGCCCGACTCGCTGCCCGACCACTCCGGCGAGGTGATCACCGGCACCGGCGCGGCCTGGGTGTCCGCGTACGTGATCCGCTTGCCCTCGTGCTCGGAGGCCAGGTGCGCCATGTCCTGCCCCGTGCGCGCCTCCAGGGTGCGGAACCCCTGGGTGGCCAGCCGCCCGTTGGTCGTCCCGGACAGCGCGAGGATCGTGTTCGCCGCCCTCACCGCCGTGTCGAGCGCGGGCCGCCCGTCGGCGGGGCCGCCGCGCACGACGCCGTTCAGCTCCCGCAGCCGCTCGACCTCCTCGTCCGGCCGCAGGACGATGCCCTTCGCGGGCAGCCCCAGCCGCTCCACCAGCGGGCCGAGCGCCGTGAACTTGGCACCGATCGCCGTGTAGTCGCGCTCCACCACCGCCAGGTTCGGCAGGGTCTCGCCGGGCACCGGATCGCACTCGCCGCGCTTCCAGTCGCGCACCACCCCACCGGGCTGGGCGACCTCGCCGGGGGTGTCGTGCTGGAGGGCGGTGGCCACCAGGTCCTTGCGCACACCGAGATGGTCGACGGCGAGTTCGCTCAGCCGCTCGGCCAGCGCCTTGAACGTCTCGAAGTCGGTGCGGGCCTGCCACGGCGGGTCCACCGCCGGGGCGAAGGAGTGCACGTAGGGATGCATGTCGGTGGTCGACAGGTCGTGCTTCTCGTACCAGGTCGCCGCGGGCAGGACCACGTCCGACAACAGCGTCGAGGAGGTCTGCCGGAAGTCGAGGGAGAGCAGCAGGTCGAGCTTGCCCTCAGGGGCCTCCTCCCGCCAGGTCACGTCCCGGGGGCGGACCTCGAGCTCCGCCTCCTCGGCGCGCAGCGACGAATGGGTGCCCAGCAGATGCCGGGTGAAGTACTCGGCGCCCTTCGCCGACGAGCCGAGCAGGTTGGCGCGCCACAGAGTGAGCACGCGCGGCCAGTTCTCCGGCGCGTCGGGGTCCTCGCAGGCGAACTTCAAGGTGCCCGACCGCAGTTCGGCCACCGCGTTGGCCACCGGATCGCCGAACGACGCACCCAGCTCCAGCGGATTGCGGTCGAACGTCGGATACGACGGCATCCACCCCACGCGAGCCGACAGCGCCAGGCAGTCCGCCGCCGTCATGCCCGCGAAACGGCCCTCGCCGAGCGGGGAGGCGAGCACGTCGGCCGTGAACCGGTCGTAGCGCCACTGGTCGGTGTTGAGGAACCAGTACGCGGTGCCGATCATCTGCCGCGGCGGCCGGCTCCAGTCGCCGGCCCCCGCGAGCGTGGCCCAGCCGGTGGCCGGGCGGCACTTCTCCTGGCCCACGTAATGCGCCCAGCCGCCGCCGTTGCGGCCCTGGCAGCCGGTGAGCTGGAGCAGCGCGAGGAACGCCCGGTAGATCGTCTCGGAGTGGAACCAGTGATTGGTCCCCGCACCCATCAGGATCATGCAGCGGCCCCGCGACCGCTCGGCCGTGCGCGCGAACTCCCGGGCGATCCTCACGCACTTGGCCGCCGGGACCGAGGTGTGGACCTCCTGCCAGCCGGGCGTCCCCGGCGTCCCGGCGTCCTCGTACGAGGACGGCCAGTCGCCCGGCAGACCGGGCCGTCCCACCCCGTACTGCGCGAGCAGGAGATCGAAGACCGTCGTCACCAGCGGACCCCCGCGCCCGCCCAGCTGCGTCGCCGGAACACCCCGGCGCACGACGTCGCCACGGCCCTGGCCGTGCTCGCCGCCCTCGGTGTCGAAACGCGGCAGCAGCACCTCGACCCCGCCCGCCGCCTCGTGCCCGTACAGTGTCAACTCAGGCTCGATCTCCCCCAGATCGAGGTTCCACCTGCCCTTGCCGGACTCCGTCCAGCGGAAGCCTAGGGAGCCGCCCGGCACCACCGCCCGGCCGGTCACCGAGTCCAGCACCACCGTCTTCCACTCGGCGCCCTCGCCGGCCCGGCCCACCTCGGTGGCGCGCAGGAACTTCCCGGGGACGTACGCGCCGTCCTCCTTCTCCGTCAGCGTCACCAGGAACGGCAGATCGGTGAACTTCCGTACGTAGTCGGTGAAGAAGGGCGTCCGGCGGTCGACGAAGAACTCCTTGAGGACGACATGCCCCATCGCGAGAGCGAGTGCGCCGTCCGTGCCGGGATGAGGGTGCAGCCACTCGTCCGCGAACTTCGCGTTGTCCGCGTAGTCCGGCGCGACCACCACCACCTTCTGGCCGCGGTAACGGGCCTCCGCCATCCAGTGGGCGTCCGGCGTCCGGGTCACCGGGACGTTCGAACCCCACATCATCAGGTACGCGGCGTCCCACCAGTCGCCCGACTCCGGCACATCGGTCTGGTCGCCGAACACCTGTGGCGAAGCGACCGGCAGATCGGCGTACCAGTCGTAGAAGGAGAGCATCGGCGCGCCGATCAGGCTCATGAATCGTGCACCGGCCGCATGCGACACCATCGACATCGCGGGGATGGGGGAGAACCCGGCGATGCGGTCCGGGCCGTGCGCCTTGATCGTGTGGACGTGCGCCGCGGCGACCAGCTCGACCGCCTCGTCCCAGCCGGCCCGCACCAGGCCGCCCTTGCCGCGCGCCCGCTGGTAGCGACGGCGGCGCTCCGGGTCTCCCTGGATGTCCGCCCAGGCCAGCACGGGATCACCCAGCCGCCCCTTCGCCTCCCGGAACATCTCCAGCAGGACGCCCCGGACGTAGGGGTGACGGACCCGGGTGGGGGAGTACGTGTACCAGGAGAACGCGGCGCCCCGCGGACAGCCGCGCGGCTCGTACTCGGGACGGTCGGGCCCCACCGACGGATAGTCCGTCTCCTGGGTCTCCCACGTGATGATGCCGTCCTTGACGTACACCTTCCAGCGGCAGGAGCCGGTGCAGTTCACCCCGTGCGTCGAGTGCACGACCTTGTCGTGACTCCAGCGGTCCCGGTAGAAGGAGTCCGCCTCGCGGCCGCCGGTCAGACCGATGCTGTGCAGGTCGGGTGCCGCTGTGCCGTGGCGGAAGAACCGTCCGGCACGCAGCAGCGCCGCGCCCGGTTCGGTGGGCGGTGTCCGCGTGTCCGTCACGTGCGCTCCCTTGCTCACCCCGTGTCTCGAACCTAGGGGCGGGCGCGGGAGCGCACCCGTTCACGGCACCCGTACGGGTCAGGACTTGACGGCGACCCCCGCGTACACCGGGACGGGACCCTCCGCCTGCGCCGCCAGGTCCTCCTCCTCCGGGCGCCACTCGGAGACCGCCACCACGCCCGGATCGACCAGCTCCAGACCGTCGAAGAACCGGGTGAACTCGGCCCGTGAACGGGGATAGAAGGGCGTCCCGCTCCGGCGGAACAGCTCGGCGGCCTTCGCCACACCCTCCGGACTGATGTCGGAGGTCACCTGGGACAGCACCAGGAAGCTGCCCGGCACGAGCGCGTCGACGTACCCCTTGAGCAGCCCGTACACGTCGTCCTCGCCGGCGTCGCCCAGATAGTGGGTGAGCGCGACCAGCGACAGCGCCACGGGCCGGGTGAGGTCCAGGGACTCACCGGCCAGCCGCAGGATCGTCTCGGGGTCCCGGACGTCGGCGTGCACGTACTCGGTGGAACCCTCGGCGCTGCCGTGCAGCAGCGCCTGCGCGTGACGCAGCACGATCGGGTCGTTGTCGGCGTAGACGATCCTCGACTCCGGCGCGCTGCCCTGGGCCACCTGGTGCAGGTTCGGCTCCGTGGGGATGCCCGTCCCGACGTCCAGGAACTGCCGTATCCCCGCCTCGGCGGCGGCCCGCGTCGCCCGGTGCATGAACCGGCGGTTGGCGCGCGCCCCGCGCACCGCTGTGCCGTCCGCCGCGAGGATCCTGCGCGCCAGCTCCTCGTCCACCGGGTAGTTGTCCTTGCCGCCCAGCCACCAGTCGTAGACGCGAGCGGGGTGGGGCCGGCTGGTGTCCACGCGGGTGGGCGCGGCTTCACGTTCGGTCATGCGGCTGCTCCTCAAGGTGCTCGATGGGTGCGACGCGTCTCAGAAGCTCTCGCGGAACTCCTGGAGGATCTTCCTGGTGCGCTGGACGGACGCCGCGTGGGCGGACATGAGGTCGAGGACCTCCAGGTGCTGCGACACCTCCGGGCGCGAGTCGAGGTACAGGGCGCCGGTGACGTACTCGCTGTACACCATGTCCGGCAGCTCGGGCTCCGCGAAGCGGAACAGCGCGAACGACGTGTACGTCCCCGGGTGCGGGCCGCTCGCGTACTCGGCGACCTGGAGCGTGACGTGATCGCCCTCCATGGCCACGAGGAGCCGGTCGATCTGGTCGCGCATGACCCCGCCGTCGATGCTCACGGGCCGGCGCAGCGCCGTCTCGTCCATGATCACCCACAGGTGCGGCGGGTTCTCGCGGGTGAGCAGCTTCTGCCGGTTCATGCGCAGCGCGACATGCCGCTCTATGGCCTCAGGGCCGGTCTGGCCGACCGTCCCGGCCTCCAGCACGGCGCGCGCGTAGTCCTCGGTCTGCAGCAGACCGGGAACGAAGTGCGGCTCGTACGAGCGGATCATCCGGGCGGCACCCTCGAGACTGACGTGCATGCTGAACCAGTCGGGCAGCACGTCGTGGAAACGCTGCCACCAGCCCGGCCGGTTCGCCTCCTCGGCCAGCGCGACGAACGTGCTCACCTCGCCGTCGGCCACCCCGTACGTCTCCAACAGCATCTGCACGTAAGGGATCTTGAGGGCGACCTCGGCCATCTCCATGCGCCGTACCGTCGCCGGGGCGACCCGCAGCACCCGGGCCGCCTCCTCGCGCTTCAGCCCGGCGGCCTCCCGAAGCTCCTGCAACCGCCGCCCCAGCACCACCTGCCCCACGGTGGGCGCAGCCCGCCGCTCACTCACGCCACGCCTCCCCACGCGCCGAAGTCTGCGTGCAGTGTGTCATGTTCGCGGACAACCCTCAGGGGGTCCGGGGCAACGCGGCGGTGGACAAAGGGCTTTGTGGCACCCAGGGTGCGGGCACCGGTGAACGGGCGCTCAGAGGCCGACCGGCGACGCGTCGTCGCGGGGCCGGGGGCGCAGCCGCGTCAGCAGGCACTCCTCCAGTACGGACGCGTAGATGGCGGCTCGGGTGGCGGCGGGGTGGCTCGACGGCCAGATCCCGCGGCGGAAGACACACCGGCGACCGCGGAAGCGCACCACGGTCGTGGCGGCGACGACCACGTCGCTCGTGGCGCCGGGCACGACCTCGCAGGTGAGCGAATCCAGTTCGGCGCCCCGCCGCTCGCACAGGTCCTGGACGACCCGGCGGGCGGACCGCAGGAACGCGTCCGCGTATTCCCGCGGCCCGCCCGGGCCGACGCGGATCACTCAAGACGTCAACCGGAACGCCCGCGATCGCACCGTGTGTCTGTTGCGAAGCGTTCCATATTCCTTGCCCGGTCATGGAGGTCTCGGAGACCGGGCCCAACTGACGATCAGCGCAGGTCCTGGAGAAATTCCCTCATCAGGGTGAATGAGGTACTTCTCGGTGCTCAAAAGGTCCTATAACTCTCACGGCCCGAGCCCGGCGGGCCGACAACCGCCGGTGTCGGCCCGACGGGGACGAGAAGTTGCCCATCATGGATCTCAGTGGTCCGATCGAAGGCGCTGTCGTGATCGCGGCAATCCGCGTGGAGCGGACCGCCGCTCACACGTGCCCTTGGGAAAAGGACTGAAGTTTCAGACAGCTAGGGCGGTTTCCTGTATTCGGGGAGGCCCATACGCACTCCACCACCCCGTGTCGCCGTCTCCAGGACTCGTCCAACCGGTCGGCTCAGAGGGCGGACTCCTCAAAGCCGCTGGGCTCGCGAAACCTGCCGAGTGGACTGTACGAGAGCTCCTGACGAGCTTCGTGTCACTCATGTCTGAGTACGGGAAGGCCTCCATCGAGGTGATCGCCCGGGTGGTGGGCCACAGGGGTACTGCCACGACCGAGAGGGTGTACCGGAAGCAGCTTCGTCCAGTGATCACCGAAGGAGTCGAAGCTATGGACACAGTCTTCGGGGGCGACCAAAAGGCAGCGACGCGTACCCGAACGGGGCCTCTGGACGAGTAGTTCCGAATGTGTTCAACCGGCGGCCTGGTCCCGTCGAGCAGCGACATTCTCGGAAAGGCATGCCACGCCGTCACACGCCCCGTTCCCCTCGGGGCCGGCCAGCACCCAGTTCGACGGCGCGTCGGAGTCGTTCACCAGGCGTCCGCCGGCCGCGAGTGCTGCGGCCATGGCTCCCCAGCACACATCCTGTTCTGAAGTCACCGCTCGTGACCTGGAACGGAGCGTCCTCGGCGCGCCCCGTCGTCATTACCTCCGACGTAATCGACCGGCCCCCGGGCCGCCCGGCATGGTGGGCGTACTGGTTCCCGGGCCGGCGCACTCCGGTCCGGGGCCAGGCAGTCCCCACTGCAGGACTCCCTGCAGGCGACCCGCTGGAATCCGACCTCGACGGAGGGTGATCCGCCATGTCCGCAACCCAGTTCGCAGCCCTGGCCCGCACGACCGAGCCGCGCACCGCGCTGCGCCGGTTCCTGGTGCTGGACGCCCTGGTCACCGGCGCCAACGCGGTCGCCTACCTGGCCGCCTCCGGGCCGCTCGGGAGGCTGCTCGGTGTCGGGTCCGGCCTGCTGCTCGAACTCGGCCTCGTCCTCGCGGTGTACGCCGCGGCCGTCGGTCTGCTCGCTTCGCGGGCCGAGCCGTCCACGTGGGCCGTGCGTGCCGTGATCGAGACCAACCTGGCCTGGACGCTGCTGAGTTTCGCAGCCGTCGCCCTGTGGCTGTCGCCGAGCACCGCGGGCGCCGTGTGGGGCGTGCTGCAGGCGCTCACGGTGGCGGGTTTCGCGGCGCTCCAGTACGCGGCACTGCGGGCCCGCGAAGCCTGAGCCGGGTGAGCCTCAGGACAGCATCGACCGGAGGTACTTGACCGTCGCCGGGTCGGCCGGGAGGAACGTCTCGATGGCCAGCTCGGCGACGGTCACGTCCATCGGCGTGTTGAAGGTGGAGATGGACGAGATGAACGACAGGGTCCGGCCCTCGTGCTCGATCTGCATCGGCAGCGCGAAGTACGGGACCGGGCCGATGGGTTCGTCGTCCTCCTCCGGCTCCGGGACCGGGTACGCCGCCACCTCCTCGTACAGGGCACGCAGCGGTTCCGAGCGGCGCAGGGCGATCTGACGGTCCGTCTGGGCGAGCAGATGATCGCGCCACGCGCGCAGATTGCGGATGCGCGGTGCCAGCCCCTCCGGGTGGAGGGTGAGCCGCATCGCGTTCAGCGGGGGTTCGAGGAGGTGCTCCGGAACGCCGTCCAGGAGCATGGCGATGCCCCGGTTCGCGGCGAGGACGTTGTACGTGGCGTCCACCACCAGCGCCGGATACGGCTCGTAGCCCTGGATCAGCCGTTCCACGCCCTCGCGCAGGGCGTCCATCGAGGGGTCGTCGAGCGGTGTCTCCGGGTAGTGCGGCGCGTAACCGGCCGCGAGGAGCAGCGCGTTGCGGTCCCGCACCGGGATGTCCAGGTGCTCCGCGAGACGCAGCACCATCTCCTCGCTGGGGCGGGAGCGGCCCGTCTCGATGAAGCTGATGTGACGGGCCGAGGATCCCGCGCGCAGCGCGAGCTCCAGCTGGCTCACCCGCCGCTGTTCCCGCCAGCCGCGCAGCAGCGGGCCGACGCCCTGCTCGGCACGGCGCTCCTTGCCGGCGCCGTGCACGGCGCCTCTGCCGGCGGGGGCACTGGGAAGCATGGCGGCTCCGGACGCGACAATCCTCATACGACGACCGTAGTCGAGGAACGGCGACGGCGGCCGGGCAGCAGCCACCGCGGGCCGGCCGAGGAACGGCTCGTGAGCGGGGCGGAGATCGGCGCAGTGAGCGGTACGGAGGACGGCGAGTGAGCGGTACGGAGGGCGGCGAGTGAGCGGTACGGAGGGCGGCGAGTGAGCGTGACCGGGATCGGGCGTCCGGACTGGCAGACCGAGGCGGTCTACCGCGCACGCGTGCGCGGCTGCCTGCTCGGCGGCGCGATCGGCGACGCCCTCGGCTATCCGATCGAGTTCGTCTCCCTCGAAGGGATCCGCTCCGCGCACGGTCCCCGGGGCGTGACCGGTCTCGTACCCGACGCGGACGGAGTCGTGGGACGGGTCAGCGACGACACCCAGATGACGCTGTTCACCGTCGAGGGGCTCGGGCAGGCGCACGCACGCGAGCGCCGCAAGGGCATCGGCGGCGGCGCACCACGGCTGGTGCGCTGGGCCTACGAGCGGTGGCTGGACACCCAGCGCAGGCCCGGCCCCGCGGACAGCGCGTTCTCCGGCTCAGGAGGGCACGGCCCCGGCGGATACGCCGGCCCCACCGGTGGTCTCGCCGCGCAGCCCTGGCTCTACGCCCGCCGCGCCCCCGGCAACGCTTGCCTCTCCGGGCTCGAACACGACCACGTCCCCGACCCCGCTCTGCGGCTCGGGCCGCCGGGGGCGGTGAACCCCCAGTCCAAGGGGTGCGGTGCCGTCATGCGCTCCGCGCCCTTCGGGCTCGGCCCCGTGACGGAGGACGTCGCCTTCGGGCTCGCGGCCCGCTGCGCCCAGATGACCCACGGCCACCCCACCGGGTACTACGCGGCCGGGGCGCTGGCCGCGATGGTCGTGCACCTGGTCGCGGGGGAGTCCGTCGAGAGCTCCGTCCTGCGGGCGCTCAGGCTGCTCGCCCGGCACCCCGGCCACGAGGAGACGTCGGCCGCCCTGCGGTGCGCCCTGGAGCTGGCCGACGCGGGCGAGCCCGGCGCGGAGCAGGTGGAGCGGCTCGGCGCGGGCTGGGTCGCCGAGGAGGCCCTCGCCATCGCGGTGTACTGCGCGCTGGCCCGTCCCCGTGTGGCCGACGCACTGCTGCTGTCCGTCAACCACTCCGGTGACAGCGACTCCACCGGCGCCATCTGCGGCAACCTGCTCGGCGCCCGCCACGGCGACCACGGGCTTCCGCAGGAGTGGCTGGAGCGGGTCGAGGGACGGGCATGGATCGCAGCGACCGCCGACGACTTCGCGGCGGAGTGCGTGCGCCGCTGAGCCGTGCCGGGTGCCGCCGGTACTCAGCCCCGGGCAGGCGACCCGTGCGGGGCACCGCCGCGGAATTCGTTCTCCGGCAGGCGTCCTTGCCGGGGAAGGCCCCGGCCACGGGAAGCCCCGGCAAGGGGAAGCCCCAGGCGGGGAGAGCTCTGGTCGAGGAAGAGCTCGGTCGGCGGAGGCCCCGGTCGGCGGAGGCCCCGGTCGGGGCAGCCCCCGCCGTTCCGCCGTTCGGGGCAGCGGGGTCGGCCCCTGCGGCTCTTGCGGAGCGTGGGTACGAGGTCGGCCCTTCCGGAGCCCCGGGAAGGTCGACCTTTGCGGAGCCCCGGGAACGAGGTCGGCCCTTGCGGAGCCCCGGGAACAAGGTCGACCCTTGCGGAGCCCCCGGGAACAAGGTCGACCCCTCCGGAGCCCCGGGGACAAGGTCGACCCTCCGGAGCTCGGGGAGTGAGACCGGCCTCTGCCGAACCCCGGGGAGCGCGGCGGGTCCCTCCCGAACCCCTGGGAGCGCGGCGGGTCCCTCCCGAACCCGGGGAGTGAGGCCGGTCCTGCCGAACCCGGGGAGTGAGACCGGTCCTGCCGAACCCGGGGACCGAGGCCGGCCCGAACCCGGGGACCGAGGCCGGCCCGAACCCGGGGACCGACGCCGGCCCGAGCCCGGCGGGCCGACAACCGCCGGTGTCCGCGGAGCCGGGCGCGAGCCCCTGTGGCACGCTGAGGAATGCGGGAATCCGCAGCCCTTCCCCCGAGAGGAGCGAGGTCATGGCCGTCGAGCCACTGTCGCAGAAGGAGATCGAGGACCGGCTGGCCGAGCTGCCGGGCTGGTCGCTGGAGGGCGACCGCCTCGCCCGCTCCTACCGGCTCGGCTCGCACTTCGCGGCCACCGCGATGGTGGTGCACATCGCACAGGTGCAGGAGGAGCTCGACCACCACTCCGACCTCACCCTCGGCTACAACACGATCTCCCTCACGGTGAACACGCACAGCATCGGCGGCGCGGTCACCGAACTCGACTTCCGTCTCGCCCGCAGGGTGGAGGACCTCGCACCGGGGCACGGGGCACACTGACCCACGTGCTGGACTACGACAAGGAAGCGGACGACTACGACGCGACGCGGGGCGGCGAGCCACGCGCCGCCGCGGCGGCGGGTTCGGCCCTCGGGCTGGTGCCGGCCGGCGCGCGCAGCCTGCTCGATGTCGCCTGCGGCACGGGGATCGTCACGCGCCGCCTCGCCGCCGGCCGGCCCGGACTGCGCGTGACGGGCGTCGACTCCTCCGCGGGCATGGCCCGCACGGCCGCCGCGCGCCTCCCGGGTGCCGTCGTCCTCGGCGACTCCCGTCGACTCCCCTTCACGGACGGCTCGTTCGACGCGCTCACGGTCATCTGGCTGCTGCACCTGCTGGCCGACGCGGAAGCCGTGGTGGCCGTGGTGGCCGAGGCCGCACGTGTCCTGCGGCCCGGCGGCGTCCTCGTCACCACCGTGGACAAGGACGCCGCGCACCACGTGGACAGCGACATCGACGTGCTGGCCGCGCCCTACCGCACCGGGCACGCCACGGACGGGGCCGCGCTCGTCACGGCGTACGCCGCCGCGCACGGTCTTCTCCCGAGCGGAACCGCCCGCTTCCCGGGGCACGGCCAGGGCCGCGTACCGCGTCGGCTGGCCCGCCGCATCCGGGACGGCGAGATCTACCCCGCAGGCGGCTCCGAACTCGCCGACCGCGTAGAGGCCTTGCCGGACCCGGACTCGCCGCGCCCGGACCCCGAGTACACCCTGCGGGCGTACCGCCGGGTCTGAGCCGGACCGCCGTCACGCCGGCCGGCGGCGGGTGAACTCCATGACCCAGTTGGTCACCCAGGTCCGCTCCCCGTCCACCGAGAAGGCCTGCTCCCAGCGGGCTGTGGTCGCCGAGATCCCCGACCACACGAAGCGGACCCGTACGTCCTTCCCGTCGTGCGTGTCGTCCCCGAGGAACTCGCCGCGCCCGTCGGGCCCGAACCGCCCGTACACCGGAGGGAAGAGCCTGCCGCTGCGGCTGCTGGACCAGTGCAGCGACCACCGGCGCGCCTCCGGGTCGAAGAGCCGCAGGGTGAGCCCCTGCCAGCCGAGGTCCGGCACGTCGATCTCGTCGATGTCGGCGGCCCCGTCGAACAGGCTTCGGCAGTGGCTCGTGGCGGGGAACTCCTCCCAGCCGCCGTCGGGGTCGAGGAAGTCGGTCAGCCGGCGGTTGTGGACGTCCCAGTCGCCGAGCAGGAAGTCGAAGTCGTGCGGGGTGCTCATGAGCGGTCTCCGGTGGTTCCCTCGGGCAGCGAGTCGGCCAGGTAGGCCTTCAGATCGGGGGTGTCGGGGGCGAGCAGGTGCCGTACCCAGGCGTCGCGTTCGTGCAGGATCGGCGGCAGTTCCCAGACACAGCCGATCCAGGGCCGGCCGGGCACGACGAAGTGCGTGGGGTCACGATCGGGGCAGCCCAGTACCGGCTGGCCCGCAGCCGCGCCGCCGAACTGCAGGACGTTGTCCCACACCCAGCTGTAGACGTTGAGGTACGCGCCGTCGTCGCCGCCGCGGTGCAGCACGACGAAGCCGGCCGGCGGGGTGCCGTCCGTTTCGGGGAGCAGCCGCGGCAGTATCGCGTACGCCGCCCGCTCGACCTCGGGCGCGATGCCGGCGGGGTCCGCGGTGACGTGGTAGCGCTTGATGTGCCGTCCCGCCACCTCGATGGGCGGCGGAACGGTCAGGTATTTCTCGCGGAAGCCAGCGGAGGTCCCCGGCACGTCAGGGGTGGTCCCCCGGTCGTCCGGAGCGGTCGCCATGGCGTCCGGAGCGGTCGCCATGGCGTGCGGGGCTGTCTCCCCGGGGTGCGGGGCGGTCTCCCGGGGGTCCGGGGAGGCCGAGAAGGTCGTCGAAGCCATGACCGGACGCTAGGCCCGCTCCACTGACATCCTGTGTCAGTGAAAGCCGGCCGACTCGTCTCGATCCTCCTCCTGCTGCAGACCCGCGGCCGGATGACCGCCGCCCAGCTCGCCGAGGAGCTGGAGGTCTCGGTGCGGACCGTGTACCGCGACGTCGAGGCGCTGGGCGCGGCCGGCGTGCCGTTGTACGGGGACGCGGGCCACGCCGGCGGCTACCGGCTCCTCGACGGCTACCGGACGCGTCTCACCGGCCTCACCGCCGGGGAGGCCGAGGCCCTCTTCCTCGCGGGCGTCCCCGGACCGGCCGCCGAACTCGGTCTCGGCCCGGTCCTCGCCGCCGCCCGGCTGAAGGTGCGCGCCGCCCTCCCGCACGAACTGCGGGGACACGCGGACCGGATCAGCAGCCGTTTCCATCTGGACGCGCCCGGCTGGTACGCGGACGCCGACGACACCCCGTACCTGCCGGCGGTGGCGGACGCGGTGTGGAACGGGCGCGTCCTGCGGATCCTGTACCGCCGCTGGCGCGAGCCGACCGACGTGGAGCGTCGGCTGGAGCCGTACGGTCTCGTCCTCAAGGCGGGCCGCTGGTACGTCGTGGCGGGACCGGGCCCGCGTACCTACCGCGTCGACCAGATCCTCGAACTGGCCTCGACGGAGGAGGAGTTCACCCGCCCCGAGGACTTCGACCTGGCCGCGTACTGGACCGCCTACCAGCAGGAGTTCCACCGGCGGCTGCGTCGTGGCCGGGCCGTCGTCCGGCTGGCTCCCGGAAGCCGTCCGAGCGGACCGCTGGCCGACGCGGTGGCCGCCGACGGCCGTACGGACGAGGACGGTTGGACGCTGGTGACCGTGTCCATCGAGTCCGTCGACCAGGCGCACGACGACTTCCTGCGGCTCGGTGCGGCGGTCGAGGTCCTGGAGCCGCCGGAGCTGCGCGAGCGGATCGCCGCGACGGTGCGGGAGCTGGCACGCCGGTACGGGTAGAGAGCGCTTGCTGATGAGCGGCAACTCCCTTGCGGGCGGCGGCGACTGAGGGGACGGAATCCGTCTGTCCTCCCAGGAGGTACCCACCGTGCAGCACCCGCACAGGCAGCACCGCAGACGCGTGATCGGCTCGGCGACGGCGGCCGCGGCGGCACTCGTCGCCGCCGGACTCACCGCCCTCGGCACAGGATCGGCCCAGGCCGCCACGGCCCGGCAGGTCGAGGGCCTCGACCGGGGCGTCGTCAGCGTCCACACCGACAGCGGCAACCTGGTCAGCTGGCGCTGGCTGGGCACCGACCCGAACGACGTGTCCTTCAACGTCTACCGGGCCGGCACGAAGGTGAACCCGTCCCCGGTCAGCGGCTCCACGAACTACTTCCACTCCGGCGCGCCCGCGCAGGCCGACTACACGGTCCGCGCGATCGTGAACGGCGTGGAGCAGGGCGACTCGGTGCACGCCGTCCAGTTCCGCACCGGCTACAAGGACGTGCCCCTCACCCCGCCGGCCGGCGGCACCACACCCGACGGGGTCGCCTACACCTACGAGGCCAACGACGCCTCCGTCGGCGACCTCGACGGCGACGGACAGCTCGACTTCGTCCTCAAGTGGCAGCCGACGAACGCCAAGGACAACTCCCAGTCCGGCTACACCGGCGACACGATCGTCGACGGCATCAAGCTCGACGGCACCCGTCTGTGGCGCGTGGACCTGGGCAGGAACATCCGCTCGGGCGCCCACTACACCCAGTTCCAGGTGTACGACTACGACGGCGACGGCAAGGCCGAGGTCGCCATGAAGACGGCGGACGGCACGACGGACGGCCGGGGCACGGTGATCGGCAGCTCCTCCGCGGACCACCGCAACTCCAGCGGCTACGTCCTGTCCGGACCCGAGTACCTGACCATGTTCGACGGCCTGACGGGAGCCGCCATGGGCACCGTCGACTACGTCCCGGCCCGCGGCACCGTCTCGTCCTGGGGCGACTCGTACGGCAACCGCGTCGACCGGTTCCTCGCCGGGACCGCCTATCTGGACGGCAGCCGGCCCTCGTTGATCATGGCGCGCGGCTACTACACCCGCACCGTCGTCGCGGCCTGGGACTGGCGCGGCGGCGCGTTCACCCGGCGCTGGACCTTCGACACCAATTCCTCGACCAACAGCGGAAAGGGGTACGACGGCCAGGGCAACCACCAGTTGTCCGTGGCGGACGTCGACGGCGACGGCAAGGACGAGATCGTGTACGGCTCGATGGCGGTGGACGACGATGGCTCCGGGTTGTGGACGACGAAGAACGGCCACGGCGACGCGATGCACGTCGGCGACCTCGATCCGTCCCGCGCGGGCCTGGAGGAGTTCAAGGTGGACGAGGACTCCAGCAAGCCGTCGTCGTGGATGGCGGACGCGAGGACCGGTGCCGTCCTGTGGTCGACGGCCGCCGACGGCGACAACGGCAGGGGTGTGTCCGGGGACGTCTGGGCGGGCAGCGCGGGGGCCGAGTCCTGGTCCTCCAAGGTCGACGGCGTCCGCAATCCGAAGGGGACCGTGGTGGCGAGCCGCAAGCCGGGCAGCGTCAACTTCCTGTCCTGGTGGGACGGAGACCCGGTCCGTGAACTCCTCGACGGCACCCACGTCGACAAGTACGGCACGTCCGCCGACACCCGCCTGCTGACCGGCGCGGGCGTCCACTCGAACAACGGCACCAAGGCGACCCCGTCGCTGTCCGGAGACCTGTTCGGCGACTGGCGCGAGGAGGTCGTCTGGCCGACGACCGACAACACGGCGCTGCGTATCTACTCGACGCCGTACGAGACGACGACGAAGATCACCACCTTGCTGCACGACACCCAGTACCGCACCGCGCTGGCCTGGCAGAACACCGCCTACAACCAGCCCCCGCACCCGAGCTTCTTCCTGGGAGACGGCATGCCGACCGCGCCACGGCCGGCGGTGTACGCGCCGTGATCCGCTGAGGCGGCGCCCGCGGAGAACGCGCCGGGGCAGTCGCGCGACCCCGTCGCGCGGCTGCCCCGTACGTGTCCTGATCCCCGGCCGGTCAGGTCACCGTGCAGGTCCGGTCGTCGAGCCGGAACGACGCGGGTCTCGTGTTCGTGCCCGTCCAACTGCCCGTGAAGCCGAAGCCCACCGACGAACCCGGTGCCACGGTGGCGTTCCAGCTCACGTTCCTCACGGTCACGGCCGTGCCGTCCTGGGTGTGGTCCGCGTTCCACAGCTGGGTGATCCGCTGGCCGTCCGGGAACGTCCAGCCGAGCGTCCAGCCGTTCCAGGCGCTCGTGCCGGTGTTCGTCAGGGTCACGTCCGCCTGGAAGCCGCCCGACCACTGGTTGGTGATCCGGTAGGTCACCGCGCAGGCACCCACCGGTGCCGGATCGGTGCCACCGCCACCGTCGCCGCCGCTCGTGTCGGAGGTGTCGCCGTAGACGATCCCGCGACCGTTCGTCGACACGTACACCCGCCCGTAGACCCGCGGGTCGCCGGTGATGGCCGCGCCCGTCCAGCCCCACTGGTGGGCGTCGTCGTTGATGCGGGTCCAGGTCGCGCCCTTGTCGGTGGACCGGAAGATCCCGCGGACTCCGCCGATCCTCGCGCTGGTGTAGAGCGTCTGGTACGAGGCGCCGGTGGCGGCCTTGCCGAAGCCGATGGTGTCGGCCTGCTCCACTCCGGCCAGCCCGGTGAAGCTCGCGCCGCCGTCCGTCGAGTGCCACAGCCCGTACGCCCCGTCGCTCGCGCCGCCCGCCAGCCACACGTCGCCCTTCGTGCCGGGCAGCGCCTTGAAGCGCACGCTGTCGCCGCTCGGCAGTCCGCTCGCCGGGGACGCGGTGAAGGTGGCGCCGCCGTCCGAACTCACGTAGAACGTGCCGGACTTGAAGCCGTAGAAGGTCTTCGGGTCGGCCCGGTCGGACTCGACGCGGGCACCGGCCGGGATGCCGGAGGACGCCGACCACGACGTGCCGAACCCGGTGGTGTACTGCACCCCGGTGCCGGACGGGCTCCACACGAAGCGGCTGCCGTCCGAGGCCGCGGCGACCGTGCCGCCGCCGGTGACGCCCGAAGGGTCGGTGCCCGCGAACCAGTTGGCGCCGTTGTCGGTCGAGAAGCCGATGTGCGGGCCGGAGTCGAGGTCACCGACCCGGACCACCGTGTTCGGGTTCGTCTCGGCGTAGTCCAGGGCGGTCGTGGTGGTGAGGTTCGGCGAGGTGTACATCATCGAGGGGACCTTGGTGAGATCCGTGTGCCGGAATCCGCCGATGTCACCCAGCGCGCTGAGCAGTGGAGCACCCGACGGGGGAGAGGCGAGGTCGTTGACGGCCGTCTCCTCCAGGCCCCGGACCATGGGTTCGACCGTGAACGTGCCCCCGCTGTCCCAGTCGGTGAGGTTCTCGGTGCCGTAGACCGTCGCGCCCGTTCCGTACATCATCCGTGCGGAGTCGAACGGATCGATCTCCAACCCCTCGGTCATCCAGCCGAGTTTGGGGGTCTGCTCGGGCGGTGCGGGATTCGCGCCGAAGGTCAGCCAGGGCACGGAGGAGACGTCCATCGTGTAGCGGTTCGAGCGGTTCGGGTACGAGGTGTAGTCCCAGGCCTTCGTCCAGGTGCCGCCGCTGTCCGTGGACCGGAAGATCTGGGTGTCCGGCCACCAGGAGCTGTACGCCGTCGCCATCACGGTGCCGGGGTGCTGCCGGTCGACGGTCAGTCCGCCGAACCCGTAGTAGGTGTCGGCCTCCGCGACCGGGCTGATGTCCGTCCAGGTCCCGCTGCGGGTCGCGTACCGCCACAGCCGGCCCTTGCCGCCGTCGTACGGGTCGCCCTTGTCGCTGTAGGCGAGATACAGGTAGCCGTTCGCCGCGTCGAGCACGCCCTTGTGGGCGAGGTAGCCGGTGGGCTGTCCCGCGAGCCGGGACCAGGTCGTGCCGCCGTCCGTCGAGCGGTAGACCGCGTTGTCCTTGTCGGCGACGCCCACGTAGACCGTCTGCATCGTGCTGCCCTTCGTGCCGGTCGACTCGTCGAAGGTGACCCAGACGATCCCTTGGTTGTCGGACGCGTAGCCGCTGGTGTCGGTGGCGTCCTGGACGTAGTTGCCGGCGTTGGGGAACGCGGTGACCCGCGACCAGCTCGCCCCGGAGTCCGTGGAGCGCCACAACCCCTTGCCGCTGGGCGCGCCGAGATACAGCACGCTGTTTCTGTTGGGGTCGACGGCCAGCCGCTCGCCCATCCCGCGACCGGGCATGTTGCCGCCCAGCTTGAACGGCAGGTCGGCCTTCTGCCAGCCGGCGCCCCGGTCCGAGGAGCGCAGCACCGCGCCGTTCGTCGGGTCCCAGCTGTTGGTGTACGTGCCGACCGCGGCGTACACCTTGTCCGGGTCGACGGAGTCCGAGGCGAGGCTGACGACTCCGGTGTGGCCCCACTCGTCCCAGCCGACCGAGTCGAGCAGCGGCGTCCAGCTCTTGGTGGACTCGGTCCAGCGGTAGGCGCCGCCGATGTCGGTACGGGCGTAGGCGAGGTTCTTCTCGGAGCGGTTGAAGACGATGCCGGGGACGAATCCGCCGCCGTCGATCCGGGCGTTCTTCCAGGTATAGGTGTCCGCGGCGACCGTCGTCTTCGCGGTGTCCGTGGATCCGGCGGCCGTCGGGGCGTCCGCGGCCAGTGCGGGCGGTGTGCCGGCCAGTAATCCGGCCGCGAGCACGGCCGTCAGGATGCGGGTTCTGCGCACGGTGGGGTCCTCTCCGGGGAATGCGGGGGAGGGAAAGGCGCGAAGGCCGGGCGGCCCTCAGTGCGGGTGAGGGACCGCCCGGCCGGGGCCCTGCCGTCAGGAGCAGGGCCGTGTACACGGAGCCTCAGCGGGGACTATTCGAGCAGCTCCGCGTACGAGCCCATGGCGAGTGCGATGTCCGCCTGGGCCCAGAAACGGTGGTACGTGAAGGAGGGCGCGGCGCCGCCCGCCAGATAGCTCTCGATCTTCGACCAGGCCGGGTCGCTCTTGTAGAAGGACCGGAGCGAGGCGAAGGTCGAGGAAGAGTTGACCTTGTCGCCGTTCGGCATCGTGCCGCTGAAGCCGCTCGGGACGTACACGCCGTCGTCGAAGCGGTTGTAGTCGGCGCGTGTCTCCGGGACGGCAATGCCCAGACCGTCCTGGTAGTTGCTCCACATGCCGTCGAGGAGCGCCTTCGCCGTCGTCTTCGCCTGGGTGTTGCCGGACTTGGCGGCGTAGTACGACAGGGTCTTGGCGTACGCGGCGGCCACCCCGACGTCGTTCGTGTAGTCGGCGACGGTGACGTGAAGTCCGCTGTTGGCGCCGGGACTCGACGCGTTCCAGGTGTCCGGGGCGCCGGACCACTGGAGGGTGGACGGGATCCGGTAGGTGCCGTCCGGGTTGACGGTCGTCCTGGACAGCGCCCAGGAGACCCACTTGTCGAGGATCGCCTTGGCGCTCGCGTTCCCCGTCTGCTGGTAGTACTCGGCGACCCGCTCCATCGACCACGCCTGGAAGCCGAACCACTGGTTGGACGGCGGGTCGTGGTACACCGGCTGCTGGTCGTAGTACATGCCGTAGAAGGTCGGTGTGCCGGCCGGCGGGGTCGCGTAGCGGCCCGCCCAGCTGTTGGTCGCGCCGCCCGCGATGGCGCCCTCGTCCGACTGGAGCCAGCGGTAGAACTCCAGCTGCCGGCCGAGCGACTTGGCCCAGTCCGCCTGTCCGGTGGCCGACTTGGGCTTCAGGTCGGCGTTCGAGCTCAGCGCGTAGGCCGCCAGCGGGTTCTGGTAGCCGCCGTGCGTGTGGCTGGAGCCGATCCGCCAGGCCCATCCCGCGGAGGTGTCGGTGGCGCCGCCCCACGCGTAGTACCAGGACAGCAGGTAGTGCGAGGCGTCCTTGCCGGAGCCGGCCGCGCAGGTCGACGGGCCGACACAGTTGCCGATCTTCTTGAAGTACTTGTCGTACATGGCGTAGCGCAGATAGTCGCCCATCTTCGCGGCCTTGCCGACGGTGGTGGACACGTCGCCGCCCTTGCCCTGGGCCTTGGCCCACACGTCGGCCCAGTAGGCGGCCTGCACCGCGCGCGCGTCGGCGTCGGGGGCGTCGGTGTACTTCCACTGCTTCGCGTACGAGGAGTCGCCGGTGAACAGGTCCAGATACCCGTTGGTTCCGCCGTACTTGAACGCGTCACAGGTCGGCTGCGGCACCGTCTCCCACACCGACTCCTGCGCGCCGCGCTGGAAGGTGTTGATGTAGGAGGGGCCGGTCGCGGTCGGGCCCGCCTCGCACTTGCCGGGCTCGTCGCCGTAGCCGTAGACGTTGTCGACGTCCTGGAGCCAGTGCATGCCGTACACGTCGTCCGTGCCGTACGCGCTCTTCAGCTCGGAGGCGATCGGGTCCGGTCCCACGGAGACGCCGGTGTCGAGCTTGGCCGGGTACTCGTCGGGGGTGTCCAGCTCGGGGGCGTACGTCGCCGGTTTCGAGGCGTTGTAGAAGGAGTTCGTCGGCTGGTCGGCGTGCGTGGGGATCATGTACGTCTCCATGGTCTGCCACGCGGCGTTGAACTTGGACCAGTCGCCGGTGACCTTCCCGTACATGGCCTGCAGCCAGATCAGATAGCTGTACGCCTCCGACGTCGTCTCGTGTCCCTGGTCCGGCGCCTCGACGATCAGCGTCTCCACCGCGTGGTAGGGGATGCCCTCGGGGGAGAAGTAGCCGTTCGCAGGGTCGGTGATCTTGCCGTAGAGGTCCAGGAACCGTGCGTCGTACGCCTTGGAGGCGGCCAGTTCCGTCACGGTGACCGTGGCCTTGGTGTGGCCGGTCGCCGAGGCGGTGAAGGTGGCGGCGCCGGTGCCGGAGGAGTCGGCGGTGATCGTCACCTTCTGCGCGGTGTTCCAGTTCGACGGTGTGAAGGTGAGCGAGGAGCCGCCCGTGACCGACAGGCCGCTGTTGCCGTCCGTCCGGGCCACCGCGACCGTCACGTTCGCCGACGGCTGGGTGGACAGCTTCACGTCGAAGGTGCCCGTCCTGCCCTGCTGGACGCCGAGCTGGGACGGCGAGGCCACCACGGCGGGACCCGAGGCGACGGTGATGCCGACCGGCGTGGAGTCGGCGGACGCGCCGAGACTGTCGTACGCCTTCGCGATCAGCGAATGACTGCCCACGGTCAAGCCATTGGCCGACAGCGTGTACGGCGAGCTCGTGTCGGCGCCGAGCAGTGTGGTGTCGTCGTAGAACTCGACCCTGCTGACGGTCGCTCCGTCGGCGGCGGCCGCGGTCGCGGCCAGTGGCACGGCGTCGCCCTGGGAGTAGACGGCTCCCGCGGTGGGGCTGGTCAGCACGGTCACCGGCGGCTGGTGCGCGCCGGCGCAGGTGGTGCCGTTGACCGTGAAGGAGGTGGGGGCGGTGTTGGTGCCGCTGTACGTGAACTGGCCCCCGGTGGTGACGGCGGCCCCGGCGGCGATCGTCCCGTTCCAGTCCGCGTTCTTCACCGTGACCGTCCTGCCGGACTGGGACCAGGTGCCGTTCCAGCCGTTGGTGAGGGTCTGGTTGCCCGCGTAGGCGTAGCTGAGGGTCCAGCCGGCGATCGCGTCCGTGCCGCGGTTGGTGATCGTCAGATCCGCGGTGAATCCGGAGCCCCAGTCATTGGTCCTGTAGTCGACGCTGCACTGAACTGCCGCTGCGTGTGCGGGAGTTGTACCCGTCGCCAGGGTCGTCAGGGGGAGTGTCAGGGCCGCCACGACAGCGGTCCACAGACGTCGCGACGTGCGACGTCCCGGTCTGGGGAGCATGTGCTGGTTCCTCCTTGCGGCTCGGAGAATGGGGGAGGAGCAACAAGCCTTGAACCAGTGGGAGCGCTCCCATAGTGGAGAGCGGGCTGTGAGCGGTCAAGGTGCTCGGTGAGTCGAAATGATTCGATTGATCAACAACGCAACACCTCTGTCCTTTGCGGACACTTGGCGCTAGCTTCAACCGCACCAGTGGGAGCGATTCCATCAGTCGACGCGTCCGTCACGACGCGCCCGAGCTGCAAGGAGTCGCTCATGCGACACCCCCCGCGTTCAGGACTTTTACTCGTCGGCGCCGCCGTCGCCCTCGTGGGCACGGCGATCGCGCCGACGGTCACGGCCTCGGGAGCCACTCCCGCGTGCACGGTGGAGTACTCCGTCACCAACCAGTGGGACTCCGGTTTCCAGGGTGCCGTGAAAATCACCAACAACATGGCCTCGGTGAGTAGTTGGAGGCTCACCTTCGACTTCGCCCAGGGCCAGAAGGTCACCCAGGGCTGGAACGCCGAGTGGTCCCAGTCCGGCACGTCGGTGACCGCGGCCAACGAGAGCTGGAACGGCTCGCTGGCCTCCGGCGCGAGCGTCAGCGCCGGCTTCCTGGCCTCCTGGTCCGGGAGCAACACGGCACCGACCGCATTCAAGCTCAACGGCACGGCGTGCAACGTGGACGGCGAGCCGACCCCCACCGATCCGCCGCCCACCGATCCATCCCCCACCGGCGAGGCGCCGAAGCTCCACGTGTCCGGGAACAAGCTCGTGGACGCCGGCGGCGCCACCCGCCGGATGCTCGGAGTCAACCGCTCCGGCGGCGAGTTCATGTGCGTCCAGGGCTACGGCATCTTCGACGGGCCGGTCGACGACGCCGCCGTCGAGGCGATCGCCGACTGGAAGGCCAACACGGTCCGCATCCCGCTGAACGAGGAGTGCTGGCTGGGCCTGTCCAACATCAAACCCGAGTACGGCGGAGCCGACTACATCGCCGCCGTCAAGGACCTGGTGGCCAAGGTCGAGGCGCACGGCATGACCCCGCTGGTCGAACTGCACTGGAGCTACGGCCAGTACACCGGCAACTCCGCCGGCTGCTCCGACGTGCACGCCACCTGCCAGAAGCCGATGCCGGACGCGCAGTACACCCCGTCGTTCTGGTCCTCGGTCGCAGGCACCTTCAAGGACGACCCGGCCGTCGCGTTCGACCTGTTCAACGAGCCCTACCCGGACCGCGCGACGTCCACCACCACCCAGGCGTGGACCTGCTGGCGGGACGGCGGCACCTGCCCCGGCATCTCCTACGAGGTCGCCGGGATGCAGGACCTGGTCGACGCCGTCCGCGGCACCGGCGCCAGGAACATCATCCTGGCCGGCGGTCTCGCGTACTCCAACGACCTCAGCCAGTGGCTCACGTACAGGCCGTCCGATCCCACCGGCAATCTGGTCGCCGCCTACCACGTCTACAACTTCAACACCTGTGCGAGCGAGAGCTGCTGGAACTCGACACTCGCCCCGGTGGCGGCCCAGGTCCCGCTCGTGGCCGGGGAGATCGGCGAGAACACCTGCTCCCACGGCTTCGTCGACACCGTCATGAAGTGGTTCGACGACCGGAACCTCTCCTACCTCGGCTGGACCTGGAACACCTGGGACTGCTCCTCGGGCCCCTCCCTGATCTCCGACTACGACGGAACCCCCACCTCGTACGGCATCGGGCTGCGCGACCACCTGCGCGCCCTCAACGGATGAGACACACACGTCAACGGATAGGACACCCGCACTCATGAGTCGCACCAGAACAGCGTTACTGGCGAGCCTGGTCCTCCTCGGCAGCGCGACCACGACCGGCACCGCCGCCGCCGTCGTCGCCCCCGAGCCCGGCATCGCAGCCGTCCCCTGCACCGTGGACTACAAGGTGCAGAACCAGTGGGACACCGGCTTCACCACCGCCGTCACCGTCACCAACAACTCGGCCGCGAAGTCGTCCTGGTCGGTGAAGTGGTCGTACGCCGGGAACCAGAAGGTGACCTCCGGCTGGAACGCCAGGATCACCCAGAGCGGCACGGCCGTCACCGCCGCCAACGAGAGCTACAACGGCACCCTGGCGAGCGGCGGTTCGGTCAGCTTCGGCTTCAACGCCTCCTACAGCGGCACCAACGCCCTGCCGACCAGCTTCACGCTCGACGGCGTGACCTGCAACGTCGACGACGGAGGCGGCGGCGACCCGGACCCTGGTCCGGACCCCTCCGGCAGGGTCGACAACCCCTACGCCGGCGCCAAGGTGTACGTGAACCCCGAGTGGTCCGCGAAGGCCGCGGCCGAACCCGGCGGCAGCCGGATCTCCAACCAGCCCACGGGCGTCTGGCTCGACCGGATCGCCGCCATCGACGGCGCGGGCGGCAGCATGGGCCTGCGCGCCCACCTCGACGCGGCGCTCGCCCAGAAGGGCAGCAACGAAGAGGTCGTCCAACTCGTCGTCTACGACCTGCCCGGACGTGACTGCGCGGCCCTCGCGTCCAACGGCGAACTCGGCCCGACGGAGATCGACAAGTACAAGACGCAGTTCATCGACCCGATCGCGGCGATCCTCTCCGACAGCAAGTACGCCTCGCTGCGCATCGTCACCACCATCGAGATCGACTCGCTGCCCAACCTGGTCACCAACACCGGAAGCCGCGCCACCGCCACCCCGCAGTGCGACACCATGCAGGCCAACGGCAACTACGTGAAGGGCGTCGGCTACGCCCTGGCCAAGCTCGGCGCGATCCCCAACGTCTACAACTACATCGACGCCGGACACCACGGCTGGCTCGGCTGGGACGACAACTTCGGCCCGTCCGCGACCCTGTTCAAGCAGGCGGCGACCAGTGAGGGCGCGACCGTCGACGACGTGCACGGCTTCATCACCAACACCGCCAACTACAGCGCGCTCAAGGAGAACAACTTCACCGTCAACGACTCGGTGAACGGCACCACCGTGCGCCAGTCCAAGTGGGTCGACTGGAACCGGTACGTCGACGAGCTGTCCTACGCGCAGGCCTTCCGCAACCAGCTCGTCTCGGTCGGCTTCAACTCCGGCATCGGCATGCTGATCGACACCTCCAGGAACGGCTGGGGCGGCAGCGCACGGCCCACCGGTCCCGGCGCGACGACCAGCGTGGACACCTACGTCGACGGCGGACGCTACGACCGTCGCATCCACATCGGCAACTGGTGCAACCAGTCCGGTGCCGGCCTCGGCGAGCGTCCGCAGGCCGCCCCGGCGACGGGCATCGACGCCTACGTGTGGATGAAGCCCCCGGGTGAGTCCGACGGCTCCAGCTCGGCGATCTCGAACGACGAGGGCAAGGGCTTCGACCGCATGTGCGACCCGACGTACACGGGCAACGCCCGCAACGGGAACAACCTGTCCGGCGCCCTGCCGAACGCCCCGCTGTCCGGGCACTGGTTCTCCGCGCAGTTCCAGCAGCTGATGGCGAACGCCTACCCGGCGCTGTAGTTCCGGCGTACGGATGATCCGCCGGGGTCGGGCCGCGACGGCCGGGCCCCGGTGGATCGCACACCCACCGCGGTGGTCCTCCGAGACGCGGCGCCGCACCGCGCCGCCACTCATGGGGCAGCCCCGGACGGCCGGGGGACGGGCGGACCGGGATTTTGCCGTTCGAGCAATACGCCTGGCCGTTTCCGGGAGCGGTGGCGCACGCTGTCGGCATGCCGAACGAGAGGCCTGCGACCATGCCACAGCACCACGACCACAGCTCGCACGGGCACGCCCCGCACGACCACACCCATGTGGACTTCGCCGACATGCTCCCGCTGCTGGTGCAGGAGGCCGAGTTGTACGCCCCGGCCTACGTCGAGGCCGCGGCCTGGCTGCGGGAGGTGCGCCCCGGAGCGGAACTGGTCGTGGACGCGGGCAGCGGCCCCGGCGTCATCTCCTGCCTCCTCGCCGACGCCTTCCCGGCGGCGCGCGTGGTCGCCGTGGACGTCGCCGGATCCCTGCTGGCGGAGGCCCGCGTCCGCGCCGAGCGGCTCGGTGTCGCCGACCGGTTCAGCACGGTTGAGGCCGAACTCGCCGACGGGCTCGGCTTCCTGGACTACCCGGCCGACCTGGTGTGGGCCAGCAGGTCGCTGCACCACGTGGGCGACCAGCGCGCCGCTCTCGCCGGGTTCGCGGAAGGTCTCGCGCCCGGCGGCGTGCTCGCCCTCCTCGAAGGCGGCCTGCCCAGCCGGTTCCTGCCGCGCGACTTCGGCCTCGGCCGACCCGGTCTCCAGGCCCGGGTCGACGCGGCGCAGGAGGAGTGGTTCGCGAGGATGCGGGCCGACCTGCCCGGCGCGGTGACCGAGACGGAGGACTGGCCCGCGCTGCTGACCGCCGCCGGGCTGCGCCACACGGCGACCCGCACATTCCTCCTCGACCTGCCCGCCCCGCTCTCCGACGAGGCCCGCGCCTTCGTCGTCAGCTCCCTCACCCGGCGCCGCGACGGCCTCGCCGAGGCCCTGGACGCCGACGACGTCGCCACCCTCGACCGGCTGGTCGACCCGGACGACAAGGCGAGCGTGCACCACCGCCCCGACGCGTTCCTGCTGACGGCGATGACCGTCCACGTCGGCGTGAAGCCCGCGTGATCACGGGACTGGGCCGTGTCTGTCGGATCATGCCGGGCCCGCGACGCCCGGCACCGCACCTCGCGGCGTTCTCGTCAGTCGCCGATGCTCCGCATGGACTCCCTCCTCGGCCTTGCGATGCACGGCACCGGACGCCGCGGGCTGACCCGACCTGATCCGAAAGACACGACCCGGGCACCGGCCGGGGCGGGCGAACACCGTGATCCGCGCGCCCCGCACCCGCCGTGTGCCGCACTCCACGAAGTGCGCCGCGAGGGTCCGCCGCTTGACGGCCTCGCCCGGCGTCGCGTCGAGCGGCTGACCCGCGGGGTCGCGGACGGCCACGATGCGGGGAGTCGCCAGCATGCGTGCCCGGATCACCTCCGCGGGCACCTCCGTGCCGTACAGGGTGTGCGAGGCGACGGGCCCCCGGTCCAGGGCCAGGTCGCGCAGCCCGCGCACCGAACCGGGATCCGGCAGCGACCACACCCGGCGCCGGGCCGGTACAGGCCGTGCACGGCGTCGGCACCGGCCAGCGTCGCCCAGAGGTCCGGCAGGTCGCGCCGCGCCATGTCGTACGTGACCGCCTCGTCGCGCCACAGGGTGCCGTCACGCCCTGCCCGACGTGCCGTTCCGGCGGACGTGTTGAGGTGTGCGGCGCCACGAGGGGCCTTGCGTCGTGTGCACGCCGGGCCAGTCGTCCGGCGCCGGGCCGGGGCTGGGGGCCTTGACTTCGAGAGTGCTCCAAGTGATGAACTCGCGGCGTTCACCGAACTCTTATGGGGGTAACCATGACCGACTCTCCTGCCGCGCTCATCACCGGGGGCGGGAGCGGTATCGGCGCCGCGGTCGCGCGGCGGCTGCTCGACGCCGGGCGGCGGGTGACCGTGACCGGCCGCGGCGAGGAGCGCCTGCACGCCTTCGCCGAGGAACTCGGGCGCCCCGACAGCCTGTTGACGATTCCCGGCGACGCGTCCGACTACGAGCACGTGGCAGGGGCGGTCGAGGCGACGCTGAAGGAATTCGGGCGGCTCGACACCGTCGTCGCCAACGCCGGCTTCGCCACGCACGACACGGTCGCGGACGGCGACCCGGCGGGGTGGCCCGAGATGGTGCTGACCAATGTGCTGGGTCCTGCGCTCCTCATCCGGGCCTCCATCGAGGCGCTGAAGGAGAGCAAGGGCCGGATCGTGCTGATCGGCAGCGTCGCCGGACACGTCTTCACGCCCGGCAACATCTACGGCGCGACCAAGTGGGCGGTGACCGGACTCGCCGAGAACACCAGGCGGCAGGTCACCGAACACGGCGTCGGCGTGACACTGATCTCGCCCGGCCGCGTGGAGACCCCGTTCTGGGACGCCTACGGCAGCCTGCCGCCGGGCCACCTGCTCACCGCGGACCAGCTCGCCGAGTCGATCGTCTGGGCGATGAGGCAGCCGAGCGGTGTCGATGTGAACACCGTGGTCGTACGACCGGTCGGCCAGCCCGTCTGACCCGCCGCGCGAGCGTCAGGGGGAATCGCGCGACCGGCCGCGCACGGCCCGCGATTCCCCCCGACGCGTTTCCAGGGCAGGTCAGTTGTTCTGCAGGAACTGCTTCGCCAGCGAGTCACCCAGCGACACGGCCGCACTGTGACTCTCTATCGGGGACACCTGCGAGTTCTTGAAGAGGATGTAGGTCACGCCGGAGTCGGTGCCCCCGGTCTCCGGGTCCGGGTCGATGCCGAGCGCCTTCGCGGTGGCGTACGAGGCCTCGCCGATGATCTGCGTGGGGCCGGTGTCGCCGACGACCGCGTACTCGACCTTGTTGTTGTAGATGACGGCGACCACGCCGCCGCCCTTGATGCCCGCGCTCGTGTACTTCCAGATGCTGCTGGAGCTCGGCACCACCACGTAGGGCAGCGAGTCCGCGCGCAGCGGCTTGCCGTCGGACTGGTGGAAGGCGGTGTCGTCCTGGAACCAGGGGTCGGTGTCGCCGTTGCACTTGGTGGTGACCTGGCCGTCGCAGTCGATGTCCATGTCGGCCTTCCAGAACACCGCGCCGTTCTTGCCGCAGACGGGCACGGTGGCCGAGGTCTCCTCGTCGGTCCGGTACTTGCCGTTCGAGATCTGCGAGCAGGACGTCACCTTGGCGAGCAGGTCGGCCGCGCTGACCGAACCCTCCTGCGCCGATCGGGGGGTGGTGCCGGAGGCACTGGCCGGGAGTGCCGCGGCGGCCAGGAGCGCGGCGCCCGCGGCCGCGGCGAGGGTCAGTGTTCGAGAACGCACTGTGGGGGACCCTTCTGTTAGGAAACTTTCCTTACCGGGTTGCCGTACAAGGTGGACCCGCTTGCATGACCGCGTCAACCCCTGCGGGGGACTTGGTCCGGTCCAAGCCGCCATGACTCAAAGCGCCCGGAGGGCGGGGGAGTTGGAAAGAACATCGGCCCGGACGCACGGTGCGCGTCCGGGCCGACAGGTGTTCCGGGACGGCTCAGCCCATGTCGAACGTCGCCGGGTTGGGGCCCAGACGGCGGTCTTCGTTGAGCGCGCTGATCGCGGCGATGTCCTCGGCGTCCAGGGAGAAGTCGAACACGTCGATGTTCTCCTCGATCCGGGCCGGGGTCACGGACTTCGGGATCACGATGTTGCCCAGCTGGAGGTGCCAGCGCAGCACGATCTGAGCCGGAGTGCGGCCGTGCTTCTGGGAGATCGCGACGATCGCCGGGACCTCCAGCAGGCCCTTGCCCTGGCCGAGCGGGGACCAGGCCTCGGTGGCGATGCCCTGCTCGGCGTGGTACTCACGGGCCGCGTGCTGTTGGAGGTGCGGGTGCAGCTCGATCTGGTTGACCGCCGGGATGACGGACGTCGCCTCGATCAGCTTCTCCAGGTGCTCCGGAAGGAAGTTGGAGACACCGATGGCCTTCGCGCGGCCGTCCGCGTGAATCTTCTCGAAGGCCCGGTACGTGTCGACGTACGTGCCCCGGGACGGCAGCGGCCAGTGGATCAGATACAGGTCCACGTACTCCAGGCCGAGCTTCTCCAGCGACGTGTCGAAGGCGCGCAGCGTCGCGTCGTACCCCTGATCGCCGTTCCAGAGCTTGGTGGTGACGAAGAGGTCCTTGCGGGAGATGCCGGAGGCGGCGATGGCCTTGCCGGTGCCCTCTTCGTTGCCGTAGATCGCGGCGGTGTCGACGCTGCGGTACCCGGCCTCCAGCGCGGTGGCGACAGCCCGCTCCGCCTCGTCGTCCGGCACCTGCCAGACGCCGAAGCCCAGCTGCGGCATCTCGACGCCGTTGTTCAGGATGATCGGGGGGACCTTGCTCACGAGCTCTCGATCCTTCAGTCGTCGGGTGGTACTCCCATGGTCAACGATCACGCGCCGTGATGCATTCCTGACCCGTGGATTCCCTGTGGATCCATGGTGCGGGCCGGGTGCCGGTGCCGCGCGTCGGCGGAGGTTGGCCGGAAAGGGATCCGGTCCCTCGGTCCGGACCATTGACCGGAACCCGTCATCCCGCGACTCTGTACGCATCGCTGAACACGTCGGCGAACAACGTGCATGCATGTGAACGACCCTCGCGTGCGTCCGGGCCCGACCCGACGCGCACACCCCCACTCAGGACGAGGTGAGTCAGTCATGAGCACATCCAGAAGAGCCCTGCTGGGCGCGGCGCTCGGCACCACCGCGGCGGCCGCGGCCGGCCTGCCCGCCGGCACCGCCCACGCCGCCTCCTGGCAGCTGAAGTGGTCCCCGTCGGCGAGCGCCGACGGCCTGGGCGCCTTCGAGACCGTCGAGGACGACCGCGCCGACTCGCACCCGGCAGGCCGGCCGCACATCCGGACGAGCGGCGACAACTGGCGGTTCACCATGCACACCGTCGACCGCGACACCTCCACGGACCGGCAGCGCCACGAGGTCACCGGACTGCGCACGAGCGGCAGCAACTACCTCACGTGGCAGGAGGGCCAGACCTGGCGGGTCACGTACTCGATGTACATCCCGAGCTCGCTCAAGGCGACGACCACCTTCACCCACATCATGCAGATGAAGCAGCCCGGCAACGGGACCTCGCCCATCGTCGTCCAGTCCCTGCGGCGCGTGAACGGCGTGCAGACCGTCGAGCTCAAACTGGCCGTCGCCGACGTCCTCGTCGGCCGGACCGACCTGGAGCCGCTCCAGAACCGGTGGATCGACGTCGACTTCCAGATCAAGGTCGGCAACGGCTCGGCGGGTTCCGTGCGCTGGATCCTCAAGAACGGCGCGACCACGGTCGTCGACGCGTCGAGGGCGGGCGTCGACACCTTCCTCGCCGACCGGGTGCGGCCCAAGTGGGGCATCTACCGTTCCCTCGGCGACACCTCAGGATCCCTCCAGGACTGCTACCTGCTGCTCACCAAGTTGCGCGGCTACCAACTGGTCTGAGCGCGGCGTCACTTGTACGCACAGAGTGCACGCCTGCCGGGAATCTCCGTGCGAGGAACGTCCGGTGACGGGAGGTCAGTGCGTGGTCGCGGTGCCGAGGTACGCGTCCCGGACCCTCGGGTCGGCGCGCACCTCGGCGGCCGTACCCTCGGCGAGCACCCGCCCGAGGTCGAGCACGACGACACGGGAGCAGAGATCCATGACGAAACCGACGTCGTGCTCGACGAGGAGGACGGCCGCGCCCTCCTCCGCGAGTCGGCGGACCACCGACGTCAGAAGTCGCACGTCCGGCACCGGCCGACCGGTGCCGTCCGCCGGACGCCCGCCGTCCGGCGGCTGGTCCTCCCCGCCGGCGGTCATCCCGCTGGTGGGCTCGTCCAGCAGCAGCACCCGGGGCGGCTCCACGATCGCACGCGCCAGCTCGACCATCCGGGCCCGGCCCACCGGGAGAGTGCCCGCGTACACCGCGCCGACGTCGTCGAGCCCGCACTCGTGCAGGACGGCCGCAGCGCGCTCCCGGCGGGCCATCTCGTATCTGCGGCGCGTCGGCGCCGCGAGCAGATCGGCCGCCAGGCCACCGCCCCCGCCGTGCCACTCCTGCGCCACCAGAAGGTTGTCGGCCACGGTGAGCCGGCCGAAGAGCTGCTGTCGCTGGAAGGTGCGGCGCACGCCGTGACGGGCCCGCCAGACCGGCGACCGGCGTGTGATGTCCGCTCCGTCGAGCAGGATGCGCCCCGCGTGGGGGCGGCGGATCCCGGACAGCGCGTCGAAGAGCGTGGTCTTCCCGGCGCCGTTGGGCCCGATGAGCCCGCAGATCTCACCGGGCCGCAGGGTGAGGCCGACGTCGTCGACCGCGCGGACACCGCCGTAGCGGACGCCGATGCCGACCGCTTCGAGTACCGGGGCGTTCATGTCCGGGGCACCTCCTCGGCGTCGGTCGGGGGCGTCCTGCCGGCCTCCGGTGCGGCGGCCCCGAGGTAGGCCTCGGTGAGACGGTCGGCCCGCACCTTCTCGCGCGGACCGCACCAGGTCACCCGCCCCTGGCTCAGATGGGCGACCGTGTCGGCGACGTCGAGGACCTCGGAGGCCTTCTCCTCGACCAGCAGGACCGCGGTGCCCCGCTCCTTCAGTTCGGTCAGCAGCCGGAACACCTCGGCGACCAGGCGCGGGGCGAGTCCGAGCGAGGGCTCGTCCGCGATCAGCACCTGCGGCGGATTCTGCAGCAGCGGTGCGAGGGCGAGCAGTTGCTGCTCACCGCCGGAGAGGGAACCGGCGCCGACGCCGCGGCGCGCGGCGAGGGCGGGGAAGCGCGTGTACACGGCCTCGCGTGCCTCCTTCGCCGTCAGGTGCAGCGCGAGGTTCTCCTCGACGGTGAGCGACGGAAAGATCCCGCGTCCCTCGGGCGCCAGCAGCACCCCGGCCCGCGACCGTCCCAGGGCCCGTTCCCGCGTCACCTCGACCCCGGCCACGTACACCCAGCCGGTGAACGGTGTCAGCAGTCCGGCGGCGACGCCGCACGTGGTGCTCTTCCCGGCACCGTTGGGGCCGAGCAGGACGAGGATCTCGCCGGGGCGCACCGCGAGGTCGACGCCGTGCAGGACGGCGGCGCCCTCGTATCCGGCCCGGACGTCGCGCAGTTCGAGCACGGCACCGGGCGACGGGGGAGAAGCGGACCCGGCCGGAGTGGGGGGTGCCGCGGCCGTGCGCCTGCGGTGGAGACGGGTGGACACGGCCGCCGCGTACCCGTCCGGGTCGTTGGCGAGCGCCAGACCCGCCAGACCGAACAGGACCACCGGCAGCTGTGCCGACTCGGTGACGTGGTCCGCCAGCAGATGCGGTACGACGACGTAGACGAGCCCGGCGACGACGGCGAACTGGGGGCGCCGGACGCCCGCCGCCACGACGACCGCGAGCCAGATCAGTCCGGTCATCGCGGTGAAGTCGGTCGCCGTGACGCGGGTGCTGTACGACGCGTACAGCACTCCGCCGAACCCGGCGATCCCGGCCGACAGGGTGAACAGCAGGAGCTTGGTGCGGATCACCGACACGCCCGAGGCCATGGCCGCCGCGGGCGCCGAGCGCACGGCCAGCATCGCGCGCCCCGACGGCGAGTGACGCAGTGCGCTGAGCCCGGCGACGGCCAGGGCGACGAGCGCGGTCATCGCCACCCCCATCGCCCGGTCGTCGCCGAGGTCCACCGGGCCGACGACCGGTCGGGGAACCGCCCACCCCGTGTCGCCGTTGCGCAGTAGACCCGTCTGGAAGAGGACCTGGTCGGCGAGGAAGGCCAGCGCCAGCGTCGCGAGGGCGAGCGCACGTCCGCCGAGGCGCAGCGCGGGCAGGGCCACCAGGGCGCCGAGGACGGCGGCGGCACAGGTCCCCGCGGCGAGGGCCGCCGCGAACGGCCAACCGTGGCTCATCAGCAGGCCCGCCACGAGCGCCGCCCCGGTCACGAACGTGGCCTGCGCCAGGGACACCATCGCACCGAGCCCGGTCACCACCGTGAAGGACACGAACACCAGGGAGAGGGCGAGGCCCTGGGCGAGAAGGCCGCTCCAGAACGGGGTGGTGACCGTGTAGAAGGAGACGGCGAGCAGGATCCCGGCGACGGTCCACGGGCCCCAGCGCCGCGCCCACGAGCGGCCCGCGAGATAGTCGGCGGGCGGCGCGTCGGCGGCGGCGGTGCCCGCCGTCCGCTGCCGCCGGGTCAGCACCAGCAGCCCGGCGAAGAGGATCAGGAACGGGACGGCCGTGCGGAATCCCGTGATGCCGTCGGCGAAGGACGCGTATCCGGCGACCAGGTTCTGCAGGACGCCGAGGCCCAGGCCGCCCGCGAAGGCGAGCGGCACGGAGGCGAAGCGGCCGAGGACCGCGGCGGTGGCCGAGACGAAGAGGAAGAGGGTGAAGTCGTGGGCGGACAGGCCGAGCAGGGGGGTGGCGAGGACGCCGGCGAGTCCGGCGAGCGCGGAGGACAGCATCCACGCGACCGACGACAACCGGTCGGCGCTCATGCCGCGCAGTTCGACGAGCGAGCGGTTGTCCACCGTCGCGCGGAGCCGCAGGCCGAGCGAGGTGTGCCGCATGAGGACCCACAGGCCGACGGCGACCGCCGCGGTCGTCACCCAGGTGATCAACTGGTCCGAGTCGACACCGACTCCGTCGACCGGCTGCCAGGACTTCGCGGGGCTGGGGCCGACTCCGGGAAGCCCGAACTGGTTCTCCGCGGGCGCGACGGACACGCCCGCGTCCGCCAGGAGTTCGACGATCCACAGACCGAGGGCGGGCAGAGCCACCAACAGTCCGATGGTGGCGACGATCTGGGCGGTCTCGCCGACCCTGGCCAGCTTGCGGAACATCAGCCGGTCCAGGCCCCAGCCCAGCGCGGGGGCGAGGACGCACACCAGCAGCAGGGCCGTGGGCACGGCCGGCCAGCCGAATCCGGAGTGCAGTTCGTGGAAGGTGAGCGCACACAGGTACGCGGTGGCGCCGTGCGCGAAGTTGAACAGCCCCGAAGCCGAGTACGACAGGACGAGTCCCGTGGCCAGCAGTGCGTAGAGCGCCCCGGAGACCAGCCCGCTCAGGACGAACCCCAGCAGGTCGGACATTCCCAACCCCCCTCTGCGTCGGCTACTTGAAGGGGATGGGCGCGTAGCACTTGAAGGGCGCTGACACGACGTACCGGCCGTCCTTCAGCTGGACCAGGGCCCCGCAGCCGAACGACTCCTTGCGGCCTCTGGGTTCGGCCCGGTCGCCGACCATGGTGCCGGTGTCCGAGAAGGAGTTCGCGGCCTTTTGGAAGGAGGCCACCGTCAGGTTCTTGCCCGCCTTCTCCGCGATGGCCAGGAAGAGGTCGGCCGACATGTAGCCGGTCATCATGTGCATGTTGAGCGGGACGTCCTTGCCCGCCGCCTTCCTGATGTCCTCCTTGAACCGGGCCATCGCCGGCGTGTCCTGTTCGAACGGCTGGAAGGACAGCAGGATGTGCACCCCGTCGAGCGCCTGCTTCGTGGCGCTCTTGGCGAGCAGAGAGGGGTCGTAGTCCGTCGGATCGGTGAGCACCCCGTCGTACCCGGTCCGTTTGAGAGCCGTGAACAGGCCGATGTTGTACGGGGTCTGCATCACGGACACCACCGCGTCGGGGGCCTTGCCGCCGTCGCTGCGCAGGATCTCCTTCGTGTACGCCGACCAGTCGCTCGGCACGGCCCCGGCGGGCACGGACGACTTAGCGAAGGTGACCTTGTAGCCGGCCGACGCGAAACTCTGCCGGTAGGTGCGGATGGCGAAGGTGCCGGCGTCGCTGTCGTTGGCCAGGATCGCCACCGACTTGCCCCGCGCGCCGCCCGTGACCTGCTTGAGCCCCTCCGGCCAGGTCTGCGAGATGGTGCCGCCGGGCATCGGCACCATGCAGCCGCCGAAGCCGTAGATGTAGGTCGGCCCGCAGAAGGAGGGCAGGGTGCCCCAGCCGAAGGTGGGGACCTTCTCCTTCTGGAGGAAGTCCGCTCCGGAGAAGGTCGTCGAACTCATCGGAGCGACGGCGAACACCTTGTCCTGCTGGACGAGTTTGCGTGCCGCGGCGAGGTTCTTGGCCGGGTCCTGTCCGTCGTCCTCGGCCCCGAGGTAGTCGATGGTGCGGCCGTTGACTCCGCCCTCGGCGTTCGCGCGGTCGAAGCGGGCCTTCGCCCCGAGGTCGGTGTCCTTCTTCGAGTACCCGGTGGCGGTCGTCATCGAGACGATCCCGCCGACCTTGACGGAGTCCGCGGTCACCCCGCGGACGGAACCGCCCGCCTTGTCCGAGCTCCCGCCGCCGGCGGCCGAGTTGCAGGCGGTGGCGAGCAGCAGTGCGGCCACGGCGACGGTCATGGTGCGGATCGGTCGCGACACGGTCGGTCCCCCTCCTGGGAATGACCGAAAGTGTCCGTGGAATCTGACGGACCGTCAATATCTGACGCATCCGCAAATGACGAACCGTCAGAAAGGAGAGGGTGTGCGACGGACGCCCTCCCGGGCAGGGGCGCGCAAGGGCCCAGGCCTCGCCGGTACGAGGTCGCGGCCCGCCGGGGGATCGGTCTACGCCTGGTACAGGGCCTCGACCTCGGTCGAGTACGCCTTCTCGATCGCCTTCCGCTTCAGCTTCAGCGACGGCGTCAGCAGCCCGTGCTCCTCGGTGAACTGGTGGGCCAGTATCCGGAACGTCCGGATGGACTCCGCCTGGGAGACCAGCGTGTTCGCGGCGACCACCGCGCGCCGCACCTCGGTCTCCAGGTCGGGATCGCGCACCAGCTCGGCGGGCGACAACTGCGGCTTTCCGCGCATCCCGAGCCAGTGCTCGACGGCCTCCGAGTCGAGAGTGACCAGCGCGGCGATGTACGGCTTGTCGTTGCCGACGACGATGCACTGCGCGACCAGCGGGTGGTCGCGCACCCGCTCCTCCAGGATCCCCGGCGAGACGCTCTTGCCGCCGGAGGTCACGAGGATCTCCTTCTTGCGCCCGGTGATGGTGAGGTAGCCGTCCTCGTCGAGCGAGCCCAGGTCGCCGGTGGCGAGCCAGCCGTCGTGCAGGGTGGCGTCGGTGGCCTTGGGGTCGTTCAGGTATCCCTGGAAGACGTTGCCGCCGTGCAGCCAGATCTCGCCGTCGTCGGCGATGTGCACCGTCGTGCCGGGGATCGCCTGCCCGACGGTGCCGAACCGGGTGCGCTCGGGCGGGTTGGCCGTCGCGGCGGCCGTGGACTCGGTGAGCCCGTATCCCTCGTAGATGAACACGCCGGCGCCCGCGAAGAACAGTCCGAGCCGCCGGTCCATCGCCGAGCCGCCCGACATGGCGTGCTTGACCCGCCCGCCCATCGCGGCCCGCACCTTGGAGTAGACGAGCTTGTCGAAGAGCTGGTGCTGCATCCGCAGACTCGCGGACGGCCCGGGGCCGATGCCCCACGCCTTCGCCTCCATCGCGTCGGCGTAGCGCACCGCCACCTCGACGGCCTTCTCGAACGGCCCCGACTTGCCTTCCTTCTCGGCCTTGCGGCGGGCGGCGTTGAAGACCTTCTCGAAGATGTACGGGACGGCGAGGAAGAACGTCGGCCGGAAGGCGGCCAGGTCGGGCAGCAGGGCGGCCGCGTTCAGCTGCGGCTGGTGGCCGAACTTGACCTTCCCGCGGAACGCGGCGACCTGCACCATGCGCCCGAAGACGTGCGCGAGCGGCAGGAACAGCAGGGTGGCCGCCTGGTCGCCGCGCTTGGAGTGGAAGACGGGCTCCCAGCGTTCGATGACCGTGTCCGCCTCGAACATGAAGTTCGAGTGGGATAGGACGCAGCCCTTGGGACGCCCGGTGGTGCCCGAGGTGTAGATGATCGTCGCGATCGACTCCGGTGTGACCGCCCGGCGGTGCCGGTGGACCACCTCGTCGTCGATGTGCGCGCCCGCCTCGTACAGCTCCTGGACCGCGCCCACGTCGAGCTGCCAGAGCTGGTGCAGCTGCGGGAGCCGGTCCACGACCGTCGCGACGGTCATCGCGTGGTCCTCGTGCTCCACCATGATCGCCGACACCTGGGCGTCGTGCAGCATCCAGAAGACCTGCTCGGCGGAGGAGGTGGGGTAGACGGGCACGACCTGGGCGCCGATCGTCCACAGCGCGAAGTCGAAGAGCGTCCACTCGTACCGGGTGCGGCACATGATCGCGACCCGGTCGCCGAAGCGGATGCCGTGGGCCAGCAGGCCCTTGGCGAGCGCGAGCACCTCGTCGCGGAACTCCGCGGACGTGACGTCGCGCCACTGACCCTGGTCGTCCTTGCGTCCGAGTGCGACGTGGAGAGGGTCCTCCTGGGCATGGTCGAAGACGACGTCAGCCAGGCCGCCCACCGGCGGCGCCGACGCCAATGGGGGGTTGGTGAACTCGCGCAATCCCGCTCCTTGTGGCGCTCCGCACAGCGCCGTGAAAGCTACCCCACCCGGCCGCCGGGCGGGAGAGGGCTCGAACCACCGGCCGTCCCGGCGAACGCACAGGTCAGCCGCGGAAATGCCCTCACAAGGGGAAGGGCCGGACAGAATCCCTTACGGTTCCGTAAGTTTCTGGCCCGCAATCTCCACGGAATCTGTACGACCCGATTACGGTGGACGGCGACTTGTAAACCGGATGTGGAGCATCCGGTTCCGTAGGGGTGAGTCCTCGACGGATCCGCTGCCCGAAGATCCGGAAGCCCTGCCTCCATCCTGTGCGAACTGCCCCTCTGCCTCAGCGCGGCCCAGGACCGGCTGCCCGTGCCGCGTGCGTGCGGAGTCGGCCGGGTCGTGCGGCCGCGCGGGGCCGGCCGACTCGCGCGGCCGTGCGCCCGGAGCAGCCCGGCCGGTTCCTGCCGCGTACTTCCGGGCAGGGCCCCGTCGTTGGCAGCGGGCAGCGGGCAGCGGGCAGCGGGCAGCGGGCAGCGGGCTGTGCGGGGTGCGGCGGATGGGATGGCCGTCGACCGCGGGACGGGGGCTGTTTCCGGGGCGACCGCCCCGGAAACAGCCCCCGTCCCAGCCGGATGACACCGCGCGGCGCCGTCACCGCACCGCCCGTGTCACCCGCGCGGTGCCGCCACCGTCTCGCCCGGTGCCTCGACCGGAACCGCCACGGGGCGCGGTGTCCGCACCAGCATCAGTACCAGCGCTCCGGCGGCCATTCCCGTCACTCCCGCGGCCACCGACGCCGTGTCGAGTCCGGCGGCGAAGGCCGCCCGCAGCGTGTGCTCGGGGTACGCGCCGCGCAGGGCTCCCGCGCCGCCGCCCGCGAGCGTGTGCGCCGCGTCGTGCGGCAGCGTGTCCCGCATCCGGGACGTCAGGACCGTGCCGAAGACCGCGACGCCGAGGGCGTAGCCGAGCTGCCGGACCGTGTTGACCGCGCCGCCCGCCATGCCCGCCCGCTCGGGCGGCACCGCCGCGAGCGCCGCGCCCGCGATCGCGGGGGAGACGAAGCCGGTGCCGGTGCCCACCAGCACCAGACCCGGCACCAGTGCCGTCCACGCGCTGCCCGCGTCCAGGACGGCCTGGCAGATCGCGCCCGAGCCGACCAGCAGCAGCCCGCCGCCGATCGTCAGCCGGGCCGGAACCCCGTGCAGCAGTTTGCCCGCGAGGATCGCGACCACCACGGACGCGCCCGTCATGGGCAGCAGCGTGAGCCCGCCGCGCACCGGACTCATGTCCAGCACCGTCTGCATCCAGATCGACAGGTACGGGACGACCCCGAACGCCACCCCGTTGAAGGCGAGCGCACCCGCCATCACTCCCACGAACGAGGGCTTGCGCAGCAGGGACAGGTCGAGCAGCGGGTGAGCCGCTCGCTGCTCGACGAGGACGAACCCGACGGCGGCCAGCGCCGCGACGGCGAACGAACCCGTGGTGACCGCCGCCGTCCAGCCGTCGGAACAGGCCCGCACCACCCCGTACGTCGTCGCTCCGGCGAAGCACGCGAACGCCGCCGTGCCCGCCCAGTCGATGCGCATCCCGCGCGGACCGCGCGACTCCGGCACCACGCGCAGCGTCAGCCACACCGACGCCACGCTGACCGGCAGGTTCACGAAGAAGATCCAGCGCCAGCCGGGCCCCTCGGTGAGCAGACCGCCCAGCACCGGCCCGACCGCCGCGGCGCCGCCGCTGACCGCGCCCCACACGCCGAGCGCCGCCGACCGCTGCCGCCCCCGGTAGACGGAGCCGAGCAGCGGCAGCGTCGTCGCGAACATCGCCGCCGCGCCCACACCCTGCAGACCGCGCGCGGCCACCAGCATCCCCGGCCCCGACGCCAGCCCGCACAGCAGCGACGCCACCGCGAAGAGCACGACGCCCGCCACGTGCACCCGGCGCCTTCCGAGGATGTCGGCCGCCGCCCCGACTCCCAGCAGCAGCGCGGCAAGTGCGAGCGCGTACCCGTCGATCACCCATTGCAGATCGCTCAGCGACGCGTCCAGCGCCCGCGCCATGTCCGGCAGCGCGACGACGGCGATCGTCACGTCCAGCAGCAACATGAACGTGCCCAGGCATATCGCCGTGAGCGGCCCCCATGTACGCATGTCCTCAACTCCTCGTGCCACGGATGCGTATGCCTCCGTACGATGAGCTCCGGGCGGATGATCGCGGTCGTCGCGGGCATCGGATCGACGGAATCCGACGGAGGAAGGCCTCGCAGAGATGGAATCCCACGCCGGCGACGAGCTCGACCTGCGGCTGCTCGCCGCGCTGGAGGTCAACGGCAGGGCGCCGTTCAGCCGCATCGCCGAGGTGCTCGGCGTCTCCGACCAGACCGTCGCACGGCGCTACCGGAGGCTGTGCGCGGAGGGCGGGCTGCGCGTCGTCGCCGTCCGCGACGCCCAGCGGCTCGGCCAGGACCACTGGATGCTGCGGCTGCGCTGCGCCCCCGACAGCGCGCACGCCATCGCCGACGCGCTGGCCAAGCGCCCCGACACGGCGTGGATCGGGCTCGCCTCGGGCGGCACCGAGGTCGTCTGCATGACGCGTCCGCGCAGCCCCGGTGACCACGACGACCTGCTGCTCGGGAAACTGCCGCGCACCCCGAGCATCATGGAGATCCGCGCCCACCAACTGCTCCACCGCTTCTACGGCGGCCCCAACGGCTGGCTCGGCAAGTTCGCCGTACTGGCGGACGACCAGATCGCCGCGCTGCGCCGCGACGTGCCCGAGGCCGACGGCACGGCCGGCACCGTCCTGATCCACCCCGAGGACGAGCCGCTGGTCGCCGCCCTGGAGCGGGACGGGCGCGCGACCTACCCCGAGCTCCAGCGGGCCACCGGCCGGTCGGAGTCCGCGGTCAAGCGCCGCCTGGCCGGACTGCTCGCCTCCGGAGCCGTGTACATCGACATCGAGTACCACTCCGAGCTGCTCGGCCACCCCCTCGCCGCCTGCCTGTGGATCACGGCGGCCCCCGCGGCCCTGCAGTCCGTCGGAGAGGCCCTCGCCACCCACGACGAGGTCGCCTTCGCCTCCGCGACCGCGGGGCCCTCCAACATCGTCGTCACCGCCGTCACCCGCGACACGGCCGGCCTCTACGGCTATCTCAGCGAGGGCATCGGCCGTCTCGACGGCGTCCAGTACGTCGAGACGACGCCGTTCCTGCGCCGGGTCAAGCAGCTCACCTACGCGAAGGCGCTCTGACCGCGGCCGGGCGGCCGTGTCACACGCGCCGTCCGCGGTGCAGCCGGTCGCCGCCGGCCAGGATCGCCGCCGCCAGCGCGTCGGCGGCGCCCTGCGCGGACGTGCGCCGCCGCCCGTGCACCAGCACGAAGTCGACCTCGCCGAGCTCAGGCAGCCCCGCCCGTTCCGGTACGCGGACCAGGCCCGGCGGGATCAGCCCCCGGGAGTGCGCCATCACGCCGAGGCCCGCGCGGGCCGCCGCGATCAGGCCGTTGAGGCTGCCGCTGGTGCAGGCGATCCGCCAGGGGCGTCCCTGGCGCTCCAGGGCCTCCAGGGCCAGCGCGCGGGTGATGCCCGGCGGCGGGTACACGATCAGCGGGACGGGCCGGTCGGGGTCGAGACGCAGCCGCTCGGCACCGATCCACACCAGTCCGTCGTGCCAGACGAGTTCGCCGCGTGGGTCCTCGGGCCGTCGCTTCGCCAGCACCAGGTCGAGCTTGCCCGCGGCGAGTTGCTCGTGGAGCGTGCCCGACAGTTCGACCGTCAGCTCCAGGTCCACCTCGGGATGGTCGTACCGGAAGCCCTCCAGGATCTCCGGGAGCCGGGTGAGGACGAAGTCCTCGGAGGCGCCGAACCGCAGCCTGCCACGCAGCCGGGTCCCGGTGAAGAAGGCCGAGGCCTGCTCGTGCACGGCCAGGATCCGGCGGGCGAAGCCGAGCATCGCCTCGCCGTCCTCCGTGAGCTCCACGGAGTGCGTGTCGCGGGAGAACAGCTGGCGTCCGGCGGCGTCCTCCAGGCGGCGCACGTGCTGGCTGACCGTGGACTGCCGCAGGCCGAGCCGACGGGCGGCCTGCGTGAAGCTGAGCGTCTGGGCCACCGCCAGGAACGTACGCAGCTGGGAGGGGTCGTACACGGCGCCACGTTATCGCGAATCGTGATGACAGTCAGAACGGTATGACGGATTCCCGATCGCGGTCCGGGAGAGGACGATGGAGAGGGCACGACTCGACCTCGTGCGACCGACACGACCTACGTACAGAACCGAGCAGTGGAGCACCGTGAAACGCCTGAAGTGGCCGAGCCGGCTGCCGATCGACCCGTACATCCTGCTGTTGCTGGGGACGGTGGGCCTCGCGGCCCTCCTCCCCGCGCGGGGTACGGCCGCCGACGTCGCGTCGGGCGCGTCCACGGCCGCCATCGCCTTCCTCTTCTTCCTCTACGGGGCGCGTCTGTCGACCCGTGAGGCGCTGGAGGGGCTCAAGCACTGGCGGCTCCACGGCACGGTCCTGGCCTGCACCTTCGTCGTCTTCCCGCTGCTCGGCCTGGCCGCCCGCGGGCTGGAGCCGGTGTTCCTGACGCACGACCTCTACACCGGACTGCTCTTCCTCACCCTGGTGCCGTCGACCATCCAGTCGTCGATCGCGTTCACCTCCATCGCGCGCGGCAACGTGCCCGCCGCGATCTGCGCGGGATCCTTCTCCTCGCTGGCGGGCATCGTCATCACCCCGCTGCTCGCCGCGGCCCTGCTCGGCAACAGCGGCGGCGGGTTCTCCACCGACTCGCTCGTCAAGATCGTGCTGCAACTGCTGGTGCCGTTCCTCGCGGGGCAGGTGCTGCGCCGCTGGATCGGCGGGTTCATCACCCGGCACAAGAAGGTGCTCGGATACGTCGACCGCGGATCGATCCTGCTCGTCGTCTACACCGCGTTCAGCGAGGGCATGGTGCAGGGCATCTGGCACCAGGTGAGCCCCGTGCGGCTGGCGGGACTGCTGCTCGTGGAGGCCGTGCTGCTCGCCGTGATGCTCACGCTCACCTGGTACGGCACGAAGGCGCTCCGCTTCGGCCGGGAGGACAGGATCGCGATCCAGTTCGCCGGGTCGAAGAAGTCGCTCGCCTCCGGACTCCCCATGGCCGGCGTGCTCTTCGGCGCGCACGCCTCGCTGGCCGTGCTGCCGCTGATGCTCTTCCATCAGATGCAGCTCATGGTGTGCGCGGTGATCGCCAAACGCCGGGCCCGCGACCCCGAGGCCGCTACGCCCCCGCGCCGGTCAGCCGGAGCGTCACGAATCGCGGTCGGTACAGGGACACGTTCCGGCTGATGTTCGCCTGCGCGGTGGCCCCCGCCGAGGTCAGCCAGTTCACGTCGTAGCTGAGCACGATCCGGTCGCCGTCGCCCAGCTCCGGATGGACCTGCGGGTTGTACGCGGCCACGTCACCGCGGGGGAGCGCGGGGCTGAAGCCCCGGACGGGCCCGTGCCAGGGGCCGGTCGGCGAACACGCCCAGTACGACGTGATCGTCGTCAGCCCCGCGGCCCCGGCCGCCATGGTGAACAGGACGTACGTGCCGCCGTCGCGCAGCACCGTGAACGCGCTGCCCACCCCCGTGCGCCGCCCGTCCCCGAGGACCGGCGCCGGGCGTCCCCGTACCGTCCAGGCCGAGCCGTCCCAGTACTCCCAGGCGCCCGGCTCCGCGAGGCGGCCGCGCGGCACCCGCGCGACGTAGGCCCGCGAGATCGGGCGTGCGGCGGCCTGCCCGTCGTCGCCGCCGAAGACGTACGTCCACTCGCCCGCGTCGAGTGCCGAGGTGCCGAACAGCACCCGCCGGGAGGCGTCGGCGACCGCACGCTGGTCCAGGACGGTGGTGATGCCCTCCAGGCGCAGATCCGGCAGCGAGAGCGTGGCGACCTCGGTGGCGGTCGGCACGCCGTAGATCCAGGGCGCCTGACCGGCCGTGCGGGTCCACAGCAGGACGCGGACGACCCGGTCCGCGGAGCCGGGGGAGCGGGGCTCCACACGGGCGGCGACCGGCCAGCGCCACTGCTGCGGCGCCGGGTCGGGGAAGACCGGGGCCGGCAGGGTCGTCCGCAGCCGTCCGCCGCGGGACATCACGACGGCGGAGTTGCGTACGAGCGGAGTGTTCGTGTCGCGCCAGGCGTACGACTCGCCGACGGGGTTCGGAGGCCCGTGCACCTGGCCGAGGTAGGTGTCCGAGAAGAGCCACAGCACCCGCCCGTCGGGCAGCCGCACCGAATGGGTGCCGTCGCCGCCGGTCCAGTCGTCGGTGCGTGTCGGGTCGTCCCCGTACCGGGCGAACTCGCCCGTGAGCGCGGTGTCCGCGCTCCAGGACCGCGGTGTGCGGGGCGCGCACGTGCCGCCGCCCTCCCGGTCGCGGTTCGGGAGGGCGGTGAGCAGCACGGCCGTGCAGACCAGGGCCAGCAGGAGGCCGGCCCCGGTCGCGTTCCGCCGTCGTGCTCGTGCGTCGTCGGGCACGGACGGGACGTTAGTGGGCTCCGCTCACATGGTCCATGGGCAGCCACAGGACGGTGTCCCGGGTCACGGCTTCCTGGTGGGTGCGCAGCCCGGCCAGCTCGGCGTCGCTCAACGCCCGGTCGTGGACGCGGACGTCGTCGATGGCGCCCGTGAAGTACGCGCGACTGTCCATCCGTTGGCCGATGTGCACGCCGAACGGCGAGTTGCGGCTGACCGATCCGGGCACGTCCGCCGTGCTGACGGCGGTCCCGTCGACGAACAGCGTCAGCTGCCCCTGCCCGCGGCGCAGCGCCAGGAGATGCCACTGGCCGTCGTTGTAGGCACCCGTCGTGCGGACGGAGGCCGTGGTGGGGGCCGACGCGCCGTTGCGGGTGGTGATCAGCCCGGTGATCCGGTCGGAGGCGGGTTCGCCGCGCAGCCACACCTGCGGCTGCGTCGTGCCGATGCCGCCCATCCACAGCAGCGGTTGCTCGCCGGTGGTGGCGGTGTAGCGGAACCACAGCGTGGCGGTGAAGTCCTTCGTCCCGAGCGGCAGCCGGTCCTGGTACGGCAGCCGGACGGCGTCGTCCGTGCCGTCGAAGGCGAGGGCGCCGCCGAACACGCCGTCGGTCTCCTGGGCTCCGCCGAGGACCGCGGCGCGCCGGGCGTGCGGGGCGAGGTCGGCCGTCGTCGGGTCCGGGCCGCGCCGCGGGGTGAGCCAGTCCTCGGTGAAGCGGGCGAAGCGGATCTCGTCGCGGGCGTCGACCGCGCCGCCCTCGTACAGCAGTCCCACGGTGCCGGCGTCGGCGCGCACCAGGTCCGAGTAGCCGGACCAGTCGGTGGTGACGACCGTGCCGCGGTCCACGCTGTCCCAGGTGCGTCCGCCGTCGTACGAGGAGCGGATCATCATGGTGCGACGGCGGTCCGGGTCTCCGGGGCAGGCCAGCAGCAGCCGCTTGCCGAGGGACAGGGACGAGCACTGCACCTGCGGGGCGTAGAGGTCCGGGAGGTCGCGGAAGGGGGCCACGAAGCTGTCGCCGCCGTCGCGGCTGACGGCCTGGGTGCGGTGGCCGAGGTCGGTGCCGTCCTGTTCCCTGCCGCTCACCAGGACCGAACCGTCGGCGCGTTCGGCGAGGGTCATCTCGGACGGCTTCTGTCGGAAGGTGCCGTCGTCTGCGATCGGCCACGAGTCCGTCGCCCCGACGTCCCAGCTGTCGCCGCCGTCGTCGCTGGTGATGAGGGCCGCGTGGTTGGCGGTCACCCGACTTCCGTTCCACGTCTCGGTGTTGACGCCGAAGACGAGCCGTCCCGCGTGCTTTCCGCGCGTCAGCTGGATGCCGTGGACGGGGCCGGTGGCGTACCAGGAGTTCCACTGGGGCGGGAGGATCTCGTCGCTCAGATCGCGCGGCGGCGACCAGGTCCGGCCGTCGTCGTCGCTGTACTGGAGGTGCGGTGTGCGGTCGCAGGGCACGGAGCAGCTCGCGCTGTCCGTGCGGCCCGTGTTGTAGGTCTCGGCGAGGAGGATGCGGCCCGTCTCCCGGTCCACGACGGGTGCAGGGTTGCCGTGGGTGTCGCCGCCGCCGTCGTTGACCACCTGAAGGGGACCCCAGGTGCGCCCGCCGTCGGTGGAGCGCTTGACGACGATGTCTATGTCGGCGGCGTCACCGCAGTTGAGGACGCGGCCCTCGGCGAACGCCAGCAGGGTCCCCTCGGTCGTCCGCACGACGGCGGGGATGCGGAAGCAGGCGTAACCCGGGTCCTGGGATGCCTTGAACAGCACCTGTTGTTCGAACTCGCCTTTCGCGGACGTCTGTTCGGCGCCGGCGGGGGCCGGCAGCGCGAGGAGTGCGGCTGCGGTGAGCGCGGCCGTGAGGGTGGCTCCGACGGTGGATCTGAGGCGTGCGCGGAGATGTGACGGCATGGTGCGACCTGCCCTTCATCCGTCCGGGCAATCCGGATTCTCTGGACATCCCACGTCCAACGTTCGCGGCACAGACGCTACTTGGGCCCTCAGGCACCCCACAAGAAGCGTGCACCGGTCATGTTCACGTCCGATTGCGCCGCCGCCGTGGCAGGGGGACGAGCGGAAGTACGGCCGCCGACTGCGGAGTCGGCTCCGGCGCGCTCCTGCGGCAGACGAGCGCGTCCGGGTCGCCGGACGGCGCCTGGAGCGTGTACCCGTCGGGGCACACCGGCCCGGGGTCGCCCTTGGGGCCGGGCGGCCCCAGGTCGCCCCGGTCGCCCTTGTCGCCCTTGTCGCCCTTCGTGCCCGAGTTCCCGGGGGCCCCGGGCAGCCCCTGGTAGCCCGGATCGCCCTGCGGGCCGGGCGGTCCCGCCGGGCCCGGTGAACCCTCCGCGCCGGGCGGGTCAGCGGGGCCGGGCCCGCCGTCCTCGCCCGCGGCGCCGGGCATGCCGGGCTCGCCGCGCTGCCCGGCGGCGCCCGGCTTCCCGCCCGCGCCCCGCTCGCCCTTGGCGCCGGGCGCGCCGGGCGCTCCGGCGGGCACACGTACCCGGTCCATCAGACCGTCGATCGCCTCGGCGGGGTCCGGCGCCGCCGGCGTGCCGCCGCCCGCCTCGACCTGGGCGCGCAGATCGCGCACGTCCTGCGCCAGGGTCGACAGGGCCTTGCCGCGCCGGTCCGCCTCCGAGCGCAGCGCGTCCGCCTTGCGGTCCCCGGCGTCGATGCGCGCCCAGAGGACCACCGCGACACCGGACAGCGCGACCAGGACGCAGACGAGGAAGACGGTGCGCCACCGCACGGCTAGCACCTGCTGGAATCGGGTCACGGCGCCCCTCCCAGGCGATGGATGTCGAGGCGCAGCCGCGCGATCTCCGTCTGGTCCGCCGCGCGGAGCGTGGCCAGTTCGTCGATGCGCGAGTCACGCTCGGCGACCTGGCGCTCCAGGCGGTCGCGCTCGGACTGCAACCGCTCGGTCAGGCTGGAGTAGCCGCTCAGGGCGTTCTCGCCCCGCTTTCCCAGGTACGCCACGAGCGCCGCGCCCAGCGCGCCCGCGCAGGCGAGCAGCGAGCCGAACAGGGTGGTGCCGGCATCCAAGTAAACGCCTCCTACCTGGACGACGGGCCGCGCGGACGGGGCCCGATGGAATTCGCCAGGAGTAACGAGCACGGGCGTACGAGGATGTGCGTACGGAGTCCGATACCTCGGACGGGTGGTGACGGAACGTCACCGAACCCGTCCGTGCCGCCGTGCGCCCGGTGTGCCCACCGGACCCACGCCGGTGCGGACGCGGGGCCGCCGGGGCGGCTCCGTCCTGTGCAGGTCAGGGACGCAGGACCACCTTGCCGAGGTTGCCGCGGGACTCGATCGCCGCGTGCGCCGACGCGGCGTCCTCCAGTGCGAACTCCCCGTGCACGGCGGGCCGGAGAGCACCCTGCGTGAACAGTCGCCACAACTCCTGGCGCCACCGCTCGTACCGCTCGGGATCCTCGCGGGCGACTCTCGCCATCTGAAAGCCGGTCACCGACCTTGCGCCCACCAGCAGGTCGTAGGCGCGCACGGTTCCGCCGCCCGAGCTGTACGCGACGAGGCGTCCACCCGGGGCGAGGGCCCCGATCGCCGGGGTCAGCAGATCCCCGCCGACGGCGTCGAGCGCGTAGTCGACGGGGGTGCCCCAGCCGTCGGTGTCGTACGTGACCACCTCGTCGGCGCCGAGCGCGCGCACGAACGCCGTCTTGCCGGACCCGGACACCGCTCCGACGACGCGCGAGGCCCCGCGCAGCCGGGCCAGCTGTACCGCCAAATGGCCGATACCGCTCGCCGCCGCCGTGACGAGTGCCGACTCGCCCGGGACGGGGCGCGCCGCCTCCAGGGCGCCCAGCGCGACCAGGCCGCTGCGGACGAGCGCCACGGCGTCGACGGCGCCCGCGCCGTCGGGTATCGGCGAGGCCATCGACTCGTGCAGGAGGGCGAGATCGGCGTAGGCGTGCCCGAAGGCGAGCCCGGTGACGCGGTCGCCCGCCCGGAAGCGGGTGACGCCCTCGCCGACGGCGACCACTTCGCCGGCGACCTCGCCGCCGAGCGGGATCGGCTCGGCGGCCTCGGTCACCTTGCGCACCACCGGCAGGGTCACCCCGATGGCCTCGGGGCGCACCAGCAGTTCGCCCGGTCCGGCGACGGGCTCGGGGGCCTCCTCCAGGAACAGCGGGCCACCGGTGTGCTCGTAGCGGACGCGACGCATCGCACCTCCAGGGATCGGAGCGGTCGTGGGACATCGAGGAGCACCCACGAGAATCGTTGGGAGTCCCAACGGTATAGCGGCATTCGTTGGGAAGTCCAACGGCTTTCTCGCTAACCTGGCCGCATGTCCGCCCCTCTGCCCGCGATCCGCGCGCTCCCCAGCTGGCTCCTCGGCCGCGCCGCCGCCCGTGGCCGCGCCCTCGTCTCGGAGGCGCTGGCCGCCGAAGGCGTGAAGATGTGGCACCACGTGGTGCTGTCCGCCGTCGCCGACCTCGGCCCCGTCGCCCAGGCCGAGCTCGGCCGCTCGATCGGCCTCGACCCCAAGGACCTGGTCGGTGTCCTGAACGACCTTCAGACGGCCGGCCTGGTCGTCCGCGCGCCCGACCCCGGGGACCGTCGCAAGAACGCGGTCTCCCTCACCGTCGAGGGGGAGCGGGTGCTCCGCAGCTGCGAGGCGGCGGCCCTGGAGGCGAACGACGTCCTGATGGCCCCCTTGTCCGCGTCCGAACGGGAGCAGTTCATGGGCCTGTTGATCCGGATTTCCGGTACGGACGGGTGACGCGGGCTAACGTTCCGTCATGACCGCACCCGAAGCCGAACCCCGTCTCGCCCTCGACCCGGCGCGCACCGCCCTCGTCCTCGTCGACCTGATGGACCGCATCGTGGCGCTGCCCCTGGAACCCCACAAGGGCACCGACGTGCTCACCACGTCCGAGGAAATGGCGGCCACCTTCCGCGCGGTGGGGGCACCCGTCGTGCTGATCCGCGTCGAGCGGCCCGGGGTCCCCGAACAGCCGCCGGGCAGCGGACTCGTGGCGGGCCTCGCGGCACCGGGCGACATCGAGATCGTGAAGCGGACCATCGGCGGCTTCCAGGGCACCGGCCTCGACGAGCGGCTGCGGGCCCACGGCGTCTCCACGCTGGTGTTCGGGGGCATCGCCACCAACCTCGGTGTCGAGTCGACCGCCCGGGCCGCCGGGGACCTCGGCTACGACCTCGTCTTCGTCGAGGACGCGATGGCCGCGTTCACCGCCCCCGAGCACGACGCCTCCGTGCGTCTCGACTTCCCGCGCCTCGGCACGGTCGTGACGGCGGCCGAGGTCCGCTTCGCGAAGAGCTGAGGCCCGGCGGCGGTGGGCCGGGCCATGCCTCCCGGCACCGGCCGGGCACACCGGGGGCCACGCCGGCGTGGCCGGCACGGCCCCTGCGGCCCGGACGCCCCGGGCCCTCCGGCGCTGGGCGCGGAAGCGGTGGGCCCCACGACACGGCGGCGCGGAGAAGCGGAAAGACGGGGCCCCTCCGGCGCAGGGGGCGCTCCCCGCCGTTCGGGGCCCCGCCGCCGTGTCGCGGGGAGCCGGTCAGCCCTGGGCGGCCGCGGCCCGCAGGGCGATGCGGTGCTCGCCCGCGTACACGTTCATGGAGGGGCCGCGCAGGAAGCCGATCAGGGTCAGGCCCGTCTCCGTTGCCAGGTCGACCGCCAGGGACGACGGCGCCGACACCGCCGCGAGCACCGGAATGCCCGCCATCACGGCCTTCTGCGCCAGCTCGAACGACGCCCGTCCCGACACCAGCAGGACCGTCCGGGACAGCGGCAGTGAGCCGCTCTGCAGGGCGCGCCCCACCAGCTTGTCGACCGCGTTGTGCCGGCCGACGTCCTCGCGCACGTCGAGCAGCTCGCCCTCCGGCGAGAACAGCGCCGCCGCGTGCAGGCCCCCGGTCCGGTCGAAGACCCGCTGCGCCGCCCGCAGCCGGTCGGGGAGGCTCGCGAGCAGCTCGGGCTCCAGCCGCACCGGGGGAGTGTCATCGATCGTCCAGCGGGCCGTCGTGCGGACCGCGTCCAGGCTGGCCTTGCCGCACAGGCCGCAGGAGGACGTCGTGTAGACGTTCCGTTCGAGCGTGATGTCCGGGAGGACGACGCCGGGCGCCGTCCGCACGTCGACCACGTTGTAACTGTTGGAGCCGTCCACGGTCGCGCCCGCGCAGTACACGATGTTCTGGAGCTCGTCCGCGCCGCCCAGCACCCCCTCACTGACGAGGAAGCCCGCCGCCAGGGCGAAGTCGTCGCCCGGGGTGCGCATGGTGATGGCGAGCGGCTTGCCGTTGAGGCGGATCTCCAGGGGTTCCTCCGCCACGAGGGTGTCCGGGCGGGTGCTCACGGCCCCGTCCCGGATGCGGATCACCTTGCGTCGTTCCGTGACTCGTCCCATGTCCTGATCAGTCCCGGTTCTGTACGTGCTGGTAGCCGAAGCGGCCCTTGATGCAGAGGTTGCCGTGGGTCACCGGGTTGTCGTGCGGGGAGGTGACCTTCACGATCTCATTGTCCTGCACGTGCAGGGTGAGGTTGCAGCCCACTCCGCAGTAGGCGCACACCGTGGTCGTCTCGGTCTGCGCCGACTCGTCCCACGTACCCGCCGCGCGCATGTCGAACTCGGACTTGAAGGACAGCGCCCCCGTGGGGCACACCTCGATGCAGTTGCCGCAGTACACGCAGGCCGAATCCGTGAGCGGCGCGTCGTGCTCCACGGCGATCCGGGCGTCGAAGCCGCGGCCGGCGACGGAGATGGCGAAGGTGTTCTGCCACTGGTCGCCGCAGGCGTCCACGCACTTGTAGCAGAGGATGCACTTGTCGTAGTCCCGGACGTACAGGTCGTTGTCGACCTTCGGTTCCTCGTTCACCCGGGCCGCGTCCGGGCCGAAGCGGTCCGGCTTCGCCTCGTACTCCTTGATCCACTCGGCGGCGTGCGGAGTGGTCGACAGGTCGACCGAGGAGGCGAGCAGCTCCAGGACCACCTTGCGGCTGTGCCGGGCGCGCTCGGTGTCCGTGCGCACCTCCATGCCCGCCTCCGCCCGGCGCGAGCAGGCCGGGACGAGCGTGCGTGCGCCCTCCACCTCGACGACGCACACCCGGCACGCGTTCTTGGGTGTCAGCGTGTCGCCCTGGCACAGCGTCGGTACGTCCTTGCCCGCGGCCCGGCAGGCGTCGAGGATCGTCGAGCCCTCCGGCACCCGGGCCTCCTGCCCGTCCAGGGTGAACTCGATCAGCCGGCGGGGCACTCCCAGCGGTACCACGGTCATGCGGCGGCCTCCGTCCGGTCGACTGCGGTCATCATGCGGCGACCCCCGTCCGGTCGATTGCGGTCATTCGTACGCCCCCAGACGGTCGATGGCGGATTCCACGGCGTTCCACGCGGTCTGTCCCAGACCACAGATCGAGGCGTCCCGCATGGCGCGGCCCACCTCGCGCAGCAGGGCGATGTCGTCGGCGGCCGCCGCTCCGGTGCGCTCCGCGATCCGGTGCAGCGCCTCCTCCTGGCGTACGGTCCCCACCCGGCAGGGCACGCACTGCCCGCACGACTCGTCACGGAAGAACTCGGCGATCCGCAGCAGCAGCCGGGGCAGCGGGACCGTGTCGTCGAACGCCATGACCACGCCCGAGCCGAGGGTGGTGCCCGCCTCCCGGGTGCCCTCGAAGGTGAGCGGGATGTCGAGCTCGTCCGGCCGTACGAAGCCGCCCGCCGCACCACCCAGCAGGACCGCCCGCAGTCGCTCGCGCACCCCGGCCCGTTCGAGCAGCTCGCCCAACGTGGCACCGAACGGCAGTTCGTAGACGCCGGGCCGGTCCACGCTGCCCGACACGCAGTACAGCTTCGGGCCGGTGGAACCGGCCGTGCCGATCGCCGCGTACGCGGGAGCCCCCATCGTGAGGACGGGCAGCACGTTCACCAGCGTCTCGACGTTGTTCTCCACCGTCGGCTTGCCGAACAGCCCCTTCTCCACCGGGAACGGCGGCTTGGACCGGGGCTCTCCCCGGTACCCCTCGATCGAGTTGAACAGGGCGGTCTCCTCACCGCAGATGTACGCGCCCGCGCCCCGCCGGATCTCGATGTCGAAGGCGTAGCCCTGCCCGAGGACGTCGTCGCCGAGCAGACCCCGGGCGCGTGCCTGCCCGATGGCGTGCTCCATCCGGCGCAGCGCGCGCGGGTACTCGCCGCGCAGGTACAGATAGCCCTGGTGCGCGCCGACCGCGTACGCCGCGACGGTCATCGCCTCCACGAGCGCGTACGGGTCGCCCTCGATGAGCACCCGGTCCTTGAAGGTGCCGGGCTCGGACTCGTCCGCGTTGCACACCAGGTAGTGCGGATGGTCGGGCTGCGACGCCGTGGCCTGCCACTTGCGGCCGGTGGGGAAGGCGGCGCCGCCGCGCCCGACCAGGCTCGCGTCGGTCACCTCGCGGATCACCGCGGCGGGGCCGATCGCGAACGCCCGGCGCAGCGCGGTGTACCCGCCGTGCGCCCGGTAGTCGTCGAGGTCGGCCGGGTCCACCACACCGACCCGGCTCAGGAGCACCAGTGACGGGTCGCCCGCCTGGGGGACGGCCATGACCGCGGGCGGCTCGTCGTCCGCCGAGCCGGGCGCGCCGCCCGCGGCCACCGCCCGCTCGACGGTGGCCGGCGCCGACACCGCCGTGCGGACCGGGTCCCCGGCCCTGATCGCGAGCGCGGCAGGAGCGCGCTCGCACAGGCCGAGGCAGGGACTGCGCTCCACCGACACACCGCTGCCGGCCCCGAGCCGGGCCTCGACCCCGGCGCACAGGTCCGCGGCGCCGGCCGCCGCGCACGCGAGGTCCGTGCACACGTGCAGTACGGTCGCGGGCCGCGGACGCACCGAGAACATCGCGTAGAACGTCGCGACCCCGTACGCCTCCGCGGGCGGCACGGTCAGCCGGCGGCACAGGTAGTCGAGCGCGCCCTCGCTGATCCAGCCGATCCGGTCGTTCAGGGCGTGCAGCCCCGGCAACAGCAGGTCGCGGCGCTCCCTGGCCTCCCGGCCGCCGCGCGCCCACCTCAGATCGGCGTCGCTGCGGTCGGCGCCCTCCCACGAGGACCGCGGAGGGCCGAGCAGCGCGTCGATGGCCGCCCGTTCCTCGTCCGTCGGCTTGCTGTCGCCGAAGTGCAGGTCCACCTCGTCACCTCACTTGAATCGGGGCCGGCAGCTTCTCGATCCGGATCGCCGAGGCCTTGAACTCCGCGGTGCCGGCGATCGGGCAGTTCGCCTCGATCGTCAACTGGTTGGTGTCCACCTCGTCCGGGAAATGCATGGTCATGAAGGCGAGACCGGGCCGCAGCGCAGTGTCGATCCACACCGGTGCCAGCACCGTCCCGCGGCGTGAGGAGACCCGGACCTCCTCGCCCACCACGACCCCGTAGCGCTCGGCGTCCTCCGGGCACAGCTCCACGTACTCGCCGCGCCGCAGCGGTGAGGCGAAACCACCGCTCTGCACACCGGTGTTGTACGAGTCGAGCCGTCGCCCGGTGGTGAGCCGGATCGGGTACTCCTCGTCCGTCAGGTCCACCGGCGGGTCGTGCTGCACCAGCCCGAACGGCGCGAGGCGCCCGCGGTCGGCCGGGTCGGACTCCCACAACCGGCCGTGCAGATAGGTCGGTTCGAGCCGCGCGACGTCCGGGCAGGGCCACTGGATGCCCTGGTGCTCCTCCAGCCGCTCGTACGTCATCCCGTAGTGGTCCGGTGACACCGACCGCAGCTCGTTCCAGACGGCCTCCGCGTCGGCGTACTTCCAGTCGTGCCCGAGGCGGGCGGCGAGGTCGCAGATGATGTCGATGTCCTCGCGGGCCTCACCGGGCGGGGTGACCGCCGCGCGGACCCGCTGGACCCGCCGCTCGCTGTTGGTGGTCGTGCCGTCGGTCTCCGCCCAGCCGGCGGTCGCGGGCAGCACCACGTCCGCCAACTGGGCCGTCTTCGTGAGGAAGATGTCCTGGACGACGAGGAAGTCGAGGGCGCGCAGCCGGCGCACCGCCTGTTCGCTGTCGGCCTCCGACTGCGCGGGGTTCTCGCCGATGCAGTAGACGGCCCTGAGTGTGCGCTCCTCCATCGCCTCGAACATCTCCGTCAGGTTCAGCCCGTAGTGCGGCTGGATGACGGTGTCCCAGGCCGTCTCGAACTTCAGCCGCGTCGGCGGGTCGAGGATGTCCTGGAAGCCGGGCAGCCGGTTGGGGATGGCGCCCATGTCGCCGCCGCCCTGCACGTTGTTCTGGCCGCGCAGCGGCTGGAGCCCGGAGCCGTACCGGCCCACGTGCCCGGTCAGCAGCGACAGGTTGATCAGCGCGCGCACGTTGTCCGTGCCGTTGTGGTGCTCGGTGATGCCGAGCGTCCAGCACAGCTGGGCCCGCTCGGCGCGGGCGTAGACGTGTGCCAACTCCCTTATGGCCGCCGCCGGTACACCGGTCACCTTCTCGGCGAGCGACAGCGTCCACGGCTCGACGAGCTGCCGGTACTCCTCGAAGCCGCTCGTCGCCCGCTCGACGAACGCCCGGTTGACGAGGCCGGCGTGGATGATCTCCCTCCCGATCGCGTGCGCCATCGGGATGTCCGTGCCCACGTTCAGCCCGAGCCAGCTCTCCGCCCACTCGGCCGTCGAGGTGCGGCGCGGATCGACCGCGTACATGCGGGCGCCGTTCCTGATCCCCCTCAGGACGTGCTGGAAGAAGATCGGGTGCGCGAACCGCGCGTTGGAGCCCCACATCACGATGAGGTCGGTGTGCTCGACCTCCTCGTACGACGACGTCCCGCCGCCCGAGCCGAAGGCCGCCGAGAGTCCGGCGACACTCGGGGCGTGACAGGTGCGGTTGCAGGAGTCCACGTTGTTCGTGCCCATGACGACCCGGGCGAACTTCTGCGCCACATAGTTCATCTCGTTGGTCGCGCGGGCGCAGGAGAACATGCCGAAGGCGCCGCGTGCGGCCCCCAGTCCTGCGGCCGCGCGGGTCAGCGCCTCGTCCCAGGTGGCCCGCCGGAAGGGCTCGTCGCGTGAGTCCCTCACCAGCGGATGCGTGAGCCGGGCATACGTCTTCGGCTGTCGTTTCCTCATGCGGCGGTCCTCAATGCGAGCAGGTCCGAAATGGCGTGGACGGTGCGCAGCGTGGGCACCGGGACATCGGTGATCTCCGCCAACTCGACGACGGCCGCGAGGAGTACGTCGAGTTCGAGCGGCTTGCCGCGCTCCAGGTCCTGGAGCGTGGACGTGCGGTGGTCGCCCACCCGCTCGGCGCCGGCGAGGCGCCGTTCGATGGAGACGCCGACCTTGCAGCCGAGGGCCTCGGCGACGGCGAGCGTCTCGGTCATCATGATCTCGATGACCTTGCGGGTGCCGCCGTGCAGGCACATCTGCCGCATCGTGGCGCGGGCCAGTGCGCTGATCGGGTTGAAGGAGATGTTGCCCAGCAGCTTGAGCCAGATGTCGTTGCGCAGGTCCTGTTCGACGGGGCACTTGAGACCGCCCGCCTGCATGGCCTCGCTGAACGCCGTGCACCGGTCGGAGACCGACCGGTCGGGCTCACCGATGGAGAACCGGGTGCCTTCGAGGTGGCGTACGACACCCGGGCCCGCGAGTTCGGTCGCCGCGTACACCACGCAGCCGATGGCCCGTTCGGGCGCGAGCACCGCACTGACCGCGCCGCCGGGATCCACGCTCTCGACGCGGTGGCCGTCGTGCGGGCCGCCGTGCCGGTGGAAGTACCACCAGGGGATGCCGTTCTGGGCGGCGATGACCGCCGTGGTGTCGTGCAGCAGCGGCTCGATCAGCGGCCCGCACGCCGCGTACGAGTTCGCCTTCAGACCCAGCAGGACGTAGTCGACCGGTCCCACCTGGGCCGGGTCGTCGGTGGCGTGGGCACGCGCGGTGAAGTCCCCGCGCGGGCTGAGGACTTGGACGCCGTGCTGCCTCATGGCCGCAAGGTGCGGTCCACGGGCGATGAGATGCACGTCGGCGCCCGCACGGTGCAGCGCGGCGCCGACGTAGGCGCCGATCGCACCGGCGCCGAGAACTGCGACTTTCACGGTGGCTCGCTCCGTTCGGTCGAGGGTACCGAGGAACTGCCGAACTCTGTCGACGAAATATTGTCTACAGTATGGAGGTTGGGGCAGCAAGACTTCGCGCAGCACCTGGGCAGGACTTGGCCGAGGGGCCAAGGGCGGGGCGGCCGGGCGTGGTTCGGAGGCGCGGTGCCGCGGCGAGCAGATCGCGACGTCCGGGGATGCCTTCGCCCTGGCGAAGGCGCGGGGTGCGGAACCGCCCCCATCTCAAGATCGTGACATCGCTTGGTGCCAGGTGCAGGGGACGGCACACTGTCCGGGTGCGATCACTGAGGGTCCTTGGAAGTGTCGCGGTGCTGCTGGCCGTGACGGGGTGCGGCGCCGCGGGCGCCCGGGCCGGCACCACCGACGTCGCGAGCCCGGTGCCGCGCGACGCCGCGACCGCGGGGCCCCACGAGGCCACGAGTCCGGCACCGCGTGACGCCACGAGCCCCGTACCCCGTGTGCCGGTGAAGACGCCCGAGTCGCAACCGTCCATGGATCCCGCCTCGATCACCGTCCTGGTCACCTTCGTCGGCGGTCCCGCCGACGGCCGTACGCGACCGCTGCCCCTCACGGTCGTGCGCGACGGGATCACCGTCCTCGGCACGCACTATGAGCCGGCGAGGACGACGCAACCGGAAGTGATCGACACCGCTGAGGGGCCGGCCCAGGTGTTCCGCCCCGGCTGAGCCGCCGTTCTGCCGCGCGCGTCCGCCCGCGACGGCGCGGGCGGCACCGCCGGGTCACGGGGCATCCCGCCGGCGGGCGGAGCGGACACGCCGCGGCGCGGACGCGGGCCGTCCGCGCTCGGGGCCGTCCGTCAAGGGCACTTCGCCCCGGAATCGGGGCACCGGCGCCATGCGCGAGGCGACGTCCCTCGCGAGCCGGCGTCCGCCGCGCGGCGTGCCGGTGGCCTTCCGCCGGCGGTGATCGGGCCCGCGTTCGCGGGGGAGCTAGGAAACGGGATCCGGCCGGGCGGAAGCCGTTCGTCCGGCGCGGACGACCGCTCGTCGCGCGTGGCATACCGCTCACCGCATACGGTCGACCGATTCACGCCGCGCGGGTTCCCAACTCCGGTACCGCTTTCTATCGTCCCGGATCATGAGTCCCCCTGTCGCACCGCCCGGTTGGAGCCGCTGGCTCGTCCCGCCCGCCGCACTGTCGGTCCACCTCTCCATCGGCCAGGCGTACGCCTGGAGCGTCTACAAGCCGCCGCTCGAATCCGCGCTCGGCCTCAGCGGCACCCAGAGCGCGCTCCCCTTCCAGCTCGGCATCGTCATGCTGGGCCTGTCGGCCGCGTTCGGCGGCACGCTGGTCGAGCGCAACGGGCCGCGCTGGGCCATGACGGTCGCCCTCGTCTGCTTCTCCTCCGGGTTCCTGATCTCGGCGCTGGGCGCCGCCACCGAGCAGTACTGGCTGATCGTGCTCGGCTACGGCTTCGTCGGCGGCATCGGCCTCGGCATCGGCTACATCTCGCCCGTCTCGACCCTGATCAAGTGGTTCCCGGACAGGCCCGGCATGGCCACCGGCATCGCCATCATGGGCTTCGGCGGCGGCGCGCTGATCGCCTCGCCGTGGTCCACGCAGATGCTCAAGTCGTTCGGCTCCGACTCCTCCGGGATCGCGCTCGCCTTCCTCGTGCACGGGCTGGCGTACGCCGTCTTCATGTCGCTCGGCGTCCTGCTGGTGCGGGTCCCGCGCGGTGAGAAGCCCGCCGCGTCCGGTCCGAGCGCGCTCGACGGTGTGCAGGTCTCGGCCCGCAACGCGGTGCGCACCCCGCAGTTCTGGTGCCTGTGGCTCGTGCTGTGCATGAACGTGACCGCCGGCATCGGCATCCTGGAGAAGGCCGCCCCGATGATCACGGACTTCTTCGCGGACACGTCCACCCCGGTGTCCGCGTCCGCGGCCGCGGGATTCGTCGCGCTGCTCTCGGCGGCGAACATGGCGGGCCGCATCGGCTGGTCCTCGACGTCCGACCTCATCGGGCGCAAGAACATCTACCGCCTCTACCTCGGCGTGGGAGCGCTGATGTACGCGCTCATCGCCTGGTTCGGGGACTCCTCCAAGCCGCTGTTCATCCTCTGTGCCCTGGTGATCCTCTCCTTCTACGGCGGCGGCTTCGCGACCGTCCCCGCCTACTTGAAGGATCTCTTCGGCACCTACCAGGTCGGGGCGATCCACGGCCGGCTGCTCACCGCGTGGTCCACGGCGGGTGTCCTCGGCCCGCTGATCGTCAACTGGATCGCGGACCGTCAGGAGGAGGCCGGCAAGCACGGCTCGTCGCTCTACGGCACCTCGTTCCTGATCATGATCGGGCTGCTGGCCGTCGGTTTCGTCGCCAACGAGCTGGTCCGCCCCGTGCACGCCCGCCATCACATCCCCGCACCGAGGGAGGCCGCCGATGACGACTCCGTCCAGCCCCAGCAGTCCGCCTAGCCGCCGCGCGCTGATCGCCCTCGCCTGGCTGTGGGTGGGGATCCCGTTCGGCTACGGGCTGTACGAACTGACCCAGAAGGCGACCCAGCTGTTCACGGGGTGAGCGCCGGACTCCCTTCTGCCCGGTGACCCTGTGTGGGGCTTGTCGGCACCGACGCTGTGCGGGAGTGCTGACAGAAGCCGACAAGCCTGGCGCCGCATTCCTGTGGCATCACCTGCCCTCGTACCCGTGAGTCACTGATCAGACTGGTGGATCCCGCTACCCAAGGCAACGAGGGGGACCACCCATGAACGGCTCACGGATCGCCGCCGTCGGCCACTACCAGCCCGCCAAGGTGCTCACCAACGAGGACCTGGCGGGCATGGTCGACACCAGCGACGAGTGGATCAGGAGCCGGGTGGGCATCCGCACACGCCATGTCGCGGGCCCCGACGAACCCGTCGACGAGCTGGCCGCGCACGCCGCGGCCAAGGCGCTCGCGGCGGCCGGCCTGACCCCCGGCGACATCGACCTGGTCCTCGTCGCCACGTCCACGGCCGTCGACCGCTCCCCGAACATGGCGGCCCGCGTCGCCGCCCGCCTCGGCGTGCCGTCCCCGGCCGCCATGGACGTGAACGTCGTCTGCGCCGGCTTCACGCACGCCCTCGCCACCGCCGACCACGCCGTGCGTGCCGGTGCCGCGACCCGGGCGCTGGTCATCGGCGCCGACAAGATGACCGACGTGACGGACTGGACCGACCGCACGACGTGCGTGCTGGTCGGGGACGGTGCCGGTGCCGCGGTCGTCGAGGCCTCCGACGAGGGCGGCATCGGGCCGGTGCTGTGGGGATCGGTGCCCGAGATGGGGCACGCGGTACGCATCGAGGGCACGCCCGCCCGGTTCGCCCAGGAGGGGCAGAGCGTCTACCGCTGGGCCACCACCCAGCTGCCGCCGATCGCCCGCAAGGCGTGCGAGCGGGCCGGTCTCGCCCCGCAGGACCTCGCCGGAGTCGTCCTGCACCAGGCGAACCTGCGCATCATCGAGCCCCTCGCCGAGAAGATCGGCGCCGTGAACGCGGTCGTCGCGCGCGACGTCACCGAATCCGGCAACACCTCCGCCGCGAGCATCCCCCTCGCCTTCTCCAAGCTCGTCGAACGCGGCGAGATCCGCAGCGGCGATCCCGTTCTGCTCTTCGGGTTCGGCGGAAACCTGTCGTACGCCGGGCAGGTCGTGCGCTGCCCCTGACGTGCACGTCCATCCCGGTGTGACGAGTCCAACTCCCGTTCTCCCTGGCCGTTGTGCGCCGTAGACTGTAGACGAAAGACAATTCATACTGGCTTTCCGGCGGCGTCGGCTCCCGAGCGGCTCCGGCCGACCGGTGGCACCGGCTTTCGGCTGCCGCACCCGCCGCTGCCTCAGGAGGGGGACCGTGATGTTGTCGACCGGACTGCCGCAAGGGTCCGTGCCCAAGCTGGAACGGCCCGGCCCGCTGCGCGACCGCGTCTACGAGGCGCTGCTCGAACTCATCACCACCCGTGCCCTCCAGCCGGGCCAGCACCTGGTCGAGAGCGAACTCGCCGGGCACCTCGGTGTCTCCCGCCAGCCGGTGCGCGAGGCGTTGCAGCGGCTGAACACCGAGGGGTGGGTCGACCTGCGCCCCGCCCAGGGCGCGTTCGTGCACGAACCGACGGAGGAGGAGGCCGACCAACTCCTCACCGTGCGTACGCTGCTGGAGGCCGAGGCGGCCCGCCTGGCCGCCGCCAACGCCGGGAGCGCGGGTATCGCCGTCCTGGAGGAGCTCTGCGCCGAGGGCGAGCGCGCGGTCTCCGCGGACGACGTGGACGGCGCGGTCGCGATGAACGCCCGTTTCCACGCGAAGGTGATGGAGCTGGCCGGCAACACCGTCCTCGCCGAGCTGGCCGCCCAGGTCGACCGGCGCGTCCGCTGGTACTACACACCGGTCGCCCGGCAGCGCGGCCGGCAGTCCTGGATCGAGCACCGTGACCTCATCGCGGCGATCGCCGACCGCGACGAACCGCGCGCCACTCAGGTCATGCGCGCGCACACGGAGCACACGCGCAAGACGTACCACGAGCGGGAGAAGTAGCCCCGCCCCCACGGAAGCCGCCCGGATCCGCTCGGCGCCCGCCCGGATCCCCTCGGCGCCCGCCCGGATCCGCTCGGCGCCGCCGGGGCGAGGTCCACGCCCTCGGGGCGGCCGCACCGCCCGGCCGCACCTCCGGCCCGGCCGGCACCGACAGCGGGGTGCCGCAGCCGGGGTGAGGCTCGCGTGGCGGTCGGCTGTGGCCCGTCCGGCCCCAACGGCCTTACGGCGCAGCCGAGGTGATGGCCTGCGCGACGGCGGGCTGTGTCAGGCACGGTCCGGGTCGTGATGGGTCACCGCCCGAAAAGCGGCTTGCTCCCGCCATGCGCTCATCGGCGCGCCCGGGGCACCCGTCCCCGTGGCATCCGGCTCCGATCCGCCCGGCCGCCTCAACAACCGTGCACTGCCGCTCTGCTGAAAACTGCCGGCGCACCCCCTGGCTTCCGCCCTGACGGTCCCGCGCCGCCCCGGGGGTGTTCCGCGCCGCGTCGCCCCCGTCCGGGTCGTCACACCAGGCAGCCCCCAACACCCCTGCCACCAGGCAGAGTTCCCCTGAACGCCCCCTGTCGGGCACCCCCCGGTGCCGGCCAGGGGGCGCGCCCTTGCGCTGTCGGCAGCCCTCGCTTTGTCCTGTCAGTGGAAAAAGTTGAGAGCAATTCGTGCGCGACTTCTTCCCACTCCCGGCAGCCACTGCTACGTTCCCCTCGAAAGCGAGACCGGCGAAGTTGGCCGGAACGCGACGGACGCAGGCCGATCGAGGCGGGGAGGGGCTCGTGAGACGTATGACGGCACGACCTGCCAACGCGCACCAGGCTCGCTTGTTGCGCCTGCTGCGTGACGGAGGGCCCAACTCCCGCGCCCAGCTCGGGGATCAGATCGACCTCTCCCGGTCGAAGCTGGCCGTCGAGGTGGAACGGCTCCTGGAGACCGGGCTCGTGGTCGCCGACGGACTCGCCGCATCCCGCGGTGGCCGCCGCTCCCACAACATCCGGCTCGCACCGGCACTGCGCTTCCTCGGTGTCGACATCGGCGCCACCTCGATCGACGTGGCCGTCACCAACGCCGAGCTGGAGGTCCTGGGCCACATCAACCAGCCCATGGACGTCCGCGAGGGCCCGGTCGCGGTCTTCGAGCAAGTCCTGTCCATGGCGGCCAAGTTGCGCGCCTCGGGGCTCGCGGAAGGGTTCGACGGCGCCGGCATCGGCGTCCCCGGACCGGTCCGCTTCCCCGAGGGTGTCCCGGTCGCCCCGCCGATCATGCCCGGCTGGGACGGCTTCCCGGTCCGCGAGGCACTCAGCCAGGAACTCGGCTGCCCGGTCATGGTCGACAACGACGTGAACCTGATGGCCATGGGGGAGCAGCACGCGGGCGTCGCACGCTCCGTGGGCGACTTCCTCTGCGTCAAGATCGGTACCGGCATCGGCTGCGGCATCGTCGTCGGCGGCGAGGTCCACCGCGGTACGACGGGCAGTGCCGGCGACATCGGCCACATCCAGGCCGTACCCGACGGCCGCCCGTGCGCCTGCGGCAACCGCGGTTGCCTGGAGGCGCACTTCAGCGGCGCAGCGCTCGCCCGCGACGCCGTCGAGGCGGCCCAACAGGGTCTCTCGGCGGAGCTCGCCGCACGGCTGGAGGCGAACGGCGCCCTGAGCGCCGTCGACGTCGCGGCCGCGGCCGCCGCGGGCGACGCCACCGCGCTCGACCTGATCCGCGAGGGCGGCAACCGCACCGGCCAGGTCATCGCCGGCCTGGTCAGCTTCTTCAACCCGGGCCTGGTGGTGATCGGCGGCGGGGTGACGGGTCTCGGCCACACCCTGCTCGCCGCGATCCGCACCCAGGTCTACCGCCAGTCGCTGCCCCTCGCGACCGGCAACCTCCCCATCGTCCTCGGGGAGTTGGGTCCCACCGCCGGAGTCATCGGCGCCGCCCGGCTCATCAGCGACCACCTGTTCTCACCCGCGTAGCCCACCACACCAGCACGCATCATCGGCCGCACCATCTGCACGTGTCACCAGTACAGCGCCCTGCTTCGCCCTGCCCTGCCTGAAAGCGCTTGCCCGCGCACGTCACGCCCTGAAACCGGTCCGCACGCCCGCCAAGGGGAACCGTCATGGCACCAGAACCACCGCTGCTCACCATGTCCGGCATCACCAAGTCGTTCCCCGGAGTCCGGGCCCTCGACGGAGTCGACCTCGACGTCCAGGCCGGCGAAGTGCACTGCCTGCTCGGCCAGAACGGTGCCGGGAAGTCCACCCTCATCAAGGTGCTGGCAGGCGCCCACCAGCCCGACGACGGCACCATCGGCTGGCGCGGCGCACCCGTCACCCTCAAGTCCCCGATCGCGGCCATGCGCCTCGGCATCGCCACCATCTACCAGGAACTCGACCTGGTGGAGGGCCTGTCGGTGGCCGAGAACGTCCACCTCGGGCACGAACCCACCAGCGCCGGCTTCGTCGTGCGGGGAAAGGCGGCACGGACGTCGACGGCCGCACTGCTCAAGCGACTCGGCCACCCGGAGATCGACCCGGCGCGGCTGGTCGGCGAGTTGTCGGCGGCACAGCAACAGATCGTCTCCATGGCCCGGGCCCTGTCCCACGACGTACGGCTCATCGTCATGGACGAACCGTCCGCCGCGCTCGACCCCGACGAGGTCGACAACCTCTTCCGCATCGTCGGCGACCTGACCGCGGAAGGCGTCGCCGTCGTCTACATCTCGCACCGTCTGGAGGAGATCCGCCGCATCGGCGACCGCGTGACCGTCCTGAAGGACGGACGTGCCGTGGCCGGCGGACTGCCCGCCAAGTCGACCCCGACCAGCGAGGTCGTGGCCCTGATGACGGGCCGCAACGTCGAGTACGTCTTCCCCGACCGGCCCTCCACGCGGCCCCCCGGCGACCCGGTCCTCACCGTCCAAGGGCTCGCCCGCGAGGGGGAGTTCGAATCGCTCGACCTCGATCTGCGCCCAGGCGAGATCGTCGGCCTGGCCGGACTCGTCGGCTCCGGACGCTCCGAGATCCTGGAGACGATCTACGGAGCCCGCAAGCCGACGGCCGGCCGGATCAGCGTCGACGGACGGCCCCTGCGTCCCGGCAGCGTGCGCGCGGCCGTCCGGGCCGGACTCGGTCTCGCCCCCGAGGAGCGCAAGGCACAGGCCCTGCTGATGCTGGAGTCCGTCACCCGCAACGTCTCGGTCTCCTCCATGTCCCGCTTCGCACACGGCGGCTGGATCGACCGGCGTGCCGAGCGCGGCGCGGCCCGGGCGGCGACCCGCGAACTGTCGCTACGTCCCGACAACCCCTCGGTGCCGGTGCGGACCCTCTCCGGCGGCAACCAGCAGAAGGCGGTCCTGGCGCGCTGGCTGCTGCGCGGCTGCCGCGTGCTGCTGCTGGACGAACCCACCCGGGGAGTCGACGTCGGAGCCCGCGCCGAGCTGTACGCGGTCATCCGCCGGCTCGCCGACGAAGGCCTCGCCGTCCTGCTGGTCTCCAGCGAAGTACCCGAGGTCCTGGGACTCGCCGACCGTGTGCTGGTGCTCCGCGAGGGACGCGTCGTGCACACGGCGCCCGCCCAGGAGCTCGACGAACACCGCGTACTCGACCTCGTCATGGAAGGGACATCATGACGCAGCCCGCGTCACCGCCCCGGCCCGGTGAAACCCTGAAGACATCGCCGCCCGACGGCATCGCATCATGGCGGACCCTCGCGGCCCGCGCCGACGTCCGCACCCTCTCGCTCCTCGGAGTGCTCGCCGCCCTGATCGTCATCGGCGGCATCACCAAGCCCGACGAGTTCCTCGACACCCGCAATCTCCAACTCGTCCTCACCCAGGCCTCCGTGATCGGCGTCGTCACCGTCGGCATGACCTTCGTGATCACCTCCGGCGGCATCGACCTGTCGGTCGGCGCGATCGTCGCGCTCTCCTCGGTCTGGGCGACGACCGTCGCCACCCAGGAGTACGGCTTCGCCGGCGTCCTGTTCACCGCGGTGCTCGTCGGCGTCGGCTGCGGTCTGGTCAACGGACTGCTCATCGCCTACGGCGCGATGGTCCCCTTCATCGCGACGCTCGCCATGCTCGCCTCGGCACGCGGTCTGGCCCTCCAGATCACGGACGGCAAGACGCAGATCGTCACCATCGACGGGATCCTGAAACTCGGCGAGCGCGACTCGTACGTGCTCGGCATACCGCCGCTGGTACTGGTCTTCGCCGTGGTCACCGTCATCGGCTGGCTGATCCTCAACCGCACCACCTTCGGGCGCCGCACGGTCGCCGTCGGCGGCAACGCGGAGGCGGCACGGCTCGCCGGCATCGACGTACGACGCCAGCGCCTGTACCTCTACCTGCTGTCCGGACTGTGCTGCGGCATCGCCGCGTTCCTGCTGATCATCCTGTCCGGGTCCGGCCAGAACACCAACGGCAACCTCTACGAACTCGACGCCATCGCGGCCGCGATCATCGGCGGCACGCTGCTCAGCGGAGGCCGCGGCACCATCACCGGCTCCGTGCTCGGCGTGCTGATCTTCACGACGATCACCAACATCTTCGCGCTGAACAACCTCCAGAGCGACGTCCAGCAGATCGCCAAGGGCGCGATCATCGTCGCCGCGGTCCTGGTCCAGCGGCGCACAGCCAGCACGACCTGACACGAGAAGGGTCCACCGCCATGCCAGAACCCACCCGGCACACCAGCCGCAGAGGACTTCTCTTCGGGACCGCCGCCGCCTCGGCCGGTGCCCTCCTCGTCGGTTGCACCAGCAACGACACCAAGGACGAGAAGCCCGCCGCGAACAGCCAGCCGGCCGCCGACGACAAGCCCGGCAAGCACGTCACCGTCGGCTTCGCCGGCCCGCAGGCCGACCACGGCTGGCTCAACGCCATCAACGACAACGCCAAGAGCCGGGCGAAGAAGTACTCGGACGTCACCCTGGAGATCACCGAGGGCTCCAACGACACCGCCGCGCAGATCGGCCAGATCGAGACATTGATCAACAAGAAGGTCGACGTCCTGGTCGTCCTGCCCGCCGACGGCAAGGCCCTCACCCAGGTCGGCCTCAAGGCGATGCGGGCGGGCATCCCCGTCATCAACCTCGACCGGATCTTCAACTCCCCGCAGGCGTACCGCTGCTGGATCGGCGGCGACAACTACGGCATGGGCCTCAACGCCGGCCACTACATCGGCGAGAAGCTCAAGGACAAGAAGGACGCCCGCGTCATCGAGCTCGCCGGGCTCGACAACCTGGAACTGACCAAACAGCGCACCCAGGGCTTCGACGCCGCCCTCAAGAACTACCCGAACATCAAGAAGGTCGCCCGGCAGGCCGCCGAGTTCACCGTCGAGTCCGGGCAGGCCAAGATGGCCCAGCTCCTCCAGGCCCAGTCCAAGTTCGACGCCCTGTGGAACCACGACGACGACCAGGGCGTGGGCGCGCTGCGCGCCATCAAGCAGGCCGGACGCGACGACTTCCTCATGGTCGGCGGAGCCGGGGCGCTCTCCGCCTTCCAGGCCATCGACGCCGACGACAGCGTGCTGAAGGCCACCGTCCTGTACCCGCCGACCATGGCCGCCTCCGCGATCGACCTCGCCCGCGCGCTCGGCCAGGGCAAGGGCATCGGCGGACTCGCCGAGTTCGAGATCCCCGCCTCGCTCGCGCTCTACTCGGCCGTCGTCGACAAGGACAACGTCAAGCAGTACATGGCCACCGGCTTCAAGTGAGGCGCCCAGCACCACGGGCCCGGCCCCCGGGCCGGGCCCCCACCCCCCACCGCGCCACGACGACGAGGAGGACATCCGCATGGGACAGCCGCACGAGCCCGACGAGGCAGGGACCGGGTCCGGAAAACCGGCCCTGGGCGTCGGCATGGTCGGATACGCGTTCATGGGCGCAGCCCACTCACAGGGCTGGCGCACCGTGGGCCGTGTCTTCGACCTGCCGCGCCGCCCGGTCCTCGCCGCCGTCTGCGGCCGTGACGAGCAGGCCGTGCGGGCCATGGCGGACCGGCACGGCTGGGCGGCGGCCGAGACCGACTGGCGCGCCCTGATCGCCCGGGACGACGTCGACCTCGTCGACATCTGCACCCCCGGCGACAGCCACGCCGAGATCGCCGTCGCCGCACTCGCCGCCGGTAAGCACGTGCTCTGCGAGAAGCCCCTCGCCAACACCGTCGAGGAGGCCGAGACGATGGCCGCCGCCGCGGCCGAGGCCCGCGAGCGCGGCCAGATGTCCATGGTCGGCTTCAACTACCGCCGGGTGCCCGCCACTTCGCTGGCCCGCTCGATGGTCGCGGAGGGACGGCTCGGCACCCTGCGGCACGTCCGGGTGACGTACCTTCAGGACTGGCTCGTGGACCCGCAGTTCCCACTCACCTGGCGACTGCGCAAGGAGTACGCCGGTTCGGGGGCGCTCGGCGACCTGGGCGCGCACATCGTGGACCTCGCCCAGTACCTCGCGGGGGAGCCGCTCGTCGGGGTCTCCGCGCTCACCGAGACCTTCGTACGGCAGCGCCCGCTGCCGGCCGCGGCCTCCAGCGGGCTGGCCGCCGTCACGGAGACGGGCGGCGTCGGCACCGTCACCGTCGACGACGCCGCCCTGTTCACCGCGCGCTTCGCCTCCGGTGCCCTCGCCTCCTTCGAGGCCTCCCGCTTCGCCACCGGGCGCAAGAACTCCCTGCGCATCGAACTCAACGGCGAACACGGCTCGCTGGCCTTCGACCTGGAACGGCTGAACGAACTCTCGTACCACGACCACACCGAACCCGGCACCCACGCGGGCTTCCGCCGCATCCTCGTCACCGAACCCGAACACCCCTACCTGGACGCCTGGTGGCCGCCCGGCCACGGCCTCGGCTACGAGCACACGTTCGTGCACCAGGCCCGCGACCTCGTGCACGCCATCGCCGCGGGCCGCCCCCCGGCCCCGTCCTTCGCCGACGGGCTGCAGGTGCAGCGTGTGCTCGCGGCGGTGGAGGAGAGCGCCGAGAAGAACTCCGTCTACACACCCATCGCGGTCTGAGGAGGCCCCCGGTCATGCCGCGCACGTTCACGCTCTTCACCGGCCAGTGGGCGGACCTGCCCCTCGAGGAGGTCTGCCGCCTCGCCCGCGAGTTCGGCTACGACGGTCTCGAACTCGCCTGCTGGGGAGACCACTTCGAGGTCGACAAGGCCCTCGCGGACCCGGCGTACATCGACTCCCGGCACGCGCTCCTCGACAAGTACGGCCTGAAGTGCTGGGCGATCTCCAACCACCTGGTGGGCCAGGCCGTCTGCGACGCCATCATCGACGAACGCCACCAGGCCATCCTGCCCGCCCGGATCTGGGGCGACGGTGAACCCGAGGGTGTGCGGCAGCGGGCCGCGGCCGAGATGGCCGACACCGCCCGGGCGGCCTCCGCCTTCGGCGTCGACACCGTGATCGGCTTCACCGGCTCCGCGATCTGGCATCTCGTCGCCATGTTCCCGCCCGCACCCGAGTCGATGATCGAGCGCGGCTACGAGGACTTCGCGACCCGCTGGAACCCCATCCTCGACGTGTTCGACGCACAGGGCGTGCGGTTCGCGCACGAGGTCCACCCCAGCGAGATCGCCTACGACTACTGGACCACCCACAAGGCCCTGGCCGCCGTCGGCAACCGGCCGGCCTTCGGCCTGAACTTCGATCCCTCCCACTTCGTGTGGCAGGACCTCGACCCGGTCGGCTTCCTCTACGACTTCCGCGACCGGATCTACCACGTCGACTGCAAGGAGGCCCGCAAACGGCTCGACGGACGCAACGGCCGTCTCGGCTCGCACCTGCCCTGGGGAGACCCGCGGCGCGGCTGGGACTTCGTGTCCGCCGGGCACGGGGACGTCCCCTGGGAGGACGTCTTCCGGATGCTGCGCTCCATCGACTACGCCGGCCCCGTCTCGGTCGAGTGGGAGGACGCCGGAATGGACCGGCTCCAGGGCGCACCCGAAGCCCTGGCGCGCCTCAAGGCGTACGACTTCGAGCCGCCGTCGGCCTCGTTCGACGCGGCGTTCGGCGGCAACGACTAGCCGCGCCGGCCCGCGCGGGGCCGGTACGACCAGGCCGCACCGGCCCGTCACGGGCCGACGTGACCGGTTCGCACCGGCCCACGGCGGACCGGTGTGAACGACCAGGCCGCACGGCCCACGGCGGACGGTGTGACCAGGCCCGCACCGGCCCACAGCGGACGGTACGACCAGGCCCGCACCGGCCCGCCACGGGTCGACCCGGCCGCATCGCACCGGCCCGCACGGGCCGAGGTGAGCAGGCTCGTCCCGGGCCCGGACCGGCCGGGAACGGCCAGGCATTCCGGCCCGCACGGGCCGGAGCGAACGGCCGCACCGGCCCCGCGCGGACCGGAGAAGAGCAGGCCGTTCCGGCCCCGCCAGGGACCGGAGCGCCAGGCCCGGCCCGGACCCGGACGGTCCGGCTGCGGGCCGACCGGCCCCGCACGGGGCCGCCCAGAGAGTTCCGGGGTGACGGCGCACCCCGGCGTCCCGCACACACCCGTACGACCGGCCCCTTCATGGAGGCATTTCGTGCACCCGAACGTCCGAAACAGGAAGAACACACGCACCAGAGCGAACAAGAGCCACTCAAGGCGTCCCAGACTGCGCGGGACGCTCGCCCTGCTGAGCGGCGCGCTCCTCGCCGCCGCCTCCCTCACGCTCACGACACCCCCGGCCGGCGCAGCCGTCGCCGACGCGGGGACCGCCGCCGAGGACTTCCAGCAAGTCACCCTCGCCAAGGGCGAGCCCGAGGTCGGCGAACCGATGTCCCTCGCCGTCCTCCCGGACCGCTCCGTCCTGCACACCTCGCGCGACGGCGAACTCCGCCTCACCGACGCGGCGGGCAACACCAAGATCGCGGGCAAGCTCGACGTGTACAGCCACGACGAGGAAGGCCTCCAGGGCGTCGGCATCGACCCCGGCTTCAGCGACAACCGCTTCATCTACCTCTACTACGCCCCGCCCCTGGACACGCCCGCCGGCGACGCCCCGGAGACCGGCACGGCCGCGGACTTCGCCCCCTTCGACGGCGTCAACCGTCTCTCGCGCTTCGTCCTCAAGACCGACGGAACCCTCGACTCGGCCAGCGAGAAGAAGATCCTCGACGTCCAGACCTCCCGCGGCATCTGCTGCCACGTCGGCGGCGACATCGACTTCGACGCGGCCGGCAACCTCTACCTGTCGACCGGCGACGACTCCAACCCCTTCCAGTCGGACGGCTTCACGCCCATCGACGAGCGTGCCGACCGCAACCCCGCGTTCGACGCCCAGCGCTCGGCCGGCAACACCAACGACCTGCGCGGCAAGATCCTGCGCATCAAGGTGAACGCCGACGGCTCCTACTCCATCCCCGAGGGCAATCTCTTCGCGCCGGGCACGGACAAGACGCGCCCCGAGATCTACGCGATGGGCTTCCGCAACCCGTTCCGCTTCAGCGTCGACAAGAAGACGGGCATCGTCTACGTCGGTGACTACGGCCCGGACGCGGGCGCGGCCGACCCGGCGCGCGGACCCGGCGGACAGGTCGAGTTCGCACGGGTCACCGAGGCCGGCAACTTCGGCTGGCCCTACTGCACCGGCAAGAACGACGCCTACGTCGACTACGACTTCGGGACCAAGGCCTCCGGCGCTGCGTTCGACTGCGCCGCACCGAAGAACAACTCGCCCCACAACACCGGCCTCACCGACCTGCCCCCGGCGCAGCCCGCCTGGATCCCGTACGACGGCGCGTCCGTCCCGGAGTTCGGCAGCGGCTCGGAGTCCCCGATGGGCGGCCCGGTCTACCACTACGACGCCTCGCTCGACTCGCCCGTGAAGTTCCCCGAGGCCTACGACGGCAACTTCTTCGCCGGTGAGTTCGGCCGCCGCTGGATCAAGCGGATCGTCGAGGACGGCAACGGCACCGTGCAGTCCATCAACGACGTGCCGTGGACCGGCACCCAGGTGATGGACATGGCGTTCGGACCCGACGGCGCCCTGTACGTCCTGGACTACGGCACCGCCTGGTTCGGCGGCGACGAGAACTCCGGCCTCTACCGCATAGAGAACGCCACCGACGGACACTCGCCCGTGGCGCAGGCCGCGGCCGACCGCACCTCCGGCCAGGCCAAGCTCAAGGTGAGCTTCTCCTCGGCCGGTTCGACGGACGCCGACGGCGACGCCCTCACCTACAGCTGGGACTTCGGCGACGGCGGCAAGTCCACCGCCGCGAACCCGACGCACAAGTACACGAAGAACGGCACCTACACGGCGACCGTGACCGCCAAGGACCCGGGCGGACGCACCGGAAGCGCGAGCGTGCAGATCGTCGTCGGCAACACCGCGCCCAAGGTGACGGTGGAACTGCCGCGCGACGGCCAGCTGTTCAGCTTCGGCGACCCCGTGCCGTTCAAGGTGAAGGTCACCGACCCCGAGGACGGCACCACGATCGACTGCTCCAAGGTGAAGGTCACCTTCATCCTCGGCCACGACAGCCACGGTCACCCGCTCACCTCGGCGAACGGCTGCTCCGGCACCCTCCAGACCAGCGCCGACGGCGGCCATGACGAGGACGCCAACATCTTCGGAGTCCTCGACGCCGAGTACACCGACGGAGGAGGCGGCGGCCAGGCCCCGCTGACCACCCACGACCGCAACGTGCTCCAGCCCAGGCACCGTCAGGCCGAGCACTACAACGACTTCTCCGGTGTCACCCTCCAGTCGAAGACCAGCGCCCACGGCGGTCGCACGGTCGGCGACATCAACAACGGCGACTGGATCTCCTTCACCCCGTACGTCCTCGACAACGCCACCAAGATCACGGCACGTGTCTCGTCCGCCGGATCGGGCGGCACCCTGCAGGTCCGCGCGGGCTCCCCGACCGGCCGGCTCCTGGGCAGCGCGACCGTGCCCGTGACCGGCAGCTGGGACACCTTCCAGGACGTCACCGCGAACCTCGCGGGCGCACCACGCGGCACCACCACGCTGTACCTCGTCTTCAAGGGGAGCGGCACCGGCGCGCTCTACGACGTGGACGACTTCACCTTCACGACGAGCTGACGGAAGGGGTGACGGTCATGCGCGCATCCGCACGGATGCTGACCGCGGGCGCCGCTGCCGCCCTGCTGCTCGGCTGTGTGTCGGGACCCGCCGCGTCCAAGGGCGCGGACGCGAAACGAGTCCTCGTCTTCTCCAAGACGGCGGGCTTCCGGCACGACTCGATCCCCGAGGGGATCGCGGCCGTACGCGAACTGGGCACGGAGGGCGGCTTCGCCGTCGACGCCACCGAGGACGCGGGAGCCTTCACCGCCCGCAACCTCGCCCGGTACGACGCCGTGGTGTTCCTGTCCACGACGGGCGACGTCCTCGACGGCCCCCAGCAGAGCGCCTTCGAGAAGTACATCAAGAAGGGCGGCGGTTACGTGGGCATCCACGCGGCCGCCGACACCGAGTACGACTGGGCCTTCTACGGCGGCCTCGCGGGCGCCTACTTCCAGTCGCACCCGGCGATCCAGCCGGCGACGGTGAACGTCGAGGACCGGGCGCACCCGGCCACCTCGGAGCTGCCGCAGGCCTGGGACCGCACCGACGAGTGGTACAACTACCGCTCCGATCCGCGCGACCGGGCGCACATCCTGGCCTCGCTCGACGAGTCGTCGTACACCGGCGGCACGATGAACGGCGACCATCCGATCGCCTGGTGCCAGGAGTACCAGGGCGGCCGCGCCTTCTACACCGGCGGCGGTCACACCAAGGAGTCGTACGCCGAACCCGCCTTCCGCCACCACCTGCTGGGCGGAATCCGCTACGCCATCGGGGCCGCACAGGCCGACTGCCGCCCGGAGAACGGCTACCGGCCGCTCTTCGACGGCACGGCCGACTCCCTGTCGGCGTGGAAACAGGCGGGACCGGGCTCCTTCTCCCTCTCGGACGACGGCACACTCACGTCGTCCGGAGGGCTGGGGATGCTCTGGTACGCCGGGTCCGCGTTCCGGTCCTACTCGCTGAAACTGGACTGGAAGGTGGCCGGGGACGACAACTCCGGTGTCTTCGTGGGCTTCCCGGCCTCCGACGACCCGTGGTCCGCCGTCGACAACGGCTACGAGGTCCAGATCGACGCGACCGACGCCCCCGACCGCACCACCGGGGCCGTGTACAGCTTCCAGTCCGCCGATCTCGGCAAGCGCGACCGCGCGCTGAACCCGCCGGGGGAGTGGAACACGTACGAGATCCGCGTCGAGGGCGAACGGCTCCGGGTCTGGCTCAACGGCGTCAAGATCAACGATTTCACCAACACCGATCCGGTACGGAGCCTGCGCGACGGGCACGTCGGCATCCAGAACCACGGAGCCGACGACCAGGTGTCCTTCCGTGACGTACGGATCAAGGAACTGCCCACGAAGTCCTCCGCACAAGGGGCTTCGCCGGGCGACTGAGCGGCGGCGGGCGGGAGACGCCGTACTCCCGCCCGCCGTCCCCCATCGGCTTCTACCGGTCCTCCCGGCCCTGTCCGTTCCCGGGATCTCCGGCTTCTTCCGGCTGACGTACGACAAGGAGGCTGCCCATGTCCGCGTCCCTTTCCGCCCCACGGGTGGGGGTGTGGCTGGTCGGAGCTCGCGGCTCCGTCGCCACCACCGTCATCGCGGGCTGCGCCGCCGTGACCGCCGGCCTGCACGCCCCCACGGGCATGGTCACCGAGACCGACGTCTTCACCGGCAGCGGCCTGCCCGCCCTGTCGTCCCTCGTGTTCGGCGGCCACGACACGGTGGACTGTCCGCTCCCGAAGCGGGCGGAGGCCCTCGCCGCCGGAGGTGTGCTCCCGCACGGCCTGCCCTCGGCGATCGCCGCCGAACTGGAGGCGGCCGACCGGGAGATCCGCCCGGGCGGCCCCACCCCCGGCGACACCCGCGCACCGGACGAGCTCATCGACGCCTTCGCCGCGGACCTGCGGGACTTCGTGCGCCGCCGCGGCCTGGACCGGGCGGTGGTGGTGAACGTGGCCTCCACGGAGCCCGTACGACCGGGTGCCATGCCGCCGAGCTCGCTGTACGCGGCGGCAGCCCTGCGGGCCGGCTGCCCGTACGTGAACTTCACCCCCTCCACCGGCCTGCACCACCCGGAGCTGACGGCGCCGGCCGAGTCCAGCGGACTGCCGTACGCGGGCCGTGACGGCAAGACCGGCCAGACGCTGCTGCGCTCGGTGCTCGGCCCGATGTTCGCCCAGCGCGCGCTGTCGGTCCGTGCCTGGTCCGGCACGAACCTCCTGGGCGGAGGCGACGGAGCGGCCCTCGCCGACCCGGCCGCCGCCGCGGCCAAGAACGCCGGCAAGGAGCGGGTGCTCGCGGACACCCTCGGTGCGGCCCCCGACGGCGAGACCCACATCGACGACGTCCCCGTCCTCGGTGACTGGAAGACCGCCTGGGACCACATCGCCTTCGACGGCTTCCTCGGCACCCGGATGGTCCTCCAGACCACCTGGCAGGGCTGCGACTCGGCGCTCGCGGCGCCCCTGGTCCTCGACCTGGCCCGCATCACGGCCCGCGCGCACGAGGCCGGCCTCTCCGGCCCGCTGAGCGAACTCGGCTTCTACTTCAAGGACCCGGTCGGCGACGGCCCTTCGTCCCTGGGCGAGCAGTACGCGGCCCTGGCCGACCTCGCCACCCGCCTCCGCCCGCTCCCCGAGGAGACCCGGTGAACCTCCGCGCACTCGGAACACGGCGGTCGCCCCGATGCCATGGGCCGGCCGAGACGGCTCAGCGGGGCGAAGGGTTCCAGTCGGCAGGCCGGTCGCCGTCGGCAGGTGAGTCCCGGACGGGAGAGGCCTCCCGGTCAGCGGGCGAGTCCCGGTCGGCCGGGCGGAGCCGCTCGGCAGAGGATGACCCGGAGGCGGGGGATGGCCGAGAGGCCGCCCGCGCCCGAGAGGCCGGCGATGGCCGAGGGGCCGGCGACGGCCGACAGGAACGGGCGGGCACGCGGCCCGGCGGAGCCCGGCCGGAGGGGCCCGACCAGGCGCGGCCGAGCGGGCGCGCGCGGGTGCGTGCCTGGGCCGAACTGCTGCGTCTGCCCGCCCTGTTCACCGTGCCCGGCGACGCCCTCGCGGGCGCCGCCGCCATCGGCGCCCGCCCGAACTCCCGCACCCTGCTCGCCATCGGGTCCTCCGTCTGCCTGTACGAGGCGGGCATGGCCCTCAACGACTGGGCCGACCGCGCCGAGGACGCCGTGGAACGCCCGCACCGCCCGCTGCCCTCCGGCCGCGTACGCCCGGCCGCGGCACTCGCCGCGGCAGGAGTCCTGACGGCCGCGGGGCTCGCCCTGGCGTCCCGCGCGGGCCGTCCCTCCCTCGCGGTCGCCGCTCCTCTCGCGGCCACCGTCTGGGCCTACGACCTCTTCCTCAAACGCACCCCCGCCGGGCCCGCAGCGATGGCCGCCGCCCGCGGACTGGACGTCCTCCTCGGGGCGTCGGCGACCGCCGGACCGGCCGAATCCGCCGGACCGACCGGCCCCGCCCGACGAACCGCGACGGCGGGACCGGCCGGACCGGGGAAACCGGCCAGAACCGCCGGACCTGCCGGACCCGCTGGACGAACGGGACTGGCCGGGCTGGCCGGGCTGAGCCAACTTGTCGGACCCGCCGGACACGCCGGACTCGCCGGACTCACCGGACTCGCCGGACCCGTCGGACCCGTCGGACCGACCGGACACGCCACACGAACCGGACTGACGGGACTGACGGGACTGGCCGGACTGAGCAAACTGGCGGGACTCGCCGGACCCGCCGGACGATCCGGACCGTCCGGTCCCGTCGGCCCGGCCGACCGCGGGACCCGAGGAGGCGCACTGCCCGGCCGGACGCCCGGCGTCACGCGCGGCGCCGTCGGCCGCCGCTCCACCGCGGCCCGTCGCGCCGTCCCCTCCGCCCTCGCCCTGGCCACCCACACGTTCGCCGTGACGACGGTGTCCCGCGGGGAGACACAAGGGGGTTCGCCGGTGGCACCGCTCGCCGCGTTGGCCACGACGGGCGCGCTGGCCTGGAGCCTGACGAGCCGCCCGGCTCCCGGAACGGGACGAGCAGGCGGTGGCCAGGGCCCGGCGGGGGCGACGCCGTGGCCCGCCGGAGCGGTGTCCGCCCCGACGGACACCCTGCGCACGGCCCTCGCCCTCGCCTACGCGGCGACGTCGGCCCGCCCTCTCCTCCACGCCGCCCTGAACCCTTCACCCCCGCTCGTCCAACGAGCCGTCGGCGGGGGCATCCGCGCCATGATCCCGCTCCAGGCCACCCTCGCCGCCCGCGCGGGCGCGCCCGTCACCGCGCTGCTGACCGCGGCCCTCGCACCGGCGGCCCGCAGGTTCGCGAGGAAGGTGAGCGTCACATGACATCGAGCCCCGGCCCGGCCGGCACCCCCGCCGCCCCCGCCCTCCGCTTCGGCTACGGCACCAACGGCCTCGCCGACCTCCGTCTCGACGACGCCCTCGCACTCCTCGCCGACCTGGGCTACGACGGCGTGGGCCTGACCCTCGACCACATGCATCTCGACCCGCTCGCCCCGGACCTGGCCGCCCGCACCGCGCGCGTGGCCCGCACCCTCGCGGCGCACGGCCTGTCCGTCACCGTCGAGACCGGCGCGCGCTACGTCCTCGACCCACGGCGCAAACACGGGCCCTCGCTCCTCGATCCGGACCCGGACGACCGCGCACGCCGGGTCGACCTGCTCCTGCGGGCGGTGCGCGTCGCCGCCGACCTCGGCGCCCACGCCGTGCACTGCTTCAGCGGCGTCACCCCGTCCGGCACGGACGAGGACACCGCCTGGAAGCGCCTCGCCGAAGCACTCGCCCCAGTCGTCGAGACGGCCGGCCGCGCGGGTGTGCCGCTCGCCGTCGAACCCGAACCCGGTCATCTGCTCTCCTCCCTCACCGACTTCCACCGGCTGCGCGACGCGCTCGGCGACCCGGCCGCCCTCGGACTCACCCTCGACATCGGCCACTGCCAGTGCCTCGAACCCCTCCCACCCGCCGACTGCGTGCGCGCCGCAGCCCCGTGGCTGCGCCACGTCCAGATCGAGGACATGCGCCGCGGCGTCCATGAACACCTCCCCTTCGGAGACGGGGAGATCGACTTCCCGACCGTGCTCGAAGCACTGGCCGCCACCGGCTACCAAGGCCTGACCGTCGTCGAACTGCCCCGCCACTCCCACGCGGGCCCGCACTTCGCCGCGCAGTCCCTCCCGTTCCTCCACCGCGCGGCCCGGGCGATCCCCGAGAGCCCCGAAGGGAGAACTCCGTGAACCACCCGAACCGCACCCAGGACGGCCGGTCCGGCCCGCACGCCCGGGACACCCGCCCGGGGCGAGGCGCCCCCGCCGCCCTGACCGCCCTGCACGCCCGCCTCGACAGCCGCCTGCGCCCGGACGCCCGCGCCTGGTTCGACCGTGCCCTCGGCGAAGCCGCGGACCACCCCGGCACCCACGGCCCCATCTCCACCTGGGAGCTGCGGATAGCCGAGGCCGGACGCCGGTGCGGGCCCGAGCACTCGGACGACGCCCGCGTGCTCCTGCTGTACGCGGCCCGCGCCGACCCGGACGCCCTCACGCGCGTCTACCGGCAGGGCACCGCCGCCGAACGCCTCGCCGTCCTGCACGTGCTGCCCCATCTCGTGGACGGCCCCGACACGCTGCCCCTCGTCGAGGACGCCCTGCGCACCAACGACACCCGGCTGCTCGCGGCGGCCGTCGGCCCGTACGCAGCACGGCATCTGCCCGCACACCACTGGCGCCATGCCGTCCTCAAGTGCCTGTTCACCGGCGTACCCGTCGACGAGGTCGCGGACCTGGCCCGGCGTGCCCGCGCCGACACCGAACTGGCCCGCATGCTCGGCGACTACGCCGACGAACGCACCGCCGCGGGCCGTCCCGTGCCCGAAGACCTGTACCGCGTCCTGGCCCTGACCGAGCCCACGGCAACCCCCACCGGCACGTCCCGAGGCCCCGGCGCCTCCGGTGCGACCGGCACGTCCGGCAAGGAGTCCTGATGCGCATCTTCGACCCCCACATCCACATGACGTCACGGACCACCGACGACTACGAGGCGATGCACGCGGCGGGTGTCCGCGCCGTGGTCGAGCCCGCCTTCTGGCTCGGCCAGCCCCGCACCTCACCGGCCTCCTTCCTCGACTACTTCGACTCGCTCCTCGGCTGGGAGCCCTTCCGCGCGGCCCAGTACGGCATCGCCCACCACTGCACCATCGCCCTCAACCCCAAGGAGGCGAACGATCCCCGCTGCGTCCCCGTCCTCGACGAACTGCCCCGCTATCTCGTCAAGGACCAGGTCGTGGCCGTGGGCGAGATCGGCTACGACTCGATGACCCCGGCGGAGGACACCGCGCTCGCGGCACAGCTCCAGCTCGCCGCCGACCACGAGCTGCCCGCACTCGTCCACACCCCGCACCGCGACAAGCTGGCCGGCCTGCGCCGCACCCTGGACGCCGTCCGCGAGTCCGCCCTGCCGGTGGACCGGGTCCTCGTCGACCACCTCAACGAGACCACCGTCAAGGAGGCCAAGGACAGCGGCTGCTGGCTGGGCTTCTCCGTCTATCCCGACACCAAGATGGACGAGGAACGGATGGTCGCCGTCCTGCGCGCCTACGGCCCGGAGAAGGTGCTCGTCAACTCGGCCGCGGACTGGGGGAGAAGCGATCCCCTCAAGACCCGCCGGGTCGGCGAGGCCCTGCTGTGGGCCGGATTCGACGACGACGACGTGGACCGCGTGCTGTGGCGCAACCCGGTCGCCTTCTACGGGCTCAGCGGGCGGCTGTCCCTCGACGTGACCGCCGCGGACGCCACCCACGAAGGCAACTCCATCCTCCGCGGCGGGGAGTGACCGATGCGCTTCCGCCACCCGGACGGCACCACCGTCCACCTCGCCTACTGCACCAACGTCCACCCCGCCGAAACCCTCGACGGCGTCCTGACACAGCTGCGCGACCACTGCGAGCCGGTGCGCCGCCGCCTGGGCCGGGACCGCCTCGGCATCGGCCTGTGGCTGGCCAGGGACGCCGCCCGCACCCTGGTCACCGACCCGTCCGCACTGCGCGGCCTGCGCACCGAACTCGACCGCCGGGGCCTCGAGGTCGTCACCCTCAACGGCTTCCCGTACGAGGGCTTCGGCGCCGAGGAGGTCAAGTACCGCGTCTACCGGCCGGACTGGGCCGACCCCGAGCGCCTGGTCCACACCACCGACCTGGCCCGCGTCCTCGCCCAGCTGCTGCCCGACGACGTCACCGAGGGCAGCGTCTCCACCCTGCCGCTCGCCTGGCGCACCGTGTACGACGACGAACGCGCACAGGCCGCCCGCACCGCGCTCACCACGCTCGCCGAACGCCTCGACGCGCTGCACGAACTCACCGGCCGCTCCATCCGCGTCGGCCTGGAGCCCGAACCGGGCTGCACCGTCGAGACCACCGCCGACGCCGTGGCCCCGCTCACCGCGATCGGCCACGACCGCATCGGCATCTGCGTCGACACCTGCCACCTCGCCACCTCCTTCGAAGACCCGGACACCGCCCTGGACACGCTGGCCCGAGCCGGCGTCCGCGTCGTCAAGTCCCAGCTCTCGGCCGCCCTGCACGCCGAACACCCCCACCTCCCCGAAGTCCGCAACGCCCTCGCCGCCTTCGACGAACCCCGCTTCCTGCACCAGACCCGCACGCGGACGGCGGCCGGCCTGCGCGGCACCGACGACCTCGGAGAAGCCCTGACGGGCGAGGCCCTGCCCGACGCCGCACCCTGGCGCGCCCACTTCCACGTCCCGCTGCACGCGGCCCCCGCCGCACCCCTCACCTCCACCCTCCCCGTGCTCCGGGCCGCGCTGACCCGCCTCGTCGGCGGCCCGCACCCACTCACCCACCACCTGGAGGTCGAGACCTACACCTGGCAGGCCCTCCCGCCCGAGCTGCGGCCCCGTGCCCGCGCCCAGCTCGCCGACGGCATCGCCGCCGAACTCACCCTCGCCCGCGATCTGTTGACGGACCTCGGCCTCAAGGAGCTGCCGTGACCCAGCCGTCGGTACCGACACCGCAGCCCGAGCACGTGGCCGAGCAGCCCCGTCCCACCCCGCTGCTCGTCCTCGACGTCGTGGGCCTCACCCCCCGTCTCCTCGACCACATGCCGCACCTCAAGGCCCTCGGCCAGTCCGGCTCCCGCGCCCACCTGGGCACCGTGCTGCCCGCCGTGACCTGCGCGGCCCAGTCCACCTTCCTCACCGGCGCCCATCCCAGCGAGCACGGCATCGTCGGCAACGGCTGGTACTTCCGCGAGCTCGGCGACGTACTCCTGTGGCGTCAGCACAACGGCCTGGTGTCCGGGGACAAACTGTGGGACGCCGCCCGGCGCGCACACCCCGGCTACACCGTCGCCAACATCTGCTGGTGGTACGCCATGGGCGCCGACACCGACATCACCGTCACCCCCCGTCCCGTCTACTACGCCGACGGCCGCAAGGAACCCGACTGCTACACCCGGCCGGCCGCCCTGCACGACGAACTCACCGAGCGACTGGGCACCTTTCCCCTCTTCCACTTCTGGGGGCCCGGCGCCGACCTCGTCTCCAGCCGCTGGATCATCGACGCGACCCGTCACGTCAACCGCACCCGGCGGCCGGACCTGACCCTGTGCTACCTCCCTCATCTCGACTACGACCTGCAACGCTTCGGACCCGACGACCCGCGCTCCCTGAAGGCCGCCGCCGACCTCGACGCGGCCGTGGCCCCCCTGCTCGACGACGCGAGGGCCGAGGGCCGCACCGTCGTCGCGCTCTCCGAGTACGGGATCACGCGCGCGGACCGCCCCGTCGACATCAACCGCGCCCTGCGCCGGGCAGGGCTCCTCGAAGTGCACACCCAGGACGGCATGGAGTACCTCGACCCGATGGCATCCCGTGCCTTCGCGGTCGCCGACCACCAGATCGCCCATGTCTACGTGCGGCGCCCAGAGGACATGGAGGCCACGAAGGCGGCGCTGGACGGTCTGCCCGGCATCGAGCGACTCCTCGACGACGAGGGCAAGAAGGCCCACCACCTCGACCATCCGCGCTCCGGGGAACTCGTCGCCGTCGCGGAACCGGACGCCTGGTTCACGTACTACTACTGGCTCGACGACGCCCGCGCGCCCGACTTCGCGCAGCTCGTCGAGATCCACCGCAAACCCGGATACGACCCGGTCGAGCTCTTCATGGATCCCCTCGACCCCTACGTCAAGGTGAAGGCGGCCACGGCGCTGGCACGCAAGAAGCTCGGCATGCGCTACCGCATGGCGGTCGTGCCGCTGGACCCCTCACCTATTCGCGGCAGCCACGGCCGCCTCCCCCTGAGCGACGACGAAGGTCCGCTCATCCTCTGCTCCACCCCCCGCGCAGTCACCGGCCGCGTCGCGGCCACCGAAGTGAAATCCCTGCTGCTCGACCTGGCCGGCCTCACCTGACGAGGCCTCACGAGCCGTGACGAGCGACTACAGAAAGTGAACCACGCGCCACTGACAACGCGTCCCGCGCACTCCTGACGCACGACCGCCGTGCGTCAGGCACGCCCTGCCCGCGGAACGCGGCGATCACGCGCACGAGCAGCAGACCTCCGGCACCCGACCCAGCTGAACACCGACCCGAAAGAGAGACACCGTGACCGCGTTCAACGACGAAACCGGAACCGGCGAGGCCCTGCGCCGCACCCTCGGCGTCAGCCGCCGCCGCTTCCTCAGCACCTGCACCGCCGCCGCGACCGCGGCGATCGCCGCCCCCGTCCTCGGCGCCTCGCCGGCCCTCGCCCAGGAGCGGGGCAGAGGCGGAGACCGGGGCGGCGACGTCCTCGTGCCCGCGGACAAGCGGGGCATCATCCTCTACACCGTCCGTGACGCGACGGGCCGCGACCCGCTCTCCACCGACCTGCCCTCGGGCTTCCGCGAGGTCTTCGCGCAGCTCTCGCGCTTCGGCTACCGGCAGGTGGAGTTCGCCGGATACGGCCAGCACGCCAACGCCCCCGGCGGCGCCAACCTGGAGTCCGTGGAGGGCGCGAAGCTGCTGCGCTCCTGGCTCGACGAGTACGGACTGCGGGCCCAGGGCAACCACGGCTTCATACCGTCGTCCTGGCCCTTCACCACGCCCGACCTGGACACCTTCAAGAAGCACCTGGAAATCGCCAACATCCTCGGCATGGACCACATGGGCACCGGCGGCGACCCCACCGGCAGCGCCTACCGCGCAGACTGGGACGTGGCCGCGGACAAGTGGAACGCGCTCGGCGAGATCGCCCGCCGCGCCGGCCTCAAGCTGTACACCCACAACCACGACGCGGCCTACGGCTTCCTGCTCGACGGGGGCCCGCTGGACGCCCAGGGCCGCCCGACCCGCAGTTCCGGCATCCGCAAGCTGGAGTACTTCCTGAAGATCACCGACCCGAAGGTGGTCTGGCTGGAGATGGACATCTTCTGGGCGCACGTCGCCCAGTACAAGTTCCACACCTACACCGCCCTCGACGGCTCCACCAGGGAGAAGGTCTTCGACCCGGCGGGACTCGTCGTGCGCAACAACAAGCGCTACCCGCTCTTCCACGCGAAGGACGGCACGGTCAACACCACGAACGGCATGGGCTACGACATGGTGCCCTTCGGCACCGGCGTCATCGACTACACCACGTTCTTCTCACGCGTCGGGGCCCGCAACTACCACAACCCGATGGTCGAGCAGGACAACGCCCCGAGCGGCACCGACCCGGCCCAGTCGCTGAACCACGCGAAGATCGGGTACGACAACATCGCGGCCCTGCGCAAGTGCCGCTGACGCACCGGCGTCCCGGCGACGGGCGCCACTGAGCCAGGAGCAGCGCATCAGGCGGCCCTCCCCACGACGCACCATGTGGGGAGGGCCGCCTGATCGGTACCGGCTGCCGTGCTCGTCTCCCGCCCGCCGGCGAGGCCGGCCGGGAGACGGTCCGTCAGCCCGCCGGCTGCGGTGTCGGCGTCAGGACGTCGCTGTCGCGTCCGGGCTGCCTCAGCAGCAGCGCGATCGCCGCCGCCACCATCGAGATGCCGCCGGCCAGCGCGTACGCGCCGTTGTAGCCCCAGGCGGCGACCACCATCGAGCCGAGCCCGCCGCCGAACAGGCCGCTGATCAGCTTGCCGCTGTACACCAGCCCGTAGTTGGTGGCGTTGTAGTTCTCGCCGAAGTAGTCCGGCGTCAGCGCCGCGAACATCGGGTAGAAGGCGCCGCCGCCGAAACCGGAGAGGAAGGCGAAGAACAGGAACAGCCACTCGCTCTTGACGTCGCCCGCCCAGATCACTCCGAACTGCGCGAGCCCCAGGACCACGATGACGAACACCAGGGTCATCTTGCGGCCCCAGGTGTCGGACAGCCAGCCCACGACGGCCCGCCCGATGCCGTTGATGACGGCCATGATGCCCATGGAGGACGCCGCGACCAGTGGACCGAAGCCGACCTCCTTGGCGAAGTCGACCTGGAAGGAGATCCCGAAGATCGACACACCCGCGGTCATGACCAGGGTGATCCACATCAAGGGGAGCACCCCCGACCTGACGGCCTCCTTGGGTGTGTACTGCTTCACCGCGGGAGGGTTCTTGGCCAGGCTGGCGGCCGACTTGGCGTCGCCGCCGTGGGTCAGCGGGTCGATGTCGTCGGGCCACCAGTTCTTCGGCGGGTCCTTGAAGAAGAACGCGCAGGACAGCACGACGATCATCACGTAGCACCCGATGAGGTCCAGGACGCGGTGGTAGTTCCCGGTGTCGAACGCGTAGTTGAAGATGAAGATGAACGGCAGGGAGCCGTAGGCGAATCCGCCGTTGACGAAGCCTGTCCGGGCGCCCCGGCGCTCCGGGAACCACTTGCCGACCATGTTGATGCAGGTCGCGTAGACGAGGCCGGAGCCGATGCCACCGATGACACCGAAACCGAGGATCGCCAGGAGGACGTTGCTCAGGTGCGAGAGGGCGAGGAAGCCGATCACGCACATGCCGGCGCCGAGGTACATCGCCTTGCGGGCGGTGAGGATCCCCTTCTCCCGCATCCAGCCCGCGGGGAAGGCGACGCCCGCCTGGAAGAAGACCCAGACGCTGAGGATCCAGAAGGTGTTGCTCTGCGTCCAGCCGTGCGCGTGGGACAGGGTGTCCTCGGCGGAGCCGTACGCGTACTCGAAGACGCTGATGGCCATCATGGCGACCCACGGGAGGTACACCATGAACTTGCGGGAGTGTCCGAGGATGTCCCGGTCCGTCTCGCCGATCCGGTAGACGCGGCCCCGGGCGTCGGTGACTTCACGGTACGAGCGGTTCGAGGCGCCGGCGTCGGCCGGTGAGCCCTGTGCGGCGATGCGTTCCGTCGTCATGTCACGCCATCTCCTCGCCGAGCGGTTGCGGGTTGGGGACGATGCCGCGGGCCCTGGGGCGGCCCGGGGACTTCAGGAAGAGCGCCAGCACGGCGGAGGCCAGGCCGATGGAGCCCGCGAGCACGAACGCGCCGTGGTAGTCCCAGGCGCCCACGACGACCGCGCCCATGCCCGAGCCGACGAGGCCCGAGATCAGCTTCGAGCTGTAGACCATGCCGTAGTTGGAGGCGTTGTTGTTCTCGCCGAAGTAGTCCGCCGTCATGGCCGCGAACAGCGGGAAGATCGCCCCGCCGCCGAAGCCGGAGACCATGGAGCAGAACAGGAAGAACGGCATGCTGCCCATCTGGCCGGAGACGAGCACACCGAACTGCGCGGAGCCGAGCACCAGACACACGATGATCAGTGTGTTGCGGCGCCCGAAGCGGTCGGAGATCCAGCCGATCACGCCGCGACCGGTTCCGTTGACGATGGCCTTCAGGGACATCGCCGTGGCGACGATCCCTCCGGCGAAACCCATGTCCTTGCCGAACGGCACCTGGAAGGCGATGCCGAAGATGTTGATCCCCGCGGTGCACAGCAGACAGAACCACATCATCCACAGAACGGGGGTACGGGCGGCCTCCCTCGGGGTGTACTGCTTGACGGCCGGCGGGTTCTTCTCCAGTGCCCGCCGGATCTTCGGGTCGTCGGACACCTTGAGCGGGTCCACGTGCGGCGGCCACCAGCCCTTGGGCGGATCCTTGAAGAACCAGCCCGCGAAGGCGACCACGGCGCAGCAGATCAGGCCGACCGAGATGAGGACGCCCTGGTAGTTGCTGAGGTCCATGTAGGAGGTGAACAGGAAGACGAACGGCACCGAGCCGTAGGCGAAACCGCCGTTGACCAGGCCGGTCTTGCCGCCCTTGCGCTCCGGGTACCACTTGCCGACCATGTTCACGCAGGTCGCGTAGACGAAGCCGGCGCCGATGCCGCTGAACATGCCGAAGCCGATGTAGGCGACGGTGACATGCGGTGCGAACGCGAGCGAGAGATATCCCAGGATCGTGCCGAGCGCGCCGAGGAACATGGCGTACCGCGCGGGCAGCCGCCCGCTCTCGCGCAGTTGCCCGGCGGGGAAGGCGACGGCGGCCTGGAAGAAGACCCAGACGCCCATCAGCCAGAAGATGTGCCCACTGCTCCACAGATGGGCGTCGTGCAGGGTGTCCTCGGCGGATGTGAACGCGTACTCCGAGGAACTGATGCCCAGCATCCCCATCCAGGGGAAGAGCACCATGGTCCAGCGTGGTCGCCCCATGATGTCGCGGTCGGTCTCACCGATGCGGTAAAGGCGGCCGTTGCGATCCGTCACCTCCCTGTAGGGGACGGACGTAGATAGGTCGGCGGTAGTCATGTCGGATCAGCACCCCTTGCGTCGAAAGATCTGGCCAGCGCCCCCTGTCCAAATGCCTTTCGTGTGCGCACGGGTCCTGGGGGCGGCCGACGCGCACCGTCGACCGCCCCCGCGCTCGGTCACCTCATGAACCGCCCCCCAACAGCCCCGCCGAGCGCGCCCAGCGGTACTTCGCGCCGAGGACGGCCACCGGCCTCTCGGTCGTGTACGGGTAGGCCACCACCCCGCGCTCGTAGAGGTACTGGCAGGCCTCCTCCACCTCGACGTCGCCCGCGAGCGACGCGACGACGGGCTTCTCGATGCCCCGCTCGCGGAATTCGGCCACCACGCGCGCGGTGAGCTCGGCGAACACCATGGGCGGGGTCACGATGGTGTGCCAGTAGCCGAGGACGAGCGCGTGGATGCGCGGGTCCTCCAGGCCCAGGCGGATCGTCGCCTCGTACGTCGACGGCGGCTCGCCGCCCGTGATGTCGACGGGGTTGCCCGCGGCTCCGAACGGCGGGATGAACTTCCGGAACGCCGCGTCGAGGTCCGACGGGATCTCCATCAGGGACAGGCCGTTGTCGGTGACGGCGTCCGAGAGCAGCACACCGCTGCCGCCCGCGCCGGTGATGATCACGACGTTGTCGCCCTTGGGGGCGGGGAGCACCGGCAACGCGCGCGCGTACTCCAGCATGTCGTTCAGGCCGGGCGCCCGGATGACGCCGGCCTGCCGCAGGATGTCGTCGTACACGGCGTCGTCGCCGGCGAGTGCCCCGGTGTGCGAGCCCGCCGCCTTCGCCCCGGCCGCGGTACGGCCCGCCTTGAGCACCACGACCGGCTTCTTCGGGACCGTCGCGCGGGCGGCCTCCACGAAGGCACGTCCGTCCTTGAGGTCCTCCAGGTGCATCGCGATGCACTCGGTGTGCGGATCCTCGCCGAACCAGGTGAGCAGGTCGTCCTCGTCCAGGTCCGACTTGTTGCCGAGCCCGACGATCGCGGAGACGCCGGTCTTCGTCGTGCGGGCGAACCCGAGGATGGCCATGCCGATGCCGCCGGACTGCGAGGTGAGCGCGACGCCGCCCTTCACGTCGTAGGGGGTGCAGAACGTGGCGCACAGGTCCTGCCACGTCGAGTAGTAGCCGTAGATGTTGGGGCCGAGGAGCCGGATGCCGTGCCGTTCGGCGATGGCTACGATCTCGTCCTGGAGCTCCTGCTCGCCGGTCTCCGCGAAGCCCGAGGGGATCAGTACGGCGTTGGGGATCCCCTTGCGTCCCACCTCCTCCAGGGCCGAGGCCACGAACTTGGCGGGGATCGCGAAGACCGCCACATCCACCTCACCGGGAACGTCCGTGACACTCTTGTACGCCTTGCGGCCCAGAATGTCATCGGCCTTGGGGTTCACCGGATGGATCTCCCCGGAGAAGCCGCCGTCGACGAGGTTGCGCATGACCGAATTGCCGATCTTGCCTTGTTCGTTGGAGGCGCCGATCACGGCGACCGACGACGGCTGCATCAGCCGGCGCATCGAGGTGAGGATCTCCTCGCGGCCGTACTTGCGGCGCTCCTTGGGAGCCCCGTCCGCGAGGATCACGCGGATGTCCGCGGCGACGGCACCCTCCGGAGTGGCGATCACCGGGTTGAGGTCCACCTCGGCTATCTCCGGGAAGTCCGCCACGAGTTCGGAGACCCGGCGGATCTGCTCCGCGATCGCCCACCGGTCCACCGCCGGGGCGCCGCGCACCCCGCGCAGGATCTCCGCCGAGCGGATGGAGTCGAGCATCGACAGCGCCTCGTCGGCGTCCACGGGGGCGAGGCGGAAGGTCACGTCCTTGAGGACCTCGACCAGCACTCCGCCCAGCCCGAAGGCGACGACCTTCCCGAACGTCGGGTCGGTGACCGCGCCGACGATGACCTCCTGGCCCTTCGGGAGCAGTTCCTGCACCTGGACACCGTCGATACGGGCCTGCGGGTCGTACGCCCGCGCGTTCTCGACGATCCTGTGGAAGGCCGCCCGTACGTCCGCCGCGCCCTGCACGCCGACGATCACGCCGCCGGCGTCGGTCTTGTGCAGGATGTCGGGGGAGACGATCTTCATCACGACGGGCCCGCCGAAGCGCGCCGCGCAGGCCACCGCCTCGTCGACGTCCGTCGCGAGCTCCTCGCCGGGGACGGCGATCGCGTACGCGTCGGCGATCACCTTTCCCTCGGGCGCGGTGAGCGCGTTCCTGCCCTCGGCCCGCACGGCGTCGAGGAGCGTGCGCACCCTCAGCACCCGGTCTTCGGCCATCAATCAGATCACTCCGTTCGACTTGAGCAGGCGCAGTTCCTCGTCGCCGAGACCGAGCTCGCCGATGTAGACCTCTTCGTTGTGCTCGCCGAGCAGCGGTGAACTGGTCACGTCCACGGGGGAGTCGGAGAGCTTCAGCGGGCTGCCCACCGTGGTGAACTCGCCGCGCTGCGGGTGCGGCACCGTCACGACCATCTCGTTGGCGACCAGCGACTCGTCCTCGATGATCTCCCTGGTCGACAGGATCGGACCGCAGGGGATGTTGTGGGCGTTCAGCTTCTCCAGCACCTCCCACTTGGGGAGGGTGGACGACCACTCCTCGATGAGCTGGAACATCTTGTTCAGCTGGGGCAGCCGGGCCTCGGGGGTGGCCCACTCGGGGTCGTCCGCCAGCTCGGGGCGTCCGATGAGTTCGCTGATCGGCTTCCAGCCGACGGGCTGCACGATGACGTACACGTAGTCGTTGGGCCCGCCCGGCGCGCACTTGACGGCCCAGCCCGGCTGCCCGCCGCCCGACGCGTTCCCGGACCGGGGAACCTCGTCGCCGAAGTCCTCGTTGGGATATTCGGCGAGCGGGCCGTGCGTCAGGCGCTGCTGATCGCGCAGCTTCACCCGGCAGAGGTTGAGCACGGCATGCTGCATGGCGACGTTGACCCGCTGGCCACGCCCGGTGTTCTCCCGCTGGAACAGCGCCGCGAGAATCCCCGCCACGGCGTGGACGCCCGTGCCCGAGTCACCGATCTGGGCCCCCGTCGCCAGCGGCGGTCCGTCCTCGAAACCGGTGGTCGACATCGACCCGCCCATGGCCTGCGCGACGACCTCGTACGCCTTGAAGTTGGTGTACGGACCGTCCCCGAACCCCTTGATGGAGGCATAGACGATACGGGGATTGATCTCCTGGATGCGGTCCCAGGTGAAGCCCATGCGGTCGACCGCGCCGGGGCCGAAGTTCTCGACCATGACGTCGGAGCGCCGGATCAGTTCGGTGAGGATCTCCTTGCCGCGCTCGGTCTTGGTGTTGAGGGTGATGCTCCGCTTGTTGCAGTTGAGCATCGTGAAGTAGAGGGAGTCGACGTCCGGGAGGTCGCGCAGCTGTTTGCGCGTGATGTCGCCGGTCGGCGCCTCCAGCTTGACGACGTCCGCGCCCAGCCAGGCCAGGAGCTGGGTCGCGGAGGGCCCGGACTGGACGTGCGTCATGTCGAGGACTCGGATGCCTTCGAGAGCCTTGGTCATGGCCGGGTCACCTCACTTGTACATCGTCTGGTTCATGGTTCCGGGGGCGTACGCGTCCGGGTCGACCCAGACGTTGATCAGCGACGGCTTGCCCGACTCGCGGGCGCGCCGCAGGGCGGGGCCGATGTCGGCGGGGTCGCGGACCTCCTCGCCGTGACCGCCCAGCATCTGGGCGAACTTGTCGTACTGGACGTCGCCGAGGGTGTTGCCGACCCGTTCGCGCTCCAGGCCGTACTTCTGGGCCTGGCCGTAGCGGATCTGGTTCATCGAGGAGTTGTTGCCGACGATGCCGACGAACGGGAGGTCGTAGCGGACGAGGGTCTCGAAGTCCCAGCCGGTCAGGGAGAAGGCGCCGTCGCCGAAGAGGGCGACGACCTCCTTGTCGGGCCGGGCCTTCTTGGCCGCGAGCACGAAGGGGATGCCGACGCCGAGCGTGCCGAGCGGTCCCGGATCCATCCAGTGGCCCGGCGACTTGGGCTGTACGACCTGCCCGGAGAAGGTGACGATGTCGCCGCCGTCGCCGATGTAGATCGAGTCCTCGGTGAGGAAGTCGTTGATCTCGCTCACCAGCCGGTACGGGTGGATGGGTGAGGCGTCGGACTTCAGGCTGGGCAGCCGCTTCTCGATCGCGGTCTGCTCGGCGGCCCGCAGTTCGTCCAGCCACTCCTTGCGCTTGGACGCCCCGCCGTTGATCCGGCCGGAGGCCGCTTCGGTCACCGACTTCAGGATCAGTCCGGCGTCGCCGACGATGCCCAGGTCGACGTCGCGGTTCTTGCCGACGGTCCGGTAGTCGAGGTCGATCTGCACGACGGTCGCGTCCGGCGACAGCCGCTTGCCGTAGCCCATGCGGAAGTCGAAGGGCGTGCCGACGATGACGATGACGTCGGCGTTGGAGAACGCGTAGCGGCGGGAGAGCTGGAAGTGGTGCGGGTCGCCGGGCGGCAGCGTGCCGCGGCCGGCGCCGTTCATGTAGGCGGGGATGTTCAGGGTGCGCACGAGGTCGATCGCGGACTCGGTGCCGCGGGTCGTCCAGACCTGACCGCCCAGCAGGATCGCCGGCTTCTCGGCGTGCACGAGCAGATCGGCGAGCTTCTCGATCGCCTCGGGCTCGCCGGCCGAGCGGGTCGAGGCACGGTAGCGGCCGGCCGCGGGGATACGGGCCTTCTCCAGGGGCACCTTCGCGTCCAGGACGTCCCGTGGGATCTCCAGGAAGGAAGGGCCGGGCGCCCCGTGGTAGCACTCACGGAACGCCATCGACACCATGTCGGCGGCGCGCGCGGTGTCCGGCACCGTCGCGGCGAACTTGGTGATCGGCGTCATCATGTCGACGTGCGGCAGGTCCTGGAGGGACCCCATCTTGTGCTGGGTGTGGGCTCCCTGACCGCCGATCAGGAGCATCGGGGACTCGGCGCGGAAGGCGTTGGCGACGCCGGTCACCGCGTCGGTGGTCCCGGGACCCGCCGTGACCACGGCGCATCCCGGCTTGCCGGTGATGCGCGCGTAACCGTCGGCGGCGTGGGCGGCGACCTGCTCGTGGCGTACGTCGACGACCTCGATGCCCTCGTCGACGCAGCCGTCGTAGATGTCGATGATGTGGCCGCCGCAGAGGGTGTAGATGACCTCCACACCCTCGGCTTTGAGTGCCTTGGCGACCAGGTGCCCACCGGAGATGAAGGTCGTGTTGGTGTCGCTGCTGCCGTCGGGCATGGCGAAGTCCTGTCCCTTCGTAGGGGGTTGGAACGCTCTCGCGGTACATTGCATACAGTCGACGAATACTGTATGAAGCTTGTTATCCCGCATCCGGTGGGTGGTGTCCAGGGGGCGTGCGGCACTTTTCGAAGGCCTGGGGGTCGCTCCCCAGATGACTCAGCAGACAGGAGCCGGGAATGGACCTGTACGAGCACCAGGCAAGGGAACTCTTCGAGGAATACGGCATCTTGGTACCGAGGGCCGAGGTCACGGACTCGCCCAAGGAGGCGCGCGAGATCGCCCGCAGGCTCGGCGGCCGCGTGGTCGTCAAGGCTCAGGTGAAGACCGGAGGACGCGGCAAGGCGGGCGGCGTGAAACTCGCCGCGGACCCCGCGGCCGCCGAACTGACGGCACGCCAGATCCTCGGCATGGACATCAAGGGCCACACCGTCCGCAAGGTGATGCTGGCCCAACCCGTCGACATCGAGACCGAGTTCTACGTCGGCTACGTCCTCGACCGCGCCGCCGGGCGCTTCCTCGCGATCGCCTCCGCCGAGGGCGGCATGGAGATCGAGGAGGTCGCCGCGACCAGGCCCGAGGCCGTGGCCCGCGTCGCGATCGATCCCGCCGAGGGCGTCACCTCGGCCAAGGCCGCCCACATCGCGCAGGCGGCCGGTCTGCCACCGCAGACGGTGGACGTCCTCGTGCGGCTCTGGGAGGTGCTCACCCGTGAGGACGCCGTCCTGGTGGAGGTCAACCCGCTCGTGCGGACCGCCCAGGGACAGATCCTCGCACTGGACGGCAAGGTCACGCTGGACGACAACGCCCGCTTTAGGCAGTCGCGTTGGGGCGAGCAGGACACCGCGCACGACGACCCGCTGGAGGCGGCAGCCGCAGCCAAGGGCCTCAACTACGTGAAGCTGGACGGCGAGGTCGGCATCATCGGCAACGGCGCGGGACTGGTCATGTCGACGCTGGACGTCGTCGCCGGCTGCGGAGCCCGTCCCGCCAACTTCCTCGACATCGGCGGCGGAGCCTCCGCCCGGGTCATGGCGGACGGCCTGTCCGTCGTCCTCTCCGACCCCTCGGTGAAATCCGTCTTCGTCAACGTCTTCGGCGGCATCACCGCCTGCGACGCCGTCGCCGACGGCATCGTGCAGGCCCTGGAGAGCGTGCGGTTGACCAAACCGCTCGTGGTGCGGCTCGACGGCAACAACGCCGTACGCGGCAGGGCCGTCCTCGACGAACGCGCACATCCCCTGGTCGAACAGGCCACCACCATGGACGGCGCCGCGCGCCGAGCCGCCCAACTCGCCGTCGCCAGCTGAAGGAGCCGGACATGGCCATCTTTCTCACCAAGGAGTCCAAGGTCCTCGTCCAGGGCATGACCGGCGGCGAGGGCATGAAGCACACCCGGCGGATGCTCGCGGCCGGCACGGACGTGGTCGGCGGTGTCAACCCTCGCAAGGCGGGCCGGACCGTCGACTTCGACGGCCGTGCCGTACCGGTCTTCGGCTCGGTGTCCGAGGGCATCGAGGCGACCGGCGCCGACGTCAGCGTCGTCTTCGTGCCCCCCGCCTTCGCCAAGGCCGCCGTCATGGAGGCGGCCGACGCGGGCATCGGACTCGCCGTCGTGATCACCGAGGGCATCCCGGTCCACGACTCCGTGGCCTTCCACGCCTACGCCACCGTACGCGGCACCCGCGTCGTCGGCCCCAACTGCCCCGGCCTGATCACCCCGGGGCAGGCCAACGCGGGCATCATCCCCTCCGACATCACCAAGCCCGGCCGGATCGGCCTGGTCTCCAAGTCGGGCACCCTCACCTACCAGCTCATGTACGAGCTCCGCGACATCGGGTTCTCGACCTGCGTCGGCATCGGGGGCGATCCCGTCGTCGGCACCACCCACATCGACTGCCTCGCCGCCTTCCAGGACGACCCCGACACCGAACTCGTCGTCCTCATCGGCGAGATCGGCGGCGACGCCGAGGAACGGGCCGCCGCGTACATCCGCGACCACGTGACCAAGCCCGTCATCGGCTACATCGCCGGATTCACCGCGCCCGAGGGCAAGACGATGGGCCACGCGGGAGCGATCGTGTCCGGCTCGTCGGGCACCGCGCAGGCGAAGAAGGAGGCACTGGAGGCGGCCGGGGTGCGCGTGGGGGGCACACCCACCGAGACCGCCCGCCTGGTGCTGGCGCGCCTGGAAGAGCGCGTGACGTCACTCATAGTCGACGCGAGGTGACTGTCGGAAACGGGGCGGCGTCACTACCGTCCTGAAGCAGACGGTCTCATCTACTGTCCTGAAGAAGTACGCGACCACGCCCTCCCGACCAGACATGCGGCCACCGTCCCGCACGGAGCCGGAGCACGGGACCACCGTCCCGTACGGCTCGGCGCACCCGACCACCGTCGGTACGGGGCGACGTGCGTGACCGACCTCCAGGTACGTCGTCGCCCCGTGCGACAACGAGCCGGGCACGTCGTCGTCGTGCGCGACCGCGGGCCCGCAGGACGTCGGCCCGCGCGACCGCGCGACGACGACCGTCCGGCGCCGGCCCGCGCGACGGCGACAACCGTCCGGCGCCGACGCACACGACCACACGTCCGTAAGACCACGACCACACGTCCGTAAGACATCGACGAGCGTCACCACCCGCCCGCGCGACAACAACGAGCGTCACCGATCGCCCGTACGGCACCGGCCCGCGCGACCACCCGGACCGTCGGAACCGACAGCCACGCGCGCCCGTCCGGTACGCCGACCGGCACGACCCACGGGCCGAGCCACCCTCTTCGGCCCCGCCGGGCCGGCCACGCCCCCCGCCCCCGACTGTGCACCGAGAGCGGAGACACCCCATGGCAATCCACCACGACACCTCCCCGCCCCAGACCCTCACCCTCAAGTCCGGCACCTCCTGGACCGACGCGTGGCAGCGATGCCTCGCCGTCGCCCCCGAGGCGTTCCGCGACGACCGGGTGCTCAACCTCTGGAACGCGGCATGGCAGGCGGACGGCCGCGCGCTGCCCGCCTCCAGCCCCGTGGACCAGAGCCCCATCGCGGGCCCGCCGCGACTGGACGGCGCCACGGCTCAGCGAGCGGTGCGCGCCGCCCTCGACCAGCACCGCGCCTGGCGCCATGTGCCGCTCGCCGAGCGGAGCGCCCGCGTCGCGGCGACCCTCGACGCGCTCACCGAACACCGGGAACTGCTCGCCCTCCTGCTCGTCTGGGAGATCGGCAAGCCCTGGCGGCTCGCCCAGGCGGACGTGGACCGGGCGATCGACGGCGTGCGCTGGTACGTCGACGGCATCGAGCCCATGGTGGCCGGCCGCGCCCCGCTCGAAGGCCCCGTCTCCAACATCGCCAGCTGGAACTACCCGATGAGCGTGCTCGTCCACGCCATGCTGGTGCAGGCACTGGCGGGCAACGCGGTCATCGCCAAGACCCCGACCGACGGCGGTGTCGCCTGCCTCACCCTGGCCTGCGCGCTCGCGGCACGGGAGGGGATCCCCGTCATCCTCGTCAGCGGCAGCGGAGGCGAGCTGTCCGAGGCGCTGGTGCGGGCACCCGAGATCGGCTGCGTCTCCTTCGTCGGCGGCCGGGACACCGGCGCCGCCGTGGCCACCGCCGTCGCCGACCTCGGCAAGCGGCACGTGCTCGAACAGGAAGGACTCAACACCTGGGGAATCTGGAACTACACCGACTGGGACGCGCTGGCGGCCGTGGTCCCCAAACTCTTCGACTACGGCAAGCAGCGCTGCACCGCCTACCCGCGCTTCGTCGTCCAGCGCGCCCTGTTCGACGAGTTCCTCGCCGCGTACCTGCCGGCCGTCCGTACCCTGCGGGTCGGTCACCCGCTCGCCGTCGCGCAGCGCGACGACCCGTACCCCACCCTGGACTTCGGCCCCGTCATCAACGCGGCGAAGGCCAAGGAGCTCGACGACCAGGTCGCCGAGGCCATCGACCGGGGAGCCGTCCCGCTGCACCGCGGCAGCCTGTCCGACGCCCGCTTCCTGCCCGGCCAGGACACCTCGGCGTATGTCCAGCCGGTCACGCTCCTCAACCCGCCGCCGTCCTCGCCGCTGCACCACGCGGAGCCCTTCGGACCGGTCGACACCATCGTCCTCGTGGACACCGAGGCCGAACTCCTCGCCGCCATGAACGCCTCCAACGGCGCGCTCGTCGCCACCCTGTCGACGGACGACGAGGCGACGTACGAACGGCTCGCGCCGCAGGTCCGGGCCTTCAAGGTCGGGCAGAGCAAGCCGCGCTCGCGCGGTGACCGGGACGAGCTGTTCGGCGGATTCGGGGCGTCATGGCGCGGCGCGTTCGTGGGCGGCGAACTGCTGGTGCGCGCGGTCACGCAGGGACCCGCGGGGGAGCGGCTGCCCGGCAACTTCCCGGACTACCACCTCATGCCGTGACGGCCCGCCGTCTCCTGACGTGACCCTGCCGCCCGCTCGTGCGAGGGCTCCCCTCGTGAGGTGAGTTCTCGACGTGCCGGGCGGGGGTGAGCGGCGCCCGTGGCGGGGCGCCGCTCACCCGCGGTCCCGACGATCTCCGGCGACCGCGACGCCCGGCGCGTCGCCGGCCGGCGGAGGTCGAACGGCAGCGACCGCGCGCCTGTTCCCGTAGCCGGCCCGTCACCCGTGGTGAAGGACCGAGATACCCCCTGCGGGCACCCGCGCATCGGCTCCGGCGGCGCGGAAACGCAGGTGAAAGGCACTCCGAAAGCTTGGTATTGTTGTCCATGTCGCCGCGGGGAACACCCCCGGCCGGGCGGCAGACACCTGGTCCGGGTGGCGGAATGGCAGACGCGCTAGCTTGAGGTGCTAGTGCCCTTTATCGGGCGTGGGGGTTCAAGTCCCCCCTCGGACACAACCATTGACGATATGCAAATGAGGGCCTCGACCTTACGGTCGTGGCCCTAGTTGCATGTTCGTGGCCGCCGGCGGCGAGGGCTGCTCGAGCGTCCTGACGCCGCAGGCGGCGGGCGACATGGTGTCGCCCGCCGCCCGGCGGAAGGGATTCAGGTTCAGACGCTCGGGGAGCGACGTGGCGTCAGCCGGTCGCGCTGCCCGCGACCCACTCGCCCCACGGCATGTTCCAGTCGCTGAGGCCGTTGTCGGGGGCCAACGTGGTCTTGTCCTCGGAGTTCTTGACGATCACGACGTCACCGATCATCGAGTGGTCGAAGAACCACGCGGCAGGCTGCTTGCCGTCGCCGCCGCCCTTGACGTCCTTCAGGCCCACGCAGCCGTGGCTGGTGTTGACCTTGCCGAAGACCCCGTCGCCACCCCAGTAGTTGCCGTGGATGAAGGTGCCCGAGGAGGTCAGGCGCATGGCGTGCGGTACGGCCTCGATGTTGTAGGAGGGCTTGCCGTCCTTCTTCGTGAGCCCGACGGTCGCACCGTTCATGCGAATGTGCCGGAACTTCTCGGAGATGACCATCTGACCGTTGTAGGTCGGGTGCTCGATGCTGCCGGACGAGATCGGGATGGTCTTGATCGTCTTGCCGTCCCGTACGACGGTCATCTGCTTCGTCTTGGCGTCGACCGTACTGATCTGGCTCCGGCCGATCTTGAACGAGACCGCCTTCTGGCTGCCGTTGAGGTTGAGCGTGACGACGACGATGGAGCCGGGCTGCCAGTAGTTCTCGGGGCGGAAGTCCAGGCGGTAGTCGTTCAACCAGTGGCCGACGACCTGCTGGCCGCTGCTGGAGCTGACCTGGATCCTCGACTCCACGGCGGTCTTGTTGCTGATCGCCTTGTCGAAGTTGACCGTCACCGGCATGCCCACGCCGACGGTCGAGCCGTCCTCGGGGGAGAGGTGCCCGATGAAGTTGTTCGCCGGGGAGACCGTGGTGATCGTGGCGTTCCCGGTGGCGGAGCGGCTCTTGGCGTCCTTGGCCTCCGCGGCGACCTGATACCGGGTGGCCCGCTCCAGGAGGCCGTTCGGCTTCCAGGACGTGCCGTCGGCGGACAGGGTGCCCGGAACCTCGGCGCCGGTCGCGACGGCGGTCATGGTCACCTTGGTGAGCTTGCCGTTGCTGACGGTGACCTTGACGGAGTCATTGATCCCGACACCGTAGGCGCCTTCCTTGGGCGTGATCTCTATTCGGGCGTCGGAAGCCTCCGGGGTGGCCGCCCGATCCGCCGACGCCTGCGGTTTCGGGTAGGTCCCGGCGTCGTTACCGCTGGTCGCAGCGTTGCTGGTGCCGCCGAGGGCCGTGAGTGAGAGCACACCGCCGAGTACACCGACCGCAGCCGCCATCCGGGCGCGCCCTTTACGTGCCGTGATCAAACGCTTCTCCCGTGTCACTGGTCGTTGAATCCCTGTAACTGGATGCCGAGGCAGTCCAGCTAGCTATAAAACTCTTTATATGGGTCTATCGGCACCTAAAAGAGCGAACTGTGGTGAATGCCACGCGCCGTCGAGCGCGTCGCCGAGACCCTGCTTGCGCCGACCAGGTGTGCAGATCATCCTCGGGGCGTCCTCGCAGTGGACGGTTCCGCCACTTCATGCCCCGCCGTGCGCTGATTAGCGTCGGTGTCCTGGAGCGGGAGATCGGGCCTGGTCACCGGCCGTGCCCGCGGTTCCGCGATTCCCGAGCTGCCACGAGGAGCACAGAACGTCGTGAGCGAGATCCGCACGCTGCGCAACTACATCGACGGACGGTTCGTCGACGCCGAGGACGGGCGCACGCTTCCGGTCGTCGACCCCACCACCGGCGAGGTGTACGCGAGTTCACCGCTGTCGGGGGCGGCGGACGTGGACGCGGCGATGACGGCCGCGGCGACGGCCTTCGCCGTGTGGCGCGACTCCACGCCCAGCACCCGGCAGCGCCTTCTGCTGAGGGTCGCCGACGTCGTCGAGGCGCGTGCCGAGGAACTCGTCGAGGCGGAGTGCCGCGACACCGGCAAGCCCCGCGCGGTGACCCGGACCGAGGAGATCGTTCCGATGGTCGACCAGCTGCGCTTCTTCGCGGGCGCGGCGCGGCTGCTGGAGGGCAGGTCGGCGGGGGAGTACGCGGAGGGTCTGACCTCCATCATCCGCCGGGAACCCATCGGGGTGTGCACGCAGGTCGCGCCGTGGAACTACCCGATGATGACGGCGGTGTGGAAGTTCGCCCCGGCGATCGCCGCCGGCAACACCGTTGTTCTCAAGCCCTCGGACACCACTCCGGCCTCCACGGTGCTGCTCGCCGAGATCGTCGGCGGCGTACTGGAGGAGCTGGGGCTGCCCGCGGGCGTGCTCAACGTCGTGTGCGGCGACCGCACCACCGGGCAGCTGATGGTCGAGCACCCGGTGCCGGCCATGGCCGCCATCACCGGTTCGGTGCGCGCCGGCGTGCAGGTCGCCGAGAGCGCCGCCAAGGACCTCAAGCGCGTCCACCTGGAGCTCGGCGGCAAGGCCCCGGTCGTCGTGTTCGACGACGCGGACCTCGCCCAGGCCGTCGAGGGCATCACCACCGCCGGCTTCTTCAACGCCGGTCAGGACTGCACGGCCGCGACCCGCGTGCTGGTGCACGAGTCCGTCCACGACGAGTTCGTCGCCGCGCTCGCGAAGGCCGCCGCCGACGTCAGGACCGGTGGCGTCGACGAGGAGGGCGTGCTCTTCGGCCCCCTCAACAACGCCAACCAGCTGGCCCAGGTGAGCGGATTCGTCGACCGGCTTCCCTCGCACGCCAAGGTGGAGACGGGCGGCCACCAGGTCGGTGAGAAGGGGTACTTCTACGCTCCGACCGTCGTCTCCGGTCTCGCGCAGGACGACGAGATCGTCCAGAACGAGGTCTTCGGCCCGGTCGTCACCGTGCAGTCCTTCGCCGACGAGGACCAGGCCGTCGAGTGGGCGAACGGCGTCGACTACGCCCTCGCCTCCTCCGTGTGGACCAAGGACCACGCCCGTGCGATGCGCATGTCGAAGCGCCTCGACTTCGGCTGCGTGTGGATCAACACCCACATGATCCTGGTCGCCGAGATGCCGCACGGCGGCTTCAAGAAGTCCGGTTACGGCAAGGACCTGTCGGCGTACGGCTTCGAGGACTACACGCGCATCAAGCACGTGATGACGTCGCTGTGACCGGCTGAGCCGTGCGTCGCCCGGCACGGCACGGGGCCGGACACCCGGAGGACAGGGTGCCCGGCCCCCGTGCCGGACGGCTCAGTGCCGGACGGTTTTGCCTTGCGCGGCTCAGTGCCGGACGGTCCGCCTCGCGCGGCTCCGTGCCGGACGGTCCGCCTCGCGCGGCTCCGTGCCGGACGGTCCGCCTCGCACGGTTCCGCCTCGCGCGGCTCCCGCCGCTGCGACCCCCGTCAGCAGGCGCCCTCGTCCTGCCAGGGTCCCCACTCCGAGGCCCCCGGCGCCTCGTTCTGGGTCCACCACTTGGCCTTCCAGTTGTGCTTGTTGTACGAGACCTCGTTGCCGGCGGTGTAGACCGCCGTCGAGCTCCAGGCCGTCTTGCACGCGGTGTTCGGCGGGGTCGGTGTCGGGGTCGGCGTGGGAGTGCCGGTGGGCGGGGTGACGCCCGCGAACTTCACCGAGTACTTGGCGAAGTCCCATGCGCTCTGCGCCACGCTGGAGCAAGTGCCCGATGTGCGCCCGCCGTTGTCGGCGGGGGTGCACTGACGGTCGCGGTTGAGGGACCAGAAGGTGAAGCGGTCCATGTTGTGGCTGGTGGCGTAGTCCAGCACCGTCTGGAAGTCGGCCTGCGAGAAGTACTCGCCGGTGTCGCTGCGGCCGTTCATGCCGGAGAAGCCCTCGTGGGCGTAGGCGGTGGCCTGGTCCCAGCCGAAGGTGGACTGGAGGATCGCGTTGAAGTTGGTGAGCGCGCTCGTCTGGGAGGCGGCGCCGTTGAAGCCGCCGTCGAACGGCATGATGGAGAAGTTGTTCGGCGTGAACCCCTGGGACTTCGCCTCCAGCAGCATCTGCTTGCCGAACCAGCCGGTGCCGTCCGCCGTCCCCGCCGTGGTGACGGAGACGTAGAGGCCCGGGTTGTTCTGCTGGAGGATCTTGGCGGCGCCGATCTCGTTCCTGATGGCCGCCGTGTTCTCGTACTCCGGCTCCTCCAGGTCGAAGTCGATGGCGTGCAGGCCGTACTTGGTGATGACCTGCTGGTACGCCGCCGCGGTGGACGCCGGGTCCGAACAGGCCTGACCGAGCTTGGTGCCGCCGTATCCGCCGATGGACACGGAGACGTCGCCGCCCTTGGCGCGGATGGCGTTGACGACCGACTGCACGGCGGTGTCCGAGGAGACCGCCGCGGTGCCGCCCCAAGTCGGCGAACAGCCACCGCCGTCGGGGGCCAGGACGAACGCCAGCTGGAACGCCTTGAGACCGGTCGCGTCCATGATGGCGCCCGCGTCCGGCGGGTCGTTGTCCAGTGGCATCAGATACGGGGCGGCGGCGTACCAGCGGTTGCTGAGCGCGGTGGTCGCGCCCGAGGCGTTGCCCGCGACGAGTGCGGTCGTGCCGACGGCGGCCAGGCTCACCGCGGCCGCGGCGCCCAGGCATGCGCGAAGACGTCTCACTGTGCCTCCAGGGGAGTGGGGGAAGGGCCCCAGCTTCCGGGCGCTGTCGCGATCACGTCAATAAGTTGGACTAGACCAAACGTCACTTTGGACTAGACCATGCAATTCCTTTACCCGGGCGTCCCTGGGTGAGGGTGCGGGCTCGCCCCCTGCTTCCAGCCCGTGCGCGGACCGTCAACCCTCCGCGCTCCCGCTCCGGTGCCCTGCCGCTCCTGCGTGCTCCCGCTCCGGACGCCGTCGCGCCTCTGATAGGACAGCGTCCATGGCCATCGAGCGGTACATCGGCATCGACCTCGCCTGGTCCGAGGGCGGCCCCCGGTCCGGGCCCAACGAGACGGGCGTCGCCGTCGTCGACGCCTTTGGCGAGGTGCTCGACTGCGGCTGGACCCGGGGGATCGACGAGACCGTGGCCTGGCTCGGCGAGGCGGCCGCGGGCGGCCCGGCGCTGGCGTTCGTCGACGCGCCCCTGGTCGTGGACAACCCGTCGGGACAGCGCCCGTGCGAGCGCGAGGTGGGGCGCCGGTACGGCCGCTGGAAGGTGAGCGCGAACAGTACGAATCTGGCCTCGCCCCGCCTCGCCGGAGTGGTGCTGCGAGAACGGCTGCGGGCGGCCGGCTGGGCCTACGACGACGGACGGGGCGGGCCGCCGGGCGCCGGGCGGGTCATGTCCGAGTGCTATCCGTACACGACCCTCGTCGGGGCGTCCGAGTGGGGATACGCCGAGCAGCGCCCCACGTACAAACGCAGGCCCGCAGGGGTGCCCGCGGCCGAGTGGCGGGCGGTGCGCGCCGCCGAGTGCGACCGGCTGATCGGGCGCCTGGTGGGTCTGGCGGTGGCCGATCCGCCGCTGCGGATCTCCTCCCACCCGGTGTCCCGCCGGCTGGTGGACGAGCCCTCGCCCCTGGCGTCGGCCGCGTACAAGCACCGCGAGGACCTGATCGACGCGCTCGTGTGTGCCTGGACGGCGGCCCTGTGGGTGCGCCACGGACAGGAGCGCTGCCAGGTGCTCGGTGACGACGGTCCGGCCGCGCCGGGGACGGCCGCCACGATCATCGCGCCCGCCCGGCCCGAACAGCGCAGGGGGTCGTCGGGCGACGACCGGTGAGCGTCAGCGCGTCGTGCGGACCCCGTCCAGGGCGACCGCCAGCACGCGGTCGCGCTGTTCGTCGTCCAGGAAGTTGGTGGCGGTGATGCCCGCCACCATGCGGAGCAGGTCGTCGAAGCCGATGTCCGTGCGCGCCGCGCCGGCCTCCTGTGCGCGGGTGAAGAGCGGCCCGCCCGCCTGGTACATGGACGTGCGGCAGGCCAGGAAGATCTCCGACTCGTTGTTGAGCGCCTCACGGATGGCCCGCTTGGTGACCGTGTAGTCCACGAAGCGGCGCAGCCACGAGGCCAGTGCCTCCCACGGTTCATGTCCGGCGACCTCCTGGGCCACCCGGCACAGGTCGTTCACCTCGTCCGCGTACACGCTCTCGAACAGATGGCGGCGGGTGGGGAAGTTCCGGTACAGCGTGCCGATGCCGACGCCCGCGCGACGGGCGATGTCCTCCAGCGACGCCTCCGCGCCGTTCTCCGCGAACGCCTCGCGCGCGGCGGCGAGCAGCGCGTCGTAGTTGCGCGCGGCGTCCTTGCGGTGCGGGCGCCGGGACGCGACGAGATCGCTGACGGGGAACGGCTGTGCCGTCACGGGTGCCTCCCTGAAGGGACCAGGTTGAAGCGGAGGTGTGCCTCCGGTACAGTGGAGGCGTACCTCCACTTTAGCAGTGCGGGGTGCGTTCGCCTCGGCGGTGTGCGGCCGTACACCGCCCCGGAGCGACAGCATCCCGTACCGCGGCCCGGTGTCGAGACGTCGGCCACCGGCGCGGGCCCCGCGACGACCGAGTCGTCCGCCGCCCGCACCACCCACCTCCACGTCCTCCAGGGGACCGCTCCGTGTGCTCGTCGGCGTGCAGCGCGCCGCCCCGCGGCGTGCCCCGTCCCCACGATCGCGGCCCGACGACCCCGGCCGCACCCGTTCGCTTGTTCGGAGAGGCTCTTCATGCCCGGAAAATCCACTCGCCTCACCTTCACGGTCCTCGCGACCGGTGCGGGCGTGTTCGCCATGCTGCAGTCGCTGATCGCGCCGGCCCTGCCGACCGTCCAGCACGCGATGCACACCTCGCAGTCCACCGTCACCTGGGTGATGACCGCCTACCTGCTGTCCGCCTCGGTCTTCACACCGATCCTCGGCCGGGTCGGCGACCTCGTCGGCAAGAAACGCACCCTCGTGGCCGTCCTCGTCGCCGTCCTCGCCGGCTGTCTGCTGGCCGCGCTCGCGCCGACGATCGGCGTGCTCATCGTCGCCCGCGTGATCCAGGGCATCGGCGGCGCGCTGTTCCCGCTGTCCTTCGGCATCATCCGTGACGAATTCGCCCCGGCGGAGGTGAGCGGCAGCATCAGCAACCTGTCGGCGGTCATCGCCGCGGGCGGCGGTGTCGGCATCGTCGCGGCCGGTCCCATCGTGACCGCGCTCGACTACCGCTGGCTGTTCTGGCTGCCCGTCGCCGTCGTCGCCCTCACCGCGCTGATCGCACTGCGCTACGTGCCCGAGTCGCCGCGCCGTGCGGAGGGCCGCGTCAACTGGCTCGGTGCCGTCCTGCTGTCCGGCTGGCTGGCGGCCCTGCTGCTGCCGCTGAGTCAGGCGACCCACTGGGGCTGGGGGTCCGCCCGGGTGATCGGGCTGTTCGCGGCCGCCGTGCTGCTGTTCGCGCTGTGGCTGTTCGCCGAGGCCCGTTCGCAGAGCCCGCTGATCGACCTGCGCATCATGCGGCTGCCCGCGGTGTGGACCACGAACGCCGCCGCACTGCTCTTCGGCGCGGGCATGTACGCGATCTGGTCCTTCCTGCCCGGCTTCGTGCAGACGCCCCGCACCGCCGGGTACGGCTTCGGCACGACCGTCACCGGTGCCGGACTGCTCATGCTGCCGATGCTGATCGCGATGTTCTGCTCGGGTGTCCTGAGCGGCCGTCTGGAGCCCGTCCTGGGGGCGAAGAAGCTGCTCGTCGCCGGGGCCGCGCTCGGCGCGGTGGCCTGCGGCTTCCTGACCCTCGAACACGACGAGCAGTGGCATGTGGCCTTCGCGGCGGGCGTCTTCGGCCTCGGGATCGGACTGGCCTTCGCCTCGATGGCCAATCTGATCGTCGGCAGCGTCCCGCCCGAGCAGACCGGTGCCGCGACCGGGATGAACGCCAACATCCGGACCATCGGCGGATCCATCGGTGCCGCGCTGACCGGCGTGCTGGTGACCAGCCGACTCCAGCCGTCCGGGCTGCCCTACGAGGCCGGATACACCCACGGGTTCGGCCTGCTCGCGCTGCTGTGCCTGGCCGCGGCGCTGGCCGCGCTCCTCGTGCCCGCGCAGCGTGCCCGCCGTATCGCAGGCGCGCCCCGTGCCGTCGGCGACACGTCGGGCGCCGAGGCGGAGACCGCCCCGGTCGGCGTGCGGAGCTGAGACGGCACGGCCGGCGCGCCGAGCCGGAGTACCGGCTCGGCGCGCGGAAGCGGAAGACGGACCTGGGGCCGGAGCGAAAGTACGCTCCGGCCCCAGGTCCGGCGGACGTCCGGTCCGGCGGACAACTGGTCCGGCGGACGTCCGGTCAGACGGACGTCAGGACAGGCCGGCCGAGGACAGCCACTCCTTCGCCACGTCCAGCGGGTCCTTGTTGTCGTTCTGCACCTGGCCGTTGAGCTTGACCAGGGTCTCCGTGTCGAGCTTCGCCGAGACGGCGTTGAGGGCGGAGACGCCCTCGGAGGAGAGACCGCTCTTGTACGCGAGCGGCGTCACGTTCTCGAAGCCGAAGAGGCTCTTCGGGTCCTGGAGCACCACGAACTTGTTCTTGGCGATGCCGGGGTCCGTCGAGAAGATGTCCGCGGCCTGGATGTTGTTGCCCTTGAGCGCCGCCACGGTCAGCGGGCCACCCGCGTCGAGGGCCTTGAAGGACTTGAAGTCCAGCCCGTACACGGACTTCAGACCCTTCAGCCCCTGCTGCCTGGTCTGGAACTCGGGCGAGCCGCCGATCACGATGTCCTTCGCCACGTCGGCGAGGTCGGCGATCGTCGACTTGTCCGTCAGGCTGTACTTCTTCGCCGTCGCCTCGTTGACCGCGACCGCGTCCTTGTCCTCGGCCGTGGACGGCTTCAGCAGGGTGAGCTTCGAGTCCAGCTTGGCGTTGATCGCCGTCGTGGTCTCGTCGACCGTCTTCGGGGTCGCCTTGGCGTCGAGGTAGGCGAGCAGGGCGCCGTTGTACTCGGGCAGGACCGTGATGGTGCCGTTCTTGATCAGACCGTAGGTGGTCTCGCGGCTACCGATGTTCAGCTTGTAACTGACCTTGATCCCCTTGGACTTGAGAGCCTCGCCGTAGATGTCGGCGAGCAGGATGCTCTCGGGGAAGTTGTTCGAACCGACGACGACCGTGCCGCCCTTGGCGGTGTCACCCTTCAACGGGTCGCTCTTGCCGGAGTCGTCGGAGGAACCGCAGCCCGTCAGTACGGCCGAGGCCGCAACCAGCAGGGAGACAGCGTACGTTGCGGATTTTCTGGTGCTTGTGGCGATGGTCACTTTGGTCATCCAGACTTGGCATGTGGTGGGGCGGTTTTGGCCGGAGCGCGGGGGTGTGGACGGTCCAGACGATCCAATCGAGCCGTCTCGCGGACCGTCAAGACACGAATAGATCACCGAAGGGGACCGAGCGGCTCCGCCCCGTGTGCGCAACGCGGTCAATATGCGTGTGAAACCGGCGCGTTCGCATGTCACTTTTTGGTTGATCATGGCCGCACTCTTGCGGCAGCGGCTAGTGTGGGCCGCGTCGAGGGCCTTGTTCCACTTGTCGGCCTGACCATGCCGTCGCGACCGTTGATCCACACTGCCCTGGCGAACGGGCTTCCACGGGGAACGAAGTCAAGGAGGTTGGGTGCCCGCGCACAGACGAGCCGTCACCCCGGCACAGGCGTCGAAGGCTCCCCGCACGGACAGGACGCCGCCCCTCCTCGACCGCTGGCCCTTCCGCCGGAAACTCAACGTCCTGGTGATCGTCCCGCTCGCGGTCGTCTCCGCCATGCTCTCCTACGTCGTCTACGGGCAGATCGACCGCGCCCGCTCCGCCGCCGACACCGCCCAACTCGCCCGCGACAGCGTGCAGGTGACCAAGCTCATCGACGGTGTGCAGACCGAGCACCGCCAGGCGCTCCTCGTCTCCCTGCGCCACGAGGCCGCCCGCACGGGCGACAGCGCGCCCGACACCGCCGCCTATCTCCAGTCGCAGCAGAAGGTTGCCGCGCAGATCGCGGCCGTCCGGTCGGCCTACGGGGACCGGCTGCCCGAGGCCGAGGCGCAGGCGCTCAAGGAACTCGAGGGACTCGACAGCCTCCGCAAGACCGTGGAGCAGGGCCCCATCCCCGCGGACAACATCGACCCCGCGTACGGGTCCGTCATCGAGGGCCTCATCAACGGCCTCGGTCTCGGCCAGTCCGGCAGCGAGTCGTCCTCGTCCGCGGGCAATCTGCTCGACGCGCTGCTGCGCGCCGACACCGCCCACGCCTCCTTCGAGACCAGCGTCTTCGCCGCCCGCACCCGGGACCCCAACGCGCTGATCGAGTTCACCGGCGCCGTCGGCGACTACGACCAGTACACCTACCAGGCCGAGCGGTTCACCCGGTTCGCCGACCAGGAACAGAGCAACGACCTCGCCGAGATCGAGCACAGCCCGTACCAGAGCGTGATCACGCAGCACTGGGCCGCCCTCCAGGTCGACCCCAGCGCCCTGGTCGCCGAGAACGCGACCCAGCTGCGCGCCGCACTCGACGACGCCCTGCGCGCCGACCCGACGTACGAGCGCCAGGCGCAGAACCGGCTGAAGGTCGTCCAGGGGCTCATCGACGAGATCGCCGCCGACACCCAGGACGCCTCGAACAGGGCCTGGTGGCAGGTGGCCTGGCTGATCGCCGGCACGCTGTTCGCCTTCGGGGCCTGGCTCCTGTTCTCCGTGCTGGTGCGCCGCTCGGTGGTGCGGACGGTGCGGACCCTCACGGGTGCGGCCCAGCACGTGGCGACCGCCGCCGAGACCGAGCTCGCCCGGGTCGCGGACGACGACGCCGACGACGCGGGACCGCCGCGGCTGGAGGCCGTACCGGTGCCCGTGCGGGACGAGATCGGTGAACTCGCCGAGGCCTTCAACCAGGTTCAGATCACCGCGTCCGCCCTGCTGGAGCGCCAGGTCGTCAGCCGCCGCAACATCGCCGAGATGTTCGGCAACGTCGGCCGCCGCGTCAGCAACCTGACCGCGCGTCAACTCGCGCTGATCGACTCGGTGGAGCGCGGCGAGACCGACCCCGAGGTCCTCGACCGGCTCTACCGCATCGACCACATCGCCGTACGTCTCCAGCGCAACGCGGACAGCCTCATGCTGCTCGCCGGAATCAGCGAGACGGGCCAGAACACCGACCCGGTGCGGCTCAGCAACATCGTCCGGGCCGCGCTCGGCCAGATCGAGGGCTACCAGCGGGTCACCCCGCATGCGGAGGGCGATGTCACCGTCGTGCCCGACATCATCGGCGACCTCACGCTGATGCTCGCCGAACTGCTGGAGAACGCCGTGATGTTCTCCCCGGCGACCAGCGGCGTCGAAGTGGTCATCCGTCCCCGGCACGGGACCGGCGGCGCCCTCGTCGAGATCATCGACCACGGCCTCGGCATGAGCCCCGAGCGGCTGGTGGAGGAGAACGCGCGCCTCATCCGCCGTGAACGGCTCGACCTGGCACCCACGGAGGTGCTCGGCCTGTTCGTGGTGGGCGGACTGTCGCGCCGCTGGGGCATCGAAGTCGCCCTGTCCCGCACGCCGGGCGGCGGTGTCACGGCCACCGTCGCCGTCCCCGCGTCCCACCTGCTGCTCGCCGGCCCCGCACAGGGCGCGGCGCACATCCTGCCGCCCGCCCGCCGTTCCGGCGCGGGCGAACCGCGCCCCGCCCGCATGGAGACGCCGTCCGGCTCGTCGGGACTGCCGCGCAGGATTCCGGCGCGGCCCCGGCCCGGCGAGGCCCCTGGCCACGCTCGCCACGCGGAACCGGCCGGGGGCACGGGAGGCGAGGGCGCACTGGCCCACCCCGGGAGCGCCACCGGGACGTCCCGGCCCCGGCCGGGCACCGGCGGCCAGGGAACGTCGGCGCCGGGCGCGGGAGCCGGGCGCCTCGGAACCACCGGGACGGTCACGGGATCCGGTATCCCCGGAACCCCTGCGCCGAACGCCCGCGGCAGGGCCCCCGGAGCTCCTGTCCCGAACGCCGGAGCCAGGGCGACCGGAACCGGCGTACCGCACCGGGGCGCGGAGGCGTCCAGGCCAGGCGGCCGGGGTACGGCACCGGGCGCGGACGGCGGATTCGCCGCGCGCCCCGGAACCGGTGCGGACCCCGCGCCGGGGACGGGCTCCCCGTCACGGCCCGGCCAGGCCGGCCCGCTGCGACGCCGGGTGCGCGGCGCGACCCTGTCGGCCACCACCGCGTCCAGCCGGCTGCCCAAACGGCCGCCCGTCACGAACCCGCGCCCGCCCGCCTGGCAGCCCTCGGACGCGGAGGCGGCACGATCCGAGATCGACGAGTTCGAGGCCGCCGTCCTGCGGGCCCACCGTGAGACCACCGCCCACGACCTCGGCACGGGCGCAGGGCCGGCGGACCGGCCCGGCGCCCCGAACGACCCCAGCACGGACAACAGCAGACCCTCATTCCCGGAAGGCACGAGCAAGTGACCATGTGGACAGGCGAGCCGGAGCCCCGGACCGCGGAACCGGCGACCGACGTGAAGGCCGCCGCTGCCGACTTCAACTGGCTGCTCAATCGTTTCGCCACGGAGACGGCAGGTGTCGTCGACGTGATCGGCGTCTCCTCCGACGGACTCCTCATCGCGGTGTCCCAACAGCGCGGCCAGGCCGACTCCGAGCGGCTCGCGGCGATCGTCTCCGGCATCACCAGCCTGGCCATGGGCGCGTCGGGCAACTACGGCCTCGGCGCACTGAACAAGGTGATCATCGACCTGGAGGAAGGCCACGTCCTGGTGTCGGCGCTCGGCGCCGGGGCGGTGCTCGGCGTCGTCGCCTCGAAGGAGGCGAAGCTCGGCAACATCGCGTACGAGATGACCCTGTTCGCCAACCGGGCCGGCGCGGTCCTGAGCCCGCAGCTGGTCATGGAACTGAAGAACACGGTGGGCGTCACGCCGGCCGGCTGACGTCCGACGGGGCCTCATGCCGACCGATGACGGCCCCGAGAGGTGAAGGGGGACGACGTGATGACGGCTGGTGAGCCATCGGCCATCGACGACGCCGGGTGGGAAGCGGAACCACCCGCGTCGTTCGTCCGGCCGTTCCTGCTGACCGCGGGGCGGATCGCCGGAGGCGACAGTCTCGTACCGCCGATCCCGATCGAGACCCAGGTGGTCGCGACCGATCTGGGGCTGGCGGCACTGGACGCGTTCGTCTTCGAGCAGCACCGCGACATCATCGCGATCTGCCGGGAGCCGCAGTCGCTCGCGGAGATCGCGGCGAAGCTCCGGATGCACCTGAACGTGATCCGGGTCCTCGCCGACGATCTGCGCGCCGACGGCCAACTGGCCTTGTACGCACCGGCCCACTCCAACCGCGATGTCACCGTACTGCGAAGGGTTATCGATGGTCTCCGAGCTGTCCCCGACTCCAGGGGCGCGATCCGTGAGGGCTGACGGCGAGCGGCCCCAGCCGCCCCTGCCCGTGAAGATGGTGATCGCGGGCGGCTTCGGTGTCGGCAAGACCACCACGGTCGGTGCCATATCCGAGATCGAGCCGCTGACCACCGAGGCGTCCATCACCTCGGTCGCCGCGGGGGTCGACGACCTCACCCACACCCCGGAGAAGATGACGACGACCGTCGCCATGGACTTCGGCTGCGTCACGCTGGACCCCACCCTGAAGCTCTACCTCTTCGGGACGCCCGGCCAGGAGCGGTTCGGGTTCATGTGGGACGACCTCGTGGAGGGCGCGCTCGGCGGGCTCGTCATCGTGGACACCCGCCGGCTCGACGACTGCTACGCGGCCGTCGACTACTTCGAGCACCGCGAGATCCCCTTCGCGGTGGCCGTCAACGCCTTCGACGGCAAGGTCGAGCACGATCTCGACGACGTGCGGTGGGCCCTCGACGTCGCCGACCACGTGCCGCTCACCGTGTTCGACGCGCGGGAACGCGGGTCGGTGCGCGACGCGCTGCTCGTCGTCCTCGAACACGCGCTGGCCACCGCGGAACAGTGACGAGGGGACGGGCCGAGGCCCGTCCCCTCCGACACCCGGGGGGCGAGGCCGCGGCCCGCCCCACAGGTGCGCTCTCCGGCCGCCCCCGCTGACGCGTGCGGCGCGGCCCGGTGCGGCCTCAGGCCGTACGGCGCCTGCGCACGCCGGGGGAGACCGCCACCCGGGCCACCGCCCAGAACAGCACCAGCACGAGCAGGGCGAGGACGGCCGTGAGGGTGGCGCCGCCGACCACCTTCTCGTAGTTGCGCTGGTACAGGCCGTCCACGATGTAGCGGCCCACCCCGCCGAGGCTCACATAGGCCGCGATCGTCGCCGTCGACACGATCTGGATCGCCGCCGAGCGCAGACCGCTGAGGATCAGCGGCAGCGCCGCCGGGACCTCCACCTGGAGCAGGATCTTCCCCTCCGGCATACCCATGCCGCGAGCGGCGTCGACGGGGGAGGGATCCACGTTGCGGACCGCCTCGTAGGTGGTGATGAGCACCGGCGGGATCGCCAGCACCACGAGCGGGATCATCACCGGCGTGACGCCGATGCCGAGCCAGACGAACATCAGCACCAGCAGGCCGAAGGTCGGCAGCGCGCGGGCCGCGGAGGACACGAAGGCCAGCGCGTTGCCGCCGCGGCCGGTGTGCCCGGTGACCAGGCCGACCGGCAGGCCGATGGCCGTGGCGATGGCGAGGGCCGAGGCCGAGTACTGGACGTGCTCCCAGACGCGCTGCGGGATGCCGTCGTAGCCGTGCCAGTGGGAGCCGTCGGTGAAGAACGACCGGATGAATTCGAGTACGTTCACGAGACGCTCTCCGGGGTGCGGGCGGCGCCCGCGGTCGTGGCCCTGCCGCGGCCCGCCCTGCGCGCGGACGGCGGCTGCCAGGGCGTCAGCACCCGTCGCAGCAGTACCAGCAGGGAATCGGCCACGACGGCGAGGACCGCGGTGGTGACCACCGAGTTCACCGCCAGGACCGGCCGGTGGTAGAACATCGCGGTGGTGAGCAGATTGCCGAGCGCCCCCTGGTTGCCGATCAGCGCGCCGACGCTGACCAGGCTGATGCTGGAGGCGGTCGCCACGCGCAGCCCCGCCGTGATCGCCGGTACGGCGATGGGCAGTTGGACCTGGAAGTACCGGCGTACGAGGCCGATGCCCATCGCCGCCGCGGCCGCGTTCGTCTCCTCGGGGACCGACCGGACGCCGTCGACGACCGACGGGACCAGGATCACCAGGCTGTACAGGGACAGCGGGATCATCACCGTGAGCCGGCTCAGCCCGGTGTAGTCGATGAGCACCACGAAGAAGGCCAGCGACGGGATCGCGTAGAGCACGGTGGTGACCCACAGCACCGGCGCGTAGACCCAGTTGAAGCGGACGCACAGCAGGCCGATCGGCAGTGCCAGCAGCAGGCCGACCAGTACCGGGATCAGGGCCTCCTGCATGTGCCAGGAGATCAGGCCGAGATAGCTGTGCTGGAGGTCGCTCGGTATGTCGAAGAAGCCGTTCATCGCGCGGCCTCGACCTGGGACGGGCCCGGCTCGGGGTCCGCGGCCCGCCGCCGGCGCGCCGCACGGATCGCGGCGGCGATGGTCTCCTGTCCGACGACCCCGAGCACCTGTCCCGCGCCGTCCACCGCGACCGCCTGACCGGTGGGCGACAGCACCGCCCGGTCCAGTGCGACCCGCAGCGAGTCGCGGCCCACCTCGAAGGTCTGCCCGTGCGGCTCCAGCGCCTCGACCTCACCGCCCCACGCCGTGGGGTCGGCCCAGCCCAGCGGCCTGCCGCCGGCGTCGGTCACCAGCACCTGCGCGGGCGTGTCCGCGCGCCCCGCGATCTCCTGCCAGTCGGAACCCACCGGGAAGACCGCCGTGCGGTCGAGCGTGAGCTCACGGGTGGACAGGAAGGACAGCCCGCGGATGCCCCGGTCGGCGCCGAGGAACTCCTCCACGAACGCGTCGGCGGGCGACGAGAGCAACTCGTCGGGCGAGGCGAACTGGGCGAGCCTGCCCCCGGTGCGCATCACGGCGACGCGGTCCCCGACGGTGATCGCCTCGTCCATGTCGTGCGTGACGAACACGATGGCCTTGCCGAGTTCCTCCTGGATGCGGAGCAACTCCTCCTGAAGGCCGCGCCGGACGACCGGGTCGACCGCGGAGAACGGCTCGTCCATGAGCAGGACCGGCGGGTCGGAGGCCAGCGCGCGGGCGACGCCGACGCGCTGCTGCTGACCGCCGGAGAGCTGATAGGGGTAACGGCGGGCCATGCCCGGGTCGAGGCCGACCCGCTCCATGAGTTCGGCCGCGCGGGCTCGGGCGCGCTCCTTGGACCAGCCGAGGAGCCGCGGGACCGTGGCGATGTTGTCCAGGATCGTGCGGTGCTGGAAGAGCCCGGCGTTCTGGATGACGTAACCCATGGACCGCCGCAGCGCGTTGACGGGCCGGCTGCGGATGTCCTCGCCGTTGACCCGGATCGTTCCGCTGCTGGGTTCGACCATGCGGTTGATCATGCGCAACGTGGTGGTCTTGCCGCAGCCCGAGGGTCCGACGAGAACGGTGATGGAGTGGTCCGGTATCTGGAGGGAGAGGCGGTCGACGGCCACCGTGCCGTCGGCGTACCGCTTGCTGACATCTTCGATGGCTATCAAGAGTCGGAACCCTTCGGGAACGGCTTCGCTCGTACGTGGCGCGATCGTGTGTACGAGGGTGCGTAGTCTAGTCAGTTGATGTTCGATCGCGATTGCCGCAGGTGAAGGATTCGCTGGGCGGGACGGGTTTCGTCACCCGTCGCGGCGGGTTCGCGGGGTGAGCTGACACCGGGCACCCCGGAAGGCGGGGTGCTCGCCGAGACGGCGCGCGTAGGCGTCGAGTCGGGGATGCCGGGCGAGGGTGTCGGCCGGGACGCCGGCCGCGCCGGTCTGGGTGAGCGCCGCCCACAGATCCACGTCCGCGGCGGTCAGCCGACGGCCCAGAACATATGGATACACGGCCAGTCGGCGGTCCAGCGGCGCCAGCGCCGTGGACAGGACGTCCGCCGACGCGGCCGGCGTGACGTCACGGTCCAGGAGCCGGGACAGCGCGTCGATGTCCGCGGCGAGTGCTGCCGGGCGCAGCGTGGTGACGTAGGCGGCGTCGCCCCCGCCCGCGAGGCCCGCGAGATCACGCAGGATGTCGGGGGTGTGATTGCTGACGACGCGTCCGCTCCAGCGGTCGCACAGCGTAGGGGCGGTCAGCGGGCCCTCGTAGTGGTGCCAGGTGGCCTCGTAGGCGCGGCGCAGCCCGGCGAACGCCTCGGGTGTCGCGGCGGGATCCGCCAGGACCGTGGTCGCCACCGAGTCCTGCAGGCCCAGCAGGCGCAGGGTCACGGACAGCCGCAGCGAGCGCGGACAGTCCTGCGACAGGTACAACTCGTAGCGGTGGGGCGCCGGGTAGAAACCTCCGGCGACTCCCTCTCCGATGCGGCTGCGGATGCGCGGTGCGCGGGCCGGCCCCGACGGCGCCCCGCCCCGGGGACGGAGGCCGGGCAGGGACACGGCCGGGCCCGGGTCCCCGGGGAGCGGGCAACAGGGCGCCGGGGCACCGGGGTTGGAGGTGCTCGCGTCGGCCGCGGCGCCGCCGCATGTACTGGAGATCCCTGAATCCGAAGCGCGCGACGATGTCTTGGGCATGACTCTCCCTGGGAACGACGAGGTCCCGGCCCCGCCCGTGGGCGGCGGCCGTGGAGGAACGGAGTGACTGCGCTTGCGTACCGGCTCGACGCGGCCGGTCTAGTAGGCGCTGGAGACCCGCTGCAGATCGATGTGCAGACGTCTCGTCAGATCGTTCCTGGGCATTCCCACCGGTCCCGCTCCAGGGTCCGCGCTCCTGCGCGACCACGCTTGCCCCACCACGCCGGCGGGACCCGGTCGTCACCCGGGGCACCCCGTCGCGGTGGAAGGGTTGCCTGTCAGCGGGCCGGGGCCGATCACCGCGTCGCACGGAAGAACCGAGTGACGAGGCGCTGACAATCGTGACCGTCCCCGTCAGTCTCGGCGGGCTCCCCGGAGCCGTCAAGAAGGCGTGGACCGGGTCTCACCAGGTGGTCATCCTGGCCGCCCGGCGTTGACATCGGTTTCCGGAAGTGCCTAACTTACGCCGCAGATCGGTCATGAGTGTCAGCGACAAGCCCTGGCTCGCTGTCCGGCAACCCTCCTGTCGCGGTGGGGTGCCCCAGGTGAGGACCGGACCGGAAGACCTTCGGTAAGCGCGAGCGCCCACGGGCGGGAACAGCGATGGAGACGGCGATGCACACAGCTTCGAGGAAGGCCGCACGGCGGCCCCGCGGCTGCGTCCTGCTGTGCGCCGACCGCTGCGTCGACCTGCTCCGTGTCAACAGCGCACTGTGTAGCGCCCCGGGCTGTGCCCGCTGTCAAGGCTGACGGCGTTCTGAATCCCTGACGCGCACCGCTGAGCGGTGTGCCCTCTGTCCGCCCAGCCCCCGGTACCGGCGTCCTCCCGCAGTCCGTCGTCCGCGGCCGTCCCACGGCGCCGCGCCGACGTCGCGCCCGCACGCCCGCCCCGGGGTGTCCCTCTTTGCTGGAGCACCCATGAGTGAACCCCCCGGCGCCGCCGTGTCTCTCGCCGAGGCACCGCCCGCCCACCCCCCGGCGAAACCGCTCACGGCCCAGCGGGTCCTGCCGCTGCGCAGGCCGGGCCGCTGGATCGGCACGGCCGTCGTCCTGGTCCTGCTCGCCCAGATCGTCCACGGCCTGGCCACCAACCCCTTCTACCAGTGGGACCGCTTCCGCTACTGGTTCCTGCGCCCCACGATCCTCGACGGCCTCGTCATCACCCTCGAAGTGGCCGCGCTCAGCGCCGTGCTGGGACTGCTCGGCGGGGTCCTGCTCGCCCTGGCCAGGCTCTCCGGCAGCCCGGTGCTGCGCGCGGTGAGCTGGCTGTACACGTGGCTGTTCCGCTCCGTGCCGCTGATCGTCGTGCTGATCTTCCTCTACAACTTCAGTGCCTTGTACAAGACGTTGAGCCTCGGCGTCCCGTTCGGCCCTGCCTTCGTCAGCTTCGACGAGTCGCGGCTCGCCACCGACATGGCGGTCGCCGTCATCGGACTCAGCCTCAACGAGGCCGCGTACGCCTCCGAGGTCGTCCGCGGCGGCATCCTCTCCGTCGACCAGGGCCAGCACGAGGCGTCCGCCGCGCTCGGCCTGCCGAAGGGCTACCAGTTCACCCGCATCGTGTTCCCGCAGGCCCTGCGGTCCATCACCCCGAACTACGTCAACCAGCTGATCGGCCTGATCAAGGGCACGTCCCTGGTCTTCTACGTCTCGCTGCTCGACCTGTTCGGCTCCGTGCAGACGATGGGCAGCACCTACCCCGGCGACATCGTGCCGCTGCTGCTGGTCGCCACGGTCTGGTACCTGATCCTGACGAGCGCCGTGTCCGTCGTCCAGTTCTACGTCGAGCGGTACTTCGCCCGGGGCGCGACGCGCACCCTGCCGCCGACCCCCCTGCAGAAGGCGCGCGCCGGCCTCGGGGACCTGCGGGCCCGGCTGCGCAAGGAGGCCGCCGTATGACCACCGCATCGACCCTCGAAGCGAGCCCCGCCGCCCTGGAGGTGCACGACGTGCACAAGTGGTACGGCACCCAACGGGTCCTCGACGGCATCGACCTGACGGTCCGTCCGGGCGAGGTCACGGTGATCCTCGGCCCGTCCGGCTCCGGCAAGTCGACGCTGCTGCGGGTGATCAACCACCTGGAGAAGCCCGAGGTCGGACACGTCAGCGTGAACGGCGAGCTCATCGGCGTACGCCGGCACGGCCGACGGCTGAAGGAGCTCGGCGAGCGGGCGATCCTGGCCCAGCGCAGCCGGATCGGCTTCGTCTTCCAGAACTTCAACCTGTTCCCCCATCTGACCGTCCTCGACAACGTGGCCGCCGCGCCCGTCGCCACCGGGAAGCTGAGCCGGCCCGCGGCCCAGGAACTCGCACGCGAACTCCTCGGCCGGGTGGGCCTCGGCGACAAGGCGGGCGCCTACCCGCGCCAGCTGTCCGGCGGCCAGCAGCAGCGCGTGGCGATCGCCCGCGCCCTCGCGCTGCGCCCGGGGATCATCCTGTTCGACGAACCGACCTCGGCACTCGACCCCGAACTCGTCGGCGAGGTCCTGGCCGTCATCAAGGACCTGGCGACCAGCGGCACCACCCTCGTGATCGTCACCCACGAGATCGGCTTCGCCCGCGAGGTCGCCGACCGGGTCGTCTTCGTCGACGGCGGCCGCATCGTCGAACAGGGGCCGCCCGGCCAGGTGCTGGACGCGCCGCGCCACGAGCGGACCCGGGACTTCCTCAGCAAGGTGCTCTGACCCGCACCCCCGCACCACTCCCTGACACCTCCCGGCGTGCCCCACCGCTCCCACGCACCACCCGGCGTCAGGCCCCCCACCGTCACGTCACGCCCACCCTCACTCAGCGACAAGGACAGCCATGCCTACGCACTTCTCCCGACGCAGCCTGATACGCGGGCTCACCGCGGCCACCGCGGTCGTCTCCCTGGCCGCCTCCATGAGCGCCTGCGGAGGCGACAGCGACGCCGCGACCACGACCGACGCCGCGGGCACGGTGACCGTGGGCCGGCTGTCCAACGGCGCCGCGAAGACAGCAGAGTTGAAGGTCACCGAGGTGAAGTCGATCAGCAAGGAGCTGCCCGCGTCGGTCCGCCGCAGCGGCAGGCTGACGATCGGCGTCGGAGCCCTGCCCGACGGCTTCCCGCCGCTCGCCTACGTCGGCTCGGACCAGAAGACCCTCACCGGCGCGGAACCCGACTTCGGCCGTCTGGTCGCCGCGGTGCTCGGGCTGGAGCCGGAACTGAAGAACTCCACCTGGGAGAACATGTTCGTCGGCATCGACAGCGGCAAGGTCGACGTCGCGTTCGCCAACATCACCGACACCGAGGAGCGCAAGAAGAAGTACGACTTCGCGTCCTACCGCAAGGACGACGTCGGCTTCGAGGTGCTCAAGTCGAGCAAGTGGAACTTCGGCGGCGACTACCGCAACCTGGCCGGCAGGACCGTGGCCGTCGACAACGGCACCAACCAGGAGAAGATCCTCCTGGAGTGGCAGACCAAGCTCAAGCAGGAGGGCAAGCAGCTCACCGTCAAGCACTTCGCGAGCAAGAACAGCACCTATCTGGCGCTCAACGGCGGGAAGATCGACGCCTACTTCGCGGCCAACCCCGGAGTCGCCTACCACGTGACCCAGACCGCCAAGTCGCCCACGCCGACGCGCAGCGCAGGCACCTTCTCCGGCGCCGGGGCCTCGCTCCAGGGCCTGATCGCCGCGACGACGAAGAAGGACAGCGGCCTGGCCGAGCCGATCGCCGACGCCGTCAACCACCTGATCGAGAACGGTCAGTACGCGAAGTGGCTGTCCGCCTGGAACCTCTCGAACGAAGCCGTCACCACCTCCGAGGTCAACCCGCCCGGACTGCCCCTCGACAACTCCTGAGCAGGGGCTCACGTGTTCCGGAACAGACGGCGCGATCCCGGTGTTGAACACCGCGACGACACGATGCCGGCGCGGCCCCGGGCCCGCCGGACCGGCAGGACGGAGGCGACGGAGATGCCAGGGACGTCCCGTCTCCGTACGCCGGTGATCGCCCCGCGCCGCCGCGTGCGCCTCCACTCGCGGCCGCACATCGACCTCCAGCGCGTGGCCGCCGCGCTCTGTCGTCCCTGACCTGTCACCCAGCCGCCGGGCCCGCGCCGCCGCGGGCCCGGTGATCTCGTACGGTCGATCAGGAAGGCACCCCTCCGTGTCCTCAGCGTCTTCGTTGCCCGCTTCCTCTTCCTCTGCCCTCTCCGCACCCGTCGCCGACTCCTCCGAAGGCACCGGGGTGCTGCACCTCGCCGTCGCGCTCGACGGCGCGGGCTGGCACCCCGCCGCCTGGCGCGAACCGGTGGCCCGCCCGCGCGACCTGCTCACCGCCTCGTACTGGGCCGACCTGGTCACCGAGGCCGAGCGCGGCCTGCTCGACTTCGTGACCATCGAGGACGCCCTCGGGCTTCAGTCCTCGCGCTTCACCGAACCCGACGCGCGCACGGACCAGGTCCGCGGCCGTCTCGACGCCGTGCTCACCGCGGCGCGCGTCGCACCCCTGACCAGCCACATAGGACTGGTGCCGACCGTGGTGGCCACACACACGGAGCCGTTCCACATCTCCAAGGCGATCGCGACCCTCGACTATGTGAGCACCGGCCGCGCCGGCCTGCGGGTGCAGGTGTCCGCGCGCAGGAACGAGGCCGCACACTTCGGTCGCCGTGCCTTCCCCGCGTTCCGCTTCGAAGACCTGGAGAGCCCGGCCGTCAGAGAACTGAGCACCGAGCTCTTCGACGAGGCCGCCGATCACGTCGAGGTGGTGCGCCGGTTGTGGGACAGCTGGGAGGACGACGCGGAGATCCGCGACGCCGTGACCGGCCGCTTCATCGACCGCGCCCGGCTCCACTACATCGACTTCGAGGGCAGGCACTTCAGCGTCAAGGGCCCGTCCATCACGCCCCGTCCGCCGCAGGGCCAGCCTCTGGTCAGCGCGCTGGCCCACGAGACCGGGACGGGCGCGCCGTTCCGGCTGCTGGGCCGCTCCACCGATCTCGGCTACGTCACCCCGCACGACGCCGGACAGGCGCGCGCCGTCGTCGCCGCGGTCCGCGCGGAACAGGACGCGGCCGGACGCGCCGCGCAGCCCCTGCATCTCTTCGGCGACCTGGTGGTGTTCCTGGACGACGACGAGTCCACCGCGGTGGCCCGCCGTGAGCGCCTCGACTCGCTCGCGGGACAGCCGTACACGAGCGACGCCCGCATCTTCACAGGCACTCCCGCTCAACTGGCGGATCTTCTCCAGGAGCTGGGGGAGGCGGGCCTGTCCGGGTTCCGGCTGCGGCCCGCCGTCGCGGGGCACGACCTCCCGGCGATCACCCGGGGCCTGGTCCCCGAACTCCAGCGCCGCGGCGCATTCCGGAAGGAGTACGAGGCCGCCACCCTGCGCGGACTGCTGGGCCTCGCCCGCCCCGCCAACCGCTACGCCGTCACCGTCTGAGCCGGAGGGACCGTACGACCATGAGCAAGCCCCTGAAGCAGATCCACCTGGCCGCCCACTTCCCCGGCGTCAACAACACCACCGTATGGAGCGACCCGGACGCCGGAAGCCACATCGAGTTCAGCTCCTTCGCCCACTTCGCGCGCACCGCCGAACGCGCCAAGTTCGACTTCCTGTTCCTGGCCGAAGGACTGCGGCTGCGTGAACAGGGCGGCGAGATCTACGACCTGGACGTCGTGGGCCGGCCCGACACCTTCACCGTGCTCAGCGCGCTCGCCGCCGTCACCGAACGCCTCGGCCTCACCGGCACCATCAACTCGACGTTCAACGAGCCCTACGAGGTGGCCCGCCAGTTCGCCAGCCTCGACCACCTCTCCGAGGGGCGGGCCGCCTGGAACGTCGTCACCTCTTGGGACGCGTTCACCGGCGAGAACTTCCGCCGCGGCGGCTTCCTGCCGCAGGAGGAGCGGTACTCCAGGGCGAGGGAGTTCCTGAGCACCGCGCACGAGCTCTTCGACTCCTGGCGTGGCGACGAGATCGTCGCCGACCGGGCGAGCGGCACCTTCCTGCGCGACGCGCGGGCCGGAGCGTTCGTGCACCGGGGACAGCACTTCGACATCGAGGGGCAGTTCAACGTCCCGCGCAGCCCCCAGGGCCGCCCGGTGATCTTCCAGGCCGGGGACTCCGACGAGGGCCGCGAGTTCGCCGCGGCCGACGCCGACGCCATCTTCAGCCGCTACAGCACGCTCCGGGAGGGCCAGGCGTTCTACACGGACGTCAAGAACCGGCTCGCCCGCTACGGCCGCCGCCACGACCAGCTGCTGATCCTGCCCGCCGCCACCTTCGTCCTGGGTGACACCGACGAGGAGGCGCGGGAGAAGGCCCGGGAGGTACGCCGCCTCCAGGTCAGCGGCGCCACCGCGATCAAGCACCTGGAGTTCGTCTGGAACCGGGACCTGTCCGCCTACGACCCGGACGGCCCGCTGCCCGACATCGACCCCGACCTCGGCGAGCACACCGTCGCCCGGGGCCGCGCCCAGGTACGGATGTACCGCGACCCGCTGGCCACCGCCCGTGAATGGCGCGAGAAGGCGGCAGCCAACAACTGGTCGATCCGAGACCTGGTCATCGAGACCGGCAGCCGCCAGTCCTTCGTGGGCACCCCGGCGACCGTCGCCGAGACCATCGACTCCTTCGTCCAGGCCGACGCCGCCGACGGCTTCATCCTCGTCCCGCACATCACGCCGGGCGGCCTCGACGCCTTCGCCGACACGGTGGTCCCGCTGCTCCAGGAACGCGGGGTCTTCCGCACCGAGTACGAGGGCACCACCCTGCGCGACCACCTCGGTCTCGACCACCCCGACGCGGAGGCGCCGGGTCAGCGCGTCGCGTCCTGAGACCACCGGCCCCGTTCCTGACGGGGCGCCCCCACCCGAGGGACCGGAGTGCATGGATCGACTTCCGCGCACTCCGGTCCATTTGTCTGGACCAGCTGCCATGATGCGGGCCAGGCAAGTCCTCACCGAGAAGACGGGGGAGCGACGCATGAACGGATCGGTCCGGGCTGCCCGGGCACTCGCGTGCGCGGGGGTACTGGCGCTCAGCGCCTGCGGAGGGGGCGGGGACGGGGGAGAGGACGCCCACGCCGGAGGGACGACGGCGAGCCCCACGGAGTCGGCGGCGAACGACTTCGGCTGTCTCGCGGGCAAGCAGCTGAAGAAGTCCACGACGTTCGAGGACACCGAGGGCAACGAGGTCGACGGCTACGAGACGGGCACCGGCACCACCGGCATCGTCCTGTCCCACCAGTCGAACAACGATGTGTGCTCCTGGATCCCGTCCGCCGACGAACTCGCCGCCGCGGGCTACCGCGTGCTCGCCGTCAACAGCAACTCCTCCGAGATCCCGGAGATCGAGGGCGCCGCCGCCCGGCTGCGCGAGGACGGAGCCCGGAAGGTCGTCCTGATGGGCGCCTCGAAGGGCGGCACCGCCTCACTCGTCGCCGCCGCCAGGATCAGACCGGCCGTCGCGGCGGTGGTGTCGCTGTCTGGCCCGGGCCTGTACGGCGGCATGGACGCCACCGAGGCGGTGCCGAAGCTGACCATGCCCGTGTATCTGCTCGCGGCCTCGGGCGACGGACGGTTCGCCGACGACGCCCGCACGCTGCACAAGCTGGCGAAGAAGTCGCACGGCGAAAAGCTGGAGATGGTCGCCGGCGCCGCCCACGGCAGCGACATCCTGCTGCAACAGCCGTCCGTGTGGGACGAGGTGAAGACCTTCATCAAGAGCCACGGCTGACCCCGCCGCCCGGCCCCCGCCCATGCCCTTGCCTTGGCCTGTCGGGGTGAACACCACCGGGGAGCGCCCCGAAATCGTACGAACATCGGCCCGGCCCGCTGACGATGATCGCCGGCGGGACGGGCCGGTCTCCGCCCTCGACACTCACGCACCGAGGTGGAGCCATGCGCGTCAGGCGCGGACCACGGGCCGGACGCCGGCTGCTCGCCCTGCTGACGAGCGGTCTCCTGCTGGGCCTGGGCGCGCCCTCGCCGGCGCAGGCCGCGGCGCCGGCCCGGGGCGACACCCCGCCCACGCCCGCCGCCGGCGCACCCTCCCGTGCCGCGACCGCGCCCGCCGTCGGCACACCCTCCCGTCCCGCCACCACGCGCGCGCCTGCAGCGACCGTGGGCGCCCGCGCCGCCGACGCGACGACGGTCTCGGTCGACAACCTGCGCACCGGCTGGGACCCGGACGAGCCCGGCCTGGCCCCCTCGGAGGTGGCCGCCTCCGACTTCGGCCGGCGGTTCTCCACCGCCGTGGACGGCCAGGTCTACGCCCAGCCGCTGGTGGCCGGGAACACGGTCGTCGCGGCCACCGAGAACGCCAAGGTGTACGGCCTCGACTCGACCACCGGGAAGATCAACTGGACGAAGACCCTGGGCGACCCCTGGCCCGCCTCGGCGATCGGCTGCGGCGACCTGGTGCCCAACTTCGGGGTCACCTCGACCCCCGTGTACGACCCGGCCACCCAGACGGTCTACCTCACCGCGAAGATCAACGACGGCCCCGACACCAGCCACCCCAACTGGTACGTCCACGCGCTGGACGCGTCGACCGGCGCCGAACGCGGCGGCTGGCCGGTGAAGGTGCAGGGCGCCCCGGTCAACGACCCCGGCCGCCCCTTCAACGCCTTCACCGCCGCCCAGCGCCCCGGCCTGCTCCTGATGGGCGGCTCCGTCTACGCCGCCTTCGCCTCGCACTGCGACATCGGCCCCTACGTCGGCTATGTGCTGGGCGTCGACACCACCAGCCGCGCCACCACCCTGTGGGCGAGCGAGGACTCGTCCGCCAACGGCATGGCCGGCATCTGGATGAGCGGTGGCGGCCTGGTCTCCGACGGTCCCGGACGGATGTTCCTGTCCACCGGGAACGGCATCTCCCCGGCGCCGGGCCCCGGTTCCAACCCCCCGGGCCAGCTCGCCGAATCCGTGGTCCGTCTCGGCGTCAACAGCGACGGCACCATGTCCGCGCAGGACTTCTTCAGCCCCGCCAACGCACCGACCCTCGACACGAACGACACCGACCTCGGCTCGGGCGCCCCGGTCGCCCTGCCCGGCCCGGCCTTCGGCACCGGCGGTCATCCCCGTCTCCTGGTGGAGATCGGCAAGGACGGCCGGCTCTTCCTCCTCGACCGCGACCACCTCGGCGGGCGCAGTCAGGGGCCCGGCGGCACCGACGCGGTGCTCGGCACCTTCGGCCCGTACGAGGGCGTCTGGGGACATCCGGCCGCCTACGGCGGAGAGGGCGGCCTCGTCTACACGATCGGCAGCCGGGGACCGCTGCGGGCGTTCACCTACGGCGTCAACGGCGCCGGCTTGCCCTCACTGACCAACACCGGCACCAGCTCCGGCACCTTCGGGTACACCTCGGGCTCGCCCGTGGTCACCTCCACCGGCACCACACCGGGATCGGCCCTCGTCTGGGCGATCTACTCGGACGGCTCCAACGGAGCCAACGCCCAGCTCCGCGCGTACGACGCCGTGCCGGTCAAGGGAACGCTGAACCTGCGCTTCTCCGCCCCCATCGGCACCGCGTCCAAGTTCTCCGTGCCTGCCACCGACGGCGGACGCGTCTACGTCGGCACCCGCGACGGCCATGTCATCGCCTTCGGGCGGCCGTCCACCACCGCGCTCAGCGGCGGCCCCGTCGACCTCGGCAAGGTCGCCGTGGGCGAGACCGGGCAGGCCACGGCGAAGGTGACCGCCACCCAGGACGTGACCGTCACCGAGGTGAACACACCGGCCGGCAGCCAGTTCTCCGCCGCACCCACCGGGCTGCCGGTGACCCTGCACGCGGGGGACACGTACTCGGTGCCGGTGTCCTTCTCCCCGACGACGCCGGGGGCGGACAGTTCCGTGCTGACGTTCGCCACCGACGCCGGGTCGGTCGGCCTCGGCCTGACCGGCTACGGCACCCGGCCCGGTCTCACCGCCTCCCCCTCCGAACTCGCCTTCGGCACCGTGGCCACCGGAACGGCCAAGACCCTCGGCGTCAGCTTCACCAACACCGGCACGGAGCCCGAGACGATCACCGGCACCGGCCCGCCCGACAGCCCGTTCGTCGCCGAGGGACTGCCCGCCGACGGCACCGTCGTACAACCCCAGCAGTCCGTCACCGTCCAGGTGACATACGCTCCGACGGCCACCGGCGACCACACGGGAAGCCTCACCGTCACCGGCGCGAACGGCACCGCGAACGTCCTTCTCACCGGCTCCGCCGAGACCGGACAGGCACATCTGACGATCACTCCGACGTCCACCGACTTCGGCAGTGTCGCGGTCGGCAAGTCGGTCACCAAGACCTTCGACATCAGCAACACCGGCAACATCCCGCTCACCATCACCAAGGCGGCGCCACCCGCGGCACCGTTCCACGTGACGAACCCGCTCAGCGAAGGCCAGGTGATCGGCCCCGAGGACGTGATCCACCAGTCCGTCACCTTCTCCCCGACCGCGGTCGGGGCGGCCTCCGGCACGTACCAGATCACCTCCGACGACGGGCGCGGACCGCAGAACGAGACGGTCAAGGGCACGGGCACCGCGCCCGGCCGGGTCACCGTGCCGGCACCCGGCGCGGGCGGCTGGCGGCTCAACGGCTCCGCCCGCCTGTCGGGCAACGACCTGCAACTCACCCAGACCGGCGCCCACCAGGCGGGCTCGGCGGTCTTCCCCGTCCCGGTGGCCACCGACGGACTCAAGGCGGCGTTCACCACCGTCATCGGCGGCGGCAGCGGCGCCGACGGCCTCACCTTCGGCCTGCTCGATCCCGCCAGGGCCACCCCCACCGCCCTGGGCACCGACGGCGGCGGCCTCGGCTGGGCGGGCAGGCCGGGTGTGGCCATCACCTTCGACACCTTCCGCAACCCGGGCGACCCGTCCGCGAACTTCGTCGGCATCACCGCCGCCACCAGCGGCGGCACCCTCACCTACGCGGCGACCGCCACGAACGTGCCCGACCTGCGCTCGGGCCCGCACGCCGTCTCCGTCTCCGTGGCCGGGAAGACCCTCACCGTCTCCGTGGACGGCGTCCGGCTGCTCACGACGACGGTCGCCTCGCTGCCGCCGACAGCCCTGCTGGCCTTCACCGGCGCCAACGGCGGGAAGACCGACATCCACACCGTCCGGGACGCGGTGGTCACCGCCACCTCCTACGCGGTACCGCCGCCCGGGCCCAACGGCTGGACCCTGAACGGCTCCGCCGCGTTGTCCGGAACCGACCTCGTGCTCACGAAGACCGCGCAGAACACCAAGGGATCCGGGGTCCAGGGGACCGCCGTACCGTCTGGGCGGCTGAAGGCGAGCTTCACCGCGACCGTCGGCGGCGGCACCGGCGCGGACGGCCTGGCCTTCATGCTGCTCGACGCGTCCAGGGCGAAGCCCACGGCGCTGGGCGGCGGCGGGGGCGGCCTCGGCTACGCGGGACTGCCGGGCATCGCGGTCACCCTGGACACCTTCCGCAACACCGGCGACCCGTCGGCCAACTTCGTGGGCGTCGCCACCGGCGGGACGGGAGCGCCCTTCACCTACGCCGCCACCTCTACCGCCGTCCCCGATCTGCGGTCCGGCCGGCACGTCGTCGACGTGAGCGTCACGACCGCCGGGCACCTGCTGGTGAGCGTGGACGGAACACAGGTCATCGACACCGCGGTGAAGCTGCCGCAGAACGTGCTGACCGGGTTCGGCGGCGCCAACGGCGGCCGCACGGACAACCACACGGTCAACGGAGTCAAGATCACCTACTGAGGTCCCGGCCGGGACACCCGACGAGGCCCGTGCGGCACGTGCGACAGGTCCCGAGGCCGCGACAGAGCGAGGAGAGCATCATGCGTCGACCGGTCACCCCCTTGCTGGCCGCGGTGGCGTTCGCGTCCTGCTTCGGCCTGCCCTATCCCGCGATGGCGGCTCCCGAGCCGCCCCGGCTGACCGTCATGGTCGCCGAGACCGACACGATGGGGCGCGTGCTCACGGACCCGAACGGCCGTACGCTCTACCGCTTCGACCCGGAGGGCTCCGGAACCGTCACCTGCGTGGGCCCCTGCACGGACACCCGCAAGCCGCTGCTCAGCCCGCCCGGCGTCGAACTCCGCCTGCCGCCCGGCATCGCCGGCACGCTGGGCACCGTCCCCCGGCCCGACGGAGGGAACCAGGTGACGTACGACGGCTTCCCGCTGTACTGGTACACCGACGACGTCCAGCCGGCCGACACCAACGGGGTCGACCTGTTCTGGCACGTCATCAACCCTCGGAACGCGCCGGTACCGGCCGGGAAGCGGAGCTGACCGACAGCGCGAGCACCCGGGCGGCGGGCCGGTCCGCGCCGGCGTTCCGGTCGTCGCGGCCCGCCCCGGCGCCGCGGTGCGGCGCCGCGGGTGTCCGGCCGCCCCGGCGCCACAGCCACACGACGTCCCGGCCGAACGACCACACGAGCAGCGCCAGGGCCAGCAGCACCGCCGCCCCGGCCGCCGCGCGCGGCAGGATCCCGGCGCCCGCGACGAGCAGCACGATCCCCTGCATGGCGGCGACCGTCTTGCGCGCCATGCTCGGCGGCAGCGCGGCGTTCAGCCAGGGCAGCACCCGGGCCGCCGCCACGAACGCGTAGCGCATCGTGCCGATCAGCAGCACCCACGGGCCGAGCGACATCGCGACGTACACGCTCAGCACCAGGATCAGGAACGCGTCGACCTCCATGTCGAAGCGGGCACCCAGGGCGGAGGACGTGCCGGTGCGCCGGGCCACCTTGCCGTCGACGCCGTCGAGGATCAGCGCGACCGCCGTCAGACCGACCAGCAGGCTGACCGGGGGAGAACTCTGGAACGAGTCGGCGACCAGCGCGGTGACCCCGCCCACCAGGATCGCGCGGCCCAGCGTCACCCGGTTGGCCGGACCGAAGGAGCGCGGTTGTGAACGGCGCAGGGCCCGGGTCAGCACCGCCCAGGTGGCGATCGCGAAGGCCAGACCGGTGAGCCAGCCCGCGGGCCCCATACCGATCGCCGTGCCCAGCAGAGCCAGCAGCACGAGCTGCACACCGGCTCCCACGATGGTCTCCTGCTGGGGAAGCCTCGCGTCGTACGTGTTGTTCAGGGCCACCGCACATCCTCCGGCCGTATGACAGAGTCGATCAACGCCGCGTACAGTGCGCGGCTTGTCACCGCTCCGTACGTGAAGATCTGCTGAATCGTTCAGGGGGACGCTCATGGAACTCACAGCCCGGGCCTTCTGGCTCGGTTCTCCCGGACACGGCGAGATCCGCGAAGTCACCGTGCCCGCGCCCCGCGAGGGGCAGGTGCGGGTGCGCGCGCTCTACTCCGGGGTGAGCCGGGGCACCGAGACCCTCGTCTTCCGCGGCGGCGTTCCGGAAAGCCAGCATGCTTCGATGCGTGCACCGTTCCAGGAGGGGAATTTCCCCGCGCCGGTCAAGTACGGCTATCTGAGCGTCGGCCAGGTGGAGGAAGGACCCGAGTCGCTGCTCGGCCGGACCGTCTTCTGCCTGTATCCGCACCAGACGCACTACGTCGTCCCGATCGAGGCGGTGACGGTCGTACCGGACACCGTGCCCGCCCCGCGCGCCGTGCTCGCCGGGACCGTGGAGACCGCGGTGAACGCGCTGTGGGACGCGGCGCCGCTGGTCGGCGACCGGATCGCCGTGGTGGGCGGCGGCATGGTCGGCTGTTCCGTCGCCGCGCTGCTCGCCCGCTTCCCCGGCGTGCGGGTGCAGCTCGTCGACGCCGACCCCTCGCGGGCGGACATCGCCCGGGCGCTCGGCGTCGACTTCGCGCTGCCCGGTGACGCCGCCGGCGAATGCGACCTCGTCGTGCACGCCAGCGCCACCGAGGCCGGGCTCACCCGGTCCCTGGAACTCCTCACCGACGAGGGGACCGTGCTCGAACTGAGCTGGTACGGCGACCGGCGCGTCAGCCTGCCGCTCGGCGAGGCCTTCCACTCGCGCCGCCTGGTCGTCCGCAGCAGCCAGGTCGGCTCCGTCTCCCCGGCCCGCCGCTCCGGCAGGACGTACGCCGACCGGCTCGCGCTCGCCCTGGAACTGCTCGCCGAGCCGGCGTTCGACGCGCTCGTCACCGGCGAGTGCGCCTTCGGTGAACTGCCCGACGTCATGGCGAAGCTCGCCGCCGGATCCATACCCGGCCTGTGCCACCGCGTGGTCTACGACGACGTTTGAGCCCGCGGCAAGCTGCCTGACCTCCGAGGACTCCGAAGAAAGGGGAACGGGCGGCTGAACAAGGAGAACCAGGCAGCCGTACTACACGACGTGCCCCGGCAGGGGATCAGACGCACCGCACCTGGAGGGTCGTCCGTTGTTCAGCATCACCGTCCGCGATCACCTGATGATCGCCCACAGCTTCCGTGGCGAGGTCTTCGGCCCCGCGCAGCGCCTGCACGGGGCGACGTTCCTGGTGGACGCCACCTTCCGTCGCGCCGAGCTGGACGACGACAACATCGTCGTCGACATCGGGCTGGCCACGCAGGAACTCGGCGCCGTCGTGAGCGAACTGAACTACCGCAACCTCGACAACGAAGCCGACTTCAAGGACACCAACACCTCGACGGAGTTCCTGGCCAAGGTCATCGCCGACCGGCTCGCCGACCGCGTGCACGCCGGCGCCCTGGGCGAGGGCGCCCACGGCCTGTCCGGCATCACCGTCACCCTGCACGAGTCGCACATCGCCTGGGCGAGTTACGAGCGTGCCCTGTGACCGACACGACCCTCGACCAGGCGATCCCGAACCGGGGCCTGGCGTCCGGGCCCAGGGACCAGATGTCCCTGAACTACCGGCCCGTGCGGCACCCGGCACTCAAGAACGCCGAGATCATCCCCATGTCCCTGCGCTCCGTGCACTTCGTCATGCCGGGCGGCGTCGACGACCCGGCCGCACCCAGTGGCGGCAACGCCTACGACCGCCGGCTCTGCCTGGACCTGCCCGGCTTCGGCTGGCAGGTGCACCGGCACGCCGTCCCGGGCGACTGGCCCCGGCCCCAGGCAGCCGCCCGCACCGAACTCGCCCGGACACTGGCCGAGTTCCCGGACGGCACCGTCGTCCTGCTGGACGGCCTGGTCGCCTGCGGTGTCCCCGAGATCGTCGTGCCCGAGGCCGAACGGCTGCGCCTCGCGGTGCTGGTGCACCTCCCGCTCGGCGACGAGACCGGGCTGCCCCCCGCGGTCGCCGCCGAGCTCGACGCCCGCGAACGCGCGACGCTGCGGGCCGTACCGGCCGTCGTCGCCACCAGCGACTGGGCCGTACGCCGACTCGTCTCCCACCACGGCCTCGCCCCGGACCGCGTCCATGTCGCGGCACCCGGCGCCGACATCGCGCCGCTCGCCCCCGGCACCGACGGCGTCTCCCGCCTGCTGTGCGTCGCCGCCGTCACCCCGCGCAAGGGACAGCACCGGCTGATCGAGGCCCTCGCGACCGTCACCGACCTGCCCTGGAGCTGCGTCTGCGTCGGGGGACTCACCCAGGACCCGGCGTACGTCGCGCAATTGCGCGCCCTGATCGAGAGGCACGGTCTCGGCGACCGACTGCACCTCGCGGGACCGCAGGCCGGCGCGGAACTCGACGCGAGCTACGCCGCCGCCGACCTGATGGTCCTCACCTCCTACGCGGAGACCTACGGCATGGCCGTCACCGAGGCGCTCGCCCGCGGGATCCCCGTACTGGCGACCGACGTCGGCGGCCTTCCCGAAGCGGTCGGACGCGCACCCGACGGCGGGGTGCCCGGCATCCTCGTACCGCCGGAGGACCCTGCGGCGCTCGCCGTGGAACTGCGCGGCTGGTTCGGCGAGGCCGATGTGCGCCGCCGCCTGAAGGCCGCCGCCCGCAGCCGGCGCGCCGCGCTCGACGGCTGGGCCGCCACGGCCCGCAGTCTCGCCGGCGTGCTGTCCCGGCTGCCCCGGGAACCCCGGAGGGCGGCATGAGCACGGCGACGACCCCCGCGGGGGTTCCCGAACCGGGCACGGCCGTGCCCGGGGTGCCGGAGACGACGGGGAGGACCGCTGTGCCCGGTCAGCGTGCGGATACGGCCGACGCCGACGACGTGACGCGATACGCACCGCAGTGGCTCCGGTTGCGGGAAGGGGCCGACGCCTCGGCGCGGGCGCACGACCTGCTCGACCCGCTGCGCATCCGGCTCGCGAACCGGCCGGGCCGCGGCGAGCTGGTGGTGCACGACCTCGGCTGCGGCACCGGCTCCATGGGCCGCTGGCTCGCTCCCCGGATCGACGGCGCCCAGCACTGGGTGCTGCACGACCGTGACCCGTACCTGCTGCACTTCGCCACCGCCGGAGCGCCCCGCGCGGCGGCCGACGGCAGCCATGTCTCGGTCACCACGCAGCGCGGCGACATCGGCCGGCTCACCGCGGACGGGCTCGAAGGAGCCTCGCTGGTGACGGCCTCCGCCCTGCTGGACGTGCTGACCGCCGACGAGATCGACCGGCTCGCCGCGGCCTGCGTCGGCGCCGGTGTCCCGGCCCTGCTGACGCTGTCCGTCGTCGGCCGTGTCGAACTCACGCCCGCCGACCCGCTCGACGCCGAGATCGCCGAGGCGTTCAACGCGCACCAGCGCCGCGGCGAACTGACCGGCCCGGACGCCGTCACGACGGCCTGCGAAGCCTTCGGACGATACGGCGCGACGGTACGGGTGCATCCGAGCCCCTGGCGGCTCGGCCCCGACGACGCCGAGCTCGCCCAGGAGTGGCTGCGCGGCTGGGTCGGCGCGGCCGTCGAGCAGCGTCCCGAGCTGGCGGCCCGGGCGGAGTCGTATCTGACGTCTCGTCTGGAGGCATGCAGGACAGGTGAGTTGAGGATTGTGGTCCACCACAGCGACCTCCTGGCGCTGCCGGGCGGTGCGCGGTGAGCGCCGGACTGGAGTCGGTGGGGATCGAGGCGATAGCCGACCGGACCCGCGTCAAAGAGGCCCGCGCGGACCTGATCCGCGCCCGTCGCGAGGCGCTCGGTGAGCACACGGGGGCCGACGTCGTCCCGATCCGCGCGGGCGTCGACGTCCCGGTGGGCGGTGCGGCGAACGAGGCGGCGGGCGACGGCGGCCACGGGGCCTCCCGGCGGCGCGGAGTTCCCGCCGCCGTCCGCGCCCGCCTCGGCTCCCCCCGGATACGCACGCACCTCGGCACTGCGGCCGGAGTCGTCATCCTCGCCGTGCTGCTCTGGCGGCTCGGGACCGGCGTCTTCCTGGACGGACTGCGGCGGATCGACGCGACGACGTTGCTCGTCGCGCTCGGAATCGGCCTGCTCACCACCGTGCTGAGCGCCTGGCGCTGGTCCGTGGTGGCCCGCGCGCTGCGCATCCGGCTCCCGCTGGGCACGGCCGTCGCCGACTACTACCGCGCCCTGTTCCTGAACGCGGCGCTGCCCGGCGGAGTCCTCGGCGACGTGCACCGCGCCGTACGGCACGGGCAGAGCGCCGGGGACATCGGCCGCGGCGTGCGGGCGGTCGTCCTCGAACGGACCGCCGGACAGCTCGTGCTGGTGGGCGTGGGAGCGGCGGTGCTGGCCACGCAGCCGTCACCGGTCCTCACCCAGACCCGCCGGCTGGCGCTGCTCCTGGCGATCGTCTCCGTGTGCGCTGCGGTCGCCGTCGGCGCCGTGCGCGGGCGCCGCGCGCCCGGTCGCACGGAGCGGTTCCGGGCCGCCCGCGCGACCCTGGCGGAGGCGCGGGGCGCCCTGCTCGCCCGGGCGAGCTGGCCCGGCGTGCTGCTCTCGTCCCTCGCCGTGCTCGCCGGACACGTGGCCATGTTCGTGGTGGCCGCCCGGGTCGCCGGATCCGGGGCGTCCATCGCCCGGCTGGTGCCGCTGGCACTGCTGGCACTGCTCGCCATGGGACTGCCGCTGAACGTCGGCGGCTGGGGTCCCAGGGAGGGCGTCACCGCGTGGGCGTTCGGCGCCGCCGGGCTCGGCGCGAGCATGGGCCTGACCGTCGCCGTGGTCTACGGAGTGCTCAGCTTCGCGGCGAGCCTGCCGGGCCTCGTCGTCCTGGTCGTCCGGTGGGGCGCCGCCCTCCGGCGCCCCCGGGAGGAGAGCGCAGGAGGGCGCGACCGATGCCGACGATCAACCACCGCTCACGGCCCGTCGACCGCCGAAGTCCCGTCCGCCGGAGCCTGTTCGCCGGGGGAGGCCGTCGGCGAGGTCAGCAGCGAGAAATACGCTCCGAACGCGTCGGTCAGCGCGGCCAGTATTTCCTTCCCCTTCTCGGCACAAGCCAGCGAAGGCCTGCCGATGACACCGGAATCGGTATAGGCGGACATCCCGAGGGTCAGCAGATGCCGCCGGTCGTCCGCGAGGAAATCCGAGGATTCGTAACCGTCCCCCACGCATTCCGGATGGGCGTGCAGAAGAATGGAGGTCTCGATTTCTCCCGCGTGCATGTCGCTGAGCAACGAGGTCTGCACACCGGCCCGTTCACGGGCGGCCTCCCAGTCCTCCGCGGCCGGGAAAAGCGCCATGCGGGTACCGGTCCCGGCGGATTCCTGGACGACATTGCCGAGGACGTAGTTCCCGCCGTGGCCGTTGACCAGTACCAGGGTGTCGACGCCGGAACGGCGCAGCGAGTCGGCGATGTCCCGGACCACCGCGTGCAGGGTGACCGCGGAGATGCTGACGGTCCCCGGCCAGGCGGAGTGCTCGTGCGAGCAGGAGATCGTCACCGGAGGAAGGAGATGCACCGGAAAGGCCGCGGCAATCTCCCGCGCCACGGCGCACGCGACGAGCGTGTCGGTGGCCAACGGCAGGAACCGGCCGTGCTGTTCGAAGCTGCCGACGGGAAGAACGGCGACCTGACGGGTGACACCGGCCCCCCGTTCCTTCACGTCCTGGGTGGTGTCCAGCGGCAACAGACCGGATACCGTCGAGCGCGTTCCCGAACCACTCATATTTCCACGGCCCTTTCGACTCTGCTTAGGAACCAGATCATGACAGACAACTTTGGCGTACTCGACGGGAATGCCCCTCTCTCAGGTGTCGAACGAGCCGTGATCGCCCCGTTGCCCACCAAGTACGGCGATTTCCATGCCGTCGGCTACTTCGACCACGACCGCGGTGAAGAACAAGTCGCCCTCGTGTACGGGGACTTGGCGTCCCTGAAGAAAGGGGACGTGCTGACGCGGCTCCACTCGGAGTGCCTGACCGGAGACGCCTTCGGTTCCACGCACTGTGAGTGCGGCCCTCAACTCGGCGCCGCGTTGCGCGCCATCGTCGCCGAGGGCCGTGGCGTCCTCGTCTATCTGCGCGGCCACGAGGGGCGCGGGATAGGCCTGATCGGCAAACTCCGTGCGATGAAGCTCCAGGCCGAGGGGCTGGACACCGTCGAGGCGAACCTCGCCCTCGGCTTCCCCGTGGACGCCCGCGACTACCGCGTGGCGGCGGACATCCTGCACGACCTCGGCGTGCGCTCGGTGCGCCTGCTGTCGAACAACCCGCGCAAGCGGGAGGCCCTGGTGCGGCACGGCATCAAGGTCGCCGAGCAGGTGCCCCTGCTGATCCCGCCGTGCGAGGAGAACCTCGCCTATCTGCTGACCAAGCGGGAGCGCCTCGACCACTATCTGCCCCACCTGGACGGGGACGGCTGGGCGGACGCGATCTTTTGCGGATCGGCGAAGACGGTTATCACTGAGGAATGACCGAACACGACGAGGACGACGTCGACGAGGCGGGCCCGCTGTATCTGTCACGTGCGCGGGTGACCCGGCTGCTGGATCCCGGCGCGGCGATCGCCTCGCAGCGGGCGGCCTTCACCGCGCTCGGTGACGGCACCGCGGAGCTGCCCGGCAAGATCATGCACCCCAGTCGCTTCGACGACAGCGTCGTCTTCGCGTACCTGGCCCGGCTGTCCGCCGGCACCGGGGCCGTCGCCAAGTTCGGCAGCGTCAACCCGGGCAACGCGGCGGCCGGACGGCCCACCGTGCACGCGGTGATCAACGTGCTCGATCCGGTCACGGGCCGGCTCGTCGCCGTCATGGACGGCACCGCGGTGACGACGCTGCGCACCGCCGCGGCCTCCGCCGTCGCCTTCGACGTGCTGGCCCACCGCGACGCCACGGAGCTCGGGATCCTCGGCTCGGGCACCCAGGCGCTCGCCCACGCGCGGGCCGTCGGGCAGGTCAGGGACCTGCGGTCCGTACGGCTGTGGAGTCCGCACCCGGGCCGCCGGGAGGCCGCCGCCCGGCGCCTCGCGGCCGAGTTGGGCCTCCTCGTCGAGGCCGTCGACTCGGCCGAGGAGGCCGTCGCCGGGTTGCCGATGGTGGCGGCCTGCACCCTCAGCGCCACGCCGGTCGTGCGGGGCGCACGGCTGGCGGCGGGCTGCACGGTCGTCAGCGTCGGGTCCTTCGAACCCACCCGCAGCGAGGTCGACGCGGACGTGCTGCGACGGGCCGCCGCGGTCGTCGTCGACGATCCCGGCACCGCGGCGGAACACGCCGGGCCGGTGATCGGGGCCCTGCGGGAGGGGTGGCTCGACCGTGAGGACCTGGTCCCGCTCGGCGCCGTCCTCACCGGCCGGCGGACGGCACGCACCCGGCGCGACGACATCGTCTTCTACAACAGCGTCGGACTCGGCGTCCAGGACGCCGCCGCGGCCTGGGCCGTGATCGAGGCCGCCCGGGCCCAGGAGGCACGGCCGTGAACCGAACCGCGCGTGTGGTCGTCGTCGGCGGCGGGGTCATCGGCACGAGCATCGCCTACCACCTGGCCCGCGCCGGGGTGCCGGACGTGGTGCTCGTGGAGCGCGACGAACTCGCCTCCGGGTCGACCTCGCGCGCGGCCGGCGGGGTGCGGGCGCAGTTCTCCGACGAGCTCAACATCCAGCTCGGCGCCCGCAGTCTGGAGGCGTTCGCCCGCTTCGCCGAGGAACCGGGCCACGACATCGGACTGCACCGCGTCGGCTATCTGTTCCTGCTCTCCACGCCCGAGGAGGTGGAGGCGTTCCGGGCCGGGGTGCGGCTGCAGAACGCGCTCGGCGTGCCCAGCCGGATGATCGACCCGGCGGAGGCGCGCCGACTGTCCCCGTTGATCGACACCGACGGGCTGCTGGCCGCGGCCTTCTCGCCGGACGACGGGCACTGCACACCCGAGGCGGTGGTCCACGGGTACGCGGCCGGGGCCCGCCGCCACGGCGCGACCCTGCTGCGGCACTGCGAGGTCACCGGCATCGAGACGCACGGCGACACCGTCACCGCCGTGCTCACCGACCTCGGACGGATCGCCACCGACACGGTGGTGTGCGCCGCGGGCGCCTGGTCACGGGGCATCGGCGCGATGGCCGGCGTGGATCTCCCGGTCGAGCCGCTGCGCCGTCAGATCGCCGTCACCGAACCCGTCCCCGGCCTGCCCCCCGGCCTGCCCATGACCATCGACTTCACCAGCAGTCTCTACTTCCACGCGGAGGGCCCCGGCCTCCTCCTCGGCATGTCCGACCCGGACGAGACGCCCGGCTTCTCGATCCGGACGCACGACCGCTGGATCCCCCGCCTGTACGAGGCCATGCGGCACCGGGCTCCGGCCCTGCTCGACCTCCGCAGGACGGGCGGCTGGGCAGGTCTGTACGAGGTCACGCCGGACCACAACGCGCTGATCGGCGAGGCGCGTTCCCTCTCCCGCTTCCTGTACGCGACCGGGTTCTCGGGCCACGGCTTCCTTCAGGGGCCCGCCGTCGGCGAGGTCGTCCGCGACCTCTACCTGGGCCGTGCCCCCTTCGTCGACGTCGGTCCGCTGAGCGCCGACCGCTTCGCCGCGGACGCGCCGCGCCGCGAGGTCAACGTCGTCTGACCGTGCCGCCCGTACGGGCGCTCGCGAGGCCGTGCGGACCACGTGTCAGTCCAGGAGCGCTTCGTGCACGAGCCGCTTCAGCTCGGGGAACACCGGGTTCGAGCCCGCCGGGCGGACCTGGCTCAGGAACTGCACCGTCAGGTCGCGGCGCGGGTCCACCCAGAACGTCGTGGTGGCCACCCCGCTCCAGCCGAACGCGCCCTCGGAGGACGGGGACCGGGTGATCGCGGGGTCCACCACGACCGAGACACCGAGCCCGAAGCCGAGGCCCGCGTTGCCGGGTTCCTGATGGACGGGGGTGCCGAAGGCGCGTCGGTCGGCGTTGCCGGGCAGGTGGTTGGAGACCATCAGGTCCACGGTCCCGGGGGCGAGCAGCCGTACTCCGTCGAGTTCGCCGCGGCGGCGCAGCATCTCCATGAAGCGGTGGTAGTCGTGCGCCGTGGCGACCAGGCCGCCGCTGCCGGACAGGAAGCGGGGGCGGCCGTGCAGCGGGAGGCCGGGGACCGGCGTGATCCCCCCGTCGCCGTCCTCCCCGTAGAGCTGGGCGAGCCGGCCGGACTGCTCGTTCGTGACCTGGAAGCCCGTGTCGGTCATCCCGAGCGGGCGGAAGATCCGTTCGGCGAGGAAGGTGTCGAGGCCGACACCGGACACCACCTCGACGACACGGCCGACGACATTGGTGGCGACCGAGTAGTTCCACCCGGTACCCGGCTCGAACTGGAGCGGCAGCCCGGCGTACACCTCGACGGTCTCGGCCAGGTCCGCGCCGGGCGGCACCGACGGAGTCAGTCCGGCGTCCCGGTAGAGCGCGTCGACGGGGTGGGCGTGGTAGAAGCCGAAGGTGAGCCCGGCGGTGTGGGTCAGCAGATGGCGCAGCAGCACGGGTTGTCGCGCGGGCCGGGTCCGGGTGCCGGAGCCGGACCCGTCGACGTAGACCCGCATGTCGGCGAAGGAGGGGACGAAGTCCGCCACCGGGTCGTCGAGACGGAGGCGCCCTTCGTCCAGGAGCATCAGCGCGGCCACCGTCGTGACCGGCTTGGTCATGGAGTAGATCCGCCACAGGGTGTCGTCCTTCACCGGAAGCCCCGCCTCACGGTCGCGCAGACCGTACGTGGTGAGGTGGGCGACGCGGCCGTGCCGGGCCAGTGCCACGAGACAACCGGGCAGCCGGCCCTCGTCGACCAGCGCGGCGAAGTGGTCGTCGAGGCGGTCCAGCGCCTTGCGGTCGAGTCCGGCCTCGCCCGGCTCGACCTCCTGTCGCAGGTGTCCCATCGTTCCCCTTTGCGCCGCGGCTGTTGGCGTTCATGATCTCGTACGCACCGATGGAGCGTGGTGCCCGCGCCGACCCTGATCGGCGGTCGTGTCCCTCTTGTGCCCCGGAAACCGCAGGGCCAGCGGCACGCCGACGGCGGACACCGCGGCGAGCACGGTCAGTGGTGGGCCCGCTTCGACCTCGGTGCCGAGCGTCATCAGCGTGGCGGCCGTCGCGATCCCGAAGGTGGGACCTATGTTCATCGCCGTCTGCTGGAGCCCGCCCGCCACGCCCGCGGCCTCGGCCGGGGCATGCCGCACGACGACCTCCGTGGCGGTGACCATCACGGTGGCGAAGCCGGCACCGAGCAGGAGGAAGCCGACGCCGATGGTCAGGGCCGTCGACCTCTCGTCGAGCCGGGACAGCAGCAGGACTCCGAGGGTGAGCACGCCCGTCCCGGCGACGGCCGTCGGGCGGGGACCGAGGCGGCGCGCGAGCACCGCGGCGACGGGGGCGCCGGCCACCATCGCCACGGCGCCCGGCAGTGCCCGCAGACTCGTCTCCAACGGGTCCAGCCCCAGGGTGCGTTGAAGGAAGTAGCTGCCGACGAAGAGCGAGCCGAGCATGGCCGCCGACGCGGCGACCAGCAGGCCGAGCGCCGGGCCGACGGCCGACGGACCGAGGACGCCGGGCGGCAGCAGCGGATGAGTGGCGCGGCGTTCATGGCGTACGAACACGACGGTCGCCGCCACGCACACGACCGTGCCGAGCGCGGTCGCAGCCGGCCGGGCCGAACCCGGAAACCCGGTCAGCGTGTGCACCAGCGCCGCCAGGGCCACCGCGAGCAGGCAGGCACCGGGCACGTCCAGACCGCCGGCCGGGGTGGTGCCGTCGCGCCGGGCCGGGGCGCGGACGGCGAGCGCCGCGACGACCGCCGCGAGCGCGGGCAGCACGTTCAGGAAGAACACCGCCCGCCACCCGAGCTGGGTGACCAGCGCCCCGCCGACGACGGGACCGGCGGCCGCCGACAGACCGATGGCGCTCGTCCGCAGCGCGATGGGCATGCCCAGCCGGTCCGGGGGATAGGCGGCCCGCAGCATCCCGAGCGTGGCCGGCTGGAGCAGGGCTCCGAACACGCCCTGAACGACCCGCAGTGCGATCACCCAGCCGATGCCGGGTGCCGCACCGATGCCCGCCGACGCGGCGCCGAAGCCCAGGACGCCGACGGCGAAGGCCCGTTGGTGGCCGTAACGGTCCCCGACGCGTCCCGCGAACACGAGCAGGCCGGCCACCGCGACGAGGTAGCCGGTGCTGGTCCACTGGGCCTCTGCGAACGAGGCGTGCAGGTCGCGCTGGAGTGCGGGCTGCGCGACGGTCAGCACGGTCCCGTCCAGCGCGACGATCACGGCGCCTACGACACTGGCGGCGAGCGCGAGCCGTCGACGGCCCGGTGACACGGACGGGTTCACGCGTCCTCCTTTCCGAAGCGACCGTTCGGATCCGCCGGGCCGAGGCGCGCGTCCGGCCCCTGCGGGCTCCGCCGGCCGCCCGGATCGCCCGAGCTCATGGGGGCGTCCGGATCCTCCGGCCCCAGGTGGGCGTCCAGTGCCGCCCGCAGCAAGGGCGCGAAGTCGCCCGTACCGGTGGTGAGTTGGAGGCTGCCCCAGCCCCACAGCTGGGCGATGCCGTGCAGGTTCGCCCACAGCGCTCCCGCGACGACGGGGGCGTCGGCTCCCGGGCGGGCCCGCGCGACCAGGTCCACCAGCGTGGCGAACATCGGCAGGCTCGTCTCCCTGAGCCCCAGTCGACCGCTCTCCAACAGGTCGTGACGGAACATCAGCTCGTACATCCCGCGCCGGGTCAGCGCGAAGTCGAGGTAGACCCCGGCGAGCGTGGCCAGTTGGGCCCGGGGGTGTGCACCGGCGCCGACCGCCGCCTCCGGGGAGCCCACGGCCGCCGTCGCGCGGGCCTGCAGATCGGCGAAGCCCCGGCGGGCGATGGCGGACAGCAGTTCCAGATGGGTCGGGAAGTAGCGGCGGGGAGCGCCGTGCGAGACGCCCGCCCGCCGGGCGATCTCGCGCAGTGACAGTGCCTGCGCCCCCTCCTCGGCGACGAGGTCGACGCCGGCCTCGATCAGCCGCTCGCGCAGTCCGGTGCTCTCGTGCTCGCTCATAGACACTGTCTACCACCCATGCGTAGACACTGTCTACGCACGGGTGGGGCCGCAAGGAGCGCGAGTGCCGGTCACCTGGGTGCGCCGAGCGGCCGTCGCCCGGGTTCACGGCGGACGCGGGCGGCCCCGGACCGGAATGCCGGGCGCGGGCGGGGCGTTGATCAGGGCATGACTCAGGAAGCGCCTCAGGACGCACTGCTCAAGCTGCTCTCCGAGTACAAGGGCGGGGTGCTCGTCACCCTCAAGAAGGACGGGCGGCCCCAGCTGTCGAACGTCAGCCACGCCTACTACCCCGACGAGGGGGTCATCCGGGTCTCCCTCACCGACGACCGCGCCAAGACCCGCAACCTGCGCCGTGACCCGCGTGCCTCGTACCACGTGACCAGCGACGACCGGTGGGCCTACACGGTCGCCGAGGGCACGGCGGACCTGACGCCCGTCGCGGCGGACCCGCACGACGAAACCGTCGAGGAACTCGTCCGCGTCTACCGGGACGTCCTCGGCGAGCACCCCGACTGGGACGACTACCGGGCCGCGATGGTCCGCGACCGCCGGCTCGTGCTGCGGCTGCGGGTCGAGCGGGCGTACGGCATTCCCCGGGGACGCTGAACCCCTGGGGCCCGTCCGACACTTCCCGCCTGCCCGGCGGCGCCGGGAAGTGTCGGACAGGCCCCGGGGCGGGTGGTCGGGCGGCGCCACGCGACGGGCACTCCGCACACACCGGCCGCCCCTGAATCCGGCCGGGGTGTGCTGAGCGGTTCCCTCGCGTGCGGGCGCGCCGTCGGCGTGCCCGTGTCGCCTGCCCGCCCCCTTCGCCGCGCGGTGGTGCCACGCGGCCGTACCGGCACGTCGTGCCCGTTGCGGCCGATGTTCTTGCCGAAGACGTCGCCTGTCAACAGTGCCCCTGCCGGGGCGGGTACCCGCAAGTCCCCGAACCGCCGTGCGCGGACGGGGACTTGCGCGCGGGATCACCCCCCCGCGGTGGCGTGGAAGGCCCGCGCCGGGGCCGCGGGTCAGACCGTCACGGTCTCGTGCCGAGCGGCTTCCCCCGCCACGGACTCTCCCAGCCGCTCCGTCGGCACACGGTGCGTCTCACGCGCGGAGAGCGCGGCGAGCACCGGCGGGACGCACAGCGCCGCGGTGAACAGGGCCACGGACGACCAGTCCGCACCGTCCGGCCCGGCGATCTGCGCGGCGAACGTGACGGCGAACCCGGCGACGGCGAAGCCGATCTGGGTGCCGATCGCCACGCCGGACAGCCGCACGCGGGTGGAGAACATCTCGCCGTAGAAGGCCGGCCAGACACCGTTCGCGGCGCTGTAGACGACACCGAACGCGAGGACGCCGAAGAGCAGGACCAAGGGGTACGAGCCCGTCGAGATGGCCCACAGGTAGGCGAACATCAGTACGGCGCTGCCCGCCGCGCCGACCAGATAGACCGGGCGCCGGCCGATGCGGTCGGAGAGCGTGGCCCAGGCGGGGATGGCGCCCAGGGCCACGATGTTGGCGAGCGCGCCCACCCACAGCATCTGCGTACGGGACAGGCCGACCGCGTCGCTGGTGCCGTAGGCCAGGGCCCACACCGTGAAGATCGTGCTCACCGAGGCGATCAGGGCGCCCGCCACCACCCGCAGGACGTCCGCCCAGTGGTCTCGGCACAGGACGGCGAGGGGCAGCTTGACCACGCCCTCGGTCGCGGCCTGACGGGTGAAGGCCGGGGTCTCCTGGAGGGTGCGCCGGATGACGTAGCCGACGACGGCGACCGCGACGCTCAGCCAGAACGGGAGGCGCCAGCCCCAGGAGAGCAGCTGGTCCTCGGGCAGCGCGGCGACGGGGAGGAAGACGAGCGTCGCGAGGAGCTGGCCGCCCTGGGTGCCGCTGAGGGTGAAGCTGGTGAAGAAGCCGCGCCGGTCCTGCGGCGCGTGCTCCAGCGTCATCGAGTTGGCGCTCGCCTGCTCGCCGGCCGCCGAGATTCCCTGGAGGACTCGGCACAGCACCAGCAGCACCGGGGCCAGGCCTCCGACCTGGGCGCGGGTGGGCAGACAGCCGATGAGGAACGTCGACAGTCCCATCAGGATCAGCGTGAAGACCATGATCTTCTTCCGGCCGAGCCGGTCGCCGAAGTGGCCGAGGAACAGGGCGCCGACGGGGCGGGCGGCGTACGCGACACCGAACGTGGCCAGCGACAGCAGGGTCGCGGTCGCCGGGTCGGACTCGTCGAAGAAGACCTTCGGGAAGATCAGGGCGGCGGCACTGCCGTAGATGAAGAAGTCGTAGTACTCCAGGGCGCTGCCGATCCAGGCGGCCATGGCCGCCTTGCGGGGCTGGCCGGGAGGCGCGTCGAGCGGGGCGGCGGGGTCGGACACGGGGTGCTCCTTCGAGGGAACTCCGGGGACGGGAGTGCGGGCGGGGGAGAGGTGCCGGGGCCCTTGGGGTGTACGGGTCGGCTGTGCCGAGTGGGTGCTCTCCGATGTGACGCACCCCGGCTAATTAACCCACTGGATAGTTAGTAGCGGATGGCTAGGGATGCTGCGCCCGCGTTTCCCGGGTGTCAAGAGGGTGTGCGCGAGGAGTCCGCGGTCCGCGGGCCCCGAAGGACGCCGTCCGCGGGGTCTCAGTCCGCCGCGCGGTCGGCCGTGAGATAGGCGATGACCATGTCGCCGAGCATGGTGCGGTAGTGCTCGCGCTGGTCCGGGGCGACCAGGTCGCGGCCGAACAGCGCCCCGAACGTGTGCCGGTTCGCGACCCGGAAGAAGCAGAACGAGCTGATCATCGCGTGCAGGTCGACCGCGTCGACATCGGCCGTGAACAGGCCCGACCTGCGGCCCGTCTCCAGGATGCGGCCGATCACGTCGAGCGCGGGCGAACCGATCCTGCCCAGTTCCTCGGAGGCGGTGATGTGCTCCGCCTCGTGGATGTTCTCGATGCTCACCAGGCGGATGAAGTCGGGGTGCGCCTCGTGGTGGTCGAAGGTCAGCTCGGCGAGCCGGCGGATGGCCGCGACCGGGTCCAGGTGCTCGACGTCCAGCTCCTGCTCGGCCTCCCGGATCACCGAGTACGCGCGCTCCAGGACCGCGGTGAAGAGCTGCTCCTTGCCGCCGAAGTAGTAGTAGATCATCCGCTTCGTGGTGCGGGTGCGGGCCGCGATCTCGTCGACCCGGGCGCCGGTGTAGCCGGCGCGCGCGAACTCCTTGGTCGCCACGTCGAGGATCTCGGCCTTGGTGCGGGCGGCGTCGCGGATCCGCCCGTTGGGTCGTGCCGGTTCTTCGACGCTGGTCATCGGGTTCCTTCGGGCGAGAGGCAGGTGCCCGCGATTGTAGAAGCAGGTCCTGCCGGTCCGCCGTCCCGGTCACGGGTGCCGGCGGCGGGCCCCTTCCCATCGGGCGGGAGGCTTGATATGACTAACGAACCAGTTCGTACATTAGCCCGAGCTGCCGTCGCCCGGCCGGTCGTCCGCCGACACCGCCCATCGACCGGTCGCCGTCCTCGCCCCTGGAGGCTCCGCCGTGTCCCAGACCTCGTATCTCGTCGGCCTCATCGGGGCCGGCATCGGCCCCTCGCTCAGCCCGGCGCTGCACGAACGGGAGGGCGACCGGCAGGGGCTGCGCTGTCTGTACCGGCTGATCGACATCGACGAGCTCGGCGTGGGCCCCGAGGCGGTGGGCGAACTCGTCCGCGCCGCACGCGACGTCGGCTTCGACGGCCTCAACATCACGCATCCCTGCAAGCAGCTGATCATCGACCACCTCGACGAACTCGCCCCGCAGGCGCGAGCGCTCGGCGCGGTCAACACCGTCGTCTTCGAGGACGGCCGCGCGATCGGGCACAACACCGACGTCACGGGGTTCGCCGCCTCCTTCGCCCGAGGTCTGCCCGACGTCTCGCTGGAGCGGGTCGTGCAACTGGGCGCGGGCGGCGCCGGCGCGGCCGTCGCGCACGCGGTGCTCACCCTGGGAGCCGGGCAGGTCACCGTCGTCGACGCGATGCCCGACCGTGCCGCCGTCCTCGCCGCCGCCCTCGAATCCCACTTCAGTGCGGGCCGGGCCGCCGCCGCGTCGCCGGACGCGCTCGCGGGCCTCCTTCCCGACGCCGACGGCATCGTGCACGCCACCCCCACCGGGATGGCGGCCCACCCGGGGCTCCCGCTCCCGGCCGCGCTGCTGCACCCCCGGCTCTGGGTCGCGGAAGTCGTCTACCGGCCCCTGGAGACCGAGCTGCTGCGCACCGCCCGCGCGCTCGGCTGCGCGACCCTCGACGGCGGGGGCATGGCCGCCTTCCAGGCAGCCGACGCGTTCCGGCTCTTCACCGGGCGGGAACCCGACAGCGCCCGGATGTTCGCCGACATCGCCGAACTCGCGGGCGCGGAGCCCGCCCGGCACTGACCCCGTCCGAAGCATGCCCGCGCCCGTCCGACCGCGGCCCGTCCACGACCGTCCGGCCCGACGCGTCCGGCGTCGCCGGACCGAAGTGCGTCCGCCCCCGTCCGGACGCGTCGCGTCCGCCCCGTCCGGGCGAGGTCCCGGCCGAGGTCCGCCACCCCGACGGCGTCGCGAGGCCGGCACACCGCCGCGCCCTGCCCACCGTCCCGAAGCAGCCTCGAAGGAGCATCCCGTGCGCACGTCCATCGCCACCGTCTCGCTCAGCGGACCCCTGACGGAGAAACTCACGGCCGCGGCCCGGGCGGGCTTCGACGGTGTCGAGATCTTTGAGAACGACCTGCTCGCGACCCCTCTCGCACCCGAGGAGATCCGGGCCCGCACCGCCGACCTCGGACTCTCCATCGACCTGTACCAGCCGATGCGCGACATCGAGGCCGTGCCCCCCGAGGAGTTCGCCCGCAATCTGCGCCGGGCGCGGCACAAGTTCGAGCTCATGCGCCGCCTCGGCGCCGACACGGTCCTGGTGTGCTCCAGCGTCTCCCCGCTCGCCGTGGACGACGACGCCCTCGCCGCCGAGCAGCTCGGCGAACTCGCCGCTCTGGCCCGGGACTTCGGCATCCGCGTCGCGTACGAGGCACTGGCCTGGGGACGTCATGTGAACACCTACGAGCACGCCTGGAGCATCGTGCGGGCGGCCGGCCACCCCGCGCTCGGCACCTGCCTGGACAGCTTCCACATCCTCGCCCGCGGCGGCGACCCCAAGGGCATCGCCGACATCCCCGGCGAGAAGATCTTCTTCCTGCAACTGGCCGACGCCCCGCTGATCGCCATGGACGTCCTCCAGTGGAGCCGCCACTACCGGTGCTTCCCCGGCCAGGGCGGGTTCGACCTCGCCGGTCTCCTGCGGCACGTGATCGCCACCGGGTACCGGGGGCCGCTCTCCCTCGAAGTCTTCAACGACGTGTTCCGCCAGGCCGAAGCCGGGGAGACCGCCGTGGACGCCCGGCGTTCCCTGCTCGTCCTCCAGGAGGCGACCGGACTCGCCAGGCCGCCCGCCCCCGTGGTGCCCACGGGTGTGGCCTTCGCCGAACTGGTCACCCCCGACGCCGCGCCGGTCACGGGGATCCTCGGCGCCCTCGGCTTCACCCGTACGGCCCGTCACCGCAGCAAGCCGGTGGACCTCTGGCAGCAGGGCGAGGCCCGTGTCCTCGTCAACACGGGCCCCGCGGGCAGGCGCGGCGGCACGGTGCTCGCCGCCGTCGGCCTGGAGTCACCGGATCCGGCGGGCGCGGCCCGCCGCGCCGAGTCCCTGCTCGCCCCCGTCCTGCCGCGGCGGCGCGCGCCAGAGGACGCGCCGCTGGACGCGGTGGCCGCACCGGACGGCACCGAACTCTTCTTCTGCGGCACTCCCGGGTCGCGGGCGCCTCAGGAGGAGGGAGACGCTCCCGAACCGCTCGACTGGACCGGCGACTTCGAGCCCGTCGGCGACAAGCCGGACGGTGGTCATGTGACCCGGATCGACCATCTCGCCCTCACCCAGCCCTGGCACCAGTTCGACGAGGCCGCCCTCTTCCACCGCAGCGTGCTCGGGCTGAGCGCTCAGGAGAGCGTCGACGTCGCCGACCCCTACGGCCTGCACCGCAGCCGGGCCGTCACCAGCGCCGACGGCGGCGTCCGTATCGCGCTGGGTGTCGGGCCGGCCCCCTCCGGCGACGCGGCCCGCACCCAGCACATCGCCCTCGCCACGGACGACGTGGTCGGCGCCGCCCGCCGCTTCCGGGCGGCGGGCGGCCGGCTGCTGCCGGTCCCCGCGAACTACTACGACGACCTGGCCGCACGCTTCGAGCTCGGCGACGGTGAGCTGGACACCTACCGCGAGCTCGGCATTCTGTACGACCGTGACGAGTCCGGCGAGTTCCGGCACTGCTACACCGAGACCGTCGGCCGCGTCTTCTTCGAACTCGTCCAGCGCGACGGCGGATACCGGGGGTACGGAGCGCAGAACGCCCCGGTGCGCCTCGCCGCGCAGCACGCGGCGCGCCCGGGACGCTGAGCCCGCGGGTCGCGCACGCGCCGTACGGGGGGTGCGCGACCCGCGCGACGTCACCGCACGAGCCGCAGTGAGAACGCGCGGTCCAGCGGCCGGTCCGGGGTGACGATCGTCGTCACCCCGGAGCCCGTGTCGTACGACCAGGCGTCACGCGCGAGCGGCCGTCCGTCGATGAGGACCTGCCGCGGCGCGGACCCGCCGTGCACGGTGAAGCGGTACGCGCGCGCGGACGGCTTGCCCTCGTAACTCCCCTTGCCCGCACCGACGCCGACCTCCGTGCTGCGCGCGGTGGCGTGCACGGTGACGCGCTGGGTCGCCGAAGCGCCCTCGGCGAAGCGCCGCGTCACCCCGTCGTCCTCGTACAGCGTGTAGCTGCTGTCGCCCTTCGGGTAGAGGTCCCAGTCCAGCTCGTGCCGGTCACGGGTCTGCCAACTCGTCGTTCCCTTGGGCCACATGGGCACGACGGCGCCGCCGCGCACGAAGAGCGGGAGGGTGTCGAGCGGAGCGTGGTAGCCGTCGATCGTCGTCGGCCCCTGATAGGTGCGGCCGGTCCAGTAGTCGGTCCAGGTGCCTTCGGGTAGATGGATGCCGTCACGGGTCTCGGAGTCCTCGTAGACCGGTGCGACGAGGAAGTCGCGGCCGACGAGGAACTCGTACTTGGCGTCGGGGCCCAGGGCCGCGGGGTCGTCCGGGTACTCCAGCCACAGCGGGCGCACCGCTCCGACACCCGTCTTCGTGGCCTCGGCGGACAGCGTGTACATGTAGGGGAGCAGACGCTCCTTCAGCTGCAGGTACTTGCGGTTGATGGAGGTGTACGGCTCGCCGTCCAGCCAGGGTTGCTGGTCGGCGGGCTTGCCGGTGGTGATGTCGGAGGCCCAGCCGTCCATCGTCATGACGGCCGGCAGGAACGCCTTCCACTGGAGGTCGCGGGTGTACATCTTGGCGTCGTGACGGTAGATGGAGCCCACGTCGCCCGTGTTGTACGCGATGCCGGACATGGTGGCCCCGGCGTACGTCGGGATCTGCCAGCGGATGTAGTCCCAGGACAGCTTCTGGTCGCCGCTCCACAGGACGCCGCAGCGCTGGGCACCCGCCCAGGACACCGGCAGCCACACGAAGCCGCGCGCGTCGCTGTTGTCCTCGATCCCTGCCTTGGCCCGGTCGCAGGCGTCGAGCGCGAAGCCGTAGCCGTTGCCGACCCAGGCGACGTCCAGTTTGGCGACACGCTGGCCGGCCTTCACCTGGTCGGCGAGCTTGTCGATGCCGTCCTGGGTCCACAGCCCGAGCTGGGCGTGGTGGTCCTGGAGGCCCTCGGCCGTCTGCGGGAGGTTCTCGTAGCCGCAGCCGTAGCCGTCGTTGACGAGCATCCAGCCGAGCGGCATGTCGTGGGAGGTGTAGCCGTCGGCGATCTTCAGGGCGTCGAGGGTGTGGCGCTCGCCGCGGTTGGCGTTGTGGAGGTAGCAGTCGGAGTCGCCCGGTTCCAGTCCGTACACCGGTGGCATGAACGGCTTGCCCACCAGTGCCGTGTACTTGCCGATCACCTGCTTCGCGTCACCGATGAAGTAGTAGGCGTCCAGGCGGCGTTCCTGCTGTCCGGTCCGCACCGGTGAGCCGAAGTCGTAGACGCCCGGTGCGAAGGTGTTGCGGAAGACGCCGTAGCCGGCGCTGGAGAGGTAGAAGGGCTGGGAGTTGTTGTAACCGCCCTCGTTCCAGTCGAAGTTGTTCGCCACGTGCATCGTGCGGTCGCGGTGCGAGAAGCTGCCGTTCTGCTCGCCGCCGCCGAAGAACTGCTCGTCTGCGCCGCGCGTCAGGCTCTGCCGCATGCCCGAGGTGGACCAGCGCAGGGGGCGGTCCTCCTGCCACAGCGGGGTGCGGTTGTCGGCCTTGTACAGGCCGAAGCGCAGGGGCTTCTTGTAGACGCGCAGCACCGCGTCGGGGGAGCGGATGCCGTAGTACGAGCCCGCGTCGAAGGACGTGGTGTGGCGCTGCGGGGCGGGCGGGGTGCGGACGATCGCGGTGCCCACCGGGTCGGTGAGGGTGCCGGACGGATCGGCCTGCAGGCGCAGCCGGCCCCCGGACAGGAAGTCGGCGCGCGCCTTCAGTTGTCCGGCTTCGACGGTGTAGCTTCCGTCGCCGCCGCTGAAGGACGTGAGGTCGCCGGCGTCCGTCGTCCTCGGCAGGTAGGCCTTCCCCGTGTACGCGTTGTCGTGCACGTCGTACGGCACGACGAGCACGTGGTAGGTGCCCGACGCGTCGGGGATCACGGTGGACTCGGGGTCGGCGGTGCCGGCGCTGCTGGCGACCTGCTTGCCCGCGTCGTCGTAGATGTACAGGTCGAAGTCGTCGGTGGGGTGCTGCCATTCGATCGAGACCGGTACGCCGCCCTCGGGGTTGTCGGCCCAGTACCCGTCGGGCACCGAGACCTTCAGGTCGAACCGGTCGCACACCGCGCCGTCCGGGTCGTCGGCGGCGGACGGACAGCTGTCGGTGCCGCCCGCGGTGCCCTTGGCGTAGACGGGGCTCTGCCAGTCGACGCTCTGGTGGGTGTCGTCCAGGACGGCGCTCGCCGGGGTCGCCGCGAGCGCGGGTGTCGACGGGGCGCCCAGCAGGGTGACGGTCAGGGCGGTGGCGAGCCCCGCCATGGCCCAGAAACGGTGTCGGAGTCTTCGCACGGTACGCATCTCCACTCAAAACCAACGGCGTTGTGTTCGCAGGTGTTTGAAACAGCGTCGGATCGTGCATGTTCAAGCATGAAGGGTGCCCGTCCAGTCAGGTTCATGTCAATGAATCCGGAGGGAAGTGCCGGTGAGGGGCTCCGTGCGGGCGGGCGTGCCCCCGCAGGCCTCCCTCGCGTGCCGTGCGGGATCGCCTCGTCGCCCGAGGGGCGATCCGAAAGTGCGCGCGCCGGGCGCGAGGGAGGCGAAGGCGCAGGGCGGCGCGAGGTCAGGGCGCCGACGGCCCTAAATTACCGGCCAGTTGACCTGGAAAGCGGAACGACCACCGCTATCATCACACCACCCGCGGAGCGACCCTCTGCCCGATGACGGCGGTTGTACGGCATCGACCTTCACACCCCCCACTTCTCACACGGCGTTGTCGGGCGTGCCTGCGCGCCGTGCAGGACGGAAAGCAGCGCGAGCATGAGCAACAACAGGGGCAGAGGGCTCCAGGCCAACGCCCTCGGCACGTTCGACACGGTCGTCATGGCGGTGGCGGGCAGTGCCCCCGCGTACTCCCTGGCCGCCACCACGGCCGTCCTCGTCGGGGCGGTCGGCCTGGCCAGCCCCGCGGCACTGCTGTACTGCGCGATACCCATGCTGGGCATCGCGCTCGCCTTCAGCTATCTCGGCCGGATCGACGTCAACGCGGGCGCCAGCTACTCCTGGGTCGGCCGCACGCTCCACCCCTTCCTCGGCTTCATCAGCGGCTGGGCCCTGGTGATCTCGGCGACCATCTTCATGGTCGCGGGCTCGCTGCCCGCGGGCGCGATGACCCTGTCCCTGTTCGACGAGGGGCTCGCCGACAACACGGCACTGGCCACCGCCGTCGGCGCGGGCTGGTTCCTGATCATGCTGCTCGTCGTGCTGGGCGGCGCGCGCCTCACCGTCCGCGCCCAGCTGATCATGTCCGGCGTGGAGCTGGCGATCCTGGCCGTCTTCGCCGTCGGCGCGGTGCTGCACGGCGGCACCGCCCGCTCCTTCGAGTGGTCCTGGCTGGGCTTCGGCCACTTCGACGGGCTGGGCGGCTTCGCCTCCGGCGCGCTCATCGCCGCCTTCTACTACTGGGGCTGGGACGTCACCAGCAACCTCAGCGAGGAGACCAGGGACAGCCGCCGCACGACGGGCCTCGCCGGTCTCATCGGCGTCGGTATCGTCTTCCTGCTCTTCGAGGTGTTCACCATCGCGGTGAACGTCATCCTCACCGACCGGCAGATCCAGGAGAACGACGCCAACGTACTGGGCGTCCTCGGCGAGGAGATCTGGCCCGGCTGGGGCGGGAAACTCCTGATCGTCGCCGTCATGCTGTCCACCATCGCCACCCTGGAGACCACGCTCATCCAGGTCACCCGCTCGCTGTTCGCGATGGGCCGTGACCGCACCATGCCGACCGCGCTGGGCCGCGTCCACCGCACGTGGAACACCCCGTGGGTCGCGATCGTCGTGGTCGGCGCGGTCGCCCTGCTGATGTTCGTGACCTCCAACGCCCTCGGCTCGGTCGGCGACATCCTCGCGGACGCGATCGCCGCCATCGGGCTCCAGATCGCCGTCTACTACGGACTCGCCGGCATCGCGGTCGTCGTCGCCTACCGCAAGATGCTGCTGAAGTCCCCGGCCAACTTCCTCTTCGGCGGACTGTGGCCGTTCCTCGGCGCCCTGTTCATGTTCTGGATCTTCGTCGAGTCGCTCGGCGAGCTGAGCGGCGCGTCCATCACCATCGGCATCGGCGGCATCGCCGTCGGACTCGTCCCCATGCTCTGGTACTGGAAGCAGGGCAGCGACTACTACCGGCCCGCCCGGCTGGACGCCACCCAGGTCGTCGAGACCGAGTACGTCCCCGACGGCTACGTCGGCGCGGCGGACGAACGGTCCCGTGTCCACGAGGGTCTCCCCACCGACTTCTGAGAGGGACCCGATGGCGGGAGACCGCTTCACCCCCGACTTCGACCCCGATTTCGGGGACGCCCCGCTCACCTCCGCCCGCCAGGACATCGTGATCGGCCGGTGGCAGGGACTGCGGGAGCTCCTGCGGGCCACCGGCCCCGACTGGGCCGTGCGCGGCCACCGCGTCCGGCTGCTCGCACCGGCCTGCGCGGGCAACTCGACCGTGGAGTCCTGGCTGGCCGCGGAACCGCGCAGCGCCGACGCGCTGGTGCTGCGGGCCGCGACCGACGTGGCCAGGGCCTTCAACGTGGCCATCGCGGCGGGCCGCGGCGTGCCCATCGACCCGCAGCGCATCGACCGGGCCGTGCTCGCCTGCCTCCAGGCCGCCGAGGCCTACCCGGAGGACCCCACACCCTGGATCTCCCTCATCTCGGTCGCCCGCCTCTATCCGGCCGGTGTGCGCCGCCGCGAACTGGGGCGCTGGTGGGACGAGTTGCACACCCGCGACCCGCACAGCATGGAGGGGCATCTGCAGATCCTCCACTACTACTCCTCGCGCTGGCACGGCACCCACGGTCTGATGTACGACTTCGCGCGGGACGCGGCCGGTGTGGCGCCGCCCGGCTGCGCCCTGCCCGTCCTGGTGCAGTTCGCCCGCGTCGAGGAGTACCGCTACGTTCTCGACGGAGCGAAGGGACAGCGCGACGCCGTCGTGGGGCTCGGCCAGCACTGGAACCACGACGCCGCCGTGAACGACGTACGGCGCACCTGGGAGCGCTGGATCACGGCACGCCCGGACGGACCGGTCGCCCCGGAGGAGGTCCGAGACCTCAACCATCTGACGCACGCCGCCTGTTACGCGGGGGCGGCGGACATCGCGGAGGCGCTGTTCGGGATGATCGGGCGCCGCGCCAGCCGTATGCCGTGGTCCTGCACCGGCGACCCGGAGAGGGAGTTCGTGCGGTGGCGCGAGCGGCCGTCGCGCGGGGCGTGACCCGCCGGGGACCGCGGGACGGAACGCGTACGCGGACGGGGGCCGGCCCGCCCTGATGGGCGGGCCGGCCCCCGTCGGAGCCAGCGCGGTCCGGGACCTAGTACGCCGCGGGCGAGGCCCCCGGCTGGTTCCAGGTGGCGATCACCGGGGTGCCGTGCTCCGTGGAGAGCCGGCTCACGGTCGCGGTCGCGAGCTGGAAGAGCCGCCCGGACTCCGCCGGCAGGCCCAGCCGACGGGCCGTCAGCACCCGTAGGAAGTGGGCGTGCGCGACCAGCACCACGTCACCCGGACCCTCGGCGAGCGCCGCGTCCACCCGGGTGAGCACACGGTCGGCGCGCTCTGCGATCTCCCGCGGCGACTCGCCGGGATGCTCCTCCGGCCCCGGCGTCACCCCATCGGTCCACAGCACCCAGTCCGGCCGGGTCCCATGGATCTCACGGGTGGTGATGCCCTCGTAGCCGCCGTAGTCCCACTCGTGCAGGTCCGGGTCGGTCACCGCCCCGGTCAGGCCCGCGAGTTCGGCCGTGCGCACGGCACGGCCGAGAGGGCTGGTCAGTACACGGGCGAAGGACTGCCCGGCGAAGAACGGTGCCAGGGACTTGGCCTGTTCCTCGCCGTGCGGGGTGAGCGGAAGATCGGTCCAGCTGGTGTGCCGGCCCGTCAGACTCCACTCGGTCTCCCCATGGCGGACCAGTATGAGGTCGCCCATGGCGGTCCTACTTCGCCGACTCGACGGCGTGGCCGCCGAACTGGTTGCGCAGCGCCGCGATCATCTTCATCTGCGGCGAGTCGTCCTGCCGTGACGCGAAGCGCGCGAACAGCGACGCGGTGATCGCCGGCAGCGGCACCGCGTTGTCGATGGCCGCCTCGACCGTCCAGCGGCCCTCGCCGGAGTCCTCCGCGTAGCCGCGCAGCTTGTCCAGGTGCTCGTCGTCGTCCAGGGCGTTGACCGCGAGGTCGAGCAGCCAGGAGCGGATGACGGTGCCCTCCTGCCAGGAGCGGAAGACCTCGCGCACGTCCGTGACGGAGTCGACCTTCTCCAGCAGCTCCCAGCCCTCGGCGTAGGCCTGCATCATGGCGTACTCGATGCCGTTGTGGACCATCTTCGAGAAGTGGCCCGCACCGACCTTGCCGGCGTGCACGAAGCCGAAGTCGCCCTCGGGCTTGAGCGCGTCGAAGACCGGCTGGACCTTCGCGATGTGCTCGGCCTCGCCGCCCACCATCAGCGCGTAGCCGTTCTGCAGGCCCCACACACCGCCGGAGACACCCGCGTCGACGAAGCCGATGCCCTTGGCGGCCAGCTCCTCGGCGTGCTTCTCGTCGTCCGTCCAACGGGAGTTGCCGCCGTCGACGACGGTGTCGCCGGGCTCCAGGAGATCGCCGAGTTCGTCGACGACGGACTGGGTGGGTGCACCCGCGGGCACCATCACCCAGACCACGCGCGGGCCTTCGAGCTTGCCGACGAGTTCCGCGAGGCTGCTCACGTCGGCCAGGTCGGGGTTGCGGTCGTACCCGACGACCGTGTGGCCCGCGCGGCGTATCCGCTCGCGCATGTTGCCGCCCATCTTGCCGAGGCCGATGAGTCCGAGCTGCATGTCAGTTCACTTCTTCCGGAGAGTGCGGTATGCGGCCACGAGGGCGGCGGTGGAGGGGTCGAGACCGGGGACGTCGGCGCCTTCGGTCAGGGCGGGTTCGATCCTCTTGGCGAGGACCTTGCCGAGTTCGACGCCCCACTGGTCGAAGGAGTCGATGTTCCAGACGGCGCCCTGGACGAACACCTTGTGTTCGTAGAGGGCGATCAACTGGCCCAGGACGGAGGGGGTGAGTTCCCGCGCGAGGATGGTGGTGGTGGGGTGGTTGCCGCGGAACGTCTTGTGCGGCACCAACTCCTCGGGCACGCCCTCGGCGCGGACCTCGTCGGGGGTCTTGCCGAAGGCGAGCGCCTGGGTCTGCGCGAAGAAGTTCGCCATCAACAGGTCGTGCTGGGAGGCGAGTTCGTCGCCCAGTTCGCCGACGGGGTTGACGAAGCCGATGAAGTCGGCGGGGATGAGCTTGGTGCCCTGGTGGATGAGCTGGTAGTAGGCGTGCTGGCCGTTGGTGCCGGGG
>NZ_BAABKB010000009.1:0-160751 GCF_039543605.1 Streptomyces siamensis | reverse complement strand
CCCGACGCCACGCCGCCGTCGCCGCCCTCCTCCGCGTCCCCCACGTCGTCCTCGCCGTCAACAAGATGGACCTCGTCGAATACCAGGAGTCCGTCTTCGCCGCGATCGCCGAGGAGTTCACGGCGTACGCCTCCGAGCTGGGCGTCCCGGAGATCACCGCGATCCCGATCTCGGCGCTCGCCGGTGACAACGTGGTGGAGGCGTCCGCCAACATGGACTGGTACGGCGGGCCGACGGTCCTGGAGCACCTGGAGACCGTGCCGGTCAGCCACGACCTGGGGCACTGCCACGCCCGGCTTCCCGTGCAGTACGTGATCCGCCCGCAGACCGCCGAACACCCCGACTACCGGGGCTACGCCGGCCAGATCGCGGCCGGTGCCTTCCGTGTCGGCGAGAGCGTGACCGTGCTGCCCTCCGGGCGCACCTCGAAGGTCGCCGGGATCGACGTGCTGGGCGAGCCCGCCGACGTCGCGTGGACGCCGCAGTCGGTGACCCTCCTGCTGGAGGACGACATCGACATCTCGCGCGGCGACCTGATCGTGCCGAGCAAGGACGCGCCGCCGACCACGCAGGACATCGAGGCGACCGTGTGCCACGTCGCCGACCAGCCGCTCACCGTGGGACACCGGGTGCTGCTCAAGCACGGCACCCGCACGGTCAAGGCGATCGTCAAGGACATCCCGTCCCGGCTGACCCTCGACGACCTGTCGCTGCACCCGCACCCCGGTCAGCTCGCCGCCAACGACATCGGCCGCGTCAAGATCCGTACCGCGGAGCCGCTGCCCGTCGACTCGTACGCCGACTCCCGGCGCACCGGCGCGTTCATCCTGATCGACCCCGCCGACGGAACCACCCTGACCGCGGGCATGGTCGGCGAGTCCTTCGCCGCGCCGCAGCCGGTCAAGGACGAGGCCGACGACGACGGGTGGGACTTCTGACATGACGTCCACCGACTTCTACTCCACGTTCGCCAAGGAGGGCGGCCGCGTCGGCAGCGGCGCCCTCGGCAGCGGGCAGGGCGGGGTGGCGCGATGTGCGCGATGACGTACGCGCACTGCCTGCGCGCCCTCACCCCCCACCGCCTGCACAGACGAAGACCTGCCGACCTCCCGGCCACGACCTGAGACACCGTGACCGCCGGGCCAACGAGAGGAACACCTCCCGTGCCTGCCAACCGCAACCGCTCCGCCTTGCTCCGCCGCGGCCTCGCCGTCGCCGCCGCGCTCCCCCTTCTCGCTCTCGCCGCGTGCAGCTACGGCTCCGAGGCGAAGGACGACACCTCCGAGAAGGAGAAGGTCGCCGCCGGGTCCGAGAAGATCGACGGTCTCGACTCCGTGAAGATCGGGTACTTCGGCAACCTCACCCACGCGACCGCGCTCGTCGGCCGCCACGAGGGCCTCTTCCAGAAGGAACTCGGCGCCACCAAGGCCGAGTACACCACCTTCAACGCCGGTCCCTCCGAGATCGAGGCGCTGAACTCGGGCTCGATCGACATCGGCTGGATCGGCCCCTCGCCGGCCATCAACGGCTACACCAAGTCCAACGGCAAGAGCCTGCGCATCATCGGCGGTTCGGCGTCCGGCGGCGTGAAGCTCGTGGTCGACCCGAAGAAGATCAAGTCCCTGAAGGACGTCAAGGGCAAGAAGATCGCGACCCCGCAGCTCGGCAACACGCAGGACGTCGCGTTCCTCAACTGGATCGCGGAGCAGGGCTGGAAGGTCGACGCCGACAGCGGCAAGGGCGACGTCTCGGTCATCCGCACGGACAACAAGATCACCCCGGACGCCTACAAGTCCGGCTCCATCGACGGTGCCTGGGTGCCGGAGCCGACCGCGTCCAAGCTGGTCGCCGAGGGCGGCAAGGTGCTGCTCGACGAGTCCACGCTGTGGCCCGACAAGAAGTTCGTGATCACGAACATCATCGTGTCGCAGAGCTTCCTCAAGGAGCACCCGAAGGTCGTCGAGGCGGTCCTCAAGGGCTCCGTGGCGACCAACAAGTGGATCGGCGCCAACCCGGACAAGGCGAAGGCCGCGGCCAACGCGCAGCTCAAGGTCGACTCCGGCAAGGAGCTCCCGGCCGAGGTCCTGGACCCCGCCTGGAAGTCGATCCAGATCACCAATGACCCGCTGGCCGCCACCCTCAACACCGAGGCGGCGCACGCGGTGAAGGCCGGTCTGCTGGACAAGCCGAACCTGAACGGCATCTACGACCTGACGCTGCTCAACAAGGTCCTGTCGGCCGCGGGCGAGAGCTCGGTCGACGACGCCGGTCTCGGCGCCAAGTAAGCCCGGACACCGATGAGTTCCCAGGAGGTGACGACCATGGCAACAGCTCTCGCCAAGGCCGCCGACGTCACGACGTCGGTGGAGCACGCCGCGCGGATCGAGAACGTCTCGAAGTCCTTCGCCGGACCCGCCGGGCAGCAGCTCGTCCTCGACGACATCACGCTGGATGTCGCGCCGGGCGAGTTCGTCACCCTCCTGGGGGCCTCGGGGTGCGGCAAGTCGACGCTGCTCAATCTGGTCGCGGGGCTCGACGAGCCGACCGCGGGCAGCATCACGACCGACGGGCGCCCGGCCCTGATGTTCCAGGAGCACGCCCTGTTCCCGTGGCTGACCGCGGGCAAGAACATCGAACTCGCCCTGAAGCTGCGGGGGGTGGCCAAGGCCGACCGCCGCGACAAGGCCGAGGAACTGCTCGAACTCGTACGGCTGCAGGGCGCGTACGGGAAGCGGGTGCACGAGCTGTCCGGCGGTATGCGCCAGCGGGTGGCGCTGGCGCGGGCGCTCGCCCAGGACAGCCAGCTGCTGCTGATGGACGAGCCGTTCGCGGCGCTCGACGCCATCACCCGGGACGTGCTGCACGACGAGCTGACCCGGATCTGGCGCGAGACCCGGCTGTCCGTCCTGTTCGTCACGCACAACGTGCGCGAGGCGGTGCGGCTCGCGCAGCGCGTCGTGCTGCTGTCCTCGCGCCCGGGGCGGGTCGCGCACCAGTGGACCGTGGACATACCGCAGCCGCGCCGCATCGAGGACACCGCCGTGGCGGAGCTGTCCGTCGAGATCACCGAACAACTGCGTGGGGAGATCCGCCGTCATGGCCAGCACTGAGACCAAGTCCGCCGCGGCCGTCGACGACAGCCACGACCTGGCGGGTCTGGAGGCGGGCCTGGACGCCCTGGAGACGGTCCACACGGGCCGACCCCCGTTGCGGCAGACCCTCGTCCAGAAGGTCCTGCCGCCCGTCGTCGCCGTCGCGCTCGTCCTCGTCGTGTGGCAGGCGCTGATCACGTTCAAGGTCGTCGACGACCCGACCAAGCTGCCCTCCCCCGGGGACGTGTGGGGTGAGGTCGAGGACGCCTGGCTCCAGGGCAAGCTCTTCGGCTACATCTGGACGAGCGTCTCGCGCGGCCTGCTCGGCTTCCTGCTGGCGCTGGTCATCGGCACACCGCTGGGGCTGCTGGTGGCGCGGGTGAAGTTCGTGCGCGCCGCCATCGGCCCGATCCTGTCCGGCCTCCAGTCGCTGCCGTCGGTGGCCTGGGTGCCGCCGGCCGTGATCTGGCTGGGTCTGAACAGCTCGATGATGTACGCCGTGATCCTGCTCGGCGCGGTCCCCTCCATCGCCAACGGCCTGGTGTCCGGCGTGGACCAGGTACCGCCGCTGTTCCTGCGGGCCGGCCGCACGATGGGCGCCACCGGGCTGCGCGGCACCTGGCACATCGTCATGCCGGCGGCGCTGCCCGGCTACCTGGCGGGCCTGAAGCAGGGCTGGGCCTTCTCCTGGCGCTCCCTGATGGCCGCGGAGATCATCGCCTCCTCCCCCGACCTGGGCGTCGGCCTGGGCCAGTTGCTGGAGAACGGCCGCACCGCCAGCTCCATGTCCATGGTCTTCCTCGCCATCCTGCTCATTCTGATCGTCGGTATCGCCATCGACCTGCTGATCTTCAGCCCGCTGGAGCGGTGGGTGCTGCGCAGCCGCGGTCTGCTGGTCAAGAGCTGAGTCCGACATGCGCCGACCCGCCAGCCCCGTCCTCGTCGTCGTCGCCCACGGCAGCCGCGACCCGCGCCATGCCGCGACGGTGCATGCCCTCGTACGACAGGTGCGGGCCCGGCGTCCGGGGCTGCGCGTGGAGACCGGTTTCCTGGACTTCAACATCCCGTCCGTGCAGGGTGTGCTGGAGTCCCTCGCCGCCGAGGGCGTGCGGGACGTGGTGGCGCTGCCGCTGCTGCTGACGCGGGCCTTCCATGCCAAGGCGGACATTCCGGCGGTCCTGCGGGAGGCCCCCTCCCGGCTGCGCGTCCGCCAGGCCGACGTGCTCGGTCCGTCCCCGCTGCTGACGGCGGCGCTGGAACGACGGTTGTACGAGGCGGGGCTGAGCCCCGCCGACAAGTCCTCGACCGGGGTCGTGCTGGCCTCGGCGGGGTCCACGGACCCGGAGGCGATCGCAGTGATCGCTGAAATCGCGCGGGAGTGGCGGCACACCGGTTGGTGCGCCGTGCGGCCTGCGTTCGCCTCCGCATCTCTTCCGCGCACCGAGGACGCGGTGCGCGAACTGCGCGCCGCCGGCTGCGCCCGGGTGGCGGTCGCCCCGTACGTGCTGGCGCCGGGCTTCCTGCCGGACCGCATCGCCCGGGGCGCCGCCGACGCGGATGTCCTGGCCGACGTCCTCGGTCCCGCCCCCGAGGTGGCCGAGGTCCTGCTGGAGCGCTACGACGCGGCCCGCACGCCGGTCCTGACGGCGCTCGGCGCGTAGGTGGGCGAAGCGCCGGGGCCGGGGGTCAGTCGAAGCTGAGTCCGCCGGTCCGGGTCCTCTTGAGTTCGAAGAAGTCCGGGTGCGTGGCGAGGACCCGGAAGCTGTCGAAGAGTTCGGCCGCCTTCTCGCCCCGCGGGACGGCGCGCAGCACCGGGCCGAACCACACGGTCCCGTCGACGTGGATCGTGGGCGTGCCCACATAGGTGTCCGAGTCCGGCTCCCTGCCCGCGTCGTGGCTGCGGGTCACCGCCTCGTCGTACGCGGGATCGTGCGCCGCGTGCGCCAGTTCGGCCGGGAGTCCGAGTTCGGCCAGGGCCTCGGCGACGACCGCGTCGAAGTCCTCCGTGCGGCGTTCGTGGATACGGGTGCCGAAGGCGGTGTAGAGGTCGCGCAGCACCTTGTCGCCGTGCTGCTCGGCGGCGGCCACCGCCACCCTGACCGGGCCGATCGACCTGTCGACCAGTTCCCGGTACCAGTCCGGGAGTTCGTTGCCGAGATTGTGCAGGTAGAGGCTCATCACGTGGAAGCGGAGGTCGAGCGGGCGCTCACGCTCGACCTCCAGCATCCAGCGGGAGGAGATCCAGGCGAAGGGGCAGGCCGGGTCGAACCAGAAGTCGACGCGAGTGGGTGCGGTGGTCGTCATGGCGCCGAGGCTAGTCCGCGGATGGCCCAGGATCACGGTCCAATACGGCGCGGATTCCCTGGTCCAATCGGGCGGGTCCCGTCAGACCTGGTCCCTCAGACCTGCCCCTCCTGGCCTCCCTCGGGGCTGACAGCGGACCTGGCCCCCGTCAGGCCTGGGACAGCCGCGGGTCCCGGCCGCTGTGGGCGAGGGCGCGGTCGAAGACGGAGACGTCGTCGGGCACGTCCACCGGGTCGGCGAAGCCGTCGTACTGCCGGTAGAGGTCGCCGTGCGTGTCGACCACGTCCAGGACCAGCCGGGCCGCGCCGTCGGAGATCCGGAACCGCTGTCCGGTGGCCGTCGCGACGTCCCAGCCGTGCACCGCCATCTCCTTGACGATCATCGGGGCGAGTTCGGCGGCCGGCATCTTCGCCATCCCGAGATCGACCTCGCCCTCCCAGACGGCGGGGTCGTCCCAGGCGGCCACGGCCCGGTCGAGCTGGTCGGCGTACGCCCGCGCCCAGTCGGAGTCGGCCGTGAAGTCCCGCGTGGTCAGCTCGTCGGGGAGCTGCCTGCGCAGCGCCCGGTGCTCCAGACCGTGCGAGGTGTAGAGGACCCAGTGGTTCACCAGGGCGCGGACGTCCCACGGCGGGCAGTGGGTGGGCCCGGACAGCTGCGCCGCCGTGACACCGCGGGCGACGCGGGCGGCCTCGGTGGCGCACTCGACCATGTACGGATGCACGTTCTTGTACGGCTCGTTCATGCGTCCCACGCTAGGGACTCCGCGTCGGGCCCTCTTGAAGAAACGCGACACGTTCCCGGGCAAGGCCGCGCGCCGAAAGCCTCACACGGATGGGTGCACTCCCCACCGATCCGTGCCACGCTGTCCGCCGTGCGCAAATGGGTGCCCCTCGTCCTGGGCCTGTCCTTTCTGGCCCTCACCACCTTCACGGTGTACTCCGCGACCGTCCAGTGGCAGCGCGGCAGGCTCATCGACGAGACCGGGGTGCAGGTCACCGGAACCGTCACCCGGCTCCTCGACGTGGGCAAGGGCAACAAGAGCAAGGTGATCGCCTACACGGTCGACGGGCGGCGCCACACCCTCCAGAAGGGCTACGACACCAGTCTCCAGGACCCCCGGCGCGGGGACCGGGTCTGCCTGGAGGCGGCCCGCGAGCACCCCGACATCGTCCGCATGTGCGAGGACCACTACCCGCAGGGCGACGACACCTTTCCGGTCTACATACTGGGAGCGGTCTTCGGCACGGCAGGACTGCTGTTCGTCATCGGCCACCAGGTCACCGTCGCACGGCGCACACGCGAGATCGGAACGGCAGCATGAGCACGTCCACCGGCGACACCGAGACCAGCGGCGGCCTCGAGAGCGGCACGGGCACCTTCCTCGTCGGCGGCGACCTGTCCGTGCGCCGCCTCGGGTACGGCACCGCGCAGCTCACCGGCCCCGGGTACTGGGGTCCGCGCGGTGACGCCCGGGACGCGACGGCCGTGCTGCGGCGGGCCGTGGAGCGCGGCGTCACCCTCGTCGACACCGCCGACAACTACGGCCCGTCGGTCGCCGAGGAACTGGTCGCCGAGGCCCTGCACCCGTACGCCGAGGATCTGCTGATCGCCACCAAGGGCGGCGTCGTGCGCACCAGTGACAGCGCCTGGCACGTCTCCGGACGGCCCGAGCAGCTGCGCGCGATGTGCGAGGCGAGTCTGCGCCGGCTGCGTCTCGACACCATCGGCCTGTACCAGCTGCACCGCCTCGACCCGGATGTGCCGATGGCCGAACAGCTGGGCGCGCTCGACGAGTTGCGCGCCGAGGGCAAGATCAGGCACATCGGGCTCGACACCGTCACGGACGGACAGCTGGCGGCGGCACTGGAGCTGACGGACATCGCCTCCGTGCAGAACCGCTACAACCTGCTCGACCGTGCCTCCCAGCCCCTGTTGGAGCTGTGCGAGGCGCGCGGGATCGCGTTCCTGCCGTGGTTCCCGCTGGGCAACGGTTCGCTGACCTCCGACCCGGTGTGCGCGGGGATCGCCGCCGCGCACGGGGCGACGCCGGGGCAGGTCGCGCTGGCCTGGCTGCTGCGCCGCTCCCCCGTGCTCTGCCCGACGCCGGGCACCGGCAGCCTCGCCCACCTGGAGGAGAACCTGGACGCGGGCGCGGTCCGGCTCACGGACGAGGACATGGACCGTCTCGACGCCCTCGCGGACACCCCGCCCGGCTCCCTCGGTTGACCTTGCCCCTGGGGCAGACCTCAGAGTCCCGCGCATGGACCTCCACCGCAGACAGAGTGTGTTCAGCGATCCCGGTGGCCTGGACATCGCCGGGCTCCCCAGGGACCCCGGCAGCCTCGCCCGCATCGTCAGGGACGTGATCATCCACCGGGGCGAGGGGGAACGCTTCGGCGTGACCCTCCCCGAGGCGCGGCTGCACGAGGACGCCGAGTCGCGCTACGTGACGGAGATCCTGCGCCTGCTCGGCGAGCGCTCGGACCGTCCGCTGACCGAGCGGCGGGAGCCGGCCGAGCGGTTCGTCGGGACCTGCCGGGACTTCTCGCTGCTGCTGTGCTCGTTGTTGCGCGCGACGGGCACGCCCGCCCGGCTGCGCTGCGGGTTCGCCACGTACTTCGTCGAGGGCTTCCACGAGGACCACTGGGTCACCGAGTACCGCCTCCCGGACGGACGCCTGCGGCTCGTGGACGCGCAGATCGCCCACGGGCCCTACGACGTGGACTTCGATCCGCTGGACGTCCCGAGGGACCGCTTCGTGGTGGCGGGGCAGGCCTGGCGGGAGTGCCGGGCCGGGCGCGCGGACCCGTCCGGTTTCGGTGTCAGCCGGCTGGAGGAGATCAGGGGTCTGTGGTACGTCCGCGGCAACGTCCTGCACGATCTCGCCGCGCTCAACGGCGTCGAGGTACTGCCCTGGGACGGCTGGGGCCCCGAGATCCTCGACGACGCGTCGCTGACCGCCGAGGATCTCGCGTTGACCGACGCGGTCGCCGCCGCCGGATCCGAGGAGGAACTGCGCCGGCTGTACCGCGACCCCCGGCTGCGTGTGCCGGACGAGATCGTCTCGTACACCGCATATCAGGGCGTACGGAAGGTCACTCTGCGCCCACGCTGAACGGGGTGCCCTGGTGGAAGTACAGCAGCCAGCCGTCCACCGACCGCCGCCACAGCGAACTGCGGTGCGCGCGCCGGCCGTTGTGGCCCTCCGTGTCGAAGGTGAGGTGGACCAGGTCCGCTGCGAGCTGCACTCCCCGCATCCGCGACGCGGTCATCGGACGGGTCCCCGCCCCGGGCACAGCGGTCAGCTCGGCGATGATCGAGGCGCGGTCCCACAGCCGGCCGGAGGAGCCGAACTCGTGGAACTCGGGGTGCAGCAGCGCCCCGAGCCGCTCGGGCGACCGGCGGATCGCGGGGTCCAGCAGGCGCAGCTCGCCCTCGATGGCCGCCTCGACGGCGGCGTTGCGCTCAAGCACCGGTCAGCTCCTCCAGTTTGACGACGGTGTTCCAGTTGCGGGTGGTGGCGAGGATCCCCTTGAGGAGCTTCGGCCGGGCCAGTGCCTCGGCCAGCTTGGAGCGGCCGAGCCCGTCGGGGGTGTACAGGTACAGGACGCGGTCGCCGAGGCGGTACTCCTCGGGGAGGAACGCGTCCGGGGCGACTGCGGCGAAGCGCTGCGCGTCGACGGGGCCGGAGAAGTAGGTGGCGTGCAGTTGCTTCGCCTCCAGCTCGGCCTCCGGGAAGGGGCACGCCTCGCGTACGGCCTTGAGGTAGGCGTGGTCGCGCACCAGCACGCCGACGGTGAAGCCGAAGTGCTTCTCGACGGCTTCGGCGAGCTGTGCCGCGAGGGACTCCTCGTCGCCGCGATCGCTGCTGAACACGACGTTGCCGCTCTGCAGATACGTGCGCACGTCGCCGTGGCCGAGCCCCTCCATCAGGGTGCGCAGTTCGGCCATCGGCACCTTCTTGGCGCCGCCCACGTTGATCCCGCGCAGGAGTGCCGCGTACCTCGTCGTCATCCGCACACCATACGGCCGCCGCGGTGTGCCGGGCGGACGTGACGGCGAGGGGGCCCGGAGCGGCTCGCCCCTGATCCACATCCCCGAGAAGTCGGTTTACATGTAGGGGGCTTCCATCCTCCCCAGTGCGGAGATGCCGGGGTCCGCGGGTAGGACTCGCGGGCCCCGGGGTTCACCAGGCAGCACGACGAGACGCGCTTATCCGGCCCATACCTTCGTATCGAAAGGTGACGGCAGGGGGCCGTCGCCGCACACGAGGGGGCTTGCCCGTCATGGGGAACGGAGACACACGGGTGCGGGGCTTCGCCGCGCGGGCCGGCGGCTGGAGCGCCCGGCACCGATGGGCGGCCGTCGGGATATGGGTGCTGTTCGTCGTCCTGGCCATGGGGCTGGGCTCGGCCGCCGGCCGCGTCGACGTCAGCGAGAGCGATCAGCTCAAGGGCGAGACGCACACCGCCGCCAAGATCATCGAGGATGCGGGGATCGAGGAGCCGGCGAGCGAGACCGTCCTGGTCCAGTCGAAGGACGGCGGCCCGAAGGCCACGGACGCCGCGTTCAAGGCCGCCGTCGGCGCGGTCGTCGACGCCGTCGACGCGACCGGCAAGGTCACCGACGTGCAGTCGCCGTACGACACGCGGACGATCTCCGAGGACGGGCGGAGCGCGCTGGTCCAGTTCGACATGCGCGGCGACTCGGACACCGCGGGCGACCGCGTCGAGCCCGTCCTGAACGCCGTCGAACGCGTGCAGAAGGACCACTCGGAGCTGCGGATCGAGGAGATCGGCGGCGCCAGCATGATGAAGACGTTCGACGACGCGTTCGGGGACGACTTCCAGAAGGCCGAGTACTCCGCCGTTCCGGTGGCCCTCGGCATTCTGCTCATCGCCTTCGGCGCGCTGGTGGCCGCGCTGCTGCCGGTGGCACTGGCCGTCACCGCGATCATGGCGACGATGGGCCTGATGGGCATCGTCAGCCACCTCCAGCCGATGAGCGACACCGCCAACTCCGTGATGCTGCTGGTCGGTCTGGCCGTCGGTGTCGACTACTGCCTGTTCTACCTGCGCCGGGAACGCGAGGAGCGCGCGGCGGGCCGCGACGCCGGTGCCGCCCTGCGGATCGCCGCCGCCACCAGTGGCCGTGCGATCGTCGTCTCCGGTGTCACGGTGTGCGTGGCGATGGCGGGCATGCTGTTCACCGGGCTCGCCGAGTTCGAGGCGATGGGCCTGGCCTCGCTGATGGTCGTGGCGGTCGCCATGGTCGGGTCGGTGACGGTGCTGCCGGCGCTGCTCTCGCTGCTGGGCGAGCGGGTCGAGAAGGGCCGTATCCCCTTCCTGCACAAGGCCATGCAGCGCCGCGCGGAGCGCACCAACGGCGAGAGCCGGTTCTGGACCGCCGTCCTGCGCGGCGTGCTCGCCAAGCCGGTGGTCTCCGTGGTGGTGGCGGCCGGTGCGCTGCTGGCGATCGCGGCTCCCGCGGTCGGCATGAAGACGCAGAACCTCACGCTGGACCAGGAGTTCGGCGACTCCCTGCCGATCGTGCAGACGTACAACCGGGTCAACGACGCCTTCCCGGGCGGCTCCGAGCCGGCCGAGGTCGTCGTCAAGGCCGCCGACATCAACGCCCCCGAGGTGAAGAGCGCTCTCGCCGACTTCAAGGACCGGGCGATCAGTTCGGGCGCCTCGCGCGGCCCCGTCGAGATCAAGCTGCACGACGCGCAGAACATCGCCTACGTGTACGTCCCGCTGGTCGGCGGCTCCGACCTCGACAAGGCTGGCGCCAGCCTGGAGAAGCTGCGCGACGAGGTACGGCCCGCCACGCTCGGCAAGGTGGACGGTGTCCAGGCACCGATCACGGGACAGGTCGCGGGCTCGCACGACTTCAACGACCAGCTCGGCGGCGCGGTCCTCCCGGTCTTCGCGTTCGTGGTGGTCTTCGCCTTCCTGTTGATGCTGCTGTCGTTCCGCTCGCTGACGGTCGCGGTCACCTCGATCCTGCTCAACCTGCTGTCGGTGGGCGCCGCCTACGGCATCCTCGTCGCCGTCTTCCAGCACGGCTGGGGGGCGTCCCTGGTGGGGGCGGAGGGCGTCGGCGCCATCGTCACCTGGCTGCCGCTGTTCCTCTTCGTGATCCTGTTCGGACTGTCGATGGACTACCACGTCTTCGTGGTCTCGCGGATCCGCGAGGCACGGCTGCGGGGCCGCACCACCAGGGACGCGATCCGGCACGGTGTGGTCACCACGGCGGGTGTGGTCACCAGCGCCGCGGTCATCATGGTCGCCGTCTTCGCGATCTTCGGCACGCTGTCCATGCAGTCCATGAAGCAGATGGGTGTGGGCCTGGCCGCGGCGGTGCTCATCGACGCGACGATCATCCGCGGTGTGCTGCTGCCCGCCGTGATGGCCCTGCTCGGCGAGCGCAACTGGTACCTGCCGAAGTGGATGCACCGGCTGCCGGACCTCACGCACGACGAGTCGCCGGAGCCGGTGGCGCCGCCGGTCGCCCGGGAGGGTGAGCGGGCCGGGGTGTAGCCCGCGGCACCACCGGACGGCAACCGCGCTCGGACAAGGGCCTGCCGGTCTCCCTCAGGGGGACCGGCAGGCCCTTCGCCTATGCGCGCCGGGGCAGTTCGGCCTCGATGAGGTCGGCCGCCCGCCGGGTGCCTCCCTCGTGGGCCATCTGCGTCCGGATCTCCTTCAGCCGACGGGCGACCTCCGGGTCGTCCACCAGGGCGAGGGCGGTGGCGCGCAGGGCCTCGGCGGTGGCCTCCTCGGTGGACAGCCGGCGGGCGACTCCGAGCGCCTGGAGCATGTCGGCGTTGCCGAACTGGTCCACGGCCTGGGGCACGGCGATCATCGGCGTGGCGGTGGCCAGTCCCTCCTGGCTGCCGCCCGCTCCGGCGTGCGTGACGAACAGGTCGGCCTGCTTCAGGATCGCCAACTGTGGTACCCAGGAACGGACTTGCACGTTCCCCGGCAGCTCGCCGAGTTCGGCCGGGTCGACGTGTTCGCCGATCTGGAGCACCAGGTGCCAGCCCGGCAGGTCACCGAACGCCGCCACGCACTCCCGGTAGAAGTCGGGCTGCTTGGTGAAGGCGGAGCCGAGCGAGACGAGGGCCACCTTCTCGGCGCCGGCCGGCCGCCGCCAGTCGCCCTGCGCCGTGCGGTCGCCCTGGCAGGCGCCGACGAAGGTGTGGACCCGTTCGTCGACGCGGTCGGCGTGGGGCTGGAGTGCCTTGGGGATCAGGACGAGCGAGCGGGCCGGGCGCCCGGCGAAGGGGTCGGGGTGCTGGGTGATCCCGTTCTCCGCCAGCCAGGCCTCGAAGCGGGCGTAGTAGGCCCGGCCGCGCTCGGTCCGCTTCGGCTCCGCCCACATCGGCTCGGCGACCTCCTCCTCGTAGCCGTCCCAGGCGACCAGGTTCGGCGAGAGGGACACCGCGGGCACCCCCCAGCGGTGGGCGAGGACGCGGGCCGGGTAGGAGGCGATGTCGTGCAGGACGAGGTCGGGCTCGTCCCCCTCGTAGGCCGCGATCAGCTGGGGCAGTGCCTGGATCGCGTCGTTCAGGAACGGCTCCACGTTGTCCAGCAGCGTGGCCCCCCAGGCCTCCGGGTCGGCGCCGGGGCCGGGCAGGACGGAGGTGTAGGGCACGGGCCGGGCCCCGGTCTCCGCCACCTTCTCGGCGAACACCGGCGGGATGCCGTAGGTGACCCGGTGCCCCCGTGCGACGAGCTCGCGGATCACCTCCAGGCTCGGGTTCACATGGCCGTGGGCGGCGATGGAGAACATGGCGATGTGTGCGGGAGTGGTCATGGGAGCGAGACTAAACAAGACGATACGTCTCGTCCAATTCTTTTGCTCTCCTGTCGCGTGCGAGCCTTGGGGCTCCTGTCGCGGGTGAGCCCTGCGGCTCCGGCCGCGGGCGAGCCGTGGCGCCTGGCCGCGGGCAAGCCGTGCGGCCCCGGCCGCGGGCGAGCCTTGCGGCTCCGGGCGCGGGCGAACCTTGCCGGCTCCGGCCGCGGGCGAGCCGTGCGGCTCCGGGCGCGGGCGAACCTTGCGGCTCCGGCCGCGGGCGAGCCGTGGGGTCTGGCCGCGGTCCGGCCCTGCACCGCTTCTGGGCCGTGTGCGCCGGCGGCATCAGGCGCTGCCGCGACCGGCGGACCCTCACCGGACAGCACTCCGCGCCGACGGTCGTGGCCCCGGTCCGCGTCCGGCTCGGCGTGCTCGGGCTCGTCGCGGCGACGGCGGCGATCGGCCCGTACCGGCCGGCCGGCCGCGCGCCCTGCGGGAGCCGGCTCCACGGTCACTGACAGCGCCGCCCCGGGGCTGCGCGCCACGGCGGGCCCCGGAGCCACCGGCGCTCAGCGCTGGTAGCGCGCCAGCACCAGATTGCCGTCCTTCTCCAGACGGCGGCGCAGTTCGCCCAGCCCGATCGCTCCGCTGTAGTACTCCTGGAACGCGGGGGTGGCGACCCTGTCCTTCCACTCGGGATAGCCGCGCACGGACTGGGCCGGGGCCGGGCTGAGCCGGTCGGCGAGCGCGGTGCCGGTGGCCCAGCCGTACTTGTCCGTGTGCAGGGCCGGGTCCTTCAGGGCCTCGGTGCCGGTGGGGAGCATCCAGTCGCCCAACGCCAGCCGGACCATGTTCTTCGGCCGGAGCAGGAAATCGACGAACTCGGCCGCCTCCTTCTTGTGCGGGCTGTCCTCGGCGATCGAGAGGGTCTGCGGGCTGACGCCCTGGGTGAGCCCGTCGGCGCCGGCCGGGGCGGGCAGCACCTGCCAGTCGAAGCCCTTCGGCGCCTGCTGCACGATCTGCTGACGGTAGGAGAAGCCGAGCGGGACCATCGCGTACTTGCCGCCGAAGAAACCGGGCAGCGTGTCCGAGCCACCGCTGCCGAGCGTCGAGTCCGGGGCGCTGCGATCGGTGCCGACCTGGTCGTGGATCGTGCGTGGCACGAGCTGGTCGCCGGCCTCGAAACGCACGGTCACCTTGCCGTCCGCGCCCCGGTGGAACAGCTGCCCGCCCGCCGACAGGGAGAGGTTGAGCGTGGCGGAGACGGGTTCCTTGAGAGGCCAGGCGACGCCGTACCTGCCGTCCCCGCTGAGCTTCTTGGTGACCTGCCGGAACTCGGCCCAGCTCCACGGCCGTTCGGGGGTCGGTATGCGCACCCCGGACTTCCGCAGCCGGCCGGCGTCGGCGATCAGCACCCGCGGCTCCTGGAGGAACGGCACGCCGTAGATACCGTCACCGAAGGTCGCGGTCCGCCAACTGCGCTGCGGGATGTCGGACTTGAGGCGATCGGACAGCAGCCCCCGCAGATCGGCGAGATAGCCGCCGTAGGCGAAGTCGGCGAGGTCGTCCGAGGCGTCGTGGATGACGTCCGGGGCCTCACCGCCCTCGAAGGACGTGAGCAACTGGTCGTGGACGCTGTCCCAGCTCCCCTGGACGTACTTCACCTTGACGTCCGGGTGGGTCGCGTTCCACTCCGCCACCAGGTCCTTGTTGGCGGCGACGGACTCCTGCTGCCAGGCGAGGGACTGGAAGCGGAGCGTGATCACTCCGTGCGCGTCGCGGCCGCTGTCCGTGCACGCGGTGAGCAGCAGGCCGAAGACGGCCAGGATCACCAGGAGTCTCGTCCTCATCAGCTCTTCACCGCCCCGGCGAGCATGCCGCCCGTGATCCGTTTCTGGATGATCGCGAAGACGACCAGTGACGGCAGGGTCGCCAGGAACGCCGCGGCGGCCAGCGGGCCGAGGTCCGCGACCCCCTCCGCCCCGATGAAGTGTGTGAGGACGACCGGCAGCGTCTGCTTCTCCGGGGTCTTCAGCAGGACGAGCGCGAAGAAGAACTCGTTCCAGGCGCTGATGAACGCGAAGAGTGCCGTCGCCACGATGCCGGGGGCGAGGAGCGGTGCGGTGATCGAGACCAGGGTCCGCACCCGGCCCGCGCCGTCGACCGCGGCCGCCTCCTCCAGTTCGGCGGGCACCGCCCGCACGTATCCGACCAGCATCCACAGCGCGAACGGCAGCGCCCACACCACGTAGACCATGACCAGTCCGGGCACCGAGTCGATCAGCCGGAGGTTCTTCAGGAGCAGGAAGAGCGGGATGATCACGAGCACGAACGGAAACGCCTGGCTGACCACGACCCACCCGGTGGCGGCCTTGGCGAGCGGCGTGCGGCGCCGGGCGAGGACGTACGCCATCGGTGTGGCGATCAGCACGGCGATGAGTGCGGCACCGAGGGCCGCGACCAGGGAGTTGAGCGCGGCGCGCAGCAGCGGCTGTTCGTCGAAGGCCTGACGGAAGTTGGCGAGGGTGGGGTCCTTCGGTATCCAGGTGGGGTGCAGACTCGCCAGCTCGCGCGCCGGTTTGAACGCGGTGGAGACGAGCCACAGGAACGGGAAGGCGAGGAAGAGGAGATAGGCGAGGAGCGCGAGGTACTGTCCCGCGCGGGCGCCCTTGCCGGTCCTCACGCGTCCTCACCCCCGCTCAGACGGCCGACGAGGTGCACGGCGAGGATCACCGAGATCACCGCGACCATCACACAGCCCATCGCCGCCGCGTAGCCGAACTGTCCGTAGCGGAAGGCCTCTTCGTAGGCGAAGAGCATCGGGAGCCGGGTACGGCCCCCCGGACCGCCGTTGGTCAGCACGTACACCAGGGCGAAGGAGTTGAAGTTCCAGATGAAGTTGAGTGCGGTGACGGCGAGTGCGACCGGCCGCAGGGCGGGCCAGGTCACGGTGCGGAAGCGCCGCCAGGCGCCCGCGCCGTCCATCGCGGCGGCCTCGTGGAGTTCGCGCGGGGTGTTCTGCAGTCCGGCGAGCAGCGTGACCGTGGTCTGCGGCATGCCCGCCCAGACGCCGACGACGATCACGGCGGGAAGGGCGGTGCCGAGGCCGCTCAGCCAGTCGTGGCCGTCGCCGAGGCCGAGGTCGCGCAGGGTTTCGTTGATGATGCCGGCGTCCGGGTTGTAGACGAGCCGCCACATGATGCCGACGACGACCTCCGGCATGGCCCAGGGGATGATCGCGAGGGCGCGGGCGAGCCAGCGCAGCCGGAGGTCCTGGTCGAGGAGGAGGGCGAGCCCGAGGGCGAGGAGGAACTGCGGCACGGTCACGCCGACCGCCCACAGCAGACCGATCCGGAACGACTCCCAGAACAGCGTGTCGTGCAGCAGGTCCTGGAAGTTGAGCGTGCCGATCCACTGCGTGGCCGCGGTCCGGCCGGACTGCGCGTCGGTGAAGGCCAGCGCGATCCCGTAGAGCAGGGGTCCGACGCTGAGTACCAGGATCGGGATCAGCGCGGGCAGGACCAGGAACCAGGCGCCGCGGTCGGCCGCGCGGCGGCCGCCGGCGCGGACGGGCGCACGCTTCACCGACCGCCTCGTCGCGGTCGCCAATGTCATGGAATCGGCTCCTTTGGGCGGCTCGTGGGGGTCTGGCCGCCCGGGCGGCCCCCGTCATGGTCGTGAAGCAGGGGTGGGCCGTCAAGGCACCGTGCACGCACTCCGACCTGTGCGAATGCGACACTGGCCGACGGATGGCGTGAACACGACGCCATACGCGAGGACTGCGCGGGACCTGCACGAGTGCCGCACAAGGACGGAGGCGACGGATGGACGAGGCACGGGCGCGTGACGTACTGGCCGGGGCGGGGGTGCTGCCCGGCCCGGCACGGGACGCAACGCTCCTCGCCCTGGGTGAGAACGCGGTGTTCGCCGCCGGTGACCTGGTCGTCAAGGTCGGGCGCGACGCCGAACTCCTCGACCGCGCCCGGCGCGAACTGGACATCGCCGCCTGGCTGGCCGAGGCGGGCGTCCCCGCGGTGCGCGCCGCCGAGCCGAAGGCCCTGCTGACCGACGGCCATCCGGTGACCGTGTGGCACCGGCTGCCGGACCCCGTACGCCCCGCGGAGCCGAGGGATTTGGCCGAACTGCTACGGGTGGTGCACGCCCTGCCCTCGCCTTCCTTCGCCCTCCCGCCGCGCGAGCTGCTGGGCGGTGTGGAGCGCTGGCTGCGGCTCGCGGGTGAGGCCGTCGACCCCGCGGACGCGGCGTACCTGCGGGCGCGGCGCGACGGCTTCGCGGCTGCCGCTGCAGCACTCACCCCGCATCTGCCACCGGGCCCGATCCACGGCGACGCACTGCCCCGCAACGTCCATGTCGGCCCCGACGGCCCCGTCCTCGTCGACCTGGAGACCTTCTCCGCCGATCTGCGCGAGCACGACCTGGTGGTGATGGCGCTGTCCCGGGACCGCTACGGGCTGCCGGCCGAGGCGTACGAGTCGTTCACCCGGACGTACGGCTGGGACGTCCGTGAGTGGGAGGGGTGCTCGGTGCTCCGCGGAGCGCGGGAGACCGCGAGCTGCGCCTGGGTCGCCCAGCACGCGCCGGCCAATCCCAAGGCCCTGGCCGAGTTCGAGCGGCGGGTGGCGTCGCTGCGCGACGGGGACGAGACCGTGCGCTGGTACCCCTTCTGACGGAACGCCTCGGTGCGCACGGGGCGCGACGGCGACACGACGCGGTGAGCGACTCGGGACGAGCCGCCCGGCCGTCCTCAGACGCGCTCGTCCGCGAGGTCGCGCAGCGGCCAGGTGCCGTCCACCACCGCGCCCGCGTCGCCCTTGCGGCGCAGGAAGCTCTGGAAGTCGGCCGCCCACTCGGCGTACCACTCGATCTGGCGGCGGTGCAGCTCCGCCGGGCCGAGGCCCGCGACCTTCGGGTGGCGGCCGGCTATCGCGCAGGCGAGCCGGGCCGCGGCAAGCGCGTCGGCGGAGGCGTCGTGGGCGGAGTCGAGCGGCACGCCGTACTCCGTGCAGACGGCTTCGAGGTTGCGCTTGCCGCGGCGGTAGCGGTCGACGGAGCGGTCGATCGTGTACGGGTCGATGACCGGGGCGGGGTCGACGCCGCCGAGCCGCTCGCGCAGCGACGGCAGCCCGTACCTCCGCAGCTCGGCGGAGAGCAGGGTCAGGTCGAAGGCGGCGTTGTAGGCGACGACGGGGACGCCCGTCTTCCAGTACGAGACGAGGACGTCCGCCATCGCGGCGGCCACCTCGTCCGCGGGCCGGCCCTCGGCGGCCGCCCGCTCATTGGTGATCCCGTGCACCGCCACCGCGTCGACCGGGATCTCCACGCCCGGATCGGCCAGCCACTCGCGGCGGCCCAGCGGCTCTCCGCCCCTGACCTCGATCACCGCGCCCGTGACGATGCGCGCCTCGCGCGGATCGGTCCCGGTCGTCTCCAGGTCGAAGCCGATCAGCAGCTCCCGGTGCCAGCCCATGGGCGGCCCCCCTTCTTCGTGGTGCTTTCCCCCAGTGGTCTCCACGATCCCATGAGCCACTGACAATCCGAGGACGGCCTTCCGCTTACCCGGGCCGGCGGGCTCCACGCGTCCGGGTCCCCGACCCTCAGGACACGGGACGCGAATCCGCCCAAGCCACCTCGAACTCCTCGCGATAGGTCGGGAAAAGCCCTTCCTCGCCGGTGTCGCCCGGTTTGACCACCCGTCCCCCGCCGCGCAGGACGAGGACCGGCGCCTCCATGCCCCGGGTGCGGCGCAGATACGACTGGACGACGGCGACGCCGTCCGAGCCGTCGCCGTCCACCAGATAGGCGGTGAAGCGGGGCGTCTCGTCGAAGACCTGGATCTCGAAGGCGCCCGGATCGCGCAGCTTGGAGCGCACCCGGCGCATGTGCAGGATGTTCATCTCCACGCTGCGGCTCAGCTCGCCGCGCTTGATGCCCAGCTCGCGCTCGCGCCGCTTGACCGCGCTGGACGCGGGATTGAGGAACAGCAGCCGCACCCGGCAGCCGGACTCGGCCAGCCGCACCAGGCGCCGGCCGGAGAAGTTCTGCACCAGCAGGTTGAGGCCGATACCGATGGCGTCGAGGCGCCGGGCCCCGCCGAAGAGGTCCTCGGCGGGAAACTGGCGCAGCAGCCGCACCCGGTCCGGGTGCACCCCGACCACGTCCGCGTACCGGTCGCCGACCAGGTCCTCCACGGCGTCGACGGGGAGCCGGCGCGCGGAGGGCACGTCACTGCCGGCGCCGAGTATCTCCAGAAGCCTGGCCGCGGCCCGCTCGGCCTGGTTGAGGACGGCCTCCGACAGGGCGCGGTTGCGGGAGACGACGTTGCGGGTCACTTCCAGCTCGTCCAGGGCGAGTTCGACGTCCCGGCGCTCGTCGAAGTAGGGCTCGAAGCACGGCCAGTGCTGCACCATCAGCTCGCGCAGTTGCGGCAGCGTCAGGAAACTGAGCACGTTGTCGTCGGCGGGGTCGAGCAAGTACCCCTTGCGGCGGCTGACTTCGCGTACGGCGACCGCGCGCTGCACCCATTCCTGCCCCGCGGGACCGGCGGCGGCGACGACCCAGTCGTCCCCGTGGACGGGTTCGTAGATGGGACGCAGAACAGCGGCCACGACCGCGCGCAGCCGCTGTTCCACGAGGTTCAGCCAGATGTAGGCGCGTCCGGCGCGCTGGGCACGCGTCCGCACCTCGCGCCAGGCGTCGGCCCCCCAGTCCAGTTCCGGACCGATGGATCCCATCTCCATCGGCCGTGCCAGGGACACCGCGCCGGGTGGGACATCTGTGGAGTTTCCCTCGTGACCCTCGTCACCAGGAGGCAACTCCAGCCCTCCCGAGCCCACCCGCGCACCGCCTTCCGCTCCCCCGAGCTCTCCCCTAGTCAACGATCAAGGAAGGGTACTCCGGGAGCGGTGGGCGGTGCAGCCCGATGCGCAGGTCGTTTCTCAACGACCCTGTTCCACATGGCCGTTCTGGTCCGCGAGCTCCGGCGGAGTGAGCGGATTCATAGCTGTGACGTCGCGCGGCGTTATGGAGAAGCCCTGCCAGTGGACCGGCATGGGCTGCTGGTCCTCGTCGCGCGCGATGTGGTGGAATCCCACGTTGACCCAGACGACGGGGTGGGTGAGGGTCTGCCCGTCCACCCACTTGTCGACGGACTTGCCGTGCCCGGCACCGCAGTTGCGCAGGTTGTCGCTGGCGAACTGCTCGCACTTGTTGTACTCGGTGAAGTAGACGTCGTGCTTCGTGAAGTTACGCCCGAGGTACTTGGTGGTCGGGCCCGGCACGAGTTCGTACGAACGCGCGTGGTTGTCCCTGTTCTTGCCGCTGTTGCTGACGATGCGCCACCAGCGCGAGTTCTTCGCGTCGCCCGCGAGTTCCTTGGTGACCTTCGTGAGCGTGGTCTTCTTGCTCGGGGCCTCGGCGCCCTGCGCGGGCGGGCTGACCGCGGAGTCGTACTGCTCGACCTTGGTCTTGGAGGAGCCGTCGAGGCCGAAGTTCAGCCGCCAGAAGACGTTGTGGCTGTGACTGGTGGCGTAGTCCTTGGCGTTCTTGCCCAGCGGCCAGCCACGGCCGTCGCCCGCGTCGTAGTCACCGGGCGAGAGGCTGCCGGTGGCGCCGACGTTCATGTTGAGGGTGCCGTCGTCCTGGAAGCGCCACTCGGTGATGTACTCGTACCAGCCGACCTTGTTGACCGTGTAGACCAGCAGGTCCTTGCCCTGCTTCTGGAAGACCTTGTTCCCCGTGTCGGCCTGCATGCGGTAGGCGTGGCCGCGCGAGCGGGTCGTGGTGCACAGGCCCTTGACGTCGGCGTGCTGCGGGTCCCAGGCGTCGGGGACCTTGACCGTCTTGATGGTGCCGCCGGGGCACTCGGCGGGCGCCATGTCGACCAGACCCTGCCCGAACCCGGCACCGGTGAGGTCGCTGTACTCGACCGAGCCGTCGTCGTACGGGACGTCGATCTGGGCGAGCTTCGCCGTGTTGAGGACCTTGATCGGCTGGGCCTCGCCGGGCGGCTGGTACGAGATGTTCTCCAGGACGAGCCCGGCCTCGCTCTCGTAGTGCCAGCACATCCGCCATGTGGTGCCGGTGGAGAGCTTCTGTTCGATCCGGTAGGCCGCGCTGCAGTCGGCGGCCGCCGCGGCGGCCCTCCCGGGCTGGGCCACGGCCGGACCCGCCGCCGTCGTCGCGCCGGCGGCCAGGGCCAGTGCCGTCAGGCCCACCGCCGTCCGGCTGCGAGCACGGCTGTTTCTGTTGACGCGCATGAAGAAGTGACTCCTTGCGGAAAGCAGTAAGTGTGGGAAGTCGGAGAAGGCCGCGGTCAGCCGAGCTTGCCGACCTTGCGGGCGCTCAGGTCGATCACCAGGTCACGGCTGTCGATCCAGGGCCCGTTCTTGACCTTCGGGAAGAGCCGCACGCACCGGTGCTCGCCGCAGGCGCCCAGGACGGCCGGCTGGGCGCCGGGCGTCGCGCGGTAGACCATGCTGTTCAGCACCAGCTGGCCGGGCGAGGTCAGTTCCTTGCCGGTGGCGTCCTTGAAGTCGGCCTTCAGACCCGCGCCGAGCGGGTCGGCGATCAGCAGCTCGGCGGCCTCGGTCATCTCGTCGCGGCTGATCGGCGGCTGGACGTCGTGCTGGGAGCCCGTCTTCTCGACCTTCCCCGTGTCGAGGTTGACGGTCCGGGTGACGAGCGTGTCGTTCTTGTAGTCGTAGAACGAGACGTCGGCGCGCCGGGGCGCGTTCGGGTCGTCCAGTTCGTCCGCCTCGGGCTCGGCGAGGTTCACGCTGAGCCGCTGCGGGCCGCGCTTGCCCTCGACGTTCTCCCCGGCGGTGAGCATCTGGCGGCTGAGCGCGATCCGCGTCACCCGCTCGGTCTCGTCGTCGGTCAGCGGGTCGCGGCCCTTGCCCTTCTCGCCCTCGTCCGGGGCCTGCTCGACCACGCCCGGCTGCACCGCTCCCTGTCCCTGCTGAGCCGCCTGCCGCGAGGTCCCCCCGCTTCCCTTGGCGCCTCCCGATTCCTCGGCCCCCGCCGAGCCCGGAAGGGTGATTCCGACCATCACGGCCGTCCCCGCCACCGCGATGGCCGCACCCGCCACCACCTTGCCCAGATGGCGGTGCACTATCTTGCGCACATTTCCCCCTACTCCCCCCATGTCGTCAGGAGTCGTTCGAGCCCCACTGGTTCGGCATACGCCGTATGCCTGGTCACCGGGTAAGAGGGATGTAAGTCACAGGAGGTTCCATCACTTTCAGGGAGACTCGGCCCGGACTCGCCCCCAGGGGCTCGGCACTACTGGAAGAGTCATATCCATGCAGGTCTGGCCTGGAGAGGCATATCCACTCGGCGCCACGTACGACGGCGCCGGCACCAACTTCGCGGTCTTCTCGGAGGCCGCCGACCGGATCGAGCTGTGTCTTCTGCACGACGACGGCTCGGAGACAGCGGTGGAGCTGCGCGAGACCGACGCCTTCGTCCGGCACGCGTACCTGCCGGGGATCATGCCCGGCCAGCGGTACGGCTTCCGGGTGCACGGGCGGTACGCGCCCGAGCGGGGGCGGCGGACGAACTCGGCGAAGCTGCTCCTCGATCCGTACGCGCGCGCCGTCAGCGGTTCGATCAAGTGGGGCGAGGAGGTGTACGGCTACCCCTTCGGCTCGCCCGACAAGCGCAACGACCTGGACTCCGCGCCCCACACGATGTCCTCGGTCGTGGTCAATCCCTACTTCGACTGGGGCGACGACCGGCGACCACGCACCGAGTACCACCACACCGTGATCTACGAGGCCCATGTGAAGGGCCTGACCATGCAGCACCCGGAGCTGCCCGACGAGCTGCGCGGGACCTACGCGGCGCTGGCCCACCCCGCCATCATCGAACACCTGACCGAACTCGGCGTCACCGCGCTGGAACTGATGCCCGTTCACCAGTTCGTGAACGACCACCGGCTGGTGGAGATGGGCCTCAACAACTACTGGGGCTACAACACGATCGGCTTCTTCGCCCCGCACAACGCGTACGCCTCCTGGGGCGACCGGGGCCAGCAGGTCCTGGAGTTCAAGTCGGCGGTCCGGGCCCTGCACGAGGCCGGGATCGAGGTCATCCTCGACGTGGTCTACAACCACACGGCCGAGGGCAACCACCTGGGCCCGACGCTGTCCTTCCGGGGCCTGGACAACGCGTCCTACTACCGCCTGACGGACGACCCCCGCTACTACATGGACACCACGGGGACCGGCAACTCGCTCCTCATGCGCTCCCCGCACGTGCTCCAGCTGATCATGGACTCCCTGCGCTACTGGGTCACGGACATGCACGTCGACGGGTTCCGCTTCGACCTGGCGGCCACGCTGGCCCGCCAGTTCCACGAGGTGGACCGGCTGTCGTCGTTCTTCGACCTGGTCCAGCAGGACCCCGTGGTCTCCCAGGTGAAGCTGATCGCCGAGCCGTGGGACGTCGGCGAGGGCGGCTACCAGGTGGGCAACTTCCCGCCCCTGTGGACCGAGTGGAACGGCAAGTACCGCGACACCGTCCGGGACCTGTGGCGCGGCGAGCCACGCACCCTGGCGGAGTTCGCGTCCCGCCTCACGGGCTCCTCGGACCTCTACCAGGACGACGGCCGCCGTCCGCTCGCCTCCATCAACTTCGTGACCTGCCACGACGGCTTCACGATGCACGACCTGGTCTCCTACAACAACAAGCGCAACCAGGCCAACGGGGAGGACAACCGCGACGGCGAGAGCCACAACCGGTCCTGGAACTGCGGAGCCGAGGGGGACACCGACGACGAGGACGTGCTGGCCCTCCGGGGACGTCAGATCCGCAATTTCATCGCCACGCTCATGCTCTCCCAGGGCGTGCCCATGCTCAGTCACGGCGACGAGTTCGCCCGCACCCAGGACGGCAACAACAACGCCTACTGCCAGGACAACGAACTGTCCTGGGTGCAGTGGCCGGAGGACGGCAGCGAGCTGCTGGACTTCACACGGGCGATGGTGTGGCTGCGGCGGGACCACCCCGTCTTCCGGCGACGCCGGTTCTTCCACGGCCGGCCCGTCCAGGGCACGCACGACGAACTCTCCGACATCGCCTGGTTCACCCCGGAGGGCAAGGAGATGACACAGCGCGACTGGGATTCCGCCCAGGCCCAGGCCCTGTCGGTGTTCCTCAACGGCAACGCGATCTCGGAGCCCGGCCCGCGCGGGGAGCGCATCTCCGACGACTCCTTCCTGCTGATGTTCAACGCCTCGCCGCGGCCGCTGGAGTTCGTGGTGCCGCTCGACCACGGACGGCAGTGGCAGGTCGTCGTCGACACGGCCGTCCCCGAGGGGGTGGCTCCTGGCACGGGCGCCAAGGTGGAGGCCGGTGACCGGCTCACGCTGGTCGACCGGAGCATGACGGTGCTTCAGCGGCCCGCCTAGGGGGCTTCGTTCGGATCAGCCCGGGTCCACGACGCCCGGCACGCGCGCGTGCGCACCGTTCCCGGTGCGCACGCGCGTGAAGGGCCTGGGTGCGGGTGCCCGGCGTCCGGATGCGCGCGCCGATGACACGAAAGGCGACAAGAAGGGTACGTAGGTTCGCATGACACCTGAGCGTCCCGACCCGGAGATTTCGGACCCGACGGCTCCCGGCCCGGTGATTCCGGCCGTGCCGACGGCCACGTACCGGCTCCAGCTGCAGCCGGAGTTCCCGTTCGCCGGCGCCGAGGCGGCCGTGCCCTACCTGGCCTCGCTCGGCGTCTCCCATCTGCACCTGTCGCCCGTCCTGGAGGCCGTCCCCGGCTCGACGCACGGGTACGACGTGGTGGACCACTCACGCGTACGGGCCGAACTGGGCGGCGAGGAGGGACTGCGCGCGCTCTCCCGCACCGCGCGGGAGCACGGCCTCGGCCTCGTCGTGGACATCGTGCCGAACCACATGGCCATGGACCCGCGCCACAACCGCGCCCTGTGGGACGTGCTGCGCGAGGGCCCCGAGTCGCCGTACGCGCGCTGGTTCGACATCGACTGGGAGGCGGGCGGTCAACTGCTGCTGCCGGTACTGGCCCGCAGGCTCGGCGCGGAGATCGACCACCTGAAGGTCGACGGCGACGTCCTGCGCTACTACGACCACGCCTTTCCGCTGCGCGCCGGCACCGAAGAACTGCCCCTGCTCCAGCTCCTCGACGCCCAGTGGTACCGCCCCGCCTGGTGGCGGCAGGCCCGCACCGAGCTCAACTACCGCCGTTTCTTCAGCATTTCGGAACTCATCGGCGTACGCGTCGAGGATCCGGAGGTCTTCGACGCCACCCACGCGAAGATCCTGGAGCTGCTCCACGAAGGCGTCGTCCACGGCCTGCGGGTCGACCACCCGGACGGCCTGGCCGACCCGGACGCCTATCTGCGCCGGCTGCACGAGGCGTCCGGGGGCCGCTGGACGGTGGTCGAGAAGATCCTCGCGGACGGCGAGCCGCTCCCGGCGGCCTGGCCCGTGGCGGGCACCACCGGCTACGACGCGCTGCGCCACGTGGACGGCCTCTTCACCGACCCGGCCGGCGCGGGCGAACTCCTCGGCCAGTACCGGAGGTTCGCGGCACCGCAGCCCGACCGCGGCGGCCACTGGGAGGCCACGGTGCGCCGCGCCGCGTACAAGGTGGTCACGCACGAACTGGCCACCGAGGTCGACCGCCTCACCCGCGTGGTGAGCGGTCTGTGCGCCGCGTCCCCCGATCCGGCGCTGCGCGACCACGCGCCCTGGGCCCTGGGCACCGCGCTGCGAGAGCTCCTCGTACGCCTCGACGTGTACCGCCCCTACTCGTCGACGGACGCCTCCCTGGTGGTGACGGAGCAGGCCGCCGACGAGGCACGGGCCGCGTTCACGGTGCCCGACGAGGCGCACGCCGTCGACGTCGTGCGCGACCTGGTGCTCGGGCGGGCCGGGGACGGGCCCGTGCACCGGGAGTTCCGCGTCCGCTTCGCGCAGACCGCGTCGGCGCTGCGCGCCAAGTCCGTCGAGGACACCGCGTTCTACCGCTACGTGCCCCTCCTGTCGGCCAACGAGGTGGGCGGCAGTCCGGGCAGCCCGGCCCTGTCGCCGGACGCCTTCCACGCCTACTGCGCGCGCGTGCAGCGCGACTGGCCCGCGACCGGCACGGTCCTGTCGACGCACGACACCAAGCGCAGCGCCGACGTGCGCGCGGCCCTCGCCGTGCTCAGCGAGTGCCCGGACCGGTGGGCCGGACTGCTCGCGGAGGTGACCCGCGACGGCACGGGCGTACCCGACCCGCAGCTGGCGTGGGCCGCGTGGCAGACCGTGCTCGGGCTGGGCCCCGACGCCGAGGCACGGCTGCGCGACGCGCTGCTCAAGCACGTCCGCGAGGCCGGTCTGCACACCGCCTGGACCGAGCGGAACCCGGCCTACGAGGACAGGGTGGCGGCCTTCGTCGCCGAGGGGCCCTGCGGAGCCCCGGGGCGGCGCGTGGCCGCCTTCCGGGCGTCCCTGGCTCCCCACGTGCGGGCCAACGTCCTGGGCGCCGCTCTGGTCCATCTGACGATGCCTGGGGTGCCCGATCTCTACCAGGGCACCGAGGACGAGTACCTGGCTCTGGTGGACCCGGACAACCGGCAGCCGTTCGCTCCGCCGAGGAGCCCGTCCGAGAAGACGGAACTGACCCGGGCCGCGCTGGGGCTGCGCGCACGGCGACCCGCCGCCTTCGGCGAGTCGGCGACGTACGAGCGGCTGCCGGCGGAGGGGGCCGGGGCCGCGCACTGCGTGGCGTTCGCGCGCTCCGGCGAAGTGGTCACGGCCGTCACCCGGCTCTCGCTGAGGCTGGCCGACTCCGGGGGCTGGGGCGACACCCTGCTGCCCCTCCCCGAGGGACGGTGGGCCGATGTGCTGTCCCCGGGGCGGGAGTTCACCGGGCACGCGCGCGTGGCCGACCTGTTCGCGCACGCGCCTGCCGCCCTCCTCGAACGGCTCGGCGCGCCTCAGTGAAGCAGCACCCGCAGGGCCCGGGGCGAGGGGCTGACGGGCCCCTCCGGGACGGGACGGAAACCGGGCACCCAGCGCAGAGCCGGAGCCACGCTCATGAGGGCGTGCAGACCGTGTTCCGCCGTGAGCGCGGCCAGCAGGGGGCCAGGACAGAAGTGCCTTCCGGAGCCGTACGCGAGGTCCCCCGGATCGGCACGGAAGGCGTCGTAGCGGTCCGGGTCTGCGAACCGTGCCGGGTCGCGGCCCGCGGAGCCCAGCAGGCAGGCCACGGTGGCGCCCTCGGGGATCACGCCGACCGGTGCGAGGGCCCGCCGCTCCACGATGTGCAGCGGCGGGTCCCGGCGCAGCGACTCCGCCCAGGCGCCCTGGGTCAGCGTCGGACGGGTCCGGATCACCGCCAGCTGGCCGGGGTGGTCGAGGAGGTTGGCGAGGAACGAGCCGAGTGCCCGCGCGGTGGTCTCGCCGCCCGCGCCGAGCAGGGTGCCGGCCAGGCCCGCCACGGCCTCGTCCGACAGCCGGCGCCCGTCGGTCCTGGCCGTGCACAGGGCGGACAGCAGATCGGCCCCGGGGTGGGCACGGCGGCGCGCGATGTACGGGCGCAGGAACACTTCGAGTTCGGGGTGGTGACCGCCGAGGTGGTCCAGACCCGAGCGGCACCAGGCGTGCACGCGCGCGGTGTCCTCGTACGGCAGTCCGAGCGCGCCGACGACGGCCGCGGTGGGCAGCCAGTGGCAGAACTCGGCGACGAGGTCGGCCTCTTCGCGGGCGGCGATGCGCCGGGCCAGGACGTAGGCCGTGCGTTCGACGCCGGCCGTCAGCGCGGCCAGTGCGGCACCGCGGAAGGCCGGTGAGACGAGGGCGCGGTGCGCGCTGTGCGTGCCGCCCTCCCGATGGACCAGGGTGCGTCCGGACGGCGGCACGACCAGTCGCGGGTCCGCGAGCGCGCCGCGCACGTCGGCGTACCTGCTGATCAGCCACGCGTCGGACCGCTCGTCGTACACGAGCGGGAAGCGGGTCCGCAGGGTGCGGTAGAACGCGTGGGGGTCGTGCTCGGTCCCCACGTCGAGCAGACTCGGCGCTCGGCCCGGTCCCCCGCCGCCCCGCCCGGGCGACACGGAGTCCCTCGCCGGCGGTCCGGAGGACACCACCGGGGCGGTCGACGCGACCAGCGGACCGGAGGACCCGGCCGGGGCGGCAGGCGTCACCGCGCCGGGCGACACCGCCGAGCCGGCAGATGCCGACGGGGCAGGCGGCACGACCGGGCGGGAGGACGCCGCCGCGGCGGGCGACCCCGACGGGCCGCCAGGCGCCGCCGGGCCGACCGACGGACCAGAAGGAGCCGACGGGGCGGGCGGCACCACCGGGCCGGAATGCGCCGACGTGCCGCCCGGGACCGGTGGACCGGCCGACGGACCAGAGGAGGCCGGCGGTCCGGTCTGCACCGACCGGCCGGAAGCTCCCGCGGGCCCGGGCGACACCGACGGGCCGAGCGGTGCTGACGGGGCGGCAGCGGATCGGCCGGGCGACACCGCGGAGCCAGGAGGCACCGCCGAGCCAGGAGGCACCGCCGAGCCGGAAGGCACCGCCGAGCCAGGAGGCACCGCCGAGCCAGGAGGCACCGCCGAGCCAGGAGGCACCGCGGAGCCGGGAGGCACCGCCGAGCCAGGAGGCGCCGCCGAGCCAGGAGGCACCGCCGAGCCGGAAGGCACCGCCGAGCCAGGCGACGGCGGCGCGGTCGTGCGCGAGGGGGCCGCCGGGTCGGGTGGGCCGCCGTGCCGAGGTCGCTCTCCGACCTCAGGCGGGCCCTCGCCGGACGGGCGTTCGCCCGGCGGGACCGGCGCCGTGGCCGGGCTGTCGCGGCACGCGGCCGGCCGTGCGGACCGCGGTCCCGCGTGCACGGGCGTGGGCGCGCCTTCGCCGGGAAGGCCGTGAGAACACAGCACCGGGGCCTCCCGCCTCGGGTCTGCGCGCCGGACCCGCGCGCGGTTGGTATCAGCCGACCACCGCCGCCCCCGGACCGCAGTCCCCGTGCGCCCGTACGGGTGAATCGGCCGTCTCGCGGCGGGGCGCCGGAGCCTCGGGCCAGGACGCGCGCAGGAGGTTCACGAAGGCCTCCGCGGCGCCTGTCGGCGGCTCGCGCGTGAAGACGGTCAGGGGACGCTTCCAGGGCGGGTCGGCGGAGAGCACCACGCAGTCCTCGCCGACGGCTCCGCGCACGATGTGCGAGGGCGCGACGGCGACGCCGACCCCCGCCGCGGCCATCCGTACCGCCGTCGACGTGTGCTCGGTGAACACGGCCGTACGCGGCCGGAATCCCGCCTGCCCGCACACCCGGTCGAGGAAGCGTTCCCCGTCGACCACGGGCTCCATCGCGCAGCGGATCCAGGGACGGTCGGACAGCTCCGCCGGTGTCACCGTCGTGCGGCCGGCCAGCCGGTCGTCGAAGGGCACCACGAGGACGGCCTCCTCCTCGCCGACCGGCAGGACGCTGCCGGGCCAGTCGACGGGCGCGGGCCCGACGGCGAGGTCGGCGACGCCCCGCTCGACCTGCTCCTCCAGCGCCTGCGAGGTGGCGTACTCGTGAAGGTGCAGCAGGACGCCGGGGTGGGCCGCCCGCCAGCGCGCGAAGACGTCGGGCAGGACGCCGACGGCCACCGAGTGCACGGCGGCGATGTGCAGTTCGCCGCCCTCCGCGCCGGCGGCGGCGCGAGCGGCCCGGCGGGCCTGGGCCGCGCTGCGGACGGCGAGCTCGGCGTGCGGCCGGAAGGCCCGGCCCATGGGCGTCAGCCGCACACCGCGCGGCATGCGCTCCAGGAGGGGCCCGCCGACGGTCTTCTCCAGGGCCTTGATCTGGTGGGACAGCGCGGGCTGGGTGACGTGGAGGGTCTCGGCGGCGCGGGTGAACGACGCCTCTTCGACGACGGTCAGGAAGTACTCCATCTGACGCAGGCTCATCCCGGGCACGTCCGTACGCCGGGAGACCCATAAGTGTTCTGCATGAGTTCCACACAAACATTGCCTTGGACTCATGACAAGGAGCGGGCGGAGGCTGAGGACATGGACACCTCCAGCGCATCCGGCACCGCCGGCGCATCCGCCGCCTCCAGGACATCCGGCACCCCCGGCGCGTCCGGCACGTCCCACGCCGCGGCCGATGTCGTCGTCATCGGCGGCGGCACCGGCGGGTACAGCACCGCGCTGCGCGCCGCCGCCCTGGGCCTCGACGTCGTGCTCGCCGAGCGCGACAAGGTCGGCGGCACCTGCCTGCACCGCGGCTGCATCCCGAGCAAGGCGATGCTGCACGCCGCCGAACTCGTCGACGGCATCGCCGAGGCCCGCGAGCGGTGGGGCGTGAAGGCCACGCTGGACGAGGTCGACTGGGCCGCGCTGGTCGCCACCCGCGACGACATCGTGCAGCGCAACCACCGGGGCGTGGAGGGACACCTCGCCCACGCGGGCGTGCGGGTGGTGCGGGGCAGCGCCCGGCTGACCGGCGTCCGTGCCGTACAGGTCGAGGGCGCGGGCACCTTCACCGCGCGCCGTGGCATCGTCCTCGCGACCGGATCACGCCCGCGCACGCTCCCCGGGCTCGTGGCGGACGGGCGGCGCGTGGTGACGAGCGACGACGCCCTGTTCGCCCCCGGCCTCCCCCGGTCCGTCCTGGTCCTCGGAGGCGGTGCCATCGGTGTCGAGTACGCGTCGTTCCACCGTTCCATGGGCGCCGAGGTGACGGTCGTCGAGGCCGCCGAACGGCTCGTCCCGCTGGAGGACGCCGACGTGAGCCGGCACTTGACGCGCGGTCTGAAGAAGCGCGGCATCGAGGTGCTGACGGGGGCGCGGCTGCTCGACGCGGAGGTCGTGGACGACGGCGTACGGGCCCGGGTGCGCACCGAGCGGGGCGGGACCCGCACGGTCGCGGCCGAACGGCTCCTGGTGGCCGTGGGACGGGTTCCGGTGACCGAGGGACTGGACCTGGCCGCGGCAGGCCTCGCGGCGAACGGGCGGGGCTTCCTCGAATCCGCCGACTGGGACCGGCTGGAGACCGCTGTGCCGGGCATCCACGTCGTCGGGGACCTGCTGCCGCCGCCGTCGCCCGGACTCGCGCACGCCTCGTTCGCGGAGGGGCTGCTGGTCGCCGAGACGCTGGCCGGCGTGGAGTCCGCGCCGGTCGACTACGCGGCCGTGCCGCGGGTCACCTACTCGTCGCCGCAGACGGCGGCGGTGGGGCTGAGCGAGGCGGAGGCACGCGCGCGTGGGCACCGGGTCGACGTCGGCACGATGCCGCTCACCGCCGTCGCGAAGGGCATGGTGCACGGCCGGGGCGGCATGGTGAAGGTGGTGGCCGAGGCGGGCGGCGGACAGGTGCTCGGCGTCCATCTGGTGGGCCCGAACGTGTCCGAGATGATCGCGGAGAGCCAGCTGATCGTGGGCTGGGACGCCGAGCCCTCGGACGTGGCGCGGCACATCCACGCGCACCCGACGCTCTCCGAGGCGGTCGGCGAGACGTTCCTGACGCTCGCGGGACGCGGTCTGCACCAGCGGTGACCGGCCTGGCGCTCCCCCTGCCGTCGATACGTGCCACCTGGCGCCCCCTGGAGCCGCCCGGCCCGATCCTTGACAGTTCATCCAGACCGTGGACTACTGCCAAAAGCGACGCAGGGCGGACAAGTCGGGGGTGAGTCTCCTGCCGGAGTTGCGCTACCCCAGTGTGACCGAAATCGTCTCCGCCGCACGGGCATTGGCCGCTCATCGTCCCGGCCTGTGCACCCTGAGGCAAGTGGGTTCCTCACGCGCGGGAAGACCCCTGCACCTGCTCTCCGTGGGGCACGCCCGGCGCGCGGTCCTCGTCGTGGCGGGGGCTCACTCGAACGAGCCGACGGGTGGTTCGACCCTGCTGGCCCTGGCCGAACGAGCCCTTCAGGAGCGGGAGCTGAGGGCGGGCACCTCCTGGCACTTCCTGCTGTGCGCGGACCCGGACGGCGCGAACCTCCATGTCACGCCCGCGCCGCGCACCCTGTTCGACTACCACCGGGGCTTCTTCCGTCCGGCGGGTCCCGAGCAGCCGGAGTGGTCTCCGTCCGTACTGCCTCCCGACCGGCTGCCGCCGGAGACCCGCGCCCTGACCCGGGTCATCGACGAGCTGCGGCCCTACCTCCAGGTGACGTTGCACGGGACCGATCTGGGCGGCAGCTGGGTACAGCTGACGAAGGACATCCCCGGACTCGCCGAGCCGTTCGCCAAGTCGGCGGCGGAGCTGCACATCCCGGTGGAGACGGCCGCGTCGGACGCCGCGGGCTGGCCCGCCTCGGGGCCCGGGGTGCACGTGATGCCGGCGCCGGGTTCGGACGCGGCGTATCCGAGCATGCCGGACGACGCCCGGCACAGCACCTGGTACCACGCCCACCGGTACGGCGGGCTCACCGCCGTCGTGGAGGTACCGATGTGGGCCAGCGACCTGGTGGACGATCCGGCGCCGCACCCGGCGCCGGTGGCGGCGATGCGCCGGCTGGCGCGCCGCCTGCTGCGCGACGCGCTCCAGGTGGAGGTGGTGCTCGCGGAGGCGCTGCCACGGCTGCCGGGGCCCGACGGGCCGCTCCTGCGCGCCGCGAAGTGGGCGCTGGGGCTGGTGCCGGGACTTGCCGACGACTGGGCCCGCACACCGCCCCCGGACACGACGATGGCGTACGTCGGCAGTGTCGACGCGTTCGGCCGCCGGCTCCCGCTGCGGGCCGCCTCGATGCTGCTGCGGGTGCTCCAGGAGGCCGACGACCGTGCGGCGCCGCACCTCGAACGTCTGGTCGCCTCCTGGAGCGACGCCTTCGCCGACCGCTTCCGTGCCCGCTGGGTTCCGCTGGAGAACCAGGTCGAGCACCAGGCCCGCACGGTGGTCGCGGCGGCCCGGCACGCGCGCGGCGGGGCGGCCTGACACCGGCCGCGGCGTCCGCGCGCGTGATCGCCGGCCGGATCCTCGGCCGGGGCGGGCGACGGCGGGCGTCCGCGCGGGGTCGTCCGTGCTGCCCGGTCCGTCGGTGCCGCGGCCCCTGCGGGGCTGTCATCCGGCCCGGTCCGTCGGTGCCGGGGCGTCCGCGCGGTGCCGTCGTCCGGCTCAGTCCGTCAGGGCGAACACCGCTCCGGTCTCGGCCTCCATCACACAGGAGTTGGAGAAGGTGTGCGTGTAGTCGATCCGGCGGCCGTCCCACACGCCCTGCGCCGAGGCGGTCACCGGGGCGTAGATCAGCGAGCACACGGCGTCGGGGGCGGGCGGGATGCGGGAGATGTCGCCGTGGGCGGCGTCCAGTTCCTCGCAGGCCCGGGCCGCGTGCGGGTGTCCTCCCGGCGGGTCGCAGAGCAGCAGGGCGCCGCGGGTGCCGCCGGTGGCCACGTCCCCGTGGGTGACGGTGAGGTGGAGCCAGTCGCCGGCGTGGGACGTCCGGGGCACCGCGTCGGCCGGGACGGTGCCCGCGGTCAGGAGCGCGGCCCCGGCCAGCACCAGGGCCCGGACCGCTCGCATGCGTGTCGTCATTCCAGGTGCATCGGCACGGCGGTGGGCGAACCCCACCCGGAGTCACTCGAACGGGAGCGCGCGGGGGCCCGCCGCGTGGCGAGGTGGAACGCGGAGAGCACGACACGCGCCTGGTACTCGACCTGGCGGGCGACCGGGATCCAGCGCGCTCCGCAGCCGTCGCGGTAGTCGGCGCACCACGCGTCGATGAGCCGGTCGAGTTCCGGCAGCGCCCCCGCGGGATCGTGGCCGGACGCGGTCACGAGCTGGTGCAGCAGCCCCGCCGTCCGCAGCGCGACGCGCCGGCCCGCGAGGCGCAGGGCCGTCAGGCGGGCGGTGTCGAGCGGTGGCAGCGGGCGCGCGGCGGGCTGGTCCAGGTCGGGATCCCAGGAGTCGGCGAGTCCGGGTCCGACCAGTAAATAGTCGTCGACGGGCGCGAGCAGGCAGGCCGTGTCCGGGGAGGTGCCGAGGCCCGGTCTGACGCGCGCGAGGATGCCTTCCAGGAGCCGTGTGTCGTCACGCAGTTTGCGGCTGACGGAGCGCAGCGCGGCCTCGGCGTCGGCGGGCCGGCCCGCGTCCTCCACGGCGGCGACGCCCCACATGGGGGCCTCGACGACGGCGGTCACCGTGCCGTACGGGTGCGGGTGGAACCAGGTCGACTCGACCGCGGCCTCCGTGATGGCGGCGGCCAGGTCGCCCCGGCGCGGCGGTGGGATGCGGTAGACGGCGGGCCCGAGGGCCGGCCAGTACAGGGTGTCGTACGGGCCGAGTTCCCGCGGGATGCCGAGGCGCGCGGCGGCGTGCGCGACGCGCTGGGCGAGGCCGGGCAGATCGTGGGTGAGCTCGACGAAGGCGCCGCCCACGTCGACGCCGTGCAGGGAGCACTGGAGGAAGGGCCGCAGTTCGTCCTGGAGGTCGAGGAGGGTCCGGGTCTCCGGCAGTACGGCGCTGTCCGCGCCGTCCGGCAGCCATTCGGGCTGTTCCAGGAAGCCGGGCCGGAAGAAGTGCCGGAAGTAGCGGCCGAGGGTGTACGGGCCGGACAGCCAGGCCTCGTTGCGACGGGAGCCGTCGGGGTCGAGGCACAGCAGCAGGTTCCAGGTGGCGTCCGCTCCCTCGCACAACCGGGGGTCGGCGAGGACTCGTTCGGCGAGGCGCAGGACGGTCGCGCCGCCGACGGGTTCGTTGGCGTGCGGTCCGGCGACGACGAGGGCCTGGCGGCTGCCGTGCCCGACGGACAGGAGCCAGAGCGGCGCGCCGGCCCGCGAGGTGCCCACGCGGCGCAGTCGGGCGTCCCGGGGGCGACGGGCGGCGAGCGCGGCCGCCCGGGTGCCGAGCTCGTCCACGGTCGGGTAGCGGAGGAGTGGCGGCAGGACACACCTCCACTCATGTGGTGCCGTCGGTTCACCTGATGTGCATGGTGTACGCACAGTCAGTCACGGCGGTAAGGGTTCGTCAACACCGCGGAACACCGAGGATGTTGGGGAAATCGGTTACTTCCGAAGCGGACCCGGTCAGTCCGAGGCGAGTCGGAACGCCATCCGCCCGAAGGCGACCTGGTCGCCGTCCTTGACGACGGTGGAGCCGACGACGCGCCGGCCGTTGACGGTCGTCCCGTTGGTCGAGCCGAGGTCGCGCAGCACCCACAGCCCGCCCTGCCGGCTCAGTTCGGCGTGCACCCGGGACACGGTCTCGTGGTTGAGCCGCAGCCCGCTGGCGGGGTCGCGGCCGATGCGCAGCGGGTACGGGTTCCCGGGGTGGGGCAGCTGGAGCTTGGGGAGCCGCTCGGCCTGCCAGGCCCTGCGCACCCGTACGGAGAAGCCGGAGATCGCCTCCACGGTGCCGAACACGAGCTTCGCCCAGCGCCCCTCGGTGGGCAGGTCGGCGGTGAGCACGGCGAGTTCGTCGGGCCTGCGGGCGGCGAGCGCCAGCTCCATGCGGCGGATGAAGGTGTCGTGGGAGAGGCGACCGAGGGCGACGCCGTCGCGGAGCGCCTTGAGCGCCCGGTCGCGCTCCGCGTCGGACAGCCGCGCGGGGTACGTGTGGAACTCGAAAGACGACGTCACGCTGGTGATTGTCGGACAGGGCGGGCGGGGTGTCCAGAAAACGGGGAAAGGGACGCCTCGGCCGACCGGAACGATTCGGCGGCCCGGGTGTGACACATGCGCGGCGGACACGCGGCAAAAGGGTGGATTCGAAAGCGAATTGATCTCAGGTGAAGCACCATGGACGGATTACGTCACGGTGAGCTGACAAGGGGGAACCGTCTGTGCGGTTCGAGGTGTGGGCACCGCAGGCCGACCGGGTGACGCTGCATTGCGCGGACGCCACGCGCGCGTTGGCGCGCGATCCGGAACGGGCCGGGTGGTGGACGGGCGAGGCGGACGCGCAGCACGGGACGCGTTACGGCTTCGCGGTGGACGACGGCCCCGTGCTGCCCGATCCCCGCTCGCGGCGCCAGCCCGACGGCCCGGACGGGCTGAGCGCGGTGGTCGAGCACGACCGGTACGCATGGCGGGCGCCGTGGGCGGGGCGCCCGCTGCCCGGTGCGGTGCTGTACGAGCTCCACGTGGGGACGTACACGCCGCAGGGCACACTGGACGCGGCCGCCGAGCGGCTGGGCCATCTGGTGGAACTGGGTGTGACGCACGTCGAGTTGATGCCCCTGTGCCCGTTCCCCGGCCGGCACGGCTGGGGGTACGAGGGGGTCTCGCTGTGGGCCGTGCACGAGCCGTACGGCGGACCCGAGGCGCTCAAGCGCTTTGTCGACACTGCGCACGGGCTGGGACTGGGCGTGGTCCTCGACGTCGTGCACAACCATCTCGGGCCGTCCGGCAACTACCTGCCGGCGTTCGGGCCGTACTTCACGGACACCCATCACACACCCTGGGGCTCCGCGGTGAACCTGGACGCGCCCGGTTCGGACGAGGTGCGCGCGTTCCTCGTCGGCAGCGCTCTCGCCTGGCTGCGCGACTACCGGTTCGACGGGCTGCGACTGGACGCGGTGCACGCGCTGCGGGACACGCGCGCGCTGCACTTCCTGGAGGAGCTGTCGACGGCAGTGGACGCGCTCTCCGGCGAGCTCGGGCGGCCGCTCTTCCTGATCGGGGAATCGGACCTCAACGACCCGCGGCTCGTCACCTCCCGCGAGGAGGGCGGTCTCGGGCTGCACGCCCAGTGGAACGACGACTTCCACCACGCGCTGCACACCGCGCTGACCGGTGAGGCGCAGGGGTATTACGCGGACTTCGCGCGGGACCCGTTCGCGGCGCTCGCGAAGACGCTGACCTCCGGCTTCTTCCACGACGGCACGTACTCCAGCTTCCGCGAGCGGCACCACGGCCGCCCGCTGGACCGCACCCGCGTCTCGGCGCACCGCCTGCTCGGCTACTCCCAGACCCACGACCAGATCGGCAACCGCGCCCAGGGGGACCGGCTGTCGGCGTCCCTCTCCCCCGGGCTGCTGGCCTGCGCGGCCGCGCTGACGCTCACCGCGCCCTTCACCCCGATGCTCTTCATGGGCGAGGAGTGGGCCGCGAGCACACCCTGGCAGTTCTTCACCGACCACACCGACCCGGAACTGGCGGAGGCCGTGCGCAGGGGCAGACGCCGCGAGTTCGCCGCGCACGGCTGGGCCGAGGAGGAGGTGCCGGACCCGCAGGACCCGGCGACCCGGGACCGCTCCTGCCTCGACTGGTCGGAGCCCGACAAGGCCCTCCACGCGCGCGTGCTGGCCTGGTACCGGGAGCTGATCGCGCTGCGCCGCCGGCAGCACGACCTCTCGGACCCCGACCTCGCCGCGGTCAGGGTGGCCCAGGACCCCCGGGCTCGCTGGATCGCCCTCAGGCGTGGGGACGTCCGGGTGGCGGTGAACCTCGGCAAGGAGCCCGCGGCGATCCCGCTGGGCCTGCGCCACGCGCGCGTGCTGGCGGCGTGGGAACCGGTGGAAGCGCCGGACACGGACGGGGTGTTGACCGTGCCCGGCGAATCGTGCGTGGTGCTGACCCAGGCGTGACCCTAGGGCGACTCGTCGGGGTCGTCCCGCAGATCGGTGACCCGTTCCAGCATGATCGCCTCCCAGGCGCGGCCCAGTCGGGTCCGCAGGAGCGGGACGGGGCTGCCGTCGCCGCCCCGCAGACGGTCGGCGAGACGGATCACCGTGTCGCAGCGCGACAGCCACAGGCCGCGCAGACAAGGGCGGGCGCCGTACCCGGCCAGGGTGGCGGCGCGGACGGCCGCCCCCGCGCCGACGGCGATCGCCAGCCCGCCGATGTCCTCGGCCGGGTCGCCGATCACCGCGTCGGTCCAGTCGAGGACGCCGCGCACCCGCCCGTCGGCGCTGACCACGAGGTGTTCGCCCTTGAGGGCGTGGTGCACGAGGAACGCGACTCCCGGCTGTGCGGCGAGCTGGGCGGCGCCCGGTGCGGTGAGCTGGGCGAGCCGAGCCGGGTCGAACTCCTCGGCGGCGGCGAGCCGCTCGGCGGCACCGGCGGCCGCGTCGCGCAGCGCCTCCAGGGAGCGCGGCGCGACGCGGGGCACGCCGAGCGTCTCGGCCTGCCGTACGGGCACCTCGCGCAGACCCGTGAGCAGGCCCGCCAGGTCGGCCTCGCCGACGGCCGAGACGTCCTGGACCTCGCCCGAACCGCCGGCGAGCCGGGTGTCCAGGGTGCAGCCGAGTCCGCTCGCCCATTCGCCGTGGGCGACGCTCACCGGGACCGGGACGCCGAGGTGCGGCCGGATCAGGTCGCGCAGCCGCCGTTCGCGGCGCTGGCGCGCGGCGGCGTCACGGTCCCGGGCGAGCCGCAGCACATGGCGCCGGCCCACCCACCAGCTGGAGTGTTCACCGCCCTCGGCGACCGGGCGCACGTCAAAACCGGCTCCCTCCGCCCTGCCGTCGGCGAGCAGCGAACGGACCAGTTCGCGGACGGTGTCCTCGGTCGGTGTCGGTGCCTGGGTCATGGTCGCGCCCTTGTCGTTCGGGGGCGTGGGCGGGGCTTCTGCCGCACGGTCGGTGGGTGCAGGTCAGTCGACGATCACCATCTCGCGGGAGGTGGTGTTCAGGCGCCGCCCGCCGTCCTCCGTGACCGTGACGATGTCCTCGATGCGGACCCCGAAGCGGCCCGGCAGATAGACGCCGGGCTCCACGGAGAAGCACATGCCGGGCACGAGGGGCTGCTCCTCGCCCTCGATCATGTACGGCGGTTCATGGGTGGTGACGCCGATGCCGTGTCCGGTGCGGTGGATGAACCGGTCGCCGTATCCGGCCTCGGTGATGACCGCCCGGGCCGCGCGGTCGACGTCCTGGCAGGCGGCGCCCGGCCGCACCGCGCGGAAGCCCGCCTCCTGGGCCGCGCGCACGACGTCGTGCACGGTGCGCTCCTCGGCGTCGGGCTCGCCGACGTGGACGGTGCGGGAGGTGTCGGAGCCGTAGCCGTGCTTGAGGCCGCCGAAGTCGAGGACGACCATGTCGCCGTGCTCGATGACGCGGTCGTCGGCCTCGTGGTGCGGATTCGCCCCGTTCGGGCCGGAGGCGACAATCGTGAAGTCGACCTGGGAGTGCCCGAACCGGCGCAGCAGATCGGCGAGGTCGGCGGCCACGTCGGTCTCCCGGCGGCCGGAGAAGCGGACCTTGCGGATCTCCTCGAAGGCCTGGTCCGCCGCGGCGCCCGCCGCGGCCAGCCGCTCCAGTTCGGCGGCGTCCTTGACGGCGCGCAGCATCGGCAGGGCCTTGGTGAGGGCCTGGTAGCGGGTGCCGGGCAGGTGCTGCTGGAGTCCGAGCAGGTGCAGGGCCCAGCCGTTGTCGCTGACTCCGAAGCGGCCCTGGTGGCCGAGGAGCGGCGCGGTCGCCTCGTAGGGGTCCTTGCCGTCGGTCCAGTCGCGGAGCGTCAGGGCGGGCGCGCCGGGGGCCTTGGCGGCGTCGGGCGCCTCCAGGGTGGGCACGACCAGGACCGGGTCCTGGCCGGGCCGCAGCACGAGGAGGGTGAGCCGCTCGGTCTCCACCGGCCGGTACCCGGTCAGCCACACCAGGTCGGGACCCGGCGCGACGAGCACGCCGTCGAGCCCGGCGTCCGCGGCGGCCCCGGCCGCACGCCGCATCCGGGCCTCGTAGTCGCCGGCCGCGAAGGGCGCGGGTGTGGCGGTCATGCATGCCTCCAACCGTCCGGAGTCCCCCAGGGGGCTACGGGCAGCATCCTGCCCCTCCGCTGGGGCGTGCGCGAGCCGATTGCGGTGCCTTTGTGTCAGCTCTCCAGGGCGAGGCGCGCACCCAGGAGGAGCAGGACGCCGCCCGAGACCTGCTCCAGACGCCGTCGCACGCCGGTCCTGGACAGCACGGCCTTCATCCGCCCGACGAACCACACGTACAGGCCGTAGTAGCCGACCTCGTAGACCGCCCAGAGCGCGGCGAGGCCGACCATGGTGGGCAGGTGCGGGGCTCCTTCGGGCACGAACTGCGGCAGGAAGGACATCGCGAAGACGGCCGCCTTGGGGTTGGCGAGGTTGAGCAGCAGTCCACCCCGGTAGGAGGCCCAGCCACTCTGCTCCGTGCCCTCCCAGCCGGCACCGTCCGGGGCGTCCTTGGAGCGGCGCGCCTGCCGCAGCGTCTGGATGCCGAAGCCGACGAGGACGACGGCGCCGACGACGCGCATGACGCCGTACGCCACCTCGGAGGCGGCGAGCAGCGCGGAGAGGCCGAAGGCGGCGACGACGCCCCAGACGAACACCCCCGTCTCGTTGCCGAGGACGGTCAGGAAACCGGACCGCCGGCTGCGCAACGACTGCTTGATGATCAGCACGGTGCTGGGTCCGGGGGACGCCGCGATCAGCGTGCAGGCGCCGAGGAAGGCGAGAAGGGTGCTCAGCATGCGGCCATGGTGACGCAGCGCCGTCGGGGCGGCCAGCACTTTTCCGCACGGACCTCGCCCGGCCTTCTTCTAACGCCTGGGCATTGCCTTGCCATTAGAGCTAATGCTTAGATTCTGTTGTTCCATTACATGAACTCGGGGCCTCGACGCCTCAACGACGGGGAGGGGAACGGCATGCTCGTGCTGGCGCACATCAGCGACCTTCACTTGGACGGGACAGAGCGGGCGACGGAGCGGGCCGAGCGGGTGCGCGACCGGCTCTGGGGGCTCGCCGGGCGGGTGGACGCGCTCCTGGTGACGGGAGACATCGCGGACCACGGCGCGGAGGCGGAGTACGAGGAGGCGGCTCGTCTGCTGGGACTGCGCGACCCGGACACGGCCCCGTTCCCGGTCCTCACCTGCCCGGGCAACCACGACAGCCGCGCGCCCTACCGCAAGGCCCTGCTCGGCGGCCCCGCCGGCGACGGCCCGGTCAACAGCCTGCACGTCTTCGACGACGCGGCCGTGCTCATGTGCGACTCCAGCATCCCGGGCCGGGACGAGGGCGAGTTCGACGAGGAGACGTATGCCTGGATCGAGGCGACGCTCGACGACCTGGACGGCGGCCTGCCCGCGCTCCTCGCCTTCCACCACCCGCCGGTCGCCCTGCACCATCCGCTGCCGGACGCCTACCAGTTGGGCGAGCCGCGCGCCCTGGCCGGGCTGCTGGAGCGCAGGCCCGAGATCGTCGGACTGATCACCGGGCACGCGCACACACCGGCGGCCACCGCCTTCGCCGGACGGCCGCTCGTCGTCGGCCCCGGCGTGACCTGGACACTGCGGCTGCCCTGGGAGGGCGAAGGGGTCGCGGACCGGGACGCCCCGCCCGGGTTCGCGTTCCATGTGCTCGACGACGAAGGGCGGTTGACGAGCCACTTCAGGGTCGCGTGAGCCGGGGCCGGAATCAGGTCACGACGCCCGGGACCGTGGACAGTTGACGTCGGGACCCGTTCGCGTGACGGACGGAGAGGGTGACGGACGCGCCCGGGCGCGCGGCGGCGACCGCGTGCGCGAGGTCCGCCGCCGAACCGATCCGGCTCTCCCCGAGGGCGAGCAGGACGTCACCACGCACCAGGCCCGCGGTGTACCCGGGCCCGGGGACATGGACGGCGACGACGAGCGCACCCCCGCCCTTCGGTGCGTCGACGGCCTCGACACCCAGCGTGGCCGGCGCGGACTCCGTCACCGGAGCCGTCCCGCCGCCCACCGACGCCGACTTGGAACCGCCGGGCGCGGCCGGACCGGAGACACGCCCGGAGGCGCCCGGCGACACGGACGGCCCGGGTCCCGCCGCACCGCCCGCCTTCTGCTGGAGGGCCGCCAGTCTGCTCATGCCGATCACCGTGGCACCCACGGTGCCGAGCCCGACCCCCGACAGGACCAGCACCACGCCGACGAACAAACTGAACAGCAGCGTCATCAGACGCCTGCCGCGGCGTCGGGCGGCATGCGGTCGCCGCCCGCCGCCGGACGGGCGGCCACCGCCCGGCTCCTGACCGGGCATCGGCTTGGGACGCAACGCGGTCTGTTCCATGGATCGCCTCCGGCAGCTGTTCTACGGACCGCCTCCGGCTCTTGCTCTACCCTGCGCGCCGACGCGCGACGATTCACTAACGAGTGAGACTTTCAGGACCGTTCGAGAAGTTTGTCCACCAATGCGGCCGCCGCGCCCCGCGGCGATCCGGCGTGCACCAGCTCCGTACGGTGCACGAGCCGGGGAGCCACCAGCGGCACGGCCGCCGTGCCGGGCACGCCGACGGCCGCCGTGCGCGGCAGCAGGAGCAGGCCGTGCCCCGCGGCGGCCAGAGCGGTGAGGGCACGCAGGTCGGTGCCCTCGTAGCGCAGGGCAGGGCGGAAGCCCGCACTGCCGTGCGCGGCGCGCAGGTGGGCCAGCGGCAGCCCCGCGCCGGGGGCGTCCAGCCAGCGGGCGTCCACCAGGTCGCCCAACCGCAGCCCCGTGCGCCGGGCCAGTGGATGCGACGCGGGCAGCAGGACACAGACCGGCTCCTCGCCGACCCCGTGGGTCGTCAGCGGCGCCACGTCCGGCAGCCGCAGGGGGTCGCTGGGCGCGGCGAGTCCGTCGACGAGCCCCAGGTCCGCGCCGCCGGTCGCGACGGCCGCCGGGACCTCGTCGCGGGACAGCATCCTGAGGGTCACACCCGCGGCGGGCAGCGCCGCGACGACACGGGGCCCGAGTGCGGTCGGCGCCACGGCGAGCGTCAGACCGTGCTCGGGCGCGGCCACCGTCCGTGCGACGTCGGCCCGGGCGGCGTCCAGGCGCAGCAGCAGCGGGCCCGCGTGTTCGAGGAGCCGCTCGCCCGCCGCGGTCGGTGCGACGGGCCGCCGGGTGAGCAGCGGCGCACCCAGGTCCTGCTCCAGCGCCGCGACGTGCTGGGACACCGCGGACTGGGTGTAGCCGAGCTCGCGCGCGGCCTCCGAGAAGGACGCGAGCCGCGCCACGGCGACGTACGTACGCAGGAGATGCGGATCCATGCCGCCAAGGATGGCGCACCGTATCAGCGTTGCTTATCGGGGGTGCGGAAATCATCGTTGGACGTGAACTCGGCGGCGCGCCGAGGATGAACCGCATGACCACGAACAACCGCATGTCCACGAACAGCGGCACGGCCGCGAACGGCCCGACGGGCGCCATCACCACGAACGGTCCGGCCACGAGCGGCTCGGCCCCCGCGAGCACGGCTGCGAACGGGCCGGCCACGAACACCCCGGCCGCGAACGGCGGCGGCACGGCGGGCCCGGCACGCGGTGCCCGGATCGCCCTCGTCGGGGACCGCTCCCCCACCGTCGTCTCGCACACCCGCGTCCCGCTCCTGCTCGACGCGCTCGCGGACCGCGACCGGATCGTCCTGGACGCCTACTGGATCCCCTCCGAGGACGCCGAGGACGCGACGGCCGTACACGGCTTCGACGCCGTGTGGGTGCTTCCCGGGAGCCCCTACCGCAGCGAGGCGGGCGTGCTCACGGCGATCCGGACGGCTCGCGAGGAGGGCATCCCGTTCCTCGGCACGTGCGGCGGCTTCCAGCACGCCCTCCTGGAGTACGCCCGCGACGTCTGCGGCCTCACCCGGGTCGCGCACGCCGAGAACGACCCCGACGCGGACGACTTCCTGATCGAGCCGCTCGCGTGCTCGCTCGTGGGGCACGAGGCCGCCGTCACCGTCGAGCCGGGCACGCTCGCGCAGTCCCTGATCGGGGCGGAGCGGACGGTCGAACGGTACTTCTGCTCGTACGGTCCCTCACGCCATCTCGACACCCTGCGCGCGCGGGGGCTGCGCTTCAGCGGGCACGACCAGGACGGCCGGGTCCGGATCGCCGAACTCCCGGGCCACCCCTTCTTCCTGGCCACCTTGTTCCAGCCGGAGCTGTCCGGGGACGGTTCGCGCCCGCACCCGCTGATCAGGGCGCTCGCACGGGCCGCGGTGGAGCACGCCGCGCGGGTACGTGCCGAGTGACGGTGCCCGGCAGGCACACGGCGGTGCGTGCCGATGCCGCGACCGGTCACGTCCCCCTTGCCGCACACGGGTCAAGTCCCCTTGTCAGTGGCAGCTGTTACTTTCTGTGACATGACCGACGACGCCCTGCGCCTGCTCCGGCAGGACCCGCACCTGGCCGGCCTGGCCGCGTTCCCCTTCGGCTTCGACCTGAGCCGCACGGCCCACGGCCATGTCGAGCCGGTCCGTCTCGCCTCGGGCGGACCCCTGGAGGTGGTGGCCGGGGACGACACCGGTGGCACCTACTTCCTGTGCGCGGACGGCTCGTTGCTGTACGCGGACTCGGAAGGCGGCTCGGGCGTCGTGGGGTCGAGCGCCGACGAGGCACTGGAGATATTCGTCGGCCTGCCCGGCTGGCACGACTACCTCGGGCTGTCGCCGCAGGACGGCGCGGAGAAGATCCTGGCCGCGGTCGCGGAGACCGAGGACGAGCTCCGCGAGTGCTACGGCTTCGACGACGAGCGGACCGAACTGCGCGCCGCTCTGGGCTTCCCCGAGCGTTCCCCGGTCGAGCTCGTCGGCATGCTGTACGCGGCACTGCGGCGCACCGAGCCCGACTTCGTGCTGATCCACGGAGAGGAACTCCTCGCCTACCGCCTGCTGGACGAGTTGCCCGGCCCACCCCTGTGGGAGGCCGTTCTGGCCCGCGGACACGCCGACCTGGCCAGGCTGCGGGCGGGTGAGCAGACGGTGGAGGACGCGCTGGCCGAGGATCCGGTACGGCGTCGGGTCGCGTTGCGCGCCGCGCAGTTCGACCGCGCGGACGGTGACACCGGCCTGCTCCGCCGACTGCTCCGACACGAGGCGCGGTCCTCGATGACGGACGAACTGCGGCTGGCCGCCGTGCTGGTGGGCCTGCGCGGGGACCCCGCTGACCTGCCCCTGCTCCACGAGGTCCGCGACACCGACTTCGACACCTGGTGCGGGCTCGGCGGAATTCCCGAACCGGACGTGGACGGCGCCGAACTGCGCTCCTGGGCGCGGGACCTCGACGAGTCCCTGTTCGGCACCGACCCCGCCGACGAACCGCTGCTCACCTGGACCGAACTCGCCCTGGACCAGGGCCTGACGGAGCTCGCCCGGGTGGCGCTGATCCGGCGGCTGGACGAGATCGAGATGAACCAGAGCATGCTGCGGCGGCCGGACGCCCCGACGCGCCTCGACCCGTCCCCGCTCGGCTCGCTCGCCCGGGAGTTCGAGCGGCTCGGCGACCTTCCCCAGGCGCTGCGCGCCCAGCGGCTGTACGCGCAGCTCCAGGAGCGGGCGTGGGACCAGGTCTCGGCCCGGCTGACCCAGGCCCGGTTGGAGCGGGAGGCGGCCCGTCTCGACGGAGCCGTGAGCACCCTGGGGGTTCTCCGAAGGGTCCTGGCGGCTCCGGGCGACGACTCGCTGCGGCACTGGCAGGGCGTCAATCTCGGCCGGTTCATCGCCGAGGAGCACTACGCCCTCGCCCATGCCCTGGCCGACGCGGATCTTCCCGAGGATGCCCGCGCGGTTCTCGCGGCCGGCGACGCGATACGCGACGAGCTGTCGCCCGCCGGCGCCGCGGCCGTGCGGCAGCCCGCCGAGGAGGCGGCACGCAGGACGACCGGCCGCCCCTGACCCGCCCGCCCAGGGGCGCGCGGAACCACGCCCCCAGCGACACCCGGCCTGCGCAGGCGAACAGGGCCCGAACCCACCCGCCCAGGGGCGCGAGGAACCGCGCACCCAGCCACACCCGCCCTGCACAGGCGAACAGGGCCCGAACCCACCCGCCCAGGGGCGCGAGGAACCGCGCACCCAGCCACACCCACCCTGCACAGGCGAACAGGGCCCGAACCCACCCGCCCAGGGGCGCGAGGAACCGCGCACCCAGCCACACCCACCCTGCGCAGGCGAACAGGGCCCGAGCCCACCCGGCCAGGGGCGCGAGGAACCGCGCGTCCGGCGACACCCGGCCCGCACGGGCGAGCGCAGGTCAAAACCGCCCGACCAGGGGACGGCGGCGGATGCAGGGCGACCGCGGGCCGGTGGGGGCTGGTCGCGCAGTTCCCCGCGCCCCTGGGTGGGGCCGTCCCGACCGGTGCCCGCCCGCGCGCGTCGGCTGCCGCCGGGCGCGCAGTTCCCCGCGCCCCCAGCGGGGCGGTCCCGGCCGGTGCCCGCCCCGTGCGGGCACCGGCCGGGAAGCGGGGCCGCCACCCGCGCTCCCGGCGGAGCCGTCCGGCATGGGCGGCCTCAGCCGACGGGCAGCGCCGGAGCGGGCGGCCGGTCCGGGAGGAAGCCGTGGGCACGGCGCGCCAGGTACTCGGCCTTGTAGCGGTCGACGTTCCGGTGCCAGTTCAGGATGCCCGCCATCCAGTTCTGCAGATCGGCGACATAGCCCGCCATGATCTCGCGCACCTCCTCCGACAGACCGAAGTCCTCGTACAGGACGGGCAGTTCATGCGTGGCAACGTGCTGGAACTGCCGCATGCGCTGGTTCAGCAGATCGCCCACCACGCCGAGCGCGGTCGGGTAGTCGCAGCCGAAGAAGTTCTGCACGACGAAGACGGCGTTGTGCATCTCGCCCTCGTACTCGATCTCCTTCTGGTACGAGAAGACGTCGTTCACCAGGCAGGCGTAGTCGACGGCCGAGTTCTCCAGGGAGCGGACCGGTCCGCTGCGGTACACCTCCGGCGGGACGGCGGGCCCGTGGCCCATCCGGCACAGGCTCAGGGTGAGGTCGGAGCCGAAGGTGGCGCGCCGCATCTCCAGGTAGTCGATCGGGTCCGGGACGCGGTGCTGGATCTGGTTGGACAGCTCCCACAGCCAGCTCGCCGTCATGACGTCCACCGCGTCCTTCAGGGTCCGACGCGCTTCGGGGGGCATCGCGCCCGTGGTGCGTGCCCACAGGTCGACGAGGCCGTGCTCCATGCCGTTGGCCGGGACGGGCACCTCCTCACCGGCCAGGGGCATGCAGGCGGACAGGCGCTCGGTGGTCAGGCGCGCGGCGACAAGGTCGCGGCGGTGCCCGAAGACGAGTGTGTAGTAGTCGTCGGCGTACGTGCCCCAGGCGAGCCACTGGGAGCTGAGGTCGAGGGCCTCGGCGGTCGCGTCCGGGTCCAGCCCCGCCGCGCACAGCGGGAGGTCGGCGGCCGCGAGCCGGTCCTCGTCCCAGACGCCCTCGTCGAGCATGCCCATGCGGTGCATCCACGGGGTCAGCCGGCCGCGGGCGGCGTCGAGGTGCGGGTTGAGCTCGGCCTCGAACGGCATGGCGAAGTCGGGCAGCAGCGACGGGCCCACACGCTGGTGCGGCAGGTGGGAGTAGACGCGCAGGCGTTCCGCGGCGACGGCGGCCAGCAACGCGCTCACGTCGGCGGCGGAGGTGCCGGGGCCGGTCGGCGCCTGCCAGGGCGCTGCGGACGTCGCGCCCTCGTTCATGTAGCGGCTGGAGCGCATGTGCCATTCGTGGCCGCCGGACTGCCAGTCCTGCAGGCCCTTGGTGTACGCGGCCACCGCCGTGACCTCGCCCGGGGTGAGCCCCTTCTCCAGGGCGAGCGCGGGCACTTCGGTGAGGGCGGTGTGCTCGAACTGGTGGAGCCGGGAGGTCAGGATGTCGTTGACGGTCTCGGCGGCCTCCTGGGTCGTGCAGCCGAAGAACGTCTCCAGGACGAGCACGCCGTTGCTGAGTTCCCCTTCGTCCTCGACCTCCCGCTGGTAGGAGAACAGGTCGTTGCGCAGGTGCACGGCGTCGGAGAACGTCTCCATCAGCACCCGGAGCGGCCGCGTCCGTGCGACGGACGCCGGGACCTCGGCGGTGGCGTACTCCACGAGCCCCGCCGACCAGGGCGCACCGCCCACCTTGCGGCGCATCTCGATGTACTCGACGGGGTTGGAGACCCGTCCTTCGTTGATGTTGGACAGCTCCCACATCGACTCGTTCAGCAGGTGCTCGGTGGCGACGGCGAAGCGGCGGCGCCAGTCGGCCGACATCGACGGCACCGTGCGCGCCCACAGGTCGGCGAGCCCGGCCTCGACCGGGTTCCGCGGTTCCGGCACGGGCGTCGACAGGTCCAGGGGCATGAACAGCGGCAGACGGTCCAGGTGGGCCTTGCCCGCCGCGCGGTCCTGGGTGCGCTTGAACATGCCCAGGAAGTGGTCGTCGAAGAAGAACACCCACACGTACCAGTCGGTGATCAGGGACAGCGCGGGCCCGTCGCAGTCGGGGTGCGTGTACGCGCACAGCAGCCCGTAGTCGTGGGCGTCGAGGTCGGACTGCTCCCAGATGCCGGAGCCCTCCAGCATGCCCATGTCCCGTGCCCACCCGACCGAGTGGGCACGTGCCTCGTCGAGGTGCGGGTTGAGCCGCGCGGGATACGGCATGTAGAAGTGCGGGAGTCGGAACGGCTGCGTCATGGCCGGGCCCTACCCACGGCCTGCGGACGACACCCGCGGGCCTGGACATGATCACACCATCGCGTGAATCCCCTGGGTGGCGGCCCCTGCACCTCCCGGATCTGCACCGCGGCAGGTCCAGCGATCCCCTTGCCGTCGCCGGACCGGGCCGGTCACCGTGGTCGTATGACGTCCACACCACGGGCCCCGCGGGACACGGCGGAGGCATCGGATGCGCCTGAGCCGCCCCACCTGCCCGACCCGCCCGATGTCTTCGACCCCCGGCAGTACGCCGACGGGGTCCCCCACGCCGCCTACCGTGCGCTGCGCGATCACGTTCCCGTCGCCTGGCAGGAGGAGCGCGAGGTGCTCGGCTGGCCGGCGGGCCCCGGGTTCTGGGCGGTCACCCGGCACGCGGACGTGGTGCGGGTGCTCAAGGACTCGGCGACGTACTCCTCGTGTCTCGGGGCGACCCAGATCCGCGATCCGGCCCCCGGCGACCTGCCGTTCATCCGGCGCATGATGCTCAATCAGGACCCGCCGGACCACGGACGGCTGAGGCGGCTGGTGAGCCGGGCGTTCACCCCGCGCCGCGTCGGGCAGTTCGAGGCGGTGGCCCGCGAGCGGGCCCGTGCGCTGCTCGGGCGGGCGGTCGAGGAGGCCCGCGCGGGCGACGGCACGTGCGATCTTGTCGGCGCCGTCACCGACGACTACGCCCTGCTGAATCTGGCGGACCTGCTCGGCGTGCCGGAGCGGGACCGGGGGCTGCTGCTGGACTGGACGCGGCGGGTCATCGGCTATCAGGACCCGGACGAGGCGGGCCCGACGACGGTCGGCGCGGACGGGAAGCCGGTCGATCCGCGTTCCCCGGCGATGCTGCGGGACATGTTCGAGTACGCCCACCAGCTGGCCGTGCTCAAGAAGAACCACCCCGCCGACGATGTGATGACCACACTGGCGGCCGACCCCGAACTCGCCCCCGAGGAGCTGGAGATGTTCTTCTTCCTGCTCACCGTCGCGGGCAACGACACGGTGCGGGGCGCGGCACCGGGGGGCCTGCTGGCCCTGGCGGAACACCCGGACGCGTACGCGGCACTGCGCGCGGGGCGGGTCGGACCGGACGCGGCCGTCGAGGAGTTGCTGCGCTGGCATCCGCCGGTGCTCACCTTCCGCCGTACGGCGGCCGTGGACACCGAGCTGGCCGGGCGGCGCCTGCGGGCCGGCGACAAGGTCGTCGTCTTCCACGCCTCCGCCAACCGTGACGAGCGTGTCTTCGCCGAGCCGGACCGGCTGGACCTCGGCCGGGCACCGAACCCGCACGTCTCCTTCGGCGACGGCCCGCACGTCTGCCTGGGCGCCCACTTCGCGCGGCTGCAACTACGGGTGCTGTACGAGGAGACGCTTCGCGCGGCGCCCGCGCTGGGCACCGCGGGACCTCCCCGGCGTCTCGTCTCGAACTTCATCAACGGGCTCAAGTCGCTTCCCCTGCAACTGGTCTGACCCCGCGTCCGGTGACGACCACGGGGGCGTCCGCGCTCAGGGCCCGACCTGGATCAGCGCGTGCGTGCCGCCGGTGCGCCAGCGCTGCTCCTCGGCCGCGACGAGCGCGGCCTCGGTGCCGGCGTCGAGCCCGACGACCACGTCGGACTTGAGGGTGCGCAGTGCGGCCACCGCGCCGGGGAAATGATCCGTGGCCACCGCGAAGGGCGTGGTCGCGGGGTAGAGCCGGTCACCGATGAGGCGGCGGTAGTTGAGGTCGCCCTTCAGGACGGTCAGGTCGGCCGCGGCGAACTCACGGCGGAGGTCGTCGGGCAGGTCTGCGTACGGCAGCGGGGCGCAGAAGAAGGGGTGGGCCCGGACCGTGAGGCGGCCGTCGGCCGCCGCCGCCCAGAGCCGTCGGCCGGCCTCGCCGGCCGCTCCCTTCGCGTCGACGAGGCGGCGCAGCGCGTCGACGGTGTCCGCGGTCGTGGCGTCGGACACGTAGTAGGGGTACGGCTTGACGTGCAGGACGGCCCGTGTGATGCGGCCGTGGTGCAGGAGGTGGTCGACGAGGAGCAGGTCGGGGATGAGCTCGCGGCCCGCGTTGTCCGCGACCAGGCAGAGGGTGCCGCCGCGGAGCAGGGAGCGCAGCGCGTCGCCGTCGTCCGCGACGAGCCGGGACGCCGTCGGCGTGTCTTGCGAGGCGGCGCCCAGGCGGAAACCGAGGTCGGCCCGGTTGCCCCACAGCGAGCCGTGCAGCAGGGCCACCTCCTGTTCCTCGGCCGGCCGTGGGGCGAGTTCGTCGAGCGCGGCGAGTTCCTCGTCGGCCTCCGCGGTGTCGAGCTCCGCGAGCTTGAAGGGCCGGAACGGGTCGATGCCCTGCCAGGGGCCCGGCGCGAAGTACCCGACGGCTTCGAGGAGCCGGCGGTAGAAGTAGCTCTCGGACCACAGGAACGGCACGTCGAACCAGGACCGGCCGATCCGGTCCCGGCCCCACTCCAGCCACTGGTCCCGGTCCGCGGCCTCGGGGCCGAGCGGTTCGACGACGCCCTCGGTGCAGTCAGCGAGCAGGGTGTCGAGGGCACGGTGCTGTCCGGGACCGTACGGGAAGGCGCCGCGCACCTGGCGGATCAGCGCGGGGTGCCGCTCGGCCAGCACGCTCCAGGGGAACGAACCCACGACGTTGCTGACGACCACGGGCGGGGCGGACTCGGCGGGCTGGCCGGAGGGTGCGGGCTCGGCGGGTGCGGGCATGTCGCTCACCGTACCGGCCGGACCGAAGGGGCCGGCCGACACGCGAGCGCGTCGGCCGGCCCCTCCCCCCGTGGAGATCAGCAGCGTGACCTGGGTCAGAAGGTCAGCTTCCAGCTGTTGATCGTGCCGGTGTCCTGGGCGGCCACGTCCTGGACGCGGAGTTTCCAGGTGCCGTCGGCGGCCTCGCTTGAGGCGTCGACGGTGTACGTCGCGCTGACGTCGTCCGCGGAGTCCGAGCTGCTGGAGGACTTCAGCCGGTACGTCGAGCCGTCCGGGGCGACGAGGTCGATCACCAGGTCGCCGCGGTAGGTGTGGGTGATGTCCACGCCCACCTTGAGGGCGGCGGGCGCGTTGCCGCCGCGCCCGCCGACGGTGATCGGCGACTCGACGGCGGAGCCCGCGTCCGGGATCGCCACGGAGCCGGCGCTCGTGAAGGTGGTGCCGCCGGTCGAGCCGCCGCCGGCGGCCACGGCCTGGACGGTCCTGGCCGCGTCCGCGAGACCGGCGCCGCAGCCGCCCGAGCAGGTGCCGGGCAGGGCACGCGCGTTGGCCTTGACGGCCGTCTCGATCTGCGCCGGGGTGAGGGCCGGGGCGGCCGACTTCATGAGCGCGACCAGGCCGACGATGTGCGGGGTGGCCATGCTGGTGCCCTGGTAGTACGCGTACGACTCCGTGGACGGCGTCTTCGTGCCGGAGTTGAGCGTCGACAGGATGCCGTTGGCGGTGCCGGTGCTCATCTCGCCGCCCGGGGCCGCGATGTCCACGACGGAGCCGTAGTTGGAGTACGAGGCGCGGGAGCCGGTGCGGCCGGTGGCGGCGACCGTGATGACGTTGCTGCAGCTCGCCGGGGAGTACTGGGAGGCGTTGTCGTTGTCGTTGCCCGCGGCCACGACGACGGTGGTCCCGCGGTTCACCGCGGCGTTGATGGCGCTCTGGGTGGCGGAGGTGCAGGCACCCGGGCCGCCCAGACTCATGTTGACGACCTTGGCGACGTTGCTGTTGGCCGGGACGCCGGACACCGTGCCGCCGGAGGCCCAGGTGATGGCGTCGATGATGTCGGAGTCGTAGCCGCCGCACTTGCCGAGCACGCGCAGCGGGGAGATCTTCGCGTGGTAGGCGATCCCCGCGATGCCCTTGCCGTTGCCGGTGACGGCGGCGATGGTGCCCGCGACGTGCGTGCCGTGCCAGGAGGAGCCGCTGGAGCCGGTGCCCGCACCGCATTCGTCGGTCGCGTACCAGTCGCCCGGGTCGGCCGGGTTGCTGTCGCGGCCGTCGCCGTCGACGGACACCGCCGGGTCGGAGATGAAGTCGTAGCCGCCGACGATGTTCGCGGCGACGTCGGAGTGGGCGACGTAGCCGGTGTCGATGACGGCGACGGTCACACCGCTGCCGGTGGACGTGGTCCAGGCGCCGGGGACCCGCATGCCCGCGGTGGCCTCGAAGAGGTCCCACTGCTTGGCGTACTCGGTGTCGTTCGGGTCGGCCTGGGGCTTGTTGAGGCGGTCCGGCACGACGTACGCGACCTGCGGGTCGGCCCGGTACTGGGCGATGGCGTCGGCGACGTCCGCCTTCGTCGGCTCGGCGCCGAGGTCCACGAGGGCCGCCCCGGTGCCCAGGCGGCGCCGGAAGTCCAGGTCCTCCCCCGCCTTCCTGCCCTTCGCCGCGGCGTCGGCGTCCGCGGCCTTGTCCGAAGTCGCCTCCGCGGCAGCGGACTTGTATCCGACGATCAGGCGCTCGGCCGGAGCGGCGGCCGGTGCGGGGGGCGTGGCCTCGGCCGCGACGGTGGTGGACCGCGCGTCGGGGGTCTGGGCGGCGGCGACCGTGCTCGTCGTCACGGCCAGCAGCGCCGCGGATATCGCGGCGACGGACACCAGTTTCCGGCCGGTGCCGCGGGGCGCCTCGCGGGAGGCGTCGGGTGAGGGGGAGGGACGCAAGGGCTTGCCTTTCGTGGCCGGCTCCGGAGGGGCGTGGGGTGCCGCGGAGCAGCGGTCGATTCGCTTCGTCGTCGAAGCGGCGGGGGGTGCGGATCCGGAAGAGCGGCGCGGTGGCCGGCCATGCGCGAGCGCCCCGGCGAGGGGTTTCCTGTGGGGCGGCTGTGCCCGAACGATAGGCAAGCGGAAGGTGAGGGGGATACAGGGGAAACCCTCGATGTGACCGGTAATCGACCCTCGATCCAGGGCCGTTGGCCGGGAAGGGTACGTTTCGCGCCCCTCGCACCGCTGAACGCACGGCTCCGCGGTCCCGTACTTCACGGTGCCCCGGGTGAGGAGTGCCCTCCGCACGCCCCGCACGGTGGCCGGACCGCTTCGCCGACGTATCGAGGAGACCCCCGGATGACCGCCCACCGCACCGCCGTCGCGGCCGCTGTCGCCGTGACGGCTCCACTGCTCCTCACCACCTGGGCCGCGGGGCCCGCCCAGGCGCACGGCGCGCCGACGTCCCCGGTCAGCCGGGTGGTCGCCTGCTCCCCCGAGGGTGGGAGCATGACGCGGACCGCGGCGTGCAAGGCCGCGATCGCCGCGAACGGGGCGCCCTTCACCGCCTGGGACAACCTCCGGGTGGCGGGTGTCGGCGGCCGGGACCGGCAGGTGATCCCCGACGGGAAGCTGTGCAGTGGCGGCCTGCCCGCCTACAAGGGCCTCGACCTCGCCCGCACCGACTGGCCGTCGACCCGTCTGACCCCCGGCGCGAGCCTCACCCTCAGCTACAGCTCGACGATCCCGCACACCGGGACGTTCAAGCTGTACCTCTCGAAGCCGGGCTACGACCCGTCGCGGCCGCTGAAGTGGTCCGACCTGCCCGAGAGGCCGTTCGCCACCGCGACCGACCCGGCTCTGGTCGACGGCGCGTACCGCATCAAGGCGAAGCTGCCGTCCGACCGAACCGGGCGGCACATGCTGTACACGATCTGGCAGAACTCCAGCACGACGGACACCTACTACTCGTGCTCGGACGTGGTGTTGACCGGCGGCCGCGCGACACCGGCGCCCGCGGAGAAGCCCGCCGGCGGCGCGGGCGGCGCGAGCACGCACAAGAGCGGGCGGACCGGCGCGCCGGCGAAACAGTCGCCCGCTCCGTCGCGGACGGCCGCCTCGCCGGCGCCGGCGTCCGGTTCACCGACCCTGGTGACCACGTCACCGGCCGGCGCGGCCGGTCCGGATCACCTCCAGCCCGCGGCCGACAGCACGTCGGACCACAGTGCCGCGCTCCCTCTGGCCGCCGGGGGAGCCGCGGCACTGCTGCTCACCGCGGGCGTCGCCGTCACGCTGCGGCGCCGCCGTTGAGCGAGCGGCGGGACGTCAGTTGACGTAGACCGTCGGACCGCCCTCCTGGCTGGTGTCCGACACGGGTGCGTACTTGGCGGTGAACCAGCCGCTGGCGAAGCACAGGGACGAGCCGGAGAACTTGGTGAACTGCTGGTTGGTGAAGGCGATGCTGTTGTCGGTGTTGCTCGCCGTACCGGACAGGCCCGCCGCCCGGTAGACACAGGTCACGGTGCCGAGCAGGGTGCGCAGCTTGACCGTGGTCTGGATGCTGGAACCGGCGGCGGGCGCCACGGCGACGGTGCCGTCCGAGGAGACGGTGGTGCTGTAGGGCAGGTTGTCGACCGTGATGCCGGTGACGCCGAGCACCCCGACGACGTTGCTGGTGCAGCTCGCGCTGTCGAAGGTGTGCCCGGTGAGCGACTCGGTCGCGGTGCCGGGGGCCGCCGGGTTGTCGGTGACGGCGGCGGTGAAGGTCGACGAGGAGCAGGAGACCCCGCTCGTGCCGGTGCTGCTGGAGTAGAGCGTGGCCGCGGTGCCGCTCGCCAGGGACGCGTTGAGGACGTCACCGACGGCGACCGGGGTTCCGCCCGCGCTGCCGGTGGTGAGCACCGGGGTGTCGGCCGCGGACGAGGGGACGGTCGCCGAGACCGAGAGGGCGGCGACGACGCCGGCGACGGCGAGGAGGGATCGAGTGCGCATGGGGGTGCCTCTTCTCCTGATGGGGGGTGTGGGTGCCTGACCGCGCACGAGGCGCGGGGGTACGGGGTGCGGCGTCGCGCCGACGCGCCGACGGCGCGGCAGCGCGGGGCGACAAGGAGGTGGCGCGGAGGTGCGGACGACGCGCGGGTGCGGGGCGACACGGACGTACGGGACGACGCGAGCGGGTGGAGCGGCTTGGCTGCGGTGTGCGGGCGACGCGCAGGTGCGTGCGATGCGAGCGGGTGGGGCGACTCGGGGGTGTGGACGACGCGCAGGTACGCGGCGCCGCGGAACTGCGGGACGACGCGAGCGGGTGGAGCGGCTTGGGTGCGCGGGCGACGCGAACGTGCTCGTCGCCCGCGCGCGGGAATCCGCCGCCGGTCCGTGACGCCTTCTCCGTACGTCACGGACCGGCAGCGACAGCCGGGCGCCGGCACGGCTCAGGGGAAGGCGACCGTGCCGGTGCCAGGGGTGGGGGGTGCAGTGGACGAGGGGCGCGGCGCGTCCGGAGGTGTCACCGCCGCCCGTGGAAGGACGGCGTCCGGGAGGCGACTCACGCGTCACGCGACGGACCCGGCGCCACGGGTCCGTGGGAATCAAGGCAGAGTTGTAGACCTGGTGAACGCTCAACGTCAAGGCACAGTACGGAAGTTGAGCGTGAAGGCGACCTTTTGGCCGGTCTCCGTTCACAGGCAGGGCACAACCGCCACGCTTTTCCCACAAGCGCCTTGACCCATGAATGTAACCCCCGGTAACTTCCTCGGCGGCTACTGCTGCGTAACGAGAAAGCCCTTGCGCCCACCGGGAGGCACGAGGGCGTGCGCCGCAGCCGCTGTCCGCGCCAGGACAACGCGCCACTGAACCCGTACCCGCATCGAACGTGCACAGGGAGCAGACATGGCCTCGTCCTCGGACGCCTCGGCGTCCCACGATTCCACCCCCGAGAGCCCGGAAAGCGGTTCCGCGGCCGAGGGCCCGGACAGACGCGGGCGGGTCCGCCTGCGCCGCGCCGCGGTGATGGCGGTGCCTGCCACCGCGGTCGCCGCGGGACTGATGATCCTCACCGCGCAGGGCGCCCTCGGCGTCCAGTTCGCCATCTCCGGCATGCCGTTCACGGTCACCGCCACCGAGCTGAACGGCACCGGCTTCGAGCAGTTCGGCAACCTCGACAACATGGCGGAGGACAGTCCCAACGCCGGCGACACCGGCGGCCAGGTCCTCGTCGTGACCTCCGCTATCAAGAACGCGACACTCACCAAGCTGTGCCAGAGCGTCGACCTGGGCGGCACGAACCTGCTCATCACCGCGGGCAGCGGTGCGGACAAGGTGCAGGCGACCAACCTCACCACCGACTCCACCGAGCTGTCGGGCGACGCGGCCTTCGACAACATCGAGATCGGCAACGACGCCAGCACGCTCAGCAAGGCCGGTGTCCAGGGCAACAAGGGCGTCTTCAGCCAGCAGGCCGACACCGTGCACATCGCGAACCTGCGGCAGACCAACTACGCGACCACCGCCGCCGTGTTCAAGCTCCCCGGCCTCAAGCTCCGCTTCAGCGACCAGGGTTGCTGATGACGTCGCCCCGGAACCCGCGGTCGGCATTCCGCCGGTGGCGAGCGCACCGCCCCTTCTGGGGCGGTCTGCTGCTCACCCTGGCCGGAGCGGAGATCCTGCTCACCGAGAAGGCGTCCCTGAAGGTCGTCCTGCACATCGGCATGCAGGGACTCGCGGGTTACCTGCTGCCCACCCTGATGGTGCTGTGCGGACTGCTGATCCTCTTCAACCCCGCCCAGCGCCTCTTCTACTCGCTGGTCGGCATCCTGCTCTCCCTCGGCACCTGGCTCACCTCCAACCTGGGCGGCTTCCTCGTCGGCCTCCTCCTCGGAGCCGTCGGCAGCTGTCTCGCCTTCGGCTGGCTCCCGGACCAGGAGCCCCGCCGTCGCCGCCTGCTGCGACGCAGCCACGCGTGATCCCCGAGCCCGTGCGACGTCGGGACCCGCCGCGGTCCGGCAAGGCCCGGGCAGCCCGACAGGTCGACCCGGCGCCGGGTCGACTTGTCGGTACGCGCACGGAAATTGCCCGCGTACGCACCGGGCGACGGGCGCTCTCGCTGCGGAACCGTACCCCCGCGTAGCGTGACCTGCCGTCATGACGTTCGAATGCCAGGGAGGCTCCCCGTGGGAAATCCAAGCCCCTTAGTGATAGACGCGACCGGCCGCGACATTCACTCGGAAGCCGCTCGTGTCCGGGACGGCGGACCTGTCACCCTGGTGGCGCTCCCCGGTGGTGTGGAGGCCTGGGCGGTGAGCAGCCCGGATCTGCTGAAGCAGCTGCTCACCGACCCGCGGGTGTCCAAGGACGCCCGGCAGCACTGGCCCCGGTTCGCCCGCGGGGAGATCACCCCGGACTGGCCTCTGTTCACCTGGGTCGCCGTGCAGAACATGTTCACCGCGTACGGCGGCGAGCACAAACGTCTGCGCATCCTGGTCTCCAAGGCGTTCACCGCGCGCCGTACGGCCGCGCTCCAGCCGCGGATCGAGGAGATCACCGCGCAGCTGCTGGACCGGATCGCGGAGGCCGGCCGCGACTCCCAGGTCGTCGACCTGCGCGAGGAGTTCTGCTACCCGCTTCCCATCCAGGTGATCAGCGAGCTGTTCGGGCTGCCCGAGGAGCGCGGGCCCGAGCTGCGGCAACTGGTGGACCGCATCTTCGACACCTCCGCCGACCCGGGCGAGATGACCGCCGCCTACGAGCGGTTGTACGGCGTCCTGGCCGAACTCGTCGCCTCCAAGCGCGAGTCACCGGGTGACGATCTGACCACCGGGCTGATCGCGGCACGCGACGAGGACGACGGCACCCGGCTCAGCGAGCAGGAACTGCTGGACACCCTGGTGCTGATGATCAGTGCGGGGCACGAGACGACGGTGAACCTCATCGACAACGCCGTGCACGCCCTGCTCACCCACCCCGGTGAGCTCGCCGCCGTGCGTGAGGGGCGGGCCTCCTGGGACGACGTGGTCGAGGAGACGCTGCGTGTGGACGCGCCGGTCGCCAGTCTGCCGCTGCGCTACGCGGTGGACGACCTGCCGATGAGTGAGTTCGGCGGCCCGGACGGTCTGGTGATCGGCAAGGGCGAGGCCATCCTCGCCGCGTACGCCGCCGCCGGACGCGACCCCGAACGCCACGGGAAGGACGCCGACCGCTTCGACGTCACCCGCGCCGACAAGGAGCACCTCGCCTTCGGCTACGGGGTGCACCACTGCCTCGGTGCCCCGCTCGGCCGCATGGAGGCCCGGGTCGCGCTCCCGGCGCTCTTCGCCCGCTTCCCGGACCTGTGCCTCGCCGTTCCCGGGGAGGAACTGCGGCCGGTGGAGTCCTTCATCTCCAACGGCCACCGGTCCCTCCCCGTACGGATCTCCTGATCACTCCCCGCGCCACCAGGCCAGCAGGCGTGCCCAGCCGCTCTTCGGCGGCTCGGGCACGACGGCGGGCGGCGGGGCCACCGGCAGCGGAAGGGCGCCGGGGTGCGACTGCGGCTCGGCGTCCGGCGCCGCGGACGCCGCCGTGGGCGGGAAGCGGACGGGCAGTGCGGCGAGAGCACGGTGGAAGGGGCCAGGCCGCCAGACCAACTCGTCGGCTGGGACCGTGAGTTCGACATCGGGGAGACGGTCGAGGAGTTTCTCGACGCCGACCGCCGCGATCAGCCGCGCCGGACTCTGGGCCGGGCAGTTGTGCGGGCCCGCGCTCCACGCCAGGTGGGCGCGGTTGCCCGCCCGCTGATCGCTCGTCAGCGCCGGGTCCGTGTTGGCCGCGGCGAAACTCACCACCAGCGGATCACCGGCGCGCAGCGACGCACCCTCGTAGACGACGTCGTGCACGGGATAGTGAACGGCGTAGTTGGCCATCGGCGGGTCGGACCACAGCACCTCGTCGAGGGCGTCCTCCACCGGGAGGCTCCCGCCGGACAGGTCGCCCGCGAACCGGTCGTCGGACAGCAGCAGCCGCAGACTGTTCGCGATGAGGTTCTGCTGCGGCTCGGTGCCGGCGCCCATCAGGACGACGAGGGTGTGGATCATCTCCTCGTCGGTGAGCGCGGCCGGGTGAGCCATCAGCCAGGACGTCATGTCCTGCCCGGGCTTCGCCCGCTTCAGCGTGACGAGGTCGAGCAGGGTGGTGCTCAGCAGTTCGTTCGCCTTCTCGGCGTCCACCCCGTCGAAGATCCCGGACATGCCCTCGACCAGCCGGACCCCGTAGTCGGCGGGGCAGCCGAAGAGGTGGTTGAACACCAGCAGCGGCAGGACCTGGGCGTACTCGCCGAGCAGATCCGCCGTGCCGAGCGGGGCGAACCGGTCGATGAGCGTGTCGGCGCTGCGCTCCACGTATCCGCGCAGCGTGTTCGGCTCCACCAGGGCCAGGCTGTCCGTGATCGCTCCGCGCAGCCGGCGGTGCTCCTCACCGTCGGTGAACAGCGCGTTCGGCCGGTACATCATCATCGGCACGACGGGGCTGTCCATCGGGACGGTTCCGTCGGCCAGGTCGCGCCAGCGGCGGGGGTCCTTGGAGAAGGTCTCCGGGCTGCGCAGGACGTGCAGGGCGGCCTCGTACCCGGTGACGAGGGTGGCCCGGACGCCGGGTGCCAGTTCGACGGGGGCGGTCGGTCCGTTCTCCCGGAGCCTGCGGTACACGGCGCCCGGATCGGCCGCGAACTCCGGTCCGTACATGGGTTCGTGGGCCGGGCAGCCGGGCGGCGGCACGGACTGCGACGGTGCGGGCCGCGGCGCCGGGGCGTCCTCCGGCACGGTCTGCGGTGGTACGGACTCCGGTGGTACGGCGGTCACGCGTGCTCCAGTTCGCCGGTGCGGGTGAGCAGGTACTCGACGAGGGCGATCAGCGCCTCGGTGGAGGAGACCCGGTCGCGGGCGTCGCAGCGCACGAGCGGGGTCGAGGGCAGCAGGTCGAGGGCCTCGCGCACCTCGTCCAGGCCGTGTTCGGGCGCGTCGTCGAACTCGTTCAGGGCCACCGCGTAGGGCAGCCCCAACTCCTCCAGCACACCCATGACTTCGAAGGACTGGTCCAGGCGCCGGGTGTCGGCGAGGACGAGCGCGCCGAGCGCACCGCGCGTCATGTCCTGCCACAGCTCGGTGAAGCGCTGCTGCCCGGGCGTCCCGAACAGGTAGAGGACCAAGGCGTCGTTGAGGGTGAGGCGGCCGAAGTCGAGGGCGACCGTGGTGGTCGTCTTGTCGCGGGTCCCGGCCAGGTCGTCGACGAGCGCGCCGGCCTGGGTCATGACCTCCTCGGTGCGCAGCGGCCGTATCTCGGACAGGGCGCCGACGAAGGTGGTCTTGCCGACGGCGAAGTGACCCACGATCAGCAGCTTGACCGCGGTCTGCACGGTCGCCGGCAGATGCATGCCGCCCGACCGGGGGCGGACGTCGTCAGAGGCGGGCGCGGAGCCCATCGAGCACCTCCTGGAGGATGCGGGTGTCGGAGGGGCGGGCCGACGGGATCGGCGCGCGGGTGACGATGTGACCGCTGTCGATCAGGTCGGCGATCAGCACCTTGGTGACGCTGACCGGCAGCTCCAGATGTCCGGCCACCTCGGCGACCGACAGCGCTCCGGGCCGGCACAGCTCCATCAGCCGCCGCTTCTCGGGACTCAGTCCCGTCAGGGGCAGATCGTCGGCGGCGATCAGCAGCGTGACGAGGTCGAGGGTGTTGCGGGACGGGTGGGAGCGGCCGTCCGTGACGACGTAGGACCGCACGAGCCGCTCCCCGGGACGGCGGCGGGGTGTCATGCCGGACTGCCGGTGTCCTGCCGGGCCGGGCTGGTCAGCTCCTTGCCGAGCCGGTCGACCAGCTTGTGCATGCGGTAGGTGACCGCTTCCATGTCGACGTTCTCGGTGGTGGACACCGCGAGATAGGCTCCCTCCCCCGCGGCGACGAGGAAGACGTAGCCGTGGGCGAACTCGATCAGGGTCTGCCGCCACGGGGTGTGCGGGCTGCCGCAGAACTCGGCCGTGCTGCGGCTGATCGACTGCACCCCCGACAGGCCGGCGGCCAGCCGTTCGGCGTCGTCCCGGCCGATGTCCGCGGAGTGCGCCCGGAGCATGCCGTCGGCGGACAGCAGGATCGCGTGACGCGCCTCCGGCACCTTGAGGACCTCGTCGAGCATCCACCCCAGCTCGTTGGTCATGGGGGCGATCATCCCTGTGTGTTCCCTTCGTTCTCGTGGGGGGCTTGGTGGGAGGCCTCGGCGGCGGACGTGTCGTGGGCGGACCGGCCGAAGCGGGTGCCCCGGGCGAAGGCGCCCATGCGTCGCGCGTTCTCCTCGGCGGTCCGGCCGCCGACCTCCTCGGCCGGGGCCGCGGGCGGCTCCCCGGCGGTCGCGGTCACCGGCGCCTGAGGGGTGCGGCGGCGCCGCTTGGGCAGTCCTCCGGCCGTGGTGGCCTCCGCGGTCTCGGCCGTACGGGCTGTCGTACGGGCAGGGGTGGCGGCGGACGCCGCCTCGGTCGGGGTGGCGGGTCCGGCCTGCGCGGGAGCAGGGGCGGCCGGGGCGGGATCCGGCGACGTGCCGGTTGCTGCGGGCCGGGACGACCCGCGGGTCGGCGCGGCCGGCGGTGCCGCCACCGTCGTGGGGTCCATGTGGGTCAGCAGCGCCGCGGGCACGAAGAGCACGGCGCGGACACCGCCGTACGGCGACCGGGTGTCCACCGAGACGCTGAATCCGTACCGGGCGGCGAGCACGCCGATGACGGCGAAGCCGAACTGGGGCGGGTCGTCGAGGCGGGTGACGTCCACGGCGTGCCGGCCGGTCAGCAGCGCGGCGGCGTGCTCGGTGGCCTGCCCGTCCATGCCGACGCCGGCGTCGTCGATGACCACGCAGGCACCGTTGTGCACCGTCTGGACGTTGACCTCGACCGTCGTGTTGGGCTGGGAGTGGCGTGCCGCGTTGTCGAGCAGTTCGGCGACCGCGAGGACGACGGGCTCCACCGCACGGCTCTCGACGGCGATGTCCGCCTGCCCGTTGATCCGCACGCGCCGGTAGTCGCGGATGCGGGAGGTCGCACCGCGGACGACCTCGATCAGCGGGGAGGTGGAGCGCTGCCGCCCGGGCCAGGAACCGCACAGGACGGCGATGGCCTGCGCGCGGCGGCCGAACTGGGCGTTGGTGTGGTCGATCTCGAGCAGGTCGCGCAGCACGTCGGGGTGGTCGTGCCGGTCCTGCATCTCCGAGATGGACACCTGCTGCTCGTTGGCGAGGGCCTGGATCGAGCGCATCGACGCCTTGAGGGCGGCCTTGGCGGACTGGTCGGCGCGGGACTGCGCGTGCTCCACGGCGCCGGAGAACCGCTCGACGACGCTGTCGAGGCTCTTGGCGAAGTCCGTGTCGGCCAGCCGGGCGTCCAGCAGTCCGGCGGCGGGGCCCGCCTGGTGCGGGGCGTCCTCCAGGGCCGGGAGGCGGACCGCGGCCAGATGACGCAGTTCCTCTTCGCGGGCCCGCAGTCCGTCCGCGAGTTCGGTGGTCCGCCGGCGCTGCCGGGCGGTGATGCCGCGCTGGCGGAGCAGCAGGACGGTGACGGCGAGCAGGCCGACGGCCAGGCACCAGAACGCTGCCTCCGGTAGGCGTTCGGTCATGGATCCTCAAGTCTCCGCATGCATAGCTGAGTTGAACGGGTGGCAGTCATAGGAGTTGGAAGGGTGGTGGGTGGGGCGCGAGTTGACGCGGCGCACGACGGTAGCCGCGCGGCGGCGCCCGCTCTTGCCCCGGCGCGCAAGGAAGTTGCTGTCATGCGCACGGGGCGTGTGCAGTAGGCTGACGCCGAGTAACTACCGCCAAAAGCACGGGAGTTGAGGTGCCGTTGCCAGCGGGGAGCTACCTCGTGGAATCGCAGTCGACCCATGGGGTGACACCGCGTGAGCGGGCCGATTTCTGGAGCGAGCACATCGGGTCGTACCAGTCCCGGATGGGCTTCACGTACGCCCGCCCCGACGACTTCGGCGGCGAGACCGTCCGGCAGCGGACCGAGAAGTACCAGCTCGTCAGGTTCCGGTCCGACGAGATCGAGTACAGCAGGACCGCGCGCCAGGTCCGCGAGGACCCCGACGGGGACTACCGGTTACTCCTCCCGCTCACCGGCGGGATCGTCCTGCGGCAGGACGGTCAGGAGGCACGGCTCACCCCGGGGACCGGCACACTCGTCTCCTTCGACTCCCCCTTCGACTGCCTCCAGGACGCGACCACCCAGGCGTACATCCTCACCATCCCCGCCCGCGAGGTGGACGGCCCCCTCAACCGCAAGTCCCCGCTGGCCACCGGCCTCGACCTGACCAGGGGGCTCGGCCGGGTCGTCGGCTCCATGCTGAACGACCTGCACGCCGAGCGCGACGTCCTCACCGACGCCCAGTTCGACGCCGTCTCCGACCGCATCGTCGAGTTGCTGTGCATGCTCGCCACGGGCGACGACCGCCCCGACGCGACCGGGCAGTTGTCCGACGTGGAGACCATGGTCCGCCGCTACGTCCGCGACCACGCGGCCGACCCGGCCCTCACGGGTACCTCCATGGCCCGCGCGCTCGGCTGGTCACTGCGCCAGATCCAGCTGGCCCTGCAACGGGCGGGCACCACTCCCCGCGACCTGATCCGCGAGGAGCGGCTCCGGCTCGTCCGCGAGCGCCTCCAGTGCGGCGACTGCGAACACCTGACGATCACCGACCTCGCGTACGCCTCGGGCTTCTCCTCCGCGAGCGCCCTGAGCACCGCGTTCCGGCAGCGCTACGGGCTGAGCCCCCGGGAGATGCGCAACGGCGGCCGGCGCTCCTGAGCCCCCGTCGGGCCCGCCCGGACGGTGATCCGGCGAGCGGGCCTCCGGTCCGGCGACCGGCCCGCGGACGACCGGTGGACGGCCGGTGGACGGCCGGAAGGCGATCAGGGCCTGCGACAATCGATGCACAAGTCCATCTCCGGCGGAGATGGGGCGCGGCTTCGGGACCGGGAGCGGAGCGTACATGGACCTGCGGCAGATGGAGGTCGCCGTCGCGGTGGCCGAGGAGGGCGGCTTCACCGCGGCGGCGCAGCGCCTGCACGTGGTGCAGTCCGCCGTGTCCGGCACGGTGCGGGCGCTGGAGCGTGAACTCGGCACCCAGCTGTTCGACCGGACCACGCACCGGGTGTCGCTGACCGCGGCGGGCGAGGCCTTCGTCCCGGCGGCACGCGCCGCGCTGCGGGCCGCCGAGCAGGCGCGGGCGGCGGTCGACGCGGTCCAGGGACAGCTGCGGGGCAGGATCACCGTCGGCACCATGCAGGGCGTATGGGCCGAACTGCACCGCCCACTGGCCGCTCTGCGCGCGGAACATCCGGGCGTGGTGGTCCGGCTGCGGCAGGCCGCCGTCACCGACATCCGGCAGGCACTGCGCGAGGGCTCGGTGGACCTGGCCGTCGTCGCGCTCGACCGGCAGCAGCAGCGCGGTCTGGTGACTCGGCTGCTCTCGCGCGAGGAGATGGTCCTGGTGTCGGCACCCGGGCGGGCGCTCGCCGGGGAGGGCCCCGACGGCACGGTGACGCTCGCCGAGGCCGCCCGGCTGCCGCTCGTGGACTTCACGCCCGGCTGGGCGATCCGGCTCTGCGTGGACCGGGCGCTCCGTGCCGCCGGTGTCGAGCGCGAGACGACCTTCGAGGTCAACGACATCGTCGCCGCGTCCGAACTCGTCCGCAACGACCTGGGTGTCTGCATCATGCCGGCGTCGATCGCGGCACGGTTCCCGGACCTCGCCACACACCGCTTCGACCGGCACGCGCCCAGCTGGAAGGTCATGGTGGTGCGCCCGCGCGGGGAGGCACCCCCGGCCGTCGCCGCGCTGCTGCACCACATGTCCTGAGCGCGATCCCTCCGAATGTCCTGGGGGCGGTCCCGCCGAACGGCCTGGGCGCGGTCACGCCGAATGTCCTGGGGGCGGTCCCGCCGAATGACCTGAGGGCGGTCCCGCCGAACGGCCGCGCACGGCGGGCCCGGAGCACGACGTCCTGAGGACAGTCGCCGGCGGGAGGGACAAGCCCAGGGTGCGGCCACTCCCGGAGCGGGACGTCCTGAGTCCGGTCGGCCCGCGAGAGGGCGCCCGCCCGGGCGCCCTCCGAGAACGGCGCCCCGGACCGCCGTCCCGCGCGTCATCTCCGTCGGAGATAACCGATATCTCTGATCATCGCCGCGCCAGGGGAAGGGACACGTCCCGTCCGGTGCTGAGGAGACCGTACGGGCGGCAAGGAGGCCGCCCGTCCAGCAGACAGCGTTTCCGCCGAACCGCCCCGCCGGTTCTCTTCCCGAGAAGGTGCCGTGTCCGCATCCTCCGAATCCTCCGAATCCTCCGAATCCTCCGGGCTCAGGTCCCCGAGCCCGTCCGCCGTCACGTCCGCACACGGCGTACCGGGCCGACTGGTCGTCCTCCTCGCCGTCGCCTCCGGCATGACGGTCGCCAACCTCTACTACGCGCAGCCACTGCTGTCGTCGCTGCGCGACGTCTTCCACGTCAGCACCGCGGCGGCCGGTGGGCTGATCACCCTCACCCAGGTCGGCTACGTCATCGGCATGCTCTTCCTGGTCCCGCTCGGCGACCGGCTGGAGAAGCGCGGACTGATCACCGTACTGCTGGGCGTCACCACGCTGGCCCTGGTCGCGGCGGGCCTCGCGACGAGCTTCCCCCTGCTGCTGGCCGCGTCGCTCGTCGCCGGGGCCACCTCGGTCGTCGCCCAGATCGTCGTCCCGTTCGCCGCGAGCCTCGCCCCCGATCACGCACGCGGCCGCATCGTCGGCCGGGTGATGAGCGGTCTGCTCACCGGCATCCTGCTCTCCCGCACGCTCAGCAGCCTGGTCTCCGACGCGGCCGGCTGGCGTGTGGTCTACCTCGGCTCCGCCGTCCTGATGGCCGTGCTGGCCGTGGCGCTGCGCGCCGCCCTGCCCGCGCACGCACCGACCACGACGATCCCGTACGCCCACGTCCTGCGCTCCACGCTGCGACTGGTGCGCACCCACCCGGCGCTGCTGCGGCGCGGGCTCTACCAGGCGGCCATGTTCGGCGCGTTCAGCGCCTTCTGGACGACCGTCTCGTACGTCCTCACCGGCCCGCCCTTCCACTACTCCCCCGTCGGCGTCGGCCTGTTCGCGCTGGTCGGGGCGGCCGGTGCGGTGGTGGCGCCGGTCGCGGGACACTGGGCCGACCGGGGGCTGACCCGGCCGATGACCGGCGTCGCCCTCGCCGTCGCCGCCGTCGCGTTCGCCGTCGCGGGGCTGGGCGGGCACCACATCGTCCTGCTCGCCCTGGCCGCCGTGCTGCTCGACATGGCCGTCCAGAGCACCCTGATCCTCGGCCAGCACACCATCTACCAACTCGACGCCGACGCCCGGGCCCGGCTCAACAGCGCGTTCATCGCCATCTTCTTCGTCGGCGGGGCGCTCGGCTCCCAACTCGCCTCCGTCGCATACCACGCGGCGGGCTGGCCCGCGGTGGCCGCATTCGGCACGGCCCTGCCCGTACTGGCGCTGCTGTACTGGACGACGGAACGCGCGGCGGGCCGACGGGCCGCCGACGCCGCCTGACCGGACGTCAGGCGAGGCGGGGGATCATGCGATGCAGCCCCTTGCGGTCGTAGTAGCGGGTCATCGCGAAGCCGAAGAGCAGGGCCAGGGCGGAACCGACGGCGATCATGGTCCAGGCGCGGGCGAGACCGGCGTCGGCACGCGCGTCGAAGAAGAGGATGGCGCGCACCCCGTCGCTGAGCTGGCGCATGGGCTCGAAGACCGACAGGAAGCGGTAGAAGCCGGGGACGGCCTGGAGCGGGACGGTGGCCCCCGACGACGGCAGGCCCAGCACGATGAACACGAACATGGAGACGAGCTGCCCGATCCCGCCGAACGCCGCGTTGATGGCCTGGACACCGAGGCCGACCGCGAGGCTCGCGCAGTACGAGTAGATCCACAGCAACGGCAGACGGGTGGCGTCCATGCCGAGGATCGCGACGGTGGCCACCATGACGAGGGAGACCGAGAGAACACAGATCCCGGCGGTCATGGCCATCTTCAGCAGCAGGGTCCGGGTGCGGTCGATCGGCACGGTCGGCCTGCGGGTGTGCCAGGGGCCGATCTCACCGTCGGCGTAGCCGAGGGCGGTGTCCACACCGGTGTTGATGATGTTGGCGCCGAGGAATCCGGCGAGCACGAGCAGCAGGGTGTAGTAGAACGCGGTGAGGCCGAGGCCGCTGTGCGTGCCGATGGGGCGTCCCACCTGAGTGACGACCTGGACCGGATCCGCCAGCAGCAGTCGCTCGGTGGCGCCGGCCCGCGCGGTGGCGGGGGCCGTCGTCAGCTGCTTGCCGACGGCCGCGGAAGCCTGCTGGGCGGCGGTCGTGCCGATCCGGGATGCCAGCGAGGAGCCCAGGCTGCCCATCCCCGGGTTGGTGAGCACGGTCATCGTCGGCCGGACCGTCGCGTTCGCCGTGGTGAGCGCGGCCACGGAGTCGGTGAAGTCCGCCGGGACGACCAGGGCGCCGTAGATCTTCCCGGAGGCCATCTGTTCCTGGGCCTGGGCACGGGTGAGCCGACGCCAGCCGGCCTGGCCCAGGACGTCGCCGGACAGGATCTTGTCGGTGATCTGCGCGCCGAGGTTCTGCCGCTGCCCCGGCAGCGGGCGGCCCCGGTCCTCGTCGACCATGCCGATGGGCAGATGGTGCAGATGCCCGCTCGGGTTCACGATGCCGCCCATGTAGAGCAGGGACAGCAGCAGTGCGAGGAGCCCGGTCATGGCGGTGGGGAACAGCCACAGCCGGGGACGCCGCAGCAGCGCGGAGGCACGGGCCTCGGCGGGGGCGTGGGGGCTGGTCCGGCCCGGCTCGCCGTCGGGTGTCCCGCCGGTCCCGCCCCCGCTGCCGGCAGTGGCTTCGCCCGCGGCACCGGCCGCTCCCCCGCCCGGGGTGTGCGGCCGGGTCCCGGGGCGGGACGGCTCGCGGTCTTCGTTGTCGGCGTCCATGGTGCTCCCTGAGATCCGGGCCTGCCTTCGGGACCGGCTTCCGGGAGGCCCGGCACCGCCGCGCGAGGGCGGACGCACCCGCACCCGCAAAGCCGTCCGCCGAGGTCAGCATGGTGCGTCCGGTGGTGCCGCGTTCGACGACGCGCCGACCTCGCGGCCACCGGGAGCGGGTCCGCGCGTGCGGCGATGGCGGCGGGGTTTCGCCCTCCGCGGCGGCCGGGCTGCCCACGCCGCACCGCGGACGGCTGCGGGGCTCGCCCACCGGGTCCCCAAGAGGCCGCGCAGGTAAGCGCGTTGGGCCTCGTCCGCCTCGTCTCCCCCGCCCGCCGGACCGGTTGTGCGGGCGGGCGGGCGGGGGACCTGACCGGCCCGGTTGAGGGGACTGCCCGATCAGATCATGCTTGTACACATGGTGACATTGCCGAGGCCCGCGGGGTCTGCGGCCGGTGACGCCATGGCGGTGGTGGATGCCCACGGAGTCGTCACGGGCTGGAGCGACGGTGCCCGGATGCTGACGGGCCACACCGCCCAGGAGGTCCACGGGCGGCCGTTGGCGGAGCTGATCGACGGCGACGCCGATACGGCCTGGCAGGAGCTGCGGACGAGCGGCGGAAGCGTGGTGGCTGTGCGGTGCCGGGACGGGCGGCGCACGGATCTGGCGCTGCGGGCGTGGGCGCTGCTCGGCGAGCGGGGTGACGCCTCGGGATACGTGATCACCGCGACACCGGACGACCGGGGCCGGGCCCTGGGCGACCTGGCGTTCCGGCAGTCGTCGGTGTCGATGTCGGTCTTCGACACCGAGCAGCGGTACCTGCTGATGAACGACACGGCGTCCCGGCTGATGGGCCGGGCGGAGGCCGAGTTCGTCGGCCGGTTCTTCCCGGACACCGTGGAGAACGAGGAGCACAGCCGCGGCTTCGTGCGCCATCTTCAGGAGGTCGTGGAGACCGATCGGCCGGTGCACTACGAGAGCTGGACGCGGGCCCCCTCCGGGACGCGCACGCACGCCTGGAACACCGAGATGTGGCCGCTGCGCGGCCCCGCGGGGGACCTGCTCGGGGTGGCGGCGGCCGCGTTCGACAGCAGCGAGCAGTACTGGGCCAGACAGCGCCTCGCGCTGCTGAACAAGGCGGCCACCAGCATCGGCACGAAGCTCGACGTGATCCACACCGCGCAGGAGCTGTCCGAACTGGCGGTGCCGCGGATGGCGGACTTCGCCAGCGTCGACCTGCTGGACTCCGTACTGCGGGGGGAGGAACCCTCCGTCGGCGCGGTGGGCGCCGATGTGGAGCTGCGCCGCGTCGCCCACCACTCGCGTACCGCCGGGGTGCCGGAGGCGGCGATCGCTCTGGGCTCCGCGGACGTGTATCCGCCGGCCTCGCCGCCCGCCCGCGCGCTGGCGACCGGCAAGGTGGTGGTCACCAGGAGCGGCGAGCCGGGCCTCGACATCTGGCTGGCCCGCCACGACAGCCGGGCCACCCGGCCGCGGGAGTCGGAGGACTGTGACTTCTCACTGATGGCCGTACCCCTGGTGGCGCGCGGCACGACGCTCGGGGTGGCCGTACTCGTACGGCTGCTCACGACGGGGAGTCCCGACCCCTTCGACGAGGACGACGTGTCACTGGTGCAGGAGCTGGCCAGCCGAGCCGCCGTCTGCGTCGACAACGCGCGCCGGTACACCCGGGAACACACCACCGCGCTGGCACTGCAACGCAGTCTGCTGCCGCAGGCCATGGTGGGTCAGGCGGCGGTGGAGTTCGCCTCCCGCTACCTTCCGGCGCTGTCCCGGGCGGGCGTGGGCGGCGACTGGTTCGACATCATCCCGTTGTCCGGGACCCGGGTGGCGCTGGTCGTCGGGGACGTGGTGGGGCACGGCATCCACGCCTCCGTCACGATGGGCCGGCTGCGCACCGCGGTCTGGACGCTCGCGGACGTCGACCTGCCCCCGGACGAGCTGCTCACCCACCTCGACGACCTGGTCGGCCATCTCACGGCCGACGACAGCCAGCCGGGCGGCCAGATCGGCGCGACCTGCCTGTACGCGGTCTACGACCCGGTGGCGCGGCACTGCACGATCGCCTCCGCCGGGCACCCGCCGCCCGCCGTGCTCTATCCGGAGGGAGAAGTCGAGGTCGTCGAGGTGAGCGCCGGTCCCGTGCTCGGCATCGGCGGGCTGCCCTTCGAGTCCACGGAGCTGGACCTCCCGGAAGGATCCGTGCTGGCTCTGTACACGGACGGGCTCGTGGAGGCCCGCCACCTGGAGGTGGACGCGGGCACGGCCACCCTGTGCAGCGCGCTCGCGGCCCCCGCCGGGAATCTGGACGACGCCTGCGACAACGTGCTCAAGGCACTGCTCCCGGAGCGCCCTGCCGACGACGTGGCCCTGCTGCTGGCCCGCACCCGCGCCCTGGACGCCGACCAGGTGGCGGTGTGGGACCTGCCGTCCGATCCGGCGGTGGTGGCCACGGCCCGGCAGCACGTCGGCGAACGGCTCGCCGAGTGGGGGCTCGACGAGTCCGTGTTCGTCACCGAGCTGGTGGTCAGCGAGCTGGTCACCAACGCCATCCGCTACGGCGGGCCGCCGATCCAGCTGCGGCTCATCCGCGACCGGGCGCTGATCTGCGAGGTGTCCGACGCCAGCAGCACCTCGCCGCATCTGCGCCGGGCCCGCACCTTCGACGAGGGCGGGCGCGGCCTCCTGCTGGTCGCCCAGCTCACCGACCGCTGGGGCACGCGTCAGACGGGTTCGGGCAAGACCATCTGGGCCGAACAGACGCTCCGCGCCGACTAGTGCGCCGTACGCGAGCGGACCCGCCCGGCCGGTGCCGGGCGGGTCCGCTCCCGGTCCTGCCGGGCAGTGCCGTGCTCAGCTCTCGTCCGGCGCCAGCCGCAGCGAGATGCTGTTGATGCAGTACCGCTGGTCGGTCGGGGTGGCGTAGCCCTCCCCCTCGAAGACGTGTCCGAGGTGGGAACCACAGCGGGCGCAGCGCACCTCGGTCCGCACCATCCCGTGCGAGCGGTCCTCGATCAGCTCGACCGCGTCGCTGTTCTTCGGGTCGTAGAAGGAGGGCCAGCCGCAGTGCGACTCGAACTTCTCCGTCGAGGTGAAGAGGTCGGCCCCGCACGCGCGACAGGAATACACGCCCTCGGTCTTGGTGTCGGTGTACTCGCCGGTGAAGGCGGGCTCGGTGCCCGCCTTGCGCAGTACGGCGTACTCGGCCGGGGTCAGCTCCGCACGCCACTGCTCGTCCGGCTTTTCGACGTCGTACGACATGAAGCTCAACCCCTCACGAACGCTGTGGCTACTTCGACAGGCGGGCCAGGATCTCCGGACCGAGGTCCGTGACGTCGCCCGCGCCCATGGTGAGAACGAGATCACCGGGCTTCGCCATTCCCGCGACCGTCTCGGGCACGTCGCCCTTGTCGTGGACCGCCGTGACGTCCGCGCCCGCGGCCCGTGCCGCCTGGATGATCAGGTCGCTCGTGACGCCCGGGATCGGGTCCTCGCGGGCCGGGTAGATGTCCAGGACGACGGAGGCGTCCGCAAGGGCCAGGGCCTCGCCCATCTCCTTGCCCAGCTCCTGGGTGCGGGAGAACAGGTGCGGCTGGAAGACCACGAGGATGCGGCCGGACGCACCGGCGCGCATGGCCTCCAGGTCGGCCGTCATCTCGGTCGGGTGGTGCGCGTAGGAGTCGACGACCTGGACGCCGGCCTCCTCGCCCTTGAGCTGGAGGCGGCGCTTGACACCCGTGTACGACGCCAGGGCCGGGGCCAGCTCGGACGCCGGGACGCCCAGTGCCGCGCCGGCGGCCAGGGCCGCGACCGCGTTGTGCGCGTAGTGGCGGCCGGGCACGGAGACGGTGAAGGTGAGCTCGGCGCCGTCCAGGAGGACGGTCACCTCGCTCTTGAGTCCCTGCGGGACCACCGAGAGCACCCGGACGTCGGCGTCGGCGGAGTCGCCGTACGTGACGACCCGGACGTCGCGGCCCCCGACCCGGCGCGTGAGTTCCCGCGCCCCTTCGTGGTCCGCCGAGATCACCAGCGTGCCGCCCTCGGCGATCCGGTCCACGAAGGTCTCGAAGGACTCGTAGATCTCGTCCATGGACGCGTAGTTGGCGTGGTGGTCGAGCTCGACGTTGAGGACGATCGCGACCTCGGGCGCGTACTTGTGGAAGCTGCGGTCCGACTCGTCGGCCTCGGCGACGAAGATCTCGCCGTCGCCGTGCAGGGCGTTCGAGCCGGGCGCGTCGAGGTCGCCGCCGATCGCGTACGACGGGGACAGGCCGAGCGAGGACAGCGACACGGCGAGCATCGAGGTCGTGGTGGTCTTGCCGTGCGTGCCCGCGACGGCGATCGGGCGCAGGCCGTCCATCAGGCGGGCCAGGGCGTCCGAGCGGTGCACCACGGGGATGCCGAGCTCGGCCGCGCGGGCCAGCTCCGGGTTGTCGGCGCGGATCGCGGAGGAGACGACGACGCAGGTGGCGTCGGTGGCGAGGTGGTCGGCCGCGTGGCCGATGTGCACCGTCGCGCCGAGCGCGCGCAGGGCCTCGGCGGTCGCGGAATCCTTGGCGTCGCTGCCGGCGACCGCGGCGCCGCGCTGCGCGAGGATCTTCGCGATGCCCGACATCCCGGCTCCGCCGATGCCGATGAAGTGCGGTCGGTCCATGGCGGTAGGAAGGCCGGGTGCCATGCGTGTGTCTCCCCAGGATGCGTCGAGCGGGTCGAGAGGTGTTGCGGATCGGGTGGCGCCGGAGCGCGCGGGGGCAAGCCTATGCCTTGCTGTGCGAGAAGAGTTTCAGCACCGGCACGCCCACCTTGTGGCGGGCCCGCGAGGCCCAGTCCCGGTGGAAGAACTCTTCCACGTAGTGGGGGTCGGTCAGCACGATCACCTCGTCGGCGTCGATCTCGTCGACCAGGGCCTTCAGGGCGTCCAGCGGGTGGTCCTCGACGAGCCGGCCCTCGGCCGCGCTGCCGGTGGCACGCAGCGCCACCAGTGACACGTCCAGGGCCTGCTGCCCCTGGTCGGCGGCGGCCTCGCCCTCGGGCGTCTCGCCCTCGCGGGCGGCCTCGTCCAGTTCGCCGAGCGCGACGTCGTCGATGGCCCGCAGCAGCCGGTCCGCCTGGTCCCCGCGGGGCTGGAGCAGCACATGGAAGGCGACCGGCTCGTCACCGTGCAAGGTGGTGACGAACTCCACGTCGGCGGACGTCAGGGCCTTCTCGATCATCAATACGCTTGTGAACACGACAGGCGCCCTTCTCCTCCGTGGGCCGTCCCGGCCCCCTGCTGAAACCATCCTGCCCCGTGATCTCGCGGGGGCTGCGCGTTTTAGTGTGCCCAGCGGAAGATAAACGGAACGGCGCATTCCGCCGACTTGTCAGGGCCGACGGTATCGGCTGTACAGGAACCCGGCCTCCTCCAGCAGGGACACGAGTTCGAACCGCGCCGGGACCGCCACCGAGGGCCCTCCGGCGATCCGCTGGGCACCCCCCGCCGTGAGCATGGGCGACACCGTCAGACAGAGCTCGTCGAGCACTCCGGCCGCGATCAGCTGCCCCAGCAGGCGGGGCCCGCCCTCCGTCAGGAGCCGGGTGAGTCCGAGGTCGCCCAGGGCCCGCACGGCGCGGGCCGGGTCCACCCCCGCCCCGTCCCCGGCGATCACCACCCGGGCACCCGCCGCGCGTGCCGCCTCGATCCTGTCCGGGTCCGCCGCGGCGCCGGTCAGCACCAGTGTGGGCACCAGCGGCGAGGTGAACAGCGGAAGCGAGAAGTCCAGGTCGAGGCCGGCCGAGACGACCGCGATCGCGGGCGCGGGGCCCTGTCCGGCGGCCTCCCGCAGGGCCGCGAAGGCCTCACGCGCGCGGGCCGGCCGGTAACCCTCCTGGCGTACCGTTTCCGCACCGACCACGACGGCGTCCGCGAGGCCCCTCAGCACCCCGAAGACCCGCATGTCGGTGGCGCTGGAGATGGGCTGCGAACGCCCGTCGTGCTGGGCTGCGCCGTCGAGCGTGGAGACCATGTTGGCGCGCAGCCAGGGCCCCCGGACGTCCGGGTATGCGTAGGCCTCGGCCAGTTCCGCGAGCCCCCATTCCCGGTCCGTCGCACCCGTCACAGGGGCCTCACCCGGGGCCTGGGCTGCTGTTTCATAGGTCACAGGGAACAGGCGTCGCATGACGTGCAGTGTGGCACGGCGCTTAGAGTGGGTGACCGTGTCGTCCACCACCACCGCCGCCGGGATCGGCCCGATACCCGAAGCGGCTCCGCTGTCACTGTGCGCCCGCGAGCCCCACGTCCCCGCCGACCGGCTCGTCGCCGAGATGGTGCCGCCGCCGCGCTTCGACTCGGTCCGCTTCGCCACCTACATCCCGGACCCGAACCAGCCCAGCCAGACCGAGGCCGTAGGCGTCCTCGAAGGCTTCGCCGGCGGACTCGGCGGGGCCCACGCTGTAGGCGCCCCCAAGCGCCGGCTGTTCGGCTTCGGCAAGGCCGCGAAGAAGTCGCCCGCCGGCCCCCGCGGCGTCTATCTCGACGGCGGATACGGCGTCGGCAAGACCCACCTCCTCGCCTCTCTGTGGCACGCGACCCCCGCGGAGCCCTCGCTCAAGGCCTTCGGGACCTTCGTGGAGCTGACCAACCTGGTCGGCGCGCTCGGCTTCCAGAAGACCGTGCAGACCCTCTCCGGGCACCGTCTCCTGTGCATCGACGAGTTCGAGCTCGACGACCCGGGCGACACCGTCCTGGTCTCCACGCTGCTCGGCAAGCTCGTCGACGCGGGCGTGGCCCTCGCGGCCACCTCGAACACACTGCCGGGCAAGCTCGGCGAGGGCCGGTTCGCCGCCGCCGACTTCCTGCGCGAGATCCAGGGCCTGTCGGCGCACTTCCGGCCGCTGCGCATCGACGGCGAGGACTACCGCCACCGCGGGCTGCCCGAGGCCCCGGCACCGTTCTCCGACGAGCAGGTCACCAAGACCGCGTACGCCACCGACGGCGCCTCCCTGGACGACTTCCCGCACCTGCTGGACCACCTCGCACGCGTCCACCCCAGCCGGTACGGCGCCCTGACGGACGGCGTCCGGGCCGTCTGCCTCACCGACGTGCAGCCGGTCCCGGACCAGTCGACGGCGCTGCGGCTGGTCGTGCTCGCCGACCGCCTGTACGACCGGGAGGTGCCGGTCCTCGCCTCCGGGAAGCCCTTCGACCAGCTGTTCAGCGAGGAGATGCTGAACGGCGGCTACCGCAAGAAGTACTTCCGCGCGATCTCCCGGCTCACCGCGCTGGCCCGGGACGCCAAGGACATCGTCCACGACTAGAGGTCTCTTCGGGGGCGCCCCCGAGGCCGGGCCGCGGCCCGCCGACGGCACGCTCGGGGTCACGGCCCCCCAGCACGGGATCACGCCAACTGCACGACCTCTTTCGGGCGCACTTCGCGGGTGAAACGCGGAGTTAACCGCGCAAACGACTCGGCGGGTTAACGTACTTGTACGCGCCGACTCCCGGCGTGCGCGAACCGCCGGAAGGGGGGCGCATGTTACGAGGCAGGACGGCCCGGACCCTGTTCACGGCGCTCGCCGCCGTGCTGATCTTCCTGCAACTCCTCGGCCCCGCCGATACGTTCGCGTCCGCGCACAGGGGTGAGACCGTCGCCTGCGCCGAGACCGAGCATCCGCACAAGGCCACTCCGGCCCCCGGTGCCCGTCGGCACGCCCGCGACGAGGACCTCGTACCCGAACCGCCGTCGCACCCCCTGCCGGTGGACGGCCCCGCGGCCGGGCACTCCTTCGTCCCGGGCGCCGCCTCGCACCCCCGCACGCCGAGATCCCCGGCCGCGCACTCCCCGGAGGGGCTTCAGGTCTTCCGATGCTGAGCGGAGCGATTCCCCCCACGCTCCGTTGTGCAAGCCGACGCGCCCACAGGGCGCGCCAGGAGGATCCGACATGCAACCCCCCATCGACCATGCCCGCTCCATCGGCCGGCGGCCCGAGGACTTCGCCTCGCCCGCCCACGGCCGGTCCGCGCAGGTGCTGTTCGTCACCTGCTCCGACTCCAGGGTCGTTCCGGCCCTGATCACCGGCGCCCGTCCCGGGCAGCTCCTCGACCCGCACACCGCGGGCGCCATCGTCCCTCCCCCCACTTCGGACCGGCCGACCTACGAGGTCCACACCGATGCCGTACACGCTCAGCGGCCGGACACCGACACCTTCGAGGCGCTGTGCGGCGCACGATGACCTTCCCCCACCTGCGGCAGGACTTCGCCGCGTCGGTCGTCGTGTTCCTGGTCGCCCTGCCCCTGTGCGTGGGTGTCGCCGTCGCCTCCGGCGTACCCGCCGAACTCGGCCTGGTCACCGGCATCGTGGGCGGCCTCGTCACCGGCTCGCTGCGCGGCAGCAGCCTCCAGGTGTCGGGGCCGGCCGCCGGGCTGACCGTCCTGGTCTTCGAGGCCGTACGGGAGTACGGCCTCCCCGTCCTCGGGGTCGTCGTGCTCGCGACGGGCCTGCTCCAACTGCTCATGGGCGCCCTGAAGCTGGGGCGCTGGTTCCGGGCGATCTCGGTCTCCGTCGTCGAAGGCATGCTGGCCGGGATCGGGCTCGTGCTGATCGCCGGCCAGCTCTACTCGATGGCGGGCCTGAAGGCACCGGCGTCCGGGCTCGACAAGATCACCGGGCTGCCGGGGGCGCTGGCGGACGCCGTGCGGAGCACCGAGGCGCTGGTCTCGCTGGGGCTCGGCGCCGGCACCGTGGTCGTCCTGGTGCTGTGGCCCCGGCTGCCGCGGCGCGTACGCGCGGTTCCGGCGGCGCTCGGCGCGGTCGCCCTCGCCACCCTGGCCGTGTCCGTGTTCGGGCTTCCCGTCGCGAGGGTCGAGGTGCACGGTCTGCTGGAGTCGGTCCAGCCGCCGCCGCTCGACGCGTTCGGCGAACTCGGGCGTGTCGGTGTCCTCGGCACGATCCTCGCCTTCACGCTGATCGCGTCGGCCGAGTCCCTGTTCAGCGCGGCGGCCGTGGACCGGCTGCACGACGGGCCGCGGACCCGGTACGACCAGGAGCTGATGGCCCAGGGCGCGGGCAACACGGTCTGCGGGATCCTCGGTGCCCTGCCGATGACCGCGGTGATCGTCCGCAGTTCGGCGAACGTCCGGGCGGGCGCGCGGACCAAGGCCTCCCGCGTCCTGCACGGCGTGTGGCTGCTGTTGTTCGCGGCGCTGCTGCCCGCCGCGCTCGGCGTCATCCCGCTGCCCGCCCTCGCGGGCGTCCTGGTGCACGCGGGCTGGCGGCTGATCCCGCTGCGCGAGATCGCGTCGCTGTGGCGCGAGCACCGGGGCGAGGCGCTGGTCCTCGTCGTCACCGCGGTGTCGATCGTCGCCGTCAGCATGTTCGAGGGAGTCCTCATCGGGATGGCACTCGCCGTGGGCAAGACGGCCTGGGAGGCCTCCCAGGTCCGCCTCGACGTCATAGACAAGGGGGCGGGCCCCGTCCAGGTGTACCTCTCGGGCAACGCGACGTTCCTGCGGCTGCCGAAGATCCTCGACAGCCTGGAGGCGCTGCCGCAGGACCGGCCGGTGGAGCTGGACCTGTCCGGACTGCACCATCTGGACCACGCGTGCCGGACGGCGTTGGAGACCTGGTCGGAGCGGCACAGCGCGGCGGGCGTCGAGCCGGTGAAGATCACGCCAGGGCACTGAACCGCGCACCGGAGCCCGCCCCGCGCGGGCTCCGGCACCGGGCCGGGCCGCCGCACGGCGGCCCGGCCCCACGACGTAAAGTGGACATGTTGGGCATACTCGACGGGTGTGCCGGGCGGCTCGGAAGGGGGTCGTCATGGTCGAAGAACTCGTCGTCGCGTGCGTGGCCACGGCTTCGGCCGGTCTGGTCTACCTCGCCGCGGCGGCCCGGGTCGTCAAGCAGTACGAGCGCGGTGTGGTCTTCCGGCTGGGCAGGCTCGCGGGGAACGTGCGCACGCCGGGATTCACCATGATCGTTCCGGTCGTGGACCGGATGCACAAGGTCAACATGCAGATCGTGACCCTGCCCGTGCCGGCGCAGGAGGGCATCACACGGGACAACGTGACCGTGCGGGTGGACGCGGTCGTCTACTTCAAGGTGGTCGACGCGGCGAACGCGGTCATCCAGGTCGAGGACTACCGGTTCGCGGTCTCGCAGATGGCGCAGACCTCGCTGCGGTCCATCATCGGCAAGAGCGATCTGGACGACCTGCTGTCCAACCGCGAGAAGCTCAACCAGGGTCTGGAGCTGATGATCGACAGCCCCGCGATCGGCTGGGGCGTGCAGATCGACCGTGTGGAGATCAAGGACGTGTCGCTGCCGGAGACGATGAAGCGGTCCATGGCCCGGCAGGCCGAGGCCGACCGCGAGCGCCGCGCCCGGATCATCAACGCGGACGCGGAACTCCAGGCCTCCAGGAAGCTGGCGGAGGCCGCCGGGGTGATGTCCGAGCAGCCCGCGGCGCTCCAGTTGCGGCTGCTGCAGACGGTGGTGGCCGTCGCGGCCGAGAAGAACTCGACGCTCGTGCTCCCGTTCCCGGTGGAGCTCCTCAGGTTCCTGGAGAAGGCGCAGGCGGGGCAGACGGCTCCCGCGGCCCCCGCGGACAAGCTGCCGCGCCCGGCCGGGGACACGGCGCCGGGGCGGTCCGGCGCTCCCGGGGAACTCACCGCCGAGCCCGACGGACGCCGGCCGGCGGCCGCTCCGGACGAACTCCCGCCCGCCGCCGAACCGAGTGGCCTCGGCCTCACCACCGAACCGGACGAACTCGGCCTCACCACCGAACCCGACGAGCTCGAACTCACCGCCGAACCCGACGAGCTCGGACTCGCCGCGGGCCCGGGTGACCCGAAGGATGACCCGGGCGGGATCTTCGGGCGTGACGACCCCGCCGGCCGTGACGTACCGGGCGGCGGATAAATCCGGTGCGGCGCCCCTGCCGCCTTGTTACGGTCGGGACCATGCAGCGTGCCGCGATGAACACGACGACGCCGGAAAGTGTCCCGGCGCGCTGACTGCTGACTGAGTCCGAAGCCCCGGGGCGAGCGCCCCGGGGCTTCGTCGTGCGGGCGCTCGCCTCCCCCGAGCGAGGAGAGCACCGTGCACGACCACCGCCGACTCGGCCGTGAACTGGACCTGTTCGACACCGACCCCCTGATGGGCGCGGGACTGCCGTACTGGCTGCCGGACGGCGCGGCCGTCCGGCACGCCCTGGAGGAATACGTCCGCGACACCGAGCGACGGGCCGGCTACCGGCACGTGTACTCGCCGGTGCTCGGCAAGCGCGAGCTGTACGAGATGTCAGGGCACTGGTCGCACTACAGCGACGACATGTTCCCGCCGATGGACCTGGGCGGCGAGCAGGTCGTCCTGCGGCCGAGCCTGTGCCCCCACCACGCGCTCGTCTACCGCTCCCGCGCGCACAGCTACCGCGAGTTGCCGCTCCGCATGGCCGAGTTGGGCGCCATGTACCGCTCCGAGCCGTCCGGCGTGCTCGGCGGGCTCACCCGCGTCCGGGCGATCCAGCTCAACGACGCGCACATCTTCTGCACCCCGGACCAGGTCGCCGAAGAGGCCGACGCGGCGCTGGGGTTGATCCGCCGGGCCTACGAGGTGATGGGGGTGCGGGCGGCCCGCTTCCGGCTGTCGCTGCCCGGCCCCGGCGGGAAGTACGTCGCCGACCCGGAGCTGTGGCGCCGGTCGGCCGCGGTGCTGCGCGAGGTCCTCGACCGCGCGGAGGTGGCCTACGAGGCCGTCGAGGGCGAGGCCGCGTTCTACGGCCCCAAGATCGACGTCCAGGTCGCGGACCCGGCGGGCCGCGAGTCCACCCTGTCCACCGTGCAGGTCGACTTCCACCAGCCGGAGCGCTTCGGCCTGCACTACACCGGCCCCGACGGCGCGAAGCACCGGCCCGTGATGGTCCACCGCAGTGTCATCGGCAGCCTGGAGCGGGCCGTCGCCCATCTCATCGAGGTGCACGGCGGCGCCTTCCCGGCCTGGCTCGCCCCCACCCAGCTGGTGGCCCTGCCGGTCTCCGACGCCGAGGCCGAGCGGGCCGCGGCACTCGTGCGCCGCTGTCTCGACGAGGGGCTGCGGGCCCAGGTCGCGGGCCCGGAGCAGGGCACCCTGGCGGCGCGGGTGCGTGCTCACCGCCTCGTCCCCTACCAGGCGGTGATCGGCCCCAAGGAGGGCGCCGACGAGATCTCGCTACGGCTGCGCGACGGCCGCCGCCCCGGGACCCGTCAGGTCGGGGAGGTGCTGAGCCGTCTGCGGCGGGTCGTCGACGCCCGAGCGGCCGACCTGCTCGACGAGGCGGCCTGAGCCGCGACGACGCACGGCCGTCCGCGCTTCCACGACGCTCCCGGTCGCCCGGCGGCGTTGCGCGGGCCGTCGTCCCCTCGCACGACACCACCACCGGGGGCCCCTCGGCCCTTCGCACGACACCACCACCGGGAGCCCGCCGGCCCTTCGCGCAGGACCGACGGGCGCGCGGCCGTCACCGGGACGCGTGCGCGGCTCCAGCCGAGTGACTTCACGGCCGCGGGCGCACGACACAGCCCCATAAGGAGCAAATAGTCACATTTACCGAGATAGTTTCATCATGTGACCATTTCAGTACGACAATTCGCCGTGACCTGTGCCGTCGGATGCCTCGGAGCCGCGCTCGCCGCCTGCGGTGGACCCTCCCCCCAGCACGCCGCCCGCCCCGGGCAGTCCGCCTCGGCCGCCGCCGCGCCGTCGAAGCCGCCCACACTCGCACCGGGCCCCGCCGGACTGACCCCCGTCTTCACGAACGGGCCCCGGACCCAGGACAAGACCGTCGCGCTCACCTTCGACGCCGACATGACCGCCGACGAGGGGCCGCGCGCGGAGGCCGGCGAGCGCTTCGACAACCCCCAGCTGATCGACACGCTGCGCGGTTTCAAGGTCCCGGCCACCGTGTTCATGACCGGACGGTGGGCCGAGGAGTATCCGCAGGAGGCCAGGGCCATCGGGCGGGACCCGCTGTTCGAGGTCGCCAACCACTCCTACAGTCACTACGCCTTCACCAGCAACTGCTACGGGCTTCCGACCGTGGGCGAGGCGGACATGCGGGGCGACGTGGAGCGGGCCTACGCCGCCTTCAAGAAGGCCGGGGTGCCCAAGGCGATGCCCTACTTCCGCTTCCCGGGCGGCTGTTACGACCAGCGGGCGCTGCGCGCCCTGAGCGCGGTCGGCGTGACCGCCGTGCAGTGGGACGTGGTGAGCGGTGACGCCTTCGCGACGGACGCGGACGCCGTGGCCCGGCAGGTGCTGGAGGGCGTGAAGCCGGGTTCCGTGGTCGTGATGCACTGCACGCGCAGCGCCGCACCGACCACCGAGCAGGCGCTGCGGACGATCGTCCCCGAACTGCGCAAGCAGGGCTTCCGCTTCGTGAAGGTGTCCGAACTGATCGGGCAGACGGCCGCCGGTCACCGCTGACGGGTCCCGCGAGCCGCGCCCTACCCTGGGGGCATGAGCGACTACTGCGGCACCCAGGCGGACCAGGCCCCCGAGGCTCCCGCGGCCGTCCCCGCGGACGGCCCCCGCGCCGAGTGCGTGCTGTGCCGGAAGCCCACGGAGTACCCGGAGTCGCACAAGGGGATCACGCTGTGCCCGGTCTGCGAGTGGCAGGAGGCGCAGCGCACGGCCTGCTCCGGCTGATCGTCCCCGTCGGCCGCCGGTTCACGGCGACCGGTGGGAGGTGAGCGCGCACGCCACCGCGAGGGCGCCCGCCGTGAGGAGGACCGCGCCCGTCAGGGGCAGCAGCGGCACGGGGACCGTACCGGTCCGTGAGCCCGTGATCAGTCCGGTGAGCGCCGCGTGGGCGGGCGAGCCCGTCAGCACGAGCGCCAGGAGCGCCGCGAGGGGCATCGCGGGGACCGCGCGGCCCGGGGAGCGCAGCAGTGGCCAGGTGGTGAGCGCGCCGACGGCCGTGCCGAGCAGCGCGCACCCGAGGGTCGCGAGCAGCCCGGCGCCGCCCGCCGCGGCCCACGGCACCCGACGGTGATGGTCCACGCCCGTCGGATCGCTGATCACCGTGACGGCCGGCGTGGCCGTCACGCCGAGGACCACGGCCGCCCCGAGCGCGACCGCGAGACAGGCCAGGTGGGGCCGCGCCGGCCCGACGGCCGCCGCGGCGCGGGCGCGCGCCGCCGGGGGCTCGCCGCTCGCGCAGACGCGGACCAGCCAGGCGGCGACGGGCAGCAGCGCGGCGGCCGTGCAGCCGAGCGAGCCGAGGACCGGCTGCCCGCTTGGAACCGATCTTCCGCCTGGCAGACTGGAGGGCGTGAGCAGCGACCCGACCTCCGCGACCCCGGCCTCCGAGGCCGCCCCCGTCTCCCCGGGCTCCGAGGCCTCCGCCGACGAGAGCCCCTTCCGTACCGAGCGCATCGCGCGCGACGAGGCACCGCAGTTCGTGCTGCCCCTGGTCGTGCGGATCGAGAAGGCCGCTCCCCCGGCGCGTACGGATGCCCTGGAGACCGCGGCCCGGGCCGTACTGACGATCCTCGCGGACCGGCGCTCCCTGGACGACGGGGAATGGGCGCAGACGATGCGGGACTGGCAGGACGCCCGGATCCGCAAGGTGGTGCGGCGGGCGCGCGGCGCCGAGTGGCGGCGGGCCGCGGCGCTGCCGGGCATCACGGTGACCGGGAAGTCCGCGGAGGTGCGCGTCTTCCCGCCGGTCCCGCTGGACGGCTGGCCCAAGGACCTGGCCAGGCTCCAGGTCTCCGGCACCGATCTCGACGACCCCGAGCCCCCGGTGGACGCCGGTCCGTCGGCGCCCGTGCTGTGGCTCAACCCCGATCTCGACATGTCGGCCGGCAAGACGATGGCGCAGGCGGGGCACGGCGCCCAACTGGCGTGGTGGGAGCTGTCCGACGAGGAGCGCGCGGCCTGGCGGGACGCCGGTTTCGCGCTCGCTGTGCGCACCGCGGACCCGGACCGCTGGCGCGCGCTCACGTCGTCGGGGCTGCCGCTGGTGCGCGACGCGGGCTTCACGGAGATCGCACCGGGGTCCTGCACGGTGGTCGCGGACCACCCGGCGCTGCGACGCTAGCACCGCGGCCGTGCCCCCAGCGGGGCCCGGGACGGGCCGCGGCCCGCGTGGACGAGCATGTGGAGGTCACGATGACCGGGTCCCGGCCGGACGGCAGGGTCGAACGGGGCAACCGTACGCGGCAGTCGGTGCTGCGCCGCACCGTCGACATCGCCTCGGTCGAAGGGCTGGAGGCGCTGTCCGTCGGCCGTCTGGCGACCGAGCTCGGGCTCAGCAAGAGCGGGGTCTTCGCGCTGTTCGGCTCCAAGCGGGAGCTGCAACTGGCCACGGTGCGGGAGGCGGCCCGCATCTACGTCGAGCAGGTCGTCCGGCCGGCGGCGGACATTCCGGCCGGGATCGCCCGTGTCCGGCGGCTGTGCGAGCTGTGGCTGGCGTACTCCGAGGGCCGGGTCTTCCCGGGCGGCTGCTTCTTCTACGGCGTCATCGCCGAGTTCGACGCCCGGTCGGGGCCGGTGCACGACGCCGTCGCGCGTGCCCAGCGGGACTGGACGGACCATGTGGAGGGCGCCGTCGTCGAGGCCCGCGAGGCCGGTGAGCTCCACGCGGGCACGGATGCCGCCCAACTCGCCTTCGAGCTCATAGCGTTGATGGAGGCCGCGAACGCGGTGTCCGTGCTGCGCGACGAGGCGGACGCGTATCGCAGGGCCCGCGTCGCGATCTCCGCCCGGCTGCGCACGGCGGCGGTCGAGCCGTCGCGGGTGGCCGAACTCTCCTGACCCGTACGGCCGTCGACGCGGCGGACGGCACCGACGGGATGCGCGAAAACAAGTAGCACGACCGTTCGCTCAGTTTTAGGCTCGGGGCATGACCACGACCGGAACGGACATCGTCGAGCTCGACCGGACTGCCGTGCACGAGTCGCTCAGGGTCCTGGCGAGGGCCGGAGCGACGGACTGGGAACGGGACACGCCCTGCACGGGGTGGACCCTGCGCGCACTCGTCGCCCACATGACCGCCCAGCACCGCGGCTTCGCGGCCGCCGCGCGCGGGACGGGACACGAGGAGGCGCACTGGCGGGAGCCCGCGGACACGGACGACCCGGGGCGCACGTACCGGGAGGCGGCGAGCGCGGTGCTCGACGCCTTCGCCGAACCGGACGCCACGGAGCGGGAGTTCGTCCTGCCCGAGCTCGGCGGCACGTTCCCCGGACGGCGGGCCGTCGGCTTCCACCTCATCGACTACGTGGTGCACGCGTGGGACGTGGCCGCCACGCTCGGCGTCGGCCTTGAGCTGCCCGGCGCCGTCCTCGACGCGGCGGTGGCCGTCGCCCGGCGCGTCCCGGCGGACCCGGCGCTCCGGGGGCCGGGCTTCGCCTTCGCGCAGGCCCGCGACGTTCCGGCCGGCGCCGACGCCCTGGACGAGGCGCTGCGGCTGCTGGGCCGCGATCCGGAGGCATGGCCGCTTCCGGGCCGGTGAGCCGGGCGCCGCGCGGGACCGACACCGGCAGCGACAACGCCATCGGCAGCCCGACGACCGGCACCGGTGTCGACGCCGGCGCCGGGAGTCCGACCGGCGGCGACGGCGCGATCGGCACCGGCCGAGCGGACGCCACGGAACGGGACCGGCTGCCCGTCGGCCACCCCGTGGAACCTCAAATGTTGCTCTGAACGTCCTCTGTGACGGATTCGGCCCCGGTTCCCGGGGCCATGACTTCGTCACACCGGGGGACACGGGTCCGTCGTGAGGGGACGACACGCAGCGTCTGGTCGAGACCGTGACGGAGGAGGGGCCATGAAGCAGCTGAGCCGACTGGGGACGGGAATCGGGTGGCGGCCGGAGATCGCCGAGGCCGTGGAGCGGATGCCCGGCATCGACTGGGTCGAGGCCGTCTCGGAGAACCTGTGCCCCGGGCACCTGCCCGAGTCGCTGGTGCGGCTGCGGGAGCGGGGCGTCACGGTCGTGCCGCACGGGGTCTCGCTGGGGCTCGGCGGCGCGGACCGGCCGGACGCCTCCCGTCTGGCCGCGCTCGCCGAGCGGGCCGAGACGCTGGGCTCGCCGCTCGTCACGGAGCACATCGCGTTCGTGCGGGCCGGCGGGCCGCTCACCGCGTCGCAGCCGCTGGAGGCGGGGCACCTGCTGCCGGTCCCACGCACCCGGGACGCGCTGGACGTGCTGTGCGAGAACGTCCGCATCGCGCAGGACGCGCTCCCGGTCCCGCTCGCGGTGGAGAACATCGCCGCGCTGATCTCCTGGCCGGGCGAGGAGATGACCGAGGGCCAGTTCCTCTACGAACTGGCCGACCGCACCGGTGTACGGCTCCTCATCGACGTCGCCAACCTCCACACGAACCACGTCAACCGGGGTGAGGACCCCGCCAAGGCGCTCGACGAACTCCCCGTGGAGGCCATCGCCTACGTCCACGTCGCCGGCGGTTTCGAACGCGACGGCGTCTGGCACGACAGCCACGCCCACCCGGTACCCCGGCCCGTGCTGGACATCCTCGCCGACCTCGCCTCCCGGGTGTCCCCGCCGGGTGTCCTCCTGGAGCGCGACGAGAACTTCCCCGAGCCGGCCGAACTGGAGCGGGAGATCGGGACGATACGGGAGACGCTCGCGAAGGCACCGCGGGCGGACCAGGGCACGACGGGCTCCACCGCGGGCGTGGAGGAACCGGCGAACGGGCCGGTGGGGCCGCCCTCTTCCGGTTCCGGCGGCGACCGGGCGGACGAGGACCCCGCGGCCCGGCAGCGGCTCGCACTGGCGCAGGCCGCGCTGCTGTCCGCGCTCGTCGCCGGGACCCCCGTGCCCGAGGGTTTCGACCGGGTGCGGCTCGGTGTGCAGGCGCGGGCGCTCGCCGCCAAGCGCGCGGACGTGGTGGCGAAGGTGGCCGGGGAGCTGCCGGAGATCCTGGCGCGGGAGTACCGGCCGGCGTTCCTTGCCTACGCCCAGCGGCATCCGATGACCGGGGGCTACCGGCGCGACGCCCTCGACTTCGCCGAGCATCTGCTCCTCGCGGGGCTCCCTGAGGACGCGGCCGCGCGCCGCCGGCTGCGCGACTGGTGGCTGGAGCGCTCGGGTCCCGCCCCGCTGTCGCGACGCCCGGCGGCCCGACTGGCCCGTGCCACCCGCAGGGTGCTGCTGCGCCACTGACCCCTCCGCGCGGCGATCGCACCCGGCTGCCGCGGCGGTCCCGGGGGAGCGCGGGGTGCGGCCGCGCGGCGGACGTGCCGCCGCCCCGAGCCGTGCGCGGGGCGTCGCCGGGTCGGTGGGCAGACGCGCGTCGGCCGGGTGCCGCCGCCGAGTGTGCCGGGATTAACACGCCATCCTGTGAGCCCGCCGCGGACGTCCGGATTCCTCCGCTTCACAGGGGTATGACGTGCGCCCGAACCACCACATCCGTCGCCTTCCGCCCGGCACCCAACCCGAATCTCCCGTACGGCAGTTGGCGTAGCGCCCGCAGTAATATGCCAACTCGCACCCGAAGCGCATTAGCGTGCGGTGCCGCAAGCAGGAGGCACCATGCGATCCATCAGCCGCACCGGACTGATCAGTGGAACCGGGCTCGTCATAGCGGGGCTCACGGCGACGCTCGTCGCCCTGGTCTTTCCGGTCTGGTCGTACGCGGACCGCTCCGGCACCGGCCTGGACGCCCTGAACGCCCAGAGCGTGTCGACCCGGTTCGGGCCCTTGTCGGCGCTGGACCGGGAGTTCATCACCAAGGTGCGGCTGGCCGGGCTGTGGGAGCTGCCCGCCGGTCAGCAGGCGCAGGAGCGCGGCACGACCCAGGCCGTACGGACGGCGGGCGAGCACCTCATCGAGGGCCACACCTTCCTGGACGCGCGGGTCCGCGACGTCGCGGCGCGGCTGAACCTGGAGCTGCCCAACCAGCCCAATCCGCAGCAGCGTCAGTGGCTCGCCACGCTCGACGCTTCGCACGGCACCGAGTACGACCGGCAGTTCGCGAACCTCCTGCGCAAGGCGCACGGCAAGGTCTTCTCCGTGGTCGCCCAGGTCCGCGCGAACACCCGCAACTCGCTGGTGCGCGACCTCGCCGACGACGCGAACACCACGGTGCTCGACCACATCAAGGTCCTGGAGGCGACCGGCTACGTCGACTTCGACGCCCTCGCCGAGGACGCCGCCACCGCGAGCCCGCCGCCGCTCACCAACTCCCCCGCCCCGCCCGGCCCGACGCAGTCCCCGGACTCACCGGCCCCGGTCACTCCGTCCGCGGGGTATTCGCTGCCGCCCGCGGCCTCGCGCCCCAACCCCTCCGCCACCTCCTAGCAGAACCGGCGGAGCGGAACGTCACATACTCACAACACTCCGTCCACATAGTGAACAAACCATGGCGCCCGCGCGGCCGTTCGCATAGAAAAACGCCATGTTCTGGGTCCTTCTCCTGCTCCTGGCCTGGGTCGCGGCCGGCACCTCGTGCACCCGGCTGTGCCTGGCCGCCGTCCGCGCGGCGGCGGCCGACGCGAACGCGGCGCGCGGTCACGATCTGACGCTCTACGAGGCCGCGTTCCTGTCGGGCGGCCCGGCCCGGGTCGCCGATCTGACACTGGTGTCCATGGCCCGTCAGCGGCGCCTGCTGCTCGCGCACACCGGGTGGGCGACCGTCGTGGACCCGCGGGGACGCGACGAGATGGAGTGCTCCGTCATCGGAGCCATCGGCCCGGAGGGCCAGTCCCGGATAGCCCCGGTGCGCGCGGCCGCCGCGGCCGCGGACTCGGTGCGCCGCCTCGCCGACCGTCTGGTCGCCGCGGGTCTCGCCGTGCCCGACGGTGCCCGCACCACCGTCGCCGGAGCCGTCCGCCAGGTCCAGGCCGCGCTGGTCGCCGTCCTGGTGCTGGGCGCCGTGGCCCTGCTGCTGCCCGCCCAGAGCACCGGCAACGACGTACCGGTCGCCGTCTGGTTCGCACTCCCGCTGATCCTCACACTGAGCTGCCTCGCCATAGCGAGGATCGAGGTGCACCCCTACACGCGCTGGGCCTCCCCCGCCGGACAGCGCCTGCTCGGCACCCTCGCCCGGCACACCGACGCCACCGGCGACGACCGTACGTACCTCACCTCCGTGGCCGTACGCGGCATCCGCGCGATCGGCGAGCCCGACCTGCGGGCCGCCCTCACGCACCGCGACCGCGGCCCGAGCGTCTGACGGGTGCCCACCGCCGTCCCCCCGGAGCCGGCGAGGAGCTCGCGAAGGGGCTGAGGGGCGCCCCCGGGGGCGCATCGGGGTCATTGGGGCCGACACCGGCGGCCGGTGCTTTACTTCCCCAACCCGCAAACGAAACATCCCCTTTGTCGCTGCCACGCGCTGAAGGGATGCCCGATGAGAGCCGCCGTCCTCTACGGAACCGCAGGGTCCGTACTCCTGACCGCCCTCGTCGGCGCCCCGGCAGCGGGAGGTGCGCCGGCCGGGCGGACCGCGGCCGGCTCCGCGGAGACGCGCGGCACCGCGGTCGCCGCCCAGCGTGCCGCCGCCGCGGGCATCCGCTTCGGCAGGTGCGCCGAGGAACAGGGCCTGCCCGGCGGCATCCAGTGCGGCACGGTCACCGTGCCCCTCGACTACGCCCACCCCGACGGCAAGAAGATCAAGCTGACCGTCAGCCGGGCCCGGGCCACCGGCAAGGACGCGAAGAACTCCAAGCGCAAGGTGCCGCGGCAGGGCGCCCTCGTCTACAACCCCGGCGGCCCCGGCGCGTCCAGCATGTACTTCCCGCTGATCGGCTCCCTGCCCGACTGGCAGCGCGTCGCGGCGTCCTACGACCTGGTCGGCTACGCACCCCGCGGCGTCGAACGCTCCGCCCCGCTGTCCTGCGAGGACCCGAAGCAGTTCGTCAAGGCTCCCTCACTGGCGCCCACGTTCCCCTCGGAGTCGTACAAGAAGGAGCGCATCGCGGAGGCGAAGGCGTACGCACAGGGCTGCGCCCGGCGTTCGGGCAGCGGCCTGCGCCACTACACCTCGCTCAACAACGCCCGCGACCTGGACGTGCTGCGCGCCGCGCTCGGCGAGCCGAAGCTGACCTACATGGGGGCCTCGTACGGAACGTACTTCGGTGCCCTCTACGCGACGCTCTTCCCCTCGCACGTCCGCCGGATGGTCTTCGACTCGGTGGTGAACCCCGCCCCCGGCAAGATCTGGTACCGGAACAACCTCGACCAGTCGGCCGCGTTCGAGGCCCGCTGGACGGACTTCCGGACCTGGATCGCCAAGCACGACGACGTCTACGGGCTCGGCGCCACGCCCGCGGAGGTGCTGAACAGCTACGAGAAGGCGCGCGCGCAGCTCGCCGCGCAGCCCGCGGGCGGCAAGGTGGGGCCGGCGCAGCTGCAGGGCGCGTTCCTGGAGGCCGGGTACTTCGACGACTACTGGCCGCAGCGCGCCCTGGCCCTGTCGGCGTACCTGAAGGGCGACCCGAAGCCGCTGATCGAGGCGGCGGGCCCGCACCCGGAGGCGGCCGCCGAGCAGGAGAACGGCAACGCGGTCTACACGGCGGTCGAGTGCAACGACGCGCCCTGGCCGACCGACTGGCGCACCTGGGACCGCGACAACACACGCCTCGCGCGGGTGGCGCCGTTCGAGACCTGGGACAACGTGTGGATGAACCTGCCCTGCGCCTACTGGCCGGTGCCGCGGCAGAAGCCGCTGGAGGTGCGGACGCTGCCCGGGGAGCTGCCGCCGACCCTGATCCTGGCCGCGGAACGGGACGCGGCGACGCCGTACGAGGGGGCGCTGGAGCTGCGCCGCAGGCTGTCCGGATCGGTGCTCGTGACGGAGCGCGACGCGGGCACGCACGGTGTCGCGGGCGGCGCCAACCGGTGCGTCAACGGTCATCTGGAGGCATATCTGCTGACGGGCCGGCTGCCGGAGCGGCACGCGGAGTGCGCGCCGCACGCGGAACCGAAGCCGTCGGAGCGGAAGTCCGCCGGGCAGGGCGGTCACGCGAAGGGCCCGCGGGACGCGCAGCACCCCGCCGGCCCCGCGCGCTCCGACGCGCGGGAGGCCGCCCGGCAGGCCCCCTGATCAGGCCAGACCCGCGACCAGCTCGGCGATGTCCTTGCGACGGCCGGTGTAGAACGGGATCTCCTCACGGACGTGCATCCGCGCCTCGGAGGCACGCAGGTGACGCATGAGGTCGACGATGCGGTACAGCTCGTCGGCCTCGAAGGCGAGGATCCACTCGTAGTCGCCGAGGGAGAACGAGGCGACCGTGTTGGCCCGTACGTCCGGGTAGCCGCGGGCCATCTTGCCGTGGTCGGCGAGCATGCGGCGGCGGTCCTCGTCGGGCAGCAGGTACCAGTCGTAGGAGCGCACGAAGGGGTAGACGCTGACGTAGTCGCGCGGCGTCTCGTCGGCGAGGAACGCCGGGATGTGCGAGCGGTTGAACTCGGCGGGCCGGTGCAGCGCCATGTTCGACCAGACCGGCTCCAGCGCGCGCCCCAGCCTGGTGCGGCGGAAGAGGTTGTACGCCTCCTGCAGCTGGTCGGCGGTCTCCGCGTGCCACCAGATCATGAGGTCGGCGTCGGCACGCAGGCCGGAGAGGTCGTACGTGCCGCGGATCGTCACGTCCTTCGCGGCGAGCTGGTCGAACAGCTCCTGGACCTCGTCGGCGTAGCCCGCGCGGTCCTCGGGCAGCACGTCCTTCAGCTTGAAGACGGACCACAGCGTGTAGCGGATGACCTCGTTGAGGTCCTTGGCCAGCTTGCCCTTGTTCGGGATCCTGCCGGGCTCGGTGGTGGGGGCGTCGTCACTCATGTGCCTATTCTCCCGCTCCGCCGTGCAGGCTCTGCACCGGGTTCGCCCTGAGCGCGTCCAGACCGGCGCGGTCGCCGCCGAGCTGGTCCACGGCCGCGTACGCGCTCGCGATGCAGGCCGGGATGCCGACGCCGTCGTAGGCCGCGCCGCACACGGCGAGGCCGGGGAGCTTGCCGATGTGCTCGCGGACGCGGGCCACGCGCGCGTGGTGCCCGACCGGGTACTGCGGCAGTCCGTCGTCCCATCGCGTCACCCGCGTCGCCACCGGCTCGGCGGCGAGGCCGATCGCCTCCCGCAGGTCGTGCCGGGAGACCCGCACGAGGTCGGCGTCGTCCCGGCCGAGCACCTCCGTCTCGCCGTACCGCCCGACGGAGGTGCGCAGAACGAGCAGATCCGGGTCGTCCTCGCCGATCCAGCCCCACTTCTGGGACGCGAAGGTGGACGCCTTGATGGTGTGCCCGTCGACCGGCGGGACGAGGAAGCCGCTGCCCTCGGGGAGGGCGGCGTCCCGGCGGCGGTAGGCGAGGGTGACGAGCGCCATGGAGGCGTACTCCACGGCTGCCAGTTCCGACGCGGCGGCGGGTGCCTCGGCGCGCAGCAGGGCGGCGGCGGGCGCGGCGGGCAGCGCGACCACGACGGCGTCGGCGTGCAGCACGCGGTCTCCGGCGACGACCCGCCAGCCGGCGTGCGGCCCGCCGGCCGTGGCCCCGTCCGCTGCGCCGCCGACCCGGCGCAGCTCCGACACGGCGGCCCGGGTGACGACCTCGCCGCCACGTGCGCGCACCGACTCGGCGACCGCCAGGGGTAGTTGCCCCACGCCGCCCTCGACGCCCATGAACACCGGTCCGGTCTGCTGCGCCGCGGCGGCCTCGGCCTGGATGTCGCGGACGGCTTCCGTGAGGGAGGTGTGGGTGCGGGCGGCGGCGTAGAGCTGGGGCACGGCCAGGCGCATCGAGATGCGGTACGCGTCGCCCGCGTAGACCCCGCCGAGGAGGGGTTCGACCAGGCGGTCGACGACCTCCCGGCCGAGGCGGGCCGCCACGTACTCACCCACCGCCACGTCGTCGCCGACCTCGGTGCGGGGCAGGTCGGCGTCGCGTCCGATGCGGCGCAGGCCCTCCTCCGACAGGATGCCGGCGAGCGCGGACGCGGTGCCGGGGACGCCCATCACGTGTCCCTTGGGCATCGGGCGCAGGGTGCCGCGGTTCCACAGGGACGCCGTCGCGGTGGCGGGCGGCCGGAGGCGGTCGGCGAGGCCGGTCACGCGGGCGAGGGACACGGCCTCGGGGCGGCGCGCGAGCATCGACTCGGCGCCCAGATCCACCCGGACGCCGGCGATCTCACCGGGCAGCAGCTTCCCGCCCACGCGGTCCGAGGCCTCCAGGACGGTGACCCGCGCGCCGCGGTCCAGCAGGCGGTGGGCGGCGGCCAGACCCGCGATCCCGCCGCCGACGACCACGACATGTCCCGAACCCGTACGAGTGTCCTCTTCGCGCATGCCTCCACCCTCTCAGACCGCGCCGACGCCGCCCGCCGCGCCTCCGGTGTCCGGCGCGAGTCCTGACCGTGACCGCATCGGGACCGGCCGGGCCCAACGTCCCTGCCCGGTCGTGCGTCGAAGGAGCGTCAGTCGAGTCGACACGACCCTCGGGGGTAGGCCCACATGCGCATACGAAGCTCCGCACGACCCGCCCAGGTCCTGGTCGGGGTGCTCCTCGCGTCCGCGCTCGCCCTGGCGGGATGCAGCGGCGCCGACGACTCGGCGGACAAGGCCGGCGGTGGCGCCGCCGCCGACGACAAGGCCGCCGCCCAGCAGGCCCGGCAGGAGGAGTCGGGCGCCACGGGTCGCGGCGGCTCGAACGGATCCAGGGCCACGGCGCCGCCCAAGGTGAGCGCGAGCCACATCATCCGCACCGCCTCCCTGACCGTGCAGGTCAAGGACGTGCCCAAGGCCCTCGACGACGCCCGTGCCACGGCGGAGGACGCGGGCGGCTACGTCGGCAACGAGACCACGAACCGCGACGGCCGGGGCCACGAGCGCACGCGCGTCGTCCTGCGTGTGCCCACCGACCGGTACGAGCAGGTGCTCGCCGACCTGGAGGGCACGGGCAAGGTCGTCGAACGGACCGCCAAGGCGCAGGACGTCACCGACCAGGTCGTGGACGTGGAGAGCCGCATCAAGTCCCAGCGCGCCAGCGTGGCGCGGGTCCGGGAGCTGATGGACAAGGCGACCAAGCTCAGTGACGTGGTGACCCTGGAGGGGGAGTTGAGCAGCCGCGAGTCCGACCTGGAGGCGCTGCTCGCCCGGCAGGCGTCCTTGAAGGACCGCACCGGTCTGGCCACGATCACGCTCTCGCTGTCCGAGACGCCGGTGAAGAAGGCCGAGAAGAAGGACGAGGACCCGGGCTTCGTGGACGCGCTCACCGGCGGCTGGCACGTGCTGGTCACGATGCTGCGCTGGATCACCCTGGCGTTCGGGGCGGTGCTGCCCTTCGCGGTGGGCCTGGCGCTGATCGTCCTGGTGTGGGTGCGCCTGGTGCGGCCCCGGCTGCCGCGCCGCACCGCCACGCACCCGACCCCGGCGGCGGGCGCCGGATCCCTGCCCGTGGCACGTCCGGTGGGTGCCGACGGCTCGGCGAAGGGTGGCGAGGAGGACTGAAATGCCCGGCCCCCGTAGCGTGTTCGCATGGACATGAGCCGTACGAGCAGCAGTGGCGGGGCCCGGGAACGACTGGTCGTGATCGGCGGTGACGCGGCGGGCATGTCCGCCGCGTCGCAGGCACGCCGGCTGCGGGGACCCGACGAGTTGGAGATCGTGGCGTTCGAGCGCGGCCACTTCACCTCCTACTCGGCGTGCGGCATCCCGTACTGGGTGGGCGGCGACGTCTCCGAGCGGGACCAACTGATCGCGCGGACGCCCGAGGAGCACCGGGAGCGCGCCATCGATCTGCGGATGCGCACGGAGGTCGTGGAGATCGACGTCGCGGGCGCCCGGGTGCGCTCCCGGGACCTCGACAGCGGGGCCGAGGAGTGGACGGCGTACGACAAGCTCGTGATCGCGACCGGCGCGCGTCCGGTCCGCCCCGACCTGCCCGGCATGGACGCGCCGGGCGTGCACGGGGTGCAGACGCTCGACGACGGCCAGGCCCTGCTGGACACGCTGGCCGGCACAAAGGGCCGGCGGGCGGTCGTCGTCGGCGCGGGTTACATCGGCGTGGAGATGGCCGAGGCGCTCATCAACCGCGGCTACGAGGTCACGGTCGTCAATCGCGGCAAGGAACCCATGTCCACGCTCGACCCCGACATGGGCCGCCTCGTGCACACGGCCATGGAGGGCCTGGGCATCACCATGGTCGACGACGCGGAGGTCACCAAGGTGCTCACCGGTGACGACGGTCGGGTGCGCGCGGTCGCCACCGAGGACGCCGAGTACCCGGCGGACGTGGTCGTGCTGGGCATCGGCGTACGTCCCGAGACGACCCTGGCCGAGGCCGCCGGGCTGCCGCTCGGCGAGCACGGCGGGCTGCTCACGGACCTGGCGATGCGGGTGCGCGGCCACACGGACATCTGGGCCGGCGGCGACTGCGTCGAGGTGCTCGACCTGGTCTCCGGACGCGAACGGCACATCGCGCTGGGCACGCACGCCAACAAGCACGGGCAGGTCATCGGCTCCAACGTGGGCGGCGGGTACGCCACCTTCCCGGGTGTCGTCGGTACGGCGGTGAGCAAGGTGTGCGACCTGGAGATCGCCCGCACCGGCCTGCGCGAGAAGGACGCCCTCCGTGCGGGCCTGCGGTTCGAGACCGTGACCATCGAGTCCACGAGCCGTGCGGGCTACTACCCGGGGGCCGCACTCATGACCGTGAAGATGCTCGCCGAGCGTCGCACCGGGCGCCTGCTGGGCGTGCAGATCGTGGGCCGTGAGGGTGCGGCGAAACGCGTCGACATCGCGGCGGTGGCGCTGACCGCGGGCATGACGGTGGAACAGATGACGGCCCTCGACCTCGGCTACGCACCGCCCTTCTCCCCCGTCTGGGACCCCATCCTGGTAGCAGCCCGCAAGGCGGTCACAGCCGTACGCAACAACACCCGATAGTCCCGAGCCGAGGATCGCCAGGAACCGCGCGCCCAGCCACGACGCACCCGCACAGGCACACAGACGCCAGCCCCTCAGGGGCGCGAGGAACGGCGCGCCCAGCCACAATCCGCCCCGCGGTCCACAACGAACCGGACCCCCGCGGCGCGGACTGACGCACCCGCACAGCCACACAGAGGCCAGCCCCCAGGGGCGCGAGGAACGGCGCGCCCAGCCACAATCCGCCCCGCGGTCCACAACGGACCCCACCCCCCGCGGCGCGGGGCTCGCAAGCCCAGCCACCGACAACCCGCGGTCCCGTACGGACGCCAGGCCCCGCCCGCCGCCCCGCCCCGCGACCCGACGCGCCGCGCCTACGCGGACTCGTGCCCCGCACCCCCGTTGATCCGGTCGATGGCCTGCCGAGCCTGCTCCGCAGGCGGCCTCGCGGGCAGCGAGGAAATGGACGCGGACGGCACCGTGGACGACGAGACGGAGGCCGGCGCGCCGACCGCGGGCGGCGACTGCGCGGGCTTCGCGTGCGCAGCGGGCCTGCTGCTGCGCAACCGGTGGCTGACGGCCTCGTCGAGCGTCACCGGACGCTGCATCCGCGCCGCGAGCCGACCCGCCTCCTGGCCGAGTGCGGCGACGTCCTCCCACGGCAGGTGCAGCACCAGGGCGATCTCCGCCTCACCGTCGGGCAGGGCGTGCATCGCAGGAGCAACTCGGTCGTTCATCGCCTGTGTCCTCACGTCTTCCGCGTGTCACGTCTGCACCGCGCCGCGGGCGGTTGAGGAGACATACGGACGAGAACACGGTGGCGTTCAGCCAGGACGCCCCGGAGGCGCGCATTCGAGGTTCGCATCCAGGGCACTAGTTCCTTGTGGTCATCCCCGTCCATGACGTGAACCCGGTGCGCCGCACGCCGTATGTGACGTACGCGCTGATCGCCGCCGACGTCCTCGTGTTCCTCTACACTCCCGGCCTGGCCGGCTCGGCGGCGGGGGACAGCGGACTGTCGCGGCTGTGCCATCTCCAGGCGTTCCTGGACCACTACGCCGCGGTGCCACAGGAGTTGATCCATCATCAGATGCAGCGGCTGGTGCCGACGGGGCAGACCGGTGCCGGGCCGCACGGCGTGGGCTGTGTGGTGGCTCCGCCGGACTACGACAAGTCGCCGCCGTTGTCGGTGTTCACGGCGATGTTCCTGCACGGAGGCTGGCTGCACCTGCTGGGCAACATGCTGTTCCTGCTGATCTTCGGCAACAACATCGAGGACCGCCTCGGCCATGTCCGCTTCGCGCTGTTCTACGTGGCCTGCGGCTATGCGGCGGCCTACGGCTTCGCGCTGCTCAACGACGCATCGGGCGACCCCCTGATCGGCGCCTCGGGAGCGATCGCCGGGGTCCTCGGGGCCTATCTGGTGCTCTATCCGAGAGCCAGGGTCTGGGTCCTCGTCCCGTTCCTGGTCTTCCTGCCGCTGCGTCTGCCGGCCTGGCTCGTGCTGGGCTTCTGGTTCGTGCTCCAGGCGGTGTACTCGTCCGGGAGCGGCGTCTCGACGGCGGGAACGGTCGCGTACGCCGCCCACGTGGTCGGCTTCCTCACCGGCATGCTGCTCGCCTGGCCGCTGCGTCCCGGCACACCGCCGCCGCCCGAACCGCGCCGCCTGCTGTGGGGCAGGCGGGCGCGGCACAGCTGGTGAGGCGGCGGGCCGTGAGCGCGGGCCGGTGAACCGAAGGGGGCTCCCCCGGTCAGCGGGCGGTCTGGGTGTGCACGTACTCCACGAGACGGGTCAGGGCGTCGGGGTTCATGCTCGGCAGAACGCCGTGGCCGAGGTTGAAGACATGACCTTCGAGACCGGCGGCGGCGTCGAGCACCTCGCGGGTCTTGGCCTCCACGGCCTCGGTGGAGGAGAACAGCACCGCCGGGTCGAGGTTGCCCTGGAGGGCCTTGCCGGGGCCGACGCGGCGGGCGGCCTCGTCGAGCGGGACGCGCCAGTCGACACCGACCACGTCGGCGCCCGCCTCGCCCATGAGGCCGAGCAGCTCACCGGTGCCGACGCCGAAGTGGATGCGCGGCACGCCGTACCCGGCGACGGCGTCGAAGACCTTCGTGGAGGCGGGCATGACGGACCGGCGGTAGTCGGCGGGTGCCAGGGCGCCGACCCAGGAGTCGAAGAGCTGCACGGCGCTGGCGCCGGCCTCGATCTGCACCTTCAGGAAGGCGGAGGTGATCTCGGCGAGGCGGTCGAGGAGGTCGGCCCACAGCTGCGGGTCGCCGTACATGAGCGCCTTGGTGTGCTCGTGGTTCTTGGACGGACCGCCCTCGACGAGGTAGCTCGCGAGGGTGAAGGGCGCGCCCGCGAAACCGATGAGCGGGGTCGGGCCGAGCTCGGCCGTGAGCAGACCGATCGCCTCGGTGACGTAGTGGACGTCCTCGGGGGTCAGGTCGCGCAGCTGGGCGAGGTCGGCCCGGGTGCGGATCGGGTTCTGGACGACGGGGCCGACGCCCGGCTTGATGTCCAGGTCGACGCCGATGGCCTTGAGCGGGACGACGATGTCGCTGAAGTAGATCGCCGCGTCCACGTTGTGGCGGCGGACCGGCTGGAGCGTGATCTCTGCGACCAGCTCGGGCCGCATGCAGGACTCCAGCATGGGGATGCCCTCGCGCACCTTGAGGTACTCGGGCAGTGAGCGACCGGCCTGCCGCATGAACCACACCGGCGTGTGCGGCACGGGCTCGCGCCTGCACGCCTTGAGGAAGGCGGACTCGTACGTGGCTGTCGGCTGCTGCCCGGCGGGGCTGTGGTTGGCACTCACGACGGAAAGTCTCGCACGGCGCACGGGCGTCCAGGTCCCGGGCTCCGCCCTCCCCCGGCCCGGTGCGGGTCCCCGGCGCACGGCGCGCGGGCGGGCGCGTTCGCGCGGAACGATCCGGACAGTGGTCCCGCGCACGGGTGTCTCTCCCTGCGCGAAGGCTCCGTTCCCCTTAATCTTCCCCGCATGGCTGCGGCTCAGGGACGACTGTCGGACGGCGCTGGCGGAATGGACGACGCGAAGGAGGGGGACCGGAATGCGGTGGAGACGGCTCCCTTGCCCTTCCGGGCGGCCGTCGACGCGCTGAGGGCCGCACGACTGCGGCCGGAGATCGAGATCGACCCGACGCGTCCCCCGCAGCGGCTGGCTCCGCACGCGTACGCGCTGGAGGCGGCGGTCGTCGCGGACGACGAGGACCTCGCGGACGGCCGGCTCGTCCTGCTGCACGACCCCGCCGGGCACGACGCCTGGCAGGGCTCCTTCCGTCTGGTGACCCTGATCCGCGCGGAGCTGGAGCCGGAGATGGCCGCCGATCCGCTGCTGCCCGACGTGTGCTGGTCGTGGCTGACCGGCGCGCTCCAGGCACGCGGCCTGTCGTACGGCGAACCGAGCGGCACGGTCACGCGTGCGAGCTCTCACTACTTCGGCGGCCTCGGTGAGCGCCCCGCCGCCTCGCAGATCGAGATCCGCGCCTCGTGGACGCCCCGCGAGGGACGAGGTGGCGTCCCGGACACGGCGGCGCACCTCGCGGCGTGGTGCGACCTGCTGTGCCAGGTCGCCGGGCTCCCGCCGGCCGGGCCGGGCGACGGGTCGATCGTCACCCTTCCGCAGCGCCGGGGCCCGCAGTCCCGCTGAGTGCGTCTCCGCCCTCGTCGTGAGCCGTCGCGCCGCGGCCACGCGGGGCCGGCTCCGCAGCCGTGCCACGCTTCGGGGCGGCTCCGCCACGCCTTCCCGTCGGCGTGGTGCGTACCGGTGCCGTCAGCGGTGACCCTGCCCGCCGGGCCTCGGCCCCGCACGCCGACGCGCCCGTCTCTCACCGCACGCTTACCGGTTCTTTGTCGATACGGCCACTTTCGGCCGTGATTTGACGCGGATCGACTCGGTTCGATCTTCGGATGATCGATCGCGTGTCCGAATTGCACGGATTGTTACTCACCAAATCGTGATCATTCTCTAAAGGACAAGGGGTTTGGTGCCGAAGACGTCTGTGACCTTGAAAGCACGGTTCGTCCCGGCTCCATCCCCAGAGCCGGTCCCGTCCCGCACCCCAGGAGGCCTGGTGTCCGTTCTCCTCGAGCAGCCCGCAAGCCTGGTCGCCTACCGCCCCAACAAGCCGACCGCCATGGTGGTCGTGGCCGACCCCCGGGTCCGCTCCACCGTCACCCGCCACCTGTGGGCGCTCGGAGTGCGCGACGTCATCGAGGCGTCGTCCGTCGCGGAGGCCCGTCCCCGAATCGGCAACCCGCGTGACATCTGCGTCGCCGACGTCCATCTGCCCGACGGCAGCGGGCTCACCCTGCTGTCCGAGACCCGAGCCGCGGGCTGGCCCAACGGCCTCGCCCTCTCCGCCGCCGACGACATCGGCGCCGTACGCAACGCCCTGGCGGGCGGCGTCAAGGGCTATGTCGTCACCGGCACCCGAACGAACGTCGGGCTCCCCACCCGGCCCGGCGCCGCACCGATCGGCTCGGCCGCCGCCCGTATGCACCGCCGCCCCCCGGGTGCCCCGAGCCACCCGGGCGGCTACCGCGAACTGTCCGGACGAGAGGTCGAGGTCCTTCGACTGGTCGCGGAGGGCCAGTCGAACAAGGCCATCGGCGTCTCCATGGGCCTGTCCGCGCTGACCGTCAAGAGCCACCTCGCGCGCATCGCCCGCAAGCTCGGCACGGGCGACCGCGCCGGGATGGTGGCGGTGGCGCTGCGGACCGGCATCATCCACTGAACCCCGCCCCGACCCCAGCCGTCCCCCACCCGTGAACCGGATGTTTCACTGACCTGACTGGTTTACGACCCTCAGACGCCCGTCGACGGAACGTTCCGTCGGCGGGCGTTGTCCATACACGGATACCCTTGACAGGTGACCGACGCCCAAGAGACCGCAGCAGACAGCTCACTGCGAACCACCGGAGGCGCCCCTCCGGACGACGTCGAATCGGCGCCGATCCCTTTGCTTGAGCCCCGAGACGGCATTCCGCCCGTGATCGCCGACGACGCCTCGCTCGCGCGGGTGATCGCCGCCTTCGCCGCCGGATCCGGCCCCGTCGCCGTCGACGCCGAACGCGCGTCCGGGTACCGATACGGCCAGCGCGCCTATCTGGTGCAGCTGCGCCGCGAGGGCGCCGGGACCGCGCTGATCGATCCCGTCGCATGCCCCGATCTGTCCGGCCTCGGCGAGGCGATCTCCGGCGTGGAGTGGGTGCTGCACGCGGCCACCCAGGACCTGCCCTGTCTGCGCGAGATAGGCATGGTCCCCACCCGGATCTTCGACACCGAGCTGGCCGGCCGGCTCGCCGGGTTCCCCCGGGTGGGCCTCGGCGCCATGGTCGAGAGCGTGCTCGGTTTCGTCCTGGAGAAGGGACACTCCGCCGTCGACTGGTCGACCCGCCCGCTGCCCGAGCCCTGGCTGCGCTACGCCGCGCTCGACGTGGAGCTGCTCGTCGACCTGCGCGACGCCCTGGAGAAGGAGCTCGACCGGCAGGGCAAGCTGGAGTGGGCCCAGCAGGAGTTCGACGCCATCGCGCAGGCCGAGCCCGCCCCGCCGCGCAAGGACCCCTGGCGCCGTACGTCGGGGATGCACAAGGTGCGCCGCCGCCGGCAGATGGCGGTCGTACGGGAGCTGTGGGAGGCCCGGGACCGCGTCGCCCAGCGCCGGGACGTCTCGCCCGGCAAGGTCCTCGGGGACGCGGCGATCGTCGAGGCGGCGCTGGGCATGCCCGTCAACGTGCACGCCCTCGCCGGGCTCAACGGCTTCGGACACCGCATGGGGCGCCGCCAGCTGGAGCAGTGGCAGGCCGCGGTCGACCGCGCGAGGGCGCTGTCGGAGGCCGAGCTGCCGCAACCGGGTCAGCCGGTGACCGGCCCCCCGCCGCCGCGCGCCTGGGCCGACAAGGACCCCGCCGCCGCCGCGCGGCTGTCCGCGGCCCGCGCCGCGGTGTCCGCGCTGGCCGAGGAGCTCGGCATGCCGCAGGAGAACCTGATCACGCCGGACACGGTCCGCCGGGTGTGCTGGGAGCCGCCCGCGGCGCCGGACCCGGCGTCCGTGGCCACCGCGCTGACCGGGTACGGGGCGCGGCCCTGGCAGGTCGAGCAGGTCGCTCCGGTGCTGGTGACGGCGCTTTCGGCGAAGGCCCCCAAGGGCTGACGACCACCGGGGCCGAGGCGCCCCGGCCCCGGGGATGTCCGGGGCCGCGGGCCGGGCCGCGGACGGCGGCCCGGCCCGCGTTCATTTCGTCGCCCCCCGGGTGAAGCCGTTGTAGATGAACCGCTGGAGGAACAGGAAGACGATCAAGGTCGGCAGGATGACGAGCACCGCGCCGGCCGAGATCGTCTCCCAGTGCGCCCCGAACGGCCCCTTGAAGCGGAACAGCGACGTCGAGATCACGCCAAGATCCTCGGACGGCATGTAGAGGAAGGGGAGGTAGAAGTCGTTGTAGACGGTGATCCCCTTCACGATCACGACCGTGGCGACGGCGGGCCTGAGCAGCGGCAGGATGATCTTCCAGTAGATGGTGAAGGCGTTGGCGCCGTCGAGGCGCGCGGCCTCGTCCAGGGAGACGGGGATGGACCGGACGAACTGCAGGAAGATGTAGATCGAGACGATGTCCGTGCCCATGTAGAGCACGATCGGTGCCCAGCGGGTGTCGAACAGGCCGAAGCCGTCGACGATCTGGAAGGTCGCGACCTGTGTCGTGACGCCCGGTACGAGCGTGGCGATCAGGAAGAGCGCGACCACCAGCTTCTTGAAGCGGAACGTGAAGCGGTCGATCGCGTACGCCGCCATCGAGCCGATGATCACCGTGCCGGTGACGGAGAAGAGCAGGATGAAGGCCGTGTTGCCGAACGCCGCCGGCATCCCGCCGTCCCGGAACGCCGTCACGTAGTTGTGGAAGTTCAGGAAGTCGTCGGGCGGTGCGAGCGCGCCGCTGCCGTCCGCCATCTCCTTCGAGGACTTGAGGGAGGTCAGCAGGACGACGGCGAGCGGAAGCAGCACGACGACGGAGGCGACGGCGAGCGACAGGTACGTGAGAGTGCGGGCGGCCCGGCGACGGCCCGCGGGTGTGGTTCCCGGCGGTGTCATACGAGATCCACCTTGTCGTCCGGGACGAGGCGCCGCTGCACCCACGTCACCGCGAGGATGATGAGCAGCAGCACGACCGCGGCCGCCGAGGCGAGGCCCGTCTTGTTGAACTGGAAGGCCAGCTTCACGGTCTGGATCACGAAGGTCTCCGTGCCGGTCGCGCCTCCCGTCATGATGAACGGCACGTCGAAAGCCGACAGCGAGCCGGAGATGGAGAGGATCACCGAGAGGCTGAGGACGGGCTTGATGCCGGGCAGGACGATGTACCGGAACTGGTGCCATCGATGGGCGCCGTCCAGCTCGGACGCCTCGTACAGCTCGCCCGGGATCGACTGGATCGCGCCGAGGAACAGCACGAAGTTCAGACCGGTGTAGCGCCAGACGGAGACCCCGGCCAGGGAGGTGTTGGCGGACACCGGGGTGCCGAGCCACGCCCGGTCGGAGTGGTGTCCGAACAGGCCGAGGACGGAGTCGAGGGTGCCGCCGTCCTGGAAGAAGTAGAGGAAGACGAAGCCGATCGCGACGCCGTTGACGAGGTAGGGGAAGAAGAGCACGCCCTTGAAGAAGTTCCGGAAGCGGACGTCGAAGCTCAGGATCGTCGCGAAGTAGAGGGCGACGGCGATCTGTACGACCGAGGCGGCCAGGTAGTAGCCGCTGACGAAGAACACCTGGAACAGCTCGGGCCGGGTGAAGAGTTCGACGTAGTTCTCGGCGCCCGTGTAGTGCAGGTCGGGGCTGACGCCGTCCCAGTCGGTGAAGCTGTACGCGATCATGTTGGCGACGGGCGCGTACGTGAAGGTGATCAGCAGGGCGAGCGGGGCGGCGAGGAAGAGCCAGGGGGTCAGGCCGCGCCACAGGCGTACGCCGCGTGGGGCGCGCCCCCGGGCGGCGGGCGGCGGGGCCGTCGCGGGCCGCGCCGCCGTGCCGGGGGCGTCCGTCATCACGGTCCCGGTGTCGTCGCCCTTCATCAGGACCCGGACCCGACGGTCCCGGCCGCCTCGGTCCAGCGCTTGCCGAGGTCTTTGAAGAAGTCGTCGAGGCTGCCCTTCCTGGCGCCGCGGGCGAGGTCGACGAGGTTCTGACGGTAGTCGGGGGCGTAGATGCCGACCTCGGACTGGTTGTCGATGGCCTTGACGGTGGCTCCGTCGGTGTCGTCGAGCTCGATGAACCTCACGCCCGCGTCCTGGTACGGCTTCAGCACGTCCGGCAGCGGCGCTCCCTTGACCGGGGAGAGGGTCAGGTTGTCGTCCGCGTAGCCCGACCGGTCGGTGAACCAGTCGATCCAGGCGCGGGCGGCCTCCTTGTGGGCGGAGTGGACGTTGACGGCCTGGTTGTAGTCGGGCGCCACCACGGCGCAGAACCTGCCGCCGACCTGGACGGGGAAGGGCATGAAGCCGATGTCGTCGGGGTCGGTGCCGGCCTGCTCGGCGGCGGCCCGGAACTGTGTGATCGCCCAGGAGCCGAGCCACATGGTGGCGATGTCGCCCTTCGCCAGCCGGGGTTTGGAGCCCTCCCAGTTGGTGGTCGTCGGGTCCTTCTCGGCGAGCCCGTCGTGGACGACGTCGTAGAGCAGGGTGTCGGCGACGCGCAGATCGGCGCCGTCGGCCCAGGGGTCGCCGTCGGCGAGGGCGGTGGTCGCCCCGGTGTCGCAGCTCGGCGACCCGTTGGCGGACGTCCACGACGTGAGCGGCCACTTGTCCTTGAAGTTCGTGTAGTACGGGACGGCCTTCGTCCTGGCCTTGATCGCCCGGAGGTCGTCGACGAAGGCGGCCGGGGTGGTGGGCCAGTCGGTGATCCCCGCGTCCTTCCAGACCCGTTTGTTGTAGACGAAGCCCGGGGTCACGCCGATCGGGCTCTGTCCGTAGACCTTGCCGCCGACCGCGGTGAAGTCCGTGAAGCGGTACTTCCTGGAGCGCTCGGCGGCCGTGCCGAGCGAGGCGAAGAACTTGGGGTAGTCGCCCTTCTTGATCACGGCCGGGATCATGAGGACGTCGCCGTAGTTCTCCGTGTTCATGCGGATCTTGACCTCACCCTCGTAGTCGGTGACGGCCTCGAACTCGACCTGGACCTTCGGGTAGGTCTTGTTGAACTCGGCTGCGTACTTCTTCATCGTGCCGTCCTGCACGAGATCGGTCCGCTGGGTGAGGACCTTGATGGTCCCGGACACCTTGGCGGGGTCGTCGGGGGCCTTGGCGTCCGCGCCCTTCGACGCGCCTCCGCTCCCCGTGCAGCCCGCGGCCAGCAGTGCGGCGGCGAGCAGTGTTCCGGCGAATGACGTGCGGCGGTTCATCTGCACCAGCTCCGTTCACCTCGGTTGGCTGGTTCGGCACTCTGACAGCCGCCGCTAAACCGGTAAAGTCACTATTCCGCCAACGATTCCGAAATCTTTCGCAGCCACTGGTGTCTACTGCCTCAACCGGTTTAGGGAGTACGCATGCTGGACGTCACACCGCTCACCGAGGGATGGACCCTGCGGCACGAGGGAGCCGCACTTTCGGCCGCGGTCCCGGGCTGTGTGCACACCGATCTGCTGGCGGCGGGCGTCATCGCGGACCCGTTCCTCGGCCGCAACGAGACCGAGGTGGCATGGGTGGGCCGGCGGGACTGGACCTACGACGTCGCCCTGCCCGCCACATCCGGCCACGAACAGACCGACCTCGTCTTCGACGGCCTGGACACCGCCGCACAGATCCGGCTGGACGGACAGCTCCTCGGCTCGGTACGGAACATGCACCGCTCCTACCGTTTCGACGTCACCGGGCTCGGCGGCCCGCTCTCGGTGCACTTCACCTCGGCGTACGGCGCCGCCGAGGCGGTGCGGGACCGGCTCGGCGAGCGGCCGAGCGCCTATCCCGAACCCTTCCCGTACCTGCGGAAGATGGCCTGCTCCTTCGGCTGGGACTGGGGGCCGACACTGGTCACCGCCGGGATCTGGCGCCCGGTGCGGCTGGAGCACTGGTCGACCGCGCGGATCGCCCGGGTCCGGCCGCTGGTGACCGTCGAACGGGGCGTCGGACGCGTCGAGCTGGCCGTGGACGTCGAGCGGACCAGGGTCGAGGCCGGCCTCACCGTGGAGGCCCGGGCCGGCGGGGTGCGGGCCTGCGGGACGATCGACGGCACGTCCGGGACGGTCCTGCTGGAGATCCCGGGCCCCGAGCTGTGGTGGCCCCGCGGCTACGGTGAACAACGCTTGTACGACGTCGAGTTGACGTTGAGCGACGCACACGGTCCGCTCGACGCGTGGCGCCGCCGCATCGGCTTCCGCACGCTGGAACTGGACCGCCGCGCCGACGCCCACGGCAGCGGCTTCACCTTCGTCGTCAACGGCGTCCGGCTCTTCGCGCGCGGGGTGAACTGGATCCCGGACGACGCCCTCCCGTCCCGGATCACCCCTGAGCGCTACCGGCACCGGCTCCGCCAGGCCGCCGCCGCGGGCGTCGACCTCGTGCGCGTGTGGGGCGGCGGCATCTACGAGAGCGAGGACTTCTACGACGCCTGCGACGAGCTGGGGCTGATGGTCTGGCAGGACTTCCCCTTCGCCTGCGCGGCGTACCCCGAGGAGCAGCCGCTGCGCGGCGAGGTGGAGGCCGAGGCCCGGGAGAACGTCGTACGGCTGATGCCGCACCCCTCGCTCGTGCTGTGGAACGGCAACAACGAGAACCTGTGGGGCTTCAAGGACTGGGACTGGGAACGGCGGCTGGCCGGGGACTCATGGGGCGAGGGGTACTACCTCGGGCTGCTGCCGCGGGTGGTGGCCGAGCTGGACCCGACGCGGCCGTACGCGGCGGGCAGCCCGTGGTCCGGCTCCTGGGACCACCACCCCAACGACCCGGCGCACGGCACCCACCACTCGTGGGAGGTGTGGAACAGGACGGACTACGCCGACTACCGCCTCCATGTCCCGCGCTTCGTCGCCGAGTTCGGCTGGCAGGCACCGCCCGCCTACGCGACGCTGCGCCGCGCGCTCCCCGGCGAGGCGCTCGCCCCCGACTCCCCCGGCATGCTGCACCACCAGAAGGCCGACGACGGGAACGGCAAGCTGGAGCGCGGACTCGCCCGCCACTTCCCGCCGCCCGAGGGCGACTTCGACCGCTGGCACTACCTCAACCAGGTCAACCAGGCCCGTGCGGTGGCCGCCGGGATCGAGCACTGGCGCGCGCACTGGCCGGTGTGCGCCGGCACGGTCCTCTGGCAGCTCAACGACTGCTGGCCGGTGACCTCCTGGGCCGCGATCGACGGCGACGGACGCGCCAAGCCGCTCTACCACGAGCTGCGGCGGCTCTACGCGGACCGGCTCCTGACGTTGCAGCCCCGGACCGGCGGGCTGGTGCTCGCCGCGGTCAACCAGTCCGCGCAGCCCTGGCGGGGCACGGTCAGGCTGCGGCGGATGTCCGTCGAGGGCGTGACGACGGGCGAGACGACGCTCGACCTCTCCGCCGCCGCACGCGCGGTCGGCGAGCTTCTCGTACCGACCGAGTTGCGGCCGGCCGGGCCGAAGGAGTTCCTGGTGGCCGACGCGGACGGGCTGCGGGCCCTGCACTTTCCCGTGCCCGACCGTGAAGTCCCCTACCCGAGTCCCCGTTTCGACGTCACGGTCGCGCCGGGCGCGGTGACCGTGACGGCGCACACCCTCGTACGGGACCTGCTGCTCCAGGCGGACCGCCTCGACCCGGCGGCCGAGGCCGACACCGGCCTGGTCACGCTGCTTCCCGGCGAACGGGTCACGATCGGCGTACGCGGCTGGGAGACTCTGGACGAGCGGGCCGAGACGGCCGCCCGATCCGCCCTGTACTGCGTGGAGCCGACCCGATGACGACAGTGCCGACCCCCCGCGTCACCATCAAGGACGTCGCGGCGCGCGCCGGGGTCTCCAAGGGCGCGGTGTCCCTCGCCTTCAACCGCAAGCCCGGCCTGTCGGACGCCACCCGCGACCGGATCTTCGCCGCGGCCCGGGAGCTGGGCTGGGCGCCGAACCTCACCGCCCGGTCGCTGTCCAGCCAGCGGGTGGACGTGGTCGGGCTCGCGATCTGCCGGCCGGCCAAGCAGCTCGGACTCGAGCCCTTCTACATGGAGTTCATCTCCGGGGTGGAGGGTGTGCTGACCGAGCGTGCGTGCTCGCTGCTGCTGCGTCTCGTGCGGAACCTGGAGGAGGAGGTCGGTCTCCAGGAGGCCTGGTGGAAGGGGAAGCAGATCAGCGGGTCGATCCTGGTCGACTTCCGGGCCGACGACCCGAGGGTCGCCGCGGTGGAGCGGCTCGGCATGCCGGCCGTCGCCGTCGGCCATCCGTCGCTGACCGGCTCCCTCACGTCCGTGTGGACCGACGACGCGACCGCCGTCACCGAGGCCGTGCGCTATCTCGCGGCGCTCGGACACCGGCGGATCGCCCGGGTCGGCGGTGCGGCACCCCTCGGTCACACGACCATCCGCACGGCGGCCTTCGACGAGGCGGCCCGGACGCTGGACCTCGCCGGGTCCTGGCAGGTGGCGACCGACTTCTCGGGCGACGCCGGGGCGCGGGCCACGCGCTCGCTGCTGTCGGCCGCGCCGCCGGACCGGCCGACCGCGATCGTGTACGACAACGACATCATGGCGGTGGCCGGGCTCTCCGTCGCCTCCGAGATGGGGCTGAGCGTGCCGGGCGACGTCTCCCTGCTCGCCTGGGACGACTCCCAGCTGTGCCGGCTCACCCATCCGACGCTCTCCGCCATGAGCCACGACGTGCACGGCTTCGGCGCGGACGTGGCACGGACCCTGTTCGGCGTGATCACCGGCGAGGAGCCCGCGTCGCACCCGGTGCCCACCCCGGTGCTGACGCCGCGGGGGTCGACGGCACCGCCCGGGGGCGGCTCACGGATGTGACCTTCGCCGCTCCCGCCTCCGGGGCTGGGCAGCATGGTTACCCGCAAGTAGCATGAGGGGGTGAGCGCGCGCTCAGTCGCGTGCGACGCGCAGCAGTGCCATCCCGCATCTGGAGGAGAGCCATCGTGCCTCGTACCGTCAGGGACGTCGTCTTCGTCGACGGCGTCCGCACCCCGTTCGGCAAGGCGGGCCCGAAGGGCATCTACCACGAGACCCGCGCCGACGACCTCGTCGTGAAGGCCATCCGGGAGCTGCTGCGCCGCAACCCCGGCCTGGACCCCAAGAAGATCGACGAGGTCGCCATCGCCGCGACCACGCAGATCGGTGACCAGGGTCTGACGCTGGGCCGCACCGCCGGGATCCTGGCCGGTCTCCCCCAGTCGGTGCCCGGCTACTCCATCGACCGCATGTGCGCGGGCGCGCTGACCGCCGTCACCACCACTGCGGGCTCCATCGCCTTCGGCGCCTACGACGCCGTCATCGCCGGCGGTGTCGAGCACATGGGCCGCCACCCGATGGGCGAGGGCGTCGACCCGAACCCGCGGTTCGTCAGCGAGAAGCTGGTCGACGAGTCCGCCCTGTTCATGGGCATGACCGCCGAGAACCTGCACGACCGCTACCCCACGATCACCAAGCAGCGCGCCGACGAGTACGCCGTGCGCTCGCAGGAGAAGGCCGCCAAGGCGTACGCCAACGGCAAGATCCAGCAGGACCTGGTGCCGATCTCGGTGCGCAACACCAACGCGGAGGTCGGTGAGACCGGCTGGGGCCTGGTGACCGCCGACGAGCCGATGCGTCCGGGTACCACGCTGGAGAACCTGTCCGGCCTGAAGACCCCGTTCCGCGTCCACGGCCGTGTCACGGCCGGCAACGCGGCCGGTCTCAACGACGGTGCGACCGCCTCGATCATCGCGTCCGAGGACTTCGCCCGCGAGCACAACCTGCCGGTCAAGATGCGCCTCGTCTCGTACGCCTTCGCGGGCGTCGAGCCGGAGGTCATGGGCTACGGCCCGATCCCGGCCACCGAGAAGGCCCTCGCCCAGGGCGGCCTGTCGATCGACGACATCGGCCTCTTCGAGGTCAACGAGGCCTTCGCCGTCCAGGTGCTCGCCTTCCTGGAGCACTACGGCATCGCCGACGACGACGCGCGCGTCAACCAGTACGGCGGCGCCATCGCGTTCGGTCACCCGCTGGCCTCCTCCGGCGTGCGTCTGATGACGCAGCTGGCCCGCCAGTTCGAGGAGCAGCCGGAGGTCCGTTACGGCCTCACCACCATGTGCGTCGGCTTCGGCATGGGCGCCACGGTGATCTGGGAGAACCCGCACCACAAGGACGCCGGAGGCGAGAAGTGAGCACCGCTGAACTCCTGAAGGGCGCAGCCGAGCTGTTCCCCGACGAGGTCGTGACGTCCGCGAACGTACGCCACCTCGACCTGCCCTTCGGCGCCGGGCGCTTCGCGCTCATCACGCTGGACAACGGCTTCGACCACACCAAGCCGACCACCTTCGGCCCGGCCTCGCTCGCGAACCTGAACGCCGCGATCGACCAGGTCGAGGCGGAGGCCGCGGCCGGCGACATCGTCGGCGTCGGCATCACCGGCAAGCCGTTCATCTTCGCGGTCGGCGCCGACCTCAAGGGCGTCGAGCTGCTGAAGAAGCACGAGGACGCGCTCGCCATCGGCAAGGGCGGCCACGAGGTCTTCAAGCGCCTGTCGGCGCTGGCCGTCCCGACCTTCGCGTACTACAACGGCGCGGCGATGGGCGGCGGCGTCGAGGTCGGTCTGCACTGCACCTACCGCACGGTGTCGAAGGCCCTGCCGGCCTTCTCCCTGCCCGAGGTCTTCCTGGGCCTGGTCCCGGGCTGGGGCGGCTGCACGATCCTGCCGAACCTGATCGGTGCGGACAAGGCCGTCTCGGTGATCATCGAGAACTCGCTCAACCAGAACAAGCAGCTCAAGGGCAAGCAGGTCTTCGAACTGGGCATCGCCGACGCCCTCTTCGAAGGCGCGGACTTCCTGGAGCAGTCGCTGCTGTGGACGGCCTCCGTCCTCAAGGGCGACATCACCGTCGAGCGTCCCGAGATCGACCGCGGCGAGGCCTGGGACCAGGCCGTCGCCAAGGGCCGCTTCATCGCCGACGGCAAGGTCCACGGTGCCGCTCCGGCCGCGTACCGCGCGCTGGACATCATCGCCGCGGCCAAGGACGGCGACCTGCAGAAGGGGTACGACGCCGAGGACGTGGCGCTCGCCGACCTGATCATGGGTGGCGAACTCCGCTCCGGCATCTACGCCTTCAACCTGGTCCAGAAGCGCGGCAAGCGCCCGGCCGGCGCGCCGGACAAGAACCTCGCGCGCCCGGTCACCAAGGTCGGCGTCGTGGGCGCGGGCCTGATGGCCTCGCAGCTCGCCCTGCTCTTCCTGCGCCGCCTGGAGGTGCCCGTCGTTCTGACGGACATCGACCAGGAGCGTGTCGACAAGGGCGTGGGCTACGTGCACGCCGAGATCGACAAGCTGCTCGGCAAGGGCCGCATCAACCAGGACAAGGCCAACCGCCTCAAGGCACTGGTCAGCGGTGTGCTGGACAAGGCCGAGGGCTTCTCCGACGCCGACTTCGTCATCGAGGCCGTCTTCGAGGAGATCGGCGTCAAGCAGCAGGTGTTCGCGGAGGTCGAGGCGGTCGCCCCGGCGCACGCGATCCTCGCCACCAACACCTCCTCGCTGTCGGTCACCGAGATGGCCTCGAAGCTGAAGAACCCCGAGCGGGTCGTCGGCTTCCACTTCTTCAACCCGGTCGCGATCCTCCCCCTGCTGGAGATCGTCCGCGGCGAGCAGACGGACGACGCCTCGCTGGCCACCGCCTTCGCCGTCGCCAAGAAGCTGAAGAAGACCGCAGTCCTGACCAAGGACGCCCCGGCGTTCGTGGTGAACCGCATCCTCACCCGCTTCATGGGCGAGATCCAGAACGTCATCGACGAGGGCACCCCGGTCGAGATCGCCGAGAAGGCCATCGAGCCCCTGGGCCTGCCGATGTCCCCGCTGGTGCTCCTGGAGCTGGTCGGCCCCGCGATCGGTCTGCACGTCTCCGAGACCCTCAACCGGGCCTTCCCGGACCGCTTCACGGTCTCCGAGAACCTCGCGGCCGTCGTCAAGGCGGGCAAGCGCGGCTTCTACGTCTACGACTCCGGCAAGCCGGAGCTCGACCCCGAGGTCGCCGCGCTCCTCAAGCAGGGCGATGTCGTCCTCAGCGAGGAGCAGGTCCGCGCCCGTGTCCTCGACGCCGTCGCCCAGGAGATCGGGCTCATGCTCGACGAGGGTGTCGTCGCCGAGGCCCAGGACATCGACCTGTGCCTGATCACCGGTGCCGGCTGGCCCTTCCACCTGGGCGGCATCACGCCGTACCTGGACCGTGAGGGTGTCTCCGAGCGGGTGAACGGCAAGAGGTTCCTGGAGCCGGGAGTCGCCAGCGTTCCCGCGTAGCGCTCTGTCCTGCGCCGGTGCCCCGCACGCCTGTCGGTGTGCGGGGCACCGGCCGTTCTGCCCCGCTCTTGGCGTCCTCGGACCTGGGGGCTCCGCCCCCTGGGCTGGAAAGCCGGCCACTCCGGCGATCGACGAGCGACGAGACCGGACTGCGCCGTCCGGCGGGCGGAGTGCACCAGCCCGTCCGGCGATTGAGGACGAGGCCGTCAGGCCGATCGGGGGGCCGGGGGCGGAGCCCCCGGGGATGGGACGGGCAGGGGCGGAGGGGGCGAACGACGGCTGTCAGACCGGGCGCCAGGCCTCCAGGGCCAGGCCCGGTTCGGACTTGCGGCGGGTGATGAGGAGTTCGCCGGAGCCGGGCGCGAGGCTCGCCGCGACCACACGGCCGTCCTCGTCCTCCGCGAGCGAGACGACCGCGTCCCCCGGCAGTGCGGGCCCGGACTCGGTCCACCACGCCCCCGCGGCCTCGTCCTGCGTCGGGTACGCGGCGAAGACGACCCGTCCGCTCGACGACCGCTGCGCGAGCAACGTGCAGTCGTGGCCATCGAGTTCGCAACGGATCGCCGCCACGGGGCCGGGCCCCGCACTGGCGAGCACCCGCAGGGGTTTCCCGCCCGCCCGCCAGGCGCACAGGTCGCCCGACTCATCGGTGTAGAAGACGGTGGTGGAGTCGGGGGAGGTCGCGAGCGCGCGGAGTGTGCCGGGGCGGACCGGGGCCTCCAGCGCCTCGTCCAGGACCGGCTGCGCGCCGGGCTCCGGCTGGCTCCAGTGCAGGATGCCGTCCGGCACGGCGGCGTACAGCTCGACCCGGCCGGACTCCCCCGTCACGGCCGCCAGTTCGTCCCGTACGTCATGTCCCTCGAGGTCGCGCCACGGGCCCCAGCCGCCCTTCTCCTTCTGGGCGACCATGCCGACCCCGCCGCCCTTGTTGCGCACGAAGACATGGGCGCGTCCCTGGGCGTCGACCGCGACGGCCGGCGGGCCGGTCCGGCCGCCCGTCCTGTCGGGATGCCCGATCGGGTGCCAGTCGAGGGCGGCGAGACGCGGCCGGTAGTGCGTCGAGTGGACGAGGCCGGACTCGTCGCGGACCGTGGGGCGCCAGGAGACGAGGTGGGCGTAGCCGTCGGCACCCTGGCCGACGGCGAGCACGGGGTGCAGGCGCTGGTCGCCGCCCACGGTGCGCGCGGGGTCCCAGGGGCCGCCGGGGCCGCGCTCCGCCCGGCAGCGGACGGCGGCCTCCGACAGCAGGTACGCACTGAGCCTGCCGTCGCGGCCGCGTATGAGCCAGTCGCCGTTCACCGGTTCACCTTAATCGGGGCGGGCCGTCCGCGGCGGCCCGCCCCCGCCCGAGTAAGCCGCTCACAGACGCTTGGCGCTGCGGAGCAGACCCGCGTAGAAGCCGTTGCCGTCGATGCGCGAGGCGCCGCCCTTGTCGCCCATGGTCGGGCCGTTGACCTCCTTGCGGCTGGAGATGAAGACACGGTGGCCGTCGGTGTCGACGCCGAGGTACAGGGCGACGTGGTCGAGGTGGTTGCCGGTGCGGTGGTCCATCTTGAAGAAGAGGAGGTCGCCGGGCTGGACCACGTCGATGTTCTTGGGACGCGTGTACCAGGGGGAGGGGCCGGAGAGCTTGATGATGTCGACGCCCACCTTGGAGCGTGCCATGCCGTCCGCGCTGCGCGGCAGCCCGTCGCCGATCGTGTTCGTCGCCATCAGCGGGTAGCGGGCCCGGTAGCCCCACACCATGCGCATGAAGCCGGAGCAGTCCAGGGCGCGGTAGCGCTCCTTGCGGGCCTGCATCGTGGTGCCGTCACGGAAGGTGTAGTTCATGCCGAGGTAGTCGTAGAAGTCGTTCTGTTCGAGGCGGTCGACGCCGTCCTCCTTGAACGGGCCGAAGACCGCGTCGCCGGCGTAGGGGACGCCCTCGTCGTCCTTCTTGACCGGGGCACCCTGGACGTACTGGAAGGCGAACGCGAAGATGTCGTCCTCCTCGCTGCCGTAGTACTGCTTGAACCAGTCCTTGAACCACTTCTCCTTCTCGGCACCCTTGCGCCACGCCTCCGGCATCAGCCGCACCCAGTCCTCCGTCACCACCCGGGACTGCGTGTTGGCGGGCTCGGTGAAGGTGCGGGAGGGGCCCCTGAGGGTCGCGGTGCGGGCGCCGTCCGTGAAGGTGGCGAGGATCTCGCCGTCCTTGCCGCGCAGCACCGAGCGCGTCGGGTTGTTCAGGCGCTCCCAGGTCTGCTTCCCGGTGGCCTTGCCCGCCGAGTTCTCCAGGTCGGGCTTGTCGGTCACCGACTGCACGGCCGGGACCTTGGCCTCCGCGTCCTTGCGGAGTTCGACGGTGAAGTACGCGCTGCCCGCGAGCAGTGCGAGGACCGTGGCCGCGTGCAGGACGGGGCGGCCTTTGCTCTTCGGCATGGTGAAGGCTCCAGAGGTTCCGAGTGGGCAGCGGGCTCAGGCGGTCGGCATGGCGCCGAGGAGGATTCCGGCGGTCAGCACGACGTAGGTGGCGAGGGTGACCGAGCCGGTCGACAGCAGGGTGGCTCCCTTGGGCTGGCGCACGAGCTGGTAGCCGATGAGGCCCGGGACGATGAAGCCCAGGGTCTGGTTGGCGTACAGCAGCGGGAACTCCATCTGGAGCACGATGATCACGGTCGCCTGGATCAGCACGCCGGTGAGCACCACGGCCGCGAAGAGCCGCTTGCCGTAGAGGATCACGACGCGCTGGAGGAGCAGGGTGGTGACGTACGTCAGGACGGTCACGCCGATGACGAGGGCGGCGCGCTGGAGGTCCTCGATGAGGGTGAGCGCGAGCCAGCCCGGGGTGATCATGCCGCCGGGCGAGAGGTTGGTCGTCAGGTAGCAGATCAGCGAGAACATCAGGCCCAGGCCGATGCCGATCGCGGCGATCTCGGGGGTGAGGACGGAGGGGATCAACGGGGCTCTCCCGGGCTGTGCCACTGCTGCTGGTCGTCGGCGGAGGGTGCGGGGGGTACTCGGGGCTCGAACAGGCCCCGGGACGGGGGCGGTTCGGCGGGGCCGGGGGGCGGTAGTGCGGCGGGGCCCGGCTCGATCGCGGGCCACTGCTCCCTGGTCCGCTCGGGGTACCCCTGCCGCGGCTGTTCGGGGACCGCGGGGCGCGGGTGCGCCTGCCGGCGGCCCTGCTCCCAGGAGGCCGGTTCGCCCTGCGCGTGGTGCTGCTGGGGCTGGTTGTGGTGGGCCGGTTCCTGGTGCTGGTGCGTCCGGGACTGGTGCTGGTGTGTCTGGACCTGGTGCTGGTGTGTCTGGGCCTGGTGCTGGTGTGTCTGGGCCGGGTACGGGTGCTCGGCGGTGCGCGGCACCGGGACGGCGGCCGTCTGGGGCGCGTACCGCGTCTCGTACGCCTCGGAATAGGGCTGGTACGGGTCGATGCGCGGGGCGTACAGCTGCATGGTCTCGACGTGCTCCGGCACGCGCGCGGGCGTCTGCCGTGCGCCGGTTCCGTCGTCGGTGGGCCCGCCGCGCTGGTCGGCGGACTCGTCGGGGGTTTCGTCCGCGGGCAGTTCGGCGAGGTGCTCCAGCAGGTGCTCGCCCTGGCCGTGGATGTTGCCGATGGCCACGAGGGAGGAGTCGGAGCCGAGCCTGCCGATCAGCTGTCCCATGAACTCCTCGGGGTCGCGGCGGTCGCCGCCGAGGTCGACGGCGCGGTCGCGGTACGCGGCCGGGATCGCGTCGATGGCGCTCTTGGCCGGGTGCCCGATGACGAAGACCTGCTCGGGGTCGAGCTGCGGGATGATCTCGCCCATCTGGCCGTTGCGTTCGACGCGGTCGGGACGGCAGTTGATGACCACGTTGAGCGGCCGGTGGATGGCGCCGAGGTCGAGCAGCTGGTTGATGTTCATCAGCGTCGACTCGGGGTCGTTGGCCGCGAAGACGTTGGCGAAGCGCAGCCGCTTGCCGTCCTCGGTGACATACCGCTCGACGGACAGGACACCGGGGTCCGGCGGCGCGTCGTACATGCCCTGGAGGGCGGTCTGCCGCTCCACACCGAGGAGTTCGGCGACGGTGAGCGCGATCGCCACGTTCTCCTTGAAGGTGAACCAGCTGAAGCCGCGCAGCTCCTCGTCCGTGACGGAGTCGGGGTCGGCGTAGATCAGCTTGCAGTCGCGGGAGTCGGCCTCCTCCTGGAGGATCGCGAAGCGTTCCTTCTCCGCGGTGATGCAGATGCCGCCCTCCGGCATGGACCGGGACAGCGAGCGGGCCACGTCGTCCAGGGTGGGGCCCATCTCGGCGAGGTGGTCCTCGCGGACGTTGCAGAGCACGCCGATGGTGGAGCGGATCAGCTTGGACTGGTTGATCTCCTGGAGCGCCGGCATGACGGCCATGCACTCGATGACCATGGCGTCCGGGTTGTACGCGGCCGCACGCCGGACGATGCCGATCTGCTCGACGACGTTGGCGATGCCGAACTTGCGGTAGACCGGCTCCTCGGTGGCGTCGGGGTGGATGAACCGGGCCGCCGTGCCGGTGGTCTTCGCGACCGTGGTCAGCCCGCCGCCGCGCAGCGCGCCCGCGCACAGACGGGTGATGGACGACTTGCCGCGGATGCCGTTGACCAGCACCCGGGTGGGGATGTTGTCCAGGTTGGTGAAGTGCCGCCGCTGCTCGATGACGCCCGCCACCAGCAGGATCACGCAGCACACCAGCAGAACGGTGTAGAGGAAGAGCACCGGTGATCAGTTCCTTACGTGCTGCTCGTGCGGGGCCCCGGGGGAGCTCCGGCGCGGCGTCGACTGCTGTTTGCGCTGTTCCTGGAGTTGCTGGCGGACGAGCTCCAGGGAGCGGGTGACGGCGCCGACCTCGTCGTGGTTGCGTGGGAAGAGGACGGTCTTGCGGTCGCCCTCGGCGAGTGCCTCGGCCTGGCCGGCCAGGACCCGCAGCGGGCGGGCCACCACGATGTGCATCCAGCCCAGGCAGGCGGCCGCCGCGGCGGCGCCCAGCAGCCCGGCGAGCATCGTGCGGTGCTGCACGTCGTACTCCGGGATGGCGAGGCGGTCGGCGGGCTGCCAGCTGACGACGGTCCAGCCGAGGGCCTTGGCCGGGCCGCCGCCGACGAAGGGGGCCGCGGCCGCGATCTGCACGCCGTTCTCGCGGTACAGGACGCCGGCGGCGTGCGCGGACTTGCCGACCTTCTGGTTGGACGCGGAGACCAGGTCCTTCAGGCGGTCGTTGGGCAGCGACTGGAAGGCGATGTATCCGGTGTTGCCCGCGATGACATGGTTCTTGTCGTCGACGAGGCGGACGACTCCGAGGCCCGGCCGCTTGAGCAGCGAGTTGAGGAAGTCGATGCGGAACTCGCCGACCAGGGCGGCGCCGTCGCGTCCGGGGATCTCCGCGGTGCCGACCACGAGGGGCTTGGTGCTGCCCTGGCCGAGCAGCTGGATCGGGTCGGCGGTGGCGGGCTTGGACCGGACCTCGTGCGGCTTGCCGCCGGACCGGGCGATCACGTCGCCGGAGGTGTCGACGACGTAGAGCGACTGGTAGCGCAGGTGCTGGTTGAGGGTGCGGTCGAGGACCTTGGTCATGTCGGCGGGGGTGGTGCGGTCGCCGATCAGGGTGGCCACGGACTGGAGGTCGGCCTCGCCCTCGTTGAGCGCCCGGCGGACCCGGTCGGTGAGGGTGTCGGTGCGCTCGCGCTGGTCGTTGACGATCTGCTGCGGCACGACGACGGTGCCGTCGGCGCGGTTGAGGGCGAGCAGCAGCGGCGCCGACCAGGCGAGCAGCAGGACCGCGCAGACGACGAGGAGACCGCGGCTGCCGATGCGGCGCAGGCCACGCGGGCGCGGCGCGGGCTCGCCCTGTCCGGCGCTCTCGCCGAGCAGCTGGCGGCGCAGTCGTTCCAGGGCGGTGCCGATGCGGCGGGCCTCGCCGTAACGGGGGACGCTCACCGGGCGGGTGAGGTCGCCGCGGGTGAGGCGGCGGGACTCCAGGAAGAGCCGGATGAGGGGCCGCTGCACCGTGCCGAGCAGGACGGCGACGGCGATGCCGCCGACCAGCAGCAGGGCGCCGCCCGCGACGAGGCCGAACAGCGGCGAGGTGGTCCGGGTGGGGTCCTCGGCGACCTTCACCATGGAGACCACGCTGAGACCCAGGTTGGTCGCGGTGGTGGTCTCGCCGGGTTCGGGCGCGGTGAGGCTGGCGTAACCCGCGACGGAGCGGTCACTGAGCCAGCGGCCGCCGAGCAGGCTGCCGCTCACGCCCTGGTAGCCGCCGGAACCGGGCTCCTTCGTGCTCTGGGGGTGCCGGCCGGCCTTCTCGGCGACCTTCTTGGCGAAGGCCTTGAGCTGCTTGTTCGATGCGGCGACCTCCTGGCGCTGGAGGTCGGTGAGCACCTGCTCGGGCTCCGGGATGCCGTCGCTGCTCAGGATCGTTCCGGAGCGGTCCACGACCGCGATGGAGCGGAACTGGCCGAGGCTGATGCCGGGGAACTTCAGGCTGTTGGAGGCGACGAGGAGCAGCTGCGGCCTGTCCGGCCACGACAGCAGGGCGAAGGACAGCAGTCGGACCTCGCCGTTCTGGAGCCGGACCATGCGGGGCGCGAGCCCGTCCTCGCCGCTGAGCGAGGAGCGGTCGAGGGAGGTCAGCGGGACGGTCTCGCCGCGGGTGGCGACGAGCTTGCCCGACTGGATCTCGATGACCGCCGTACCCATCCACTTCTGGTACGTGTTGCCCAGTTTGTCGAGCACGGTGTCGCCGGAGACCGGGGAGCCGGCGCTGAAGAGGGCCGCGGAGCGGTTGAGGTCGGTCACCGACTCGTCGATGGACGCCCGCAGGGCGATCGCGCCGTCCTCCGCGAAGTGCTGCTGCGACGTCTGGACCGCCTTGGGCAGGGCCGCGTCGTCGACCCGGCCGAGCACGAGGGCGGTGATGCCCGCGAGGGACAGCAGGAGCACCGAGAGGATCGCGATGGGCGGACGTATGCCGCCGAGTAGCGACATGTCGGCTCGGCGGCGGGCACGGTGCTGCCGAGCCGGGGGCGATGGCGCCAACGGAGGGGTCCTCTCAGGCGGTTGTACGAGCGGCGGGACGCATGGAGCGGCCTGCATGCGGGTGCGGGCGGGTGGTGCGGGCGTGACACGGAGACTCGGATGAGAAAACTGGGTCTCCGCGCGTCAGACCGGCGAGGGCAGATCAAAGTTGCACGATTTGAACGTGATCTGCGCTACACGAGGTTTCATGCGATCACACTCGGGCATGAGCGATCGATTCCGCTTCGGGCGGGTTCAGTTGGCCGCTTCCGGGGACCTCGACGCACGTCCGGTCCGGGTGGCATACGGTCACACACGCAGCGAAACGGAAGAAGAACACCTGATGTCGACATCGCGCCCGGCCCGCCGGAGTGCCGGGGGCCGGGCGCGGTCCGGACGTCGCGCGGGCGCGGTCAGTCCGGCAGCTCCGTGAGGGGCTTCAGACCGTCCTTGGCCGCGCCGCGGTTGAGCATGGTGCCCTCGGTCCGCTCGTAGGCCAGCCGGAGACGGGCCCGCTCCTGGTCCGTCAGGTCGTCGCGCTTGAGCTCGGCGGCCACGTCCAGCAGCCGGTAGTCCTGCACCTGGCCCTTCTTCGGCTCCACCGCGGTCTCGCCGGTGGTGACGTCCGGGTCCGGCGGGATGTCCACGAGGGTCGGCTCGTACCGGGCCTCGACGTCCCACTTGCCGCCGCGCTCGGTGAAGGTGAACCAGCCGATCACGCCCTCCTCCGTCAGCCCCGTCGGCACGTCGTGCCGGGCGACCTGGTTGCCGAGGCCGTACGCGATCCACGTGCCGTCGACCTTCTCCATCGGCTGCACCACGTGCGCGTGGTGCCCGATGACCAGGTCGATCCCCGTCTCCCGGGCGAGCTGGCGGGCGAACTTGAGCTGCGGCGTCGAGGGGTTCGGGTGGTGCTCACGCCCCCAGTGGATGGAGAGGATCACGACCTCGGCGCCGTCGGCGCGGGCCCGCTTCTCGGCGGCCTTGATGCGGCCCAGGTCGTTCTGGTTGACCAGCCACGGCTTGACCTTGGGCAGCTGGTGGGCGTTGAAGCCGAAGGCGAAGGAGATCTGCGCGACCTTCACACCCTTGACGTCCATGATCAGCGGGGTGAGCGAGTCCTTCTGGGTGCGGAAGGAGCCCGTGTGCTTCAGACCGACCGAGTCCAGCGTGTCGAGCGTGCGCTTCACACCCTCGTAGCCGTGGTCGATCGAGTGGTTGGAGGCGGTGGAGCAGGTGTCGTATCCGATGTCCTTGATCGTCCCGGCGATCTGCGGCGGCACGAGGAAGTTGGGGTAGCTCTCGAAGGGGCCGTTCGGCTTGCCGATCACCGGCTCCATGTGGCAGATCCCCAGGTCGGCCTTGCTGATCACCGGCTTGATGCCGGCCATCAGCGGTCCGAAGTCCAGACCGTGCACGCCCTTGCCGGTCTCCTTGGCGTCCTTCTTGGCCTGGTCGATCAGCTGCGGGTGGATCAGGATGTCTCCGGCCGCGGCCACCGTGAACGAGCGTCCGCCCCCCTTCGACGAATCGCCCGAGTCTCCCCCTCCGACGAGACCGCATCCCGCCAGTGCGGCGACGAGGGCGAGCGGGGTCAGCAATGCGGGCAGGGTGCGGCGGCTACGACGTCTGGTCACCGGGATATCTTGATACAACCATGAAGGCATTCCGGGCCAGAACGATAACGATCGCAACACTTCTCCTGCTCCTCACCGCTCTGGCCGGTTTGGGAACGCTTGTCCTGCGCGGCACCCACGACACCGGCCGGGACACGGGTTCCGGCCGCCCCGACGGCGACGCGCGGAGCGTCGACCTGGCGCGCGACATCGCCGACTACACGTCCCGGTTCACGCCGGACGGCGGCTACCTGCCCCCCTCGCGCACCGAACGGCGACTGGTCACCGACGGCGTCGCACTGCTCCTCGACGGCCACCGCGAGCAGGCCGAACAGCGCCTCGCCGAGGTCGACTTCGGCATTCGCACCCTGGTGGACAGCGCGACCGGGCGCCGATTCGCAGAGGTGTACGACCGCGTCGACCAGGCCCCCCACCCGCGCGGCTGGGGCCGCGTCTACGTGGACCTCGACCACCGCGCCCGATGGTCGGTACAGGTCCCCCACCCGGTCGCCGACCACGGCACGGAACAGCTGGGCGTGCGCGTCCTGCGCGGCACACCGGGCGGCGTCCTGATAGTTGCTGGAGCACATCGCAAATCCGGTGAGGGGGACGCGTCCGACGTGGCGCACCGCCGGGACACCGTGTTCCACGCGGTCTGCGCCGAGCTCGTCCGGCGCGGCTTCCCGGGTGTCCAGCTGCACGGCTTCGCCGACGACTCGGCGCCCGACCACGACGTCGTCGCCTCCACGGGCAAGGGCTCCGAGGGCCGTACCGACGGTCGCAGGCTCGCCGACGCGCTCCGCGACCGGGGCTTCGCGGTGTGCCGCGCCTGGGTCCGCTCGTGCCCGCTGGAGGGCCACGAGAACGTCCAGGGTCGGATCGCCGCGGACGAGGACGTGCCGTTCCTGCACGTGGAGTTCGCCCGGTCCGTCCGCTCCAGCGACGCGCGGGCCGCCGAGGCCGCCGCCGCCGTGCGCGTCGTCACGTCACGGTGGGCCGCCGCCTCCGGCGTGCGACGCTGAGTCCATGGACGACGACCACGGCGACCCCCTCCTCGTCATCGTCGACGGCGCCAACGTCGTCGGCTCCGTGCCCGACGGCTGGTGGCGCGACCGGCGCGGTGCGGCGGAGCGGCTGCGCGACCGACTGGCCCGGGACGGGCTGCCCGGGCACGGCGGGCCCGTGGAGCTGGTCCTCGTCGTCGAAGGCGCCGCGAAGGGCGTGGAGTCCGTCCCCGGCGTCCGCGTGGTGGCCGCACCGGGCAGCGGTGACGACACCGTCGTCGGCCTGGTGGCCGGGGCCGCGGACCGCTCCTGCCTCGTCGTCACCGCCGACCGCGAACTGCGCGGCCGGGTCTCCGCCCTCGGCGCCGACACGACGGGCCCGCGCGCCGTACGCCCTGACTGACGGCGTACCCCCCGGCCTGTGCGGCGCCGGAGCAGCGGCCGTCGGGCCCCGCGGGCAGCCCGGCTTCCTCACCGCGACCCCGTCTCCCGCACGTACAGCACCGCCCCGTCCACCTCCCCCGCCACCTCGTACTCCGCGGTGAGCAGCCGGCGCAGGGAGGGGATCCGTTCCGGGGCGTACGGCGCGGCGCGCGAGTCGTCGACGACGAGCGCGGGCGGGTGCGTGCTCATCTCCTCCCGGAAGACGGGCCAGGAGCCCTCGACGCCGTACTTCTCGCCCACCTGGGGTCCGTTGCGGCCGCCGCTGTAGTTGGTCAGGAGGCCGGCGGTCAGATAGCGGCTGGCGGGGGTCCGGTCGGCCAGCCAGTACGTCTCCGGGTGTATCCCCCAGACGAGGACCCGGTCACCGGGCGCCGTGCGGCGGGCGACCGCGTCCGCGAGCCGGGTGGCGTGCGCGAGGTCGGACCGGGGCGCCAGCAGCCCCCAGGCCAGGAACGCCGAGCAGCAGCAGGCAGAGGTGACCAGCGCGGTCACCAGCCGCTCCCGGGGCAGGATCTGCAGCGCCGCGGTCGCCAGCAGGGCCAGCGGCGGGATGAGTTGCAGGTAGTAGTGGCCGAAGAAGTGGAAGCCCAGCAGGACGGCGACCGCGGAGGAGGCGAACCACAGCCACAGGTCCACGGCCCCCGTGCGGGCGAGTCGCAGGACCCGGACGACCGGCGGGACGAGACCGGCGCAGGCCGCCGTCAGAATGGCCGTGTTGACCAGACCCCGCGCCAGGACGTGCAGCTCGGAGCCGGTGAAGGAGGCGTACGCGGCCGACCCGGTGACGGTCCAGAAGGCGAAGCCCGCCGGGTCGGTGACCAGGGCGGCGGACAGCACCGGCACGACGATTCCGGCGAGGAGCCGCAGCAGCCCGCCGCGCGTCGCGCCCTGCCGGTGCAGCAGCCACAGTACGGGCAGCAGCACCGCCCCGCCGGTCTGCTTCGTCAGCAGGGCGCAGGCCACGGCCACCCCGGCCGCGCCCCAGCGGCGGCGGTCGGCGCACCACATCGCGGCTGCCGTGCACGGCAGTATGAACACCTCGAAGGTGGCGGCCTGCGCGTCCTCGGGGTTGAGCCCGACGGAGACCAGCAGATAGAGCACGCCGGCCGTGCGTCCCGCGCCGTCGCCCCAGCGGCGCCTGGCCAGCGAGGCCAGCAGGACCGCGGTGAGCAGCTGGGCGAGCAGCGCCAGGACGCGCACGGACGTGAGGGACTCCGAACCGTGCACCGCGAACGCCCCCTCGTACAGCCAGGGCACGAACGGCGGCTTGCGGTCCACGACCGTCTCGTACAGCTCTCCGCCGTCGGCCAGCATCCGCGCCTGCACGGCGAGGTACCCCTCGTCGGGGTTCCACAGGGGCCGGGCGAAGGACGGCACCCGGGTGACACAGGCCAGCACCGCGAGCAGCGGCAGCAGCCGCGTCCAGTACGCCGTCCGTACGACTGCGGACCGTGGCGGGGCGAGCGGCGCGGCGAGCATGGGAAGCACGCTATCCGGCCCCGCAGTCCGTACCGAAGCGGGACATACGGGGCCGGGACGATCTGGCCGGTGACGACCGATGGTTCACCTAGACCTGCTTGCCTCCCGGGCCCTCGCCGGTGACCTGCGCGAGCGTCGTCTCCTCGTGCCGTCCGAGGCGGCTGTGCGACCGGCCGTAGAGGAAGTACACCAGCGCGCCGATCACCATCCAGATCGCGAACCGCAGCCAGGTCTCGGTGGGCAGGTTGACCATCAGCCACAGCGTGGCGCAGACGGACACGACGGGCAGCACCGGCACCCACGGGGTGCGGAAGGAGCGGGGCAGGTCGGGGCGGGTGCGGCGGAGGATGATCACGCCGATCGCGACGACGACGAAGGCGAACAGGGTGCCGATGTTCACCAGCTCGGCGAGTTCGCTGAGGCTGGTGAAGCCCGCGACGATCGCGATGATCACGCCGAGCAGGATGGTCGGCCGGTGCGGGGTCTTGAAGCGCGGATGGACGCGGGAGAAGAAGCGGGGCAGCAGACCGTCGCGGCTCATCGCGAAGAAGACGCGCGTCTGGCCGAGCAGCAGGATCATGCAGACCGTCGTCAGACCGACGGCGGCACCGAAGCTGATGACGCCCGAGAACCAGGGGTGCCCGGTGGCCTTGAAGGCGTCGGCGAGCGGGGCGTCCACCGACAGCTTGCTGTAGTGCTGCATTCCGGTGACGACGATGGCCACGGCCACGTACAGGGTGGTGCAGACGAGCAGGGAACCGAGGATGCCGCGTGGCATGTCACGCTGCGGGTTCTTGGTCTCCTCGGCGGCGGTGGCCACGACGTCGAAGCCGATGAAGGCGAAGAAGACCACGGAGGCGGCGGTGAAGATGCCCATCACGCCGAAGTTGGAGGGTGCCCAGCCGAACATCAGCTGGATGAGGGGCGCCTTGAGGCTGCCGCCCGCCTCCACCGCCTGCGACTTGGGGATGAAGGGGCTGTAGTTGTCGCCGTTGATGAAGAAGGCACCCGCGACGATCACGATGAGGACGACGGTCACCTTGATGGCCACGACGACCTCGGTGACCCGCGCGGAGAGCTTCATGCCGAGGACGAGGATGCAGGTGAGGACGAGCACCAGCGCCGCGGCGAGGATGTCGAACCCGAATCCGTGCGCACCGTCGCGGCCGCCCAGCGCGTCGGGCATGTGCCAGCCCGCGTTGTCCAGCAGTGAGCGGATGTAGCCCGCCCAGCCGACGGCGACCACCGCCGTGCCGAGCGCGAACTCAAGGACCAGGTCCCAGCCGATGATCCACGCGGGAAGCTCGCCCAGCGAGGCGTACGAGAAGGTGTAGGCGGATCCGGCGACCGGGAGCGTGGAGGCGAACTCCGCGTAGCAGAGCGCGGCGAGTGCGCAGACGATGCCGGCCACGACGAAGGCCAGGGAGACCGCGGGGCCCGCGTTCTGCTTGGCGACCTTGCCGGTGAGGACGAAGATGCCGGTGCCGATGATGACACCGACGCCGAAGACGGTGAGATCCAGAGCGGACAGCGACTTCTTGAGTGCGTGCTCCGGCTCCTCAGTGTCCAAGATCGATTGTTCGACCTTCTTCGTCCTGAAGAGGGTGCTGCTCACGGGCGTACCTCCACGCTTGACGTCCTCGAAATGATCGAGGGGGCGTGTTAGCCGCTTGCCCCGGCCGGGAGAGAATCACGCAAATGGGCCGGTTTCACCACCCCTTCAGGGTGCTGAAACCGGCCCTTTGGACCTGTGGCCCTCCGGTCAGTCGCGCGCCGGCTCCACGGAGTCCACGGCGTGCGCGGCCGTGCGCTCGAACCGGCCGTCGAGCTTGGCCACCAGCCCGGTGACCTGGCGGGCGATGTCCGGCGCGGTCAGCCCGATCTCCGCCAGGACCTCACCCCGCGAGGCGTGGTCGAGGAAGCGCGGCGGGATGCCGAAGTCGCGCAGCGGGACGTCGACGCCCGCGTCGCGCAGGGCCTGCGCGACCGCCGAGCCCACGCCGCCGACACGGGAGTTGTCCTCCACGGTGACGACCACGCGGTGCTGCTCGGCGAGCGGGGCCATGGCCTCGTCGACGGGCTTGACCCAGCGCGGGTCGACGACGGTGGTGGAGATGCCCTGCTTGTCGAGGAGGTCCGCGATCTCCAGGCACATCGGCGCGAGCGCGCCGACGGAGACGAGCAGCACGTCGGGGGTGTCGGTGCCGGGCGCCCGCAGGACGTCCATGCCGCCGATCCGGCCCACGGCGGGCACGGCGGGGCCGACCGCTCCCTTGGAGAAGCGGACCACGGTCGGCGCGTCGGTGACCTCGACGGCCTCCCGGAGCTGGGCGCGGACCTGGTCGGCGTCGCGCGGTGCCGCCAGCCTGAGGCCCGGGACGACCTGGAGGATCGACATGTCCCACATGCCGTTGTGCGAGGCACCGTCGGTGCCGGTGACACCCGCGCGGTCCAGGACGAAGGTGACGCCGCACTTGTGCAGGGCCACGTCCATCAGGACCTGGTCGAAGGCGCGGTTGAGGAAGGTGGCGTAGACGGCGAAGACGGGGTGCAGTCCGCCGGTGGCGAGGCCGGCCGCGGAGACCGCGCCGTGCTGCTCGGCGATGCCGACGTCGTACACGCGCTTCGGGAAGGCCTTGGCGAACTTGTCGAGGCCGACCGGCTGGAGCATCGCGGCCGTGATGGCGACGACGTCCTCGCGCTCCTTGCCGAGCTTGACCATCTCCTCGCCGAAGACGGACGTCCAGTCGGCGCCGGAGGACGCGATCGGCAGGCCCGTGTCGGGGTGGATCTTGCCGACGGCGTGGAACCGGTCGGCCTCGTCCTGGAGGGCGGGCTGGTAGCCGCGGCCCTTCTCGGTGAGGCAGTGCACGATGACCGGGCCGCCGAAGCGCTTGGCGCGGGCCAGCGCGGACTCCAGGGCCTCGATGTCGTGGCCGTCGATCGGGCCGACGTACTTCAGGCCGAGGTCCTCGAACATGCCCTGCGGGGCGATGAAGTCCTTGAGGCCCTTCTTGGCGCCGTGCAGGGTCTCGTAGAGCGGCCGGCCGACGACCGGGGTGCGCTCCAGGAGGTCCTTGCCGCGGGCCAGGAAGCGCTCGTAGCCGTCGGTGGTGCGCAGGGTCGCCAGGTGGTTGGCGAGGCCGCCGATGGTCGGCGCGTACGAGCGCTCGTTGTCGTTGACGACGATGACCAGCGGGCGGTCCTTGGCGTCGGCGATGTTGTTGAGCGCCTCCCAGGCCATGCCGCCGGTGAGGGCGCCGTCACCGATGACGGCGACGACATGGGCGTCCTTGCGGAGCACCTCGTTCGCCTTGGCCAGGCCGTCGGCCCAGCCGAGGACCGTGGAGGCGTGCGAGTTCTCGATGACGTCGTGCTCGGACTCGGCCTGCGAGGGGTAGCCGGACAGGCCGCCCTTCATCTTCAGCCGGGAGAAGTCCTGGCGGCCGGTGAGGAGCTTGTGGACGTAGGACTGGTGGCCCGTGTCCCACAGCACCTTGTCCTTCGGCGACTCGAAGACGCGGTGCAGGGCGATGGTGAGCTCCACGACACCGAGGTTGGGGCCGAGGTGGCCGCCTGTCTTGGAGACCGCGTCGACGAGGAAGGTCCTGATCTCGCCGGCCAGCTGGTCCAGCTGCTCCAGGCTGAGCCGGTCCAGATCGCGCGGTCCCCTGATGCGGGTCAGCAGCGGCACCCGTGCCTCCTTGCAGTAGAGCTGTTCGAGCTTTGCCGGGCCTGTCGAGTCTAATGTTCCGTCTTTGGCGCCCGTGCCCGGCCTCCACGTTGTACGTCACGCGTTCGGCCGCAGAACGTCCGTACACGCGTTCTCTTCGCCGTGATGCCTCCGGCCCCGCACGCGGACGTGGAAGTGCCCGGTACCGCCGTTGGTACCGGGCACTTCGTACGTGGCCCGAAGGGCCGGTCGCGCTAGGCGCGGCCCGCGGTCTTCTGGGTCTTGCGGGTGACCGCGTCGATGACGACGGTGGCGAGGAGCACACCACCGGTGATCATGTACTGGACCGGCGAGGCGATGCCCTCGAGGGCGAGGCCGTACTGGATCGAGACGATGACCAGAACACCGAGCAGGGCGTTCCAGGTGCGGCCACGGCCACCGAAGAGGCTGGTGCCACCGATGACGGCCGCCGCGATGGCGTTCATCAGCAGGTCGCCGGCGCCGGCGCCCTGGTTGGCGGAGGCGATCTTCGAGGCGATGAACAGACCGCCGATCGCGGCGAAGGTACCGGAGATCGCGAAGACCGAGATCCGGACCATCTCCACGTTGATACCGGCACGGCGGGAGGCCTCGACGCTGCCACCGAGCGCGAAGATCTTCCGGCCGTACGAGGTGCGGCGCAGCACGAAGTCCGTGAGCAGCAGCACCGCGATGAAGATCACCACGGCCAGCGGCAGGCCCTTGTACTGGTTGTAGATGATCGCCACGGCGAAGGAGACGATCGCGAGCAGCGCGGTGCGCGCGATGGTCTCGCTCAGCGGCGCGGACGGCACACCGGCGGCCTCACGACGACGGTTGCCGAAGTAGGAGTTGAGGAAGTACACGCCCGTCACGGCGACGGCGAGCACGTAGGCGGCCGCCACATCCGTGAAGTAGTAGCTGGTCAGCTTGGCGACCACGCCCTCGCTGTCCAGGTTGATGGTGCCGTTGCTGCCCAGGATCTGCAGCATGAAGCCGTTCCAGAACAGCAGACCGGCCAGGGTGACGGCGAACGCCGGGACACCGATGCGGGCGAAGACGAAACCGTGGATCGCACCGGCGACCGTGCCGGTCAGGATGGCCAGCACGAAGGCCAGCCACTCGTTCATCCCGTGTGTGACGTTCAGCACCGCGAAGGCGGCGCCCGCGACACCGGAGACGGAACCGACCGACAGGTCGATCTCGCCGAGCAGCAGCACGAAGACGATACCGACGGCGATCATGCCCGTGCCGACCATGGCCACGGAGATGTCGGAGAGGTTGCCCGCGGTGAGGAAGTTCGAGTTCAGGCTCGCGAAGATCGCCCAGATGATGATCAGACCGACGACGACCGGGAGGGAACCCAGGTCACCGGCCTTCATCTTGCGCTTGAACTCGGAGACGTAGCCGGCGAGGCCCTGCTCGCGGACCAGCAGTCGGGGGTCGACCGCGGTGACCGCCTTGGCGGCAGCCTCGGGGTTCTCCACGACGTGGTCCTCGGGGGTCGCGGAGGTCTTGTCGATGCTCACTTCTGAGCCTCCCCATTGCTGCGCGCCGCACGACGGGTCACGGCGTTCTCCGTGGCGCCCGTGATGGCGGAGATGATCTCTTCCTGGGAGGTCGACTTGACCTCGAAGACGCCGTTGTTGCGCCCGAGGCGCAGGACGGCGACCTTGTCGGCCACGGCCTTCACGTCAGCCATGTTGTGGCTGATGAGGATCACCGCGTGGCCGCGCTCGCGCAGCCGCTCGACCAGGTCGAGGACCTGAGCGGTCTGCTCGACGCCGAGGGCGGCGGTGGGCTCGTCGAGGATGACGAGCTTGGGCTCACCGAGCATCGAACGGGCGATCGCCACGGTCTGGCGCTGACCGCCGGAGAGCGAGGCGATCGGGATGCGGACGCTGGGGATCCGGATGGACAGCGTGTCCAGCAGCTCGCGGGAGCGGCGCTCCATCTCGACCTCGTCCAGGACACCGCGCTTCTTCAGCTCGCGGCCCAGGTAGAGGTTGCCGACGACGTCGATGTTGTCGCACAGCGCGAGGTCCTGGTAGACGGTCGCGATGCCCAGCGCCTGTGCGTCGTGCGGCCGGTTGATCTGGACGGTCTTGCCGTCCCACTCGATGGCGCCCTCATCGATCGGGTGCACGCCGGCGATCGTCTTGACCAGCGTGGACTTTCCGGCGCCGTTGTCGCCCACCAGGGCGACCACTTCACCGGCGTGGACCTCAAGCTCTACGTCGGTGAGCGCCTGGACGGCACCGAACCGCTTGGAGACCCCGCGCAACGCCAGCACAGGCGTAGCGGACACGTGAACCATCTCCTTCGCCGCCTGACCCGGCGGGAGGTTGTGCAGAAGTTTTGGAGGGGGGTGTTCCGTCCGGCGCCCCGCCTAGCTTGCGGGGCTGTTTGATGCGGGGCGCCGGAGGGGCTTCGTCACGCAAGTCCCGATCCGGAATTCAAGAGTGAATTCCATTGGTTGGAAAGGGACTTGCGGGGAATTACTTCAGACCGATCTTGTCGCAGGCCGCCTTGTAGGCGGAGGTGCAGATGTCGTCGATCGTGTAGACGCCGTCCTTGACGACGGTGTCCTTGATGTTGTCCTTGGTCAGCGAGGTGACGGCGACCAGGACCGACGGAACGCCCTTGGTGGTCGGGCTGTCGACCTTGTCCTTGGCGACGGAGTCGAGCGACTTGCCCTGGGCGAGCGCGACGGCCATCTCGGCGGCGGCGTCGGCCTCGGGGGCGTACGGCTTGTAGACGCTCATGTACTGCTCACCGGCGACGATGCGCTGCACACCCGCGAGCTCGGCGTCCTGGCCGGTGACCGGGACCTTCAGGCCCTTGGCCTTGAGGGCGGTGATGATACCGCCGGCCATACCGTCGTTGGCGGAGTAGACGCCGATGATGTTCTTCTTGCCGAGAGCCGAGATGGCGCCCTCCATGTTGGAGTTGGCGTTCTCCGGCTTCCACTCCTTGGTGTCGTACTCCTTGCCGATGTTCACCTTGCCGTCGAGCACCTCGTGGGCGCCGGCCTTGAACTGAGCGGCGTTCGGGTCGGTGACCGACCCGTTCATCATGACGATCTTGCCGTCCTTGGCCTTGGAGCCAAGAGCCTTCAGGAGGGCCTCGCCCTGCGTCTTGCCGACGGTCTTGTTGTCGAACGAGGTGTAGGCGTCGATCGGGCCCTGCGCGAGACGGTCGTAGGCCACGACCGGGATGCCGGCGTCCTTGGCCTTCTGGACCGAGTTCTTGATGGCGGCAGCGTCCACAGCGTCGACGATCAGCACGTCCACCTTGTTGGTGATCATGGTGTCGACCTGCTGGTTCTGCGTGCTGGCGTCCTGCTTGGCGTTGGCGTAGACGACCTCGCCCTTGTCGTTCGTGAGCTCCTTGATCTTCTGCGTGATCAGGGGCTTGTCGAACTTCTCGTAGCGAGCGGTCTGGTTCTCCGGAAGGAGCAGACCGACCTTGATCGCGTCGCCCTTCTTGGCAGAGCTGGAGCTGTCGCTCTTGTCGCCGGACTCCTTGGCACTGCCACAGGCGGCCAGCGAGACGGCCATCGCACCAGCGGCAACGGCAACGGCGGCACGACGCATACGCGTGTTCACTTCAGAAACCTCCCTGACGAGGCCGCGTCGTTGCGGCCGAGGTGGCTGGAAGTCAACTCGGCCACACGTGCGACGTCAAGAAGTAAATACTTAACGAGATGGCAACGGTGCCATGCGTTCTCTAAGTGAAGGCAGGGGCAGCCGCAGACAGCGAGCCGTCCAAAAGGGTCGAATCGCCCATCTCGCTGAGCGCGAGAGCGAGCGCCCCGAGGACCTCCGCACGGCCTCCAAGCGCCCCTGGAAGCACCGAGAGTTGACGTGCGGCGCTGGGGATCGCGTAGCGCCCGACCGACTCCCTGATGGGCCCCAGAACCAGCTCCCCGGCCTCCGCGAGATCGCCGCCGAGGACCACCCGGCTCGGGTTCAGCAAATTGCAGAGATTCGCGACTCCACTGCCGATGTGACGACCGACGTCGGCGATCACCCGACGACAGCCCGGATCACCGTCCCGCGCCAGCCGGACGACACCCTCCATGGTCAGGTCCGTACCGTGACTGGACTGGAGAAGCGGCAGCACATAACGCGCGGCCGCAAAGGTCTCCAGGCAGCCCCGGTTGCCGCAGCGACAGACGGGGCCGGACTCATCAAGAGTAATATGCCCGATTTCGCCGGCCGTGCCGCCGGGGCCGCGGTAGATCTTGCCGTTGATCACCAGCCCGGCGCCCACACCGCTGGCGACCTTGATGTACGCGAGATCCTTGGCGCCCCGGCCGCTGCCCCAGACCATCTCGCCGAGCGCACCCAGGTTGGCGTCGTTGTCCACGTGCACCGGCACGCCGAGCCGCCCCCGCAGCTCCTCGGCGGGCTTCGCACCGGTCCAGCCCGGCAGGATGGCGGTGGAACCCAGGGTCCCCGACTCCACGTCGATCGGACCCGGCACACCGAGCCCCACGCCCGCGATCTTGGACCGGTCGACGCCGGTGGCCGCGATCAGGCGGCTGACCAGCTCTTCCGCCCGGTCGAAGCCCTGCGCGGCGGAGGCGTCCACGTCGAGCGGCTCGGACTCCTCGGCGAGCACCTGGTGGGCGAGGTTCCCGACCGCGACGCGCAAATGCGTGTGGCCGAAGTCGACGCCGATGACGATGCCGGCGTCCCCGCTCAGGGACACGCTGCGGGCCCTGCGGCCGCCCGCCGAAGTGGGTGTGACCTCGACCGTTCCGCCGTCCTTGAGCTCCCGGACGATATTGGAAACGGTCGCGGCGGACAGACCCGTCGTCCTCGCGATCTCCGCCTGCGTGAGCGAACCGGCAAGGCGCACCGCACGTACGACGCGCTCCAGATTGGCCCGATGCAGCGACGACTGCGACCCCGGAGTCTCCATTGACTCTCCACCCTTAGCCCCTGGCTCGCGTCACACCGGGTGACTGAGCCTTGTACAAGTTATGAACCCCAAACTCCGCTGGATGCACCTGTGGCGTCAAGCCCTTGACAGATATCGGTTCCATCCGCCGTACACAGGGGTCGGGCCCCGGAGAGTTGTCTCTCCGGGGCCCGACCCCTGTGCGCAGCGGGTGAAGCAGCGGTTACGTGATGACGTCGGCCGCCGGACCGGCCGAGCGACCCGGCCGGCCGTACGGCGCGACGGTGGGCGTCAGCGGAAGGTGCCCTGCGACACCGAACCGGCGATCCGCCGCTGGAAAATGACGTACACGATCAGTACGGGCACCACCGTGACGACGATCGCCGCGAACAGCGCACCGTAGTCGATGCCGTAGGCCTGCGAGGACGCGTAGGCGGCCATGCCCTGGGTCAGCACCCACTTGTCCTGGTCGGTGTTGAGCGCGACCGGCAGCAGGAACTGGTTCCACAGGCCCAGGAAGTTGAAGATCGCCACCGCCGCCATGCCCGGCCGCGCCATCGGCAGCATCACCTGGAAGAACGCCCGCCAGTCCCCCGCGCCGTCGATCAGCGCGGCCTCGTACACGTCGTGCGGCAGGGAGCGGAAGAACGCGTAGAGGAAGAACATCGTGAACGGCAGCGCGAACGCGACGTAGGTGAGGATCAGCCCCGGGCGTGTGTTCAGCAGCCCGAAGTTCTGCAGCTGGAAGAAGAGCGGCACGATCGCCAGGAAGACCGGGAAGGTCAGCCCGGCGAGCATCACGTAGTAGATCAGCCGGCGTCCCGGGAACTGGAACCGGGCCAGGACGTACGCGCACATCGCGCCCAGCAACATCACCAGGACCAGTGCGCAGACGACCACGATCACGGAGTTCAGGAAGTACTTCCCGATGCTCGCGTCGCTCCAGGCGCGCGAGTAGTTGTCGAAATGCCAGTGCTTCGGCAGCGCGAACGGCGACGACAGGATCTCCTTGGTCGTCTTGAACGACGACACCAGGACCCACAGCATGGGCAGGATCACGATCACGGACCACAGGATCAGCAGGCCGTGCGCGATCACCGCGAACCTGCGGTCGCTGCCCGCGACGGCTTTCGTCAGCTTCTGGTCGCTCGCCCGCTTATGGTCACGCGCCTGCTTCCGGTCGGCGGCTATGACGCTCACTGGACACCCCCCTTGGCCACGGCACGCCGAGCCTTCAACCCACGCGCTTCCTTACGGCCCTCGCTCTCGCCCCCGCCGGTCAGACGGTTGACGGCGAACACCAGCGCCGCGAACACCAGGGTGACGACGGCGAGGACGACCCCCATCGCGGTGGCCAGTCCGAACTGCTGCTTCGCGAAAGCGACATTGAACAGCCGCTGGCTGATCGTGAGGGTCGAGTTGTTCGGCCCACCGCCCGGCAGCATGGCCTGTACGTAGACGAACGCGTCCAGCGCGGCGATGCCCAGGTAGATGTACGCGGTCTGCACACTGTCCCGGATCGCCGGCAGCGTGACCGAGATCGTCATCCGGAACCGGCCGGCTCCGTCGATCCTGGCCGCCTCGTACAGCTCGGCGGGAACGCCCTTGATCGCGGCGATGAAGAGCACCGCGTAGAACCCGACGAGCCCCCAGACGATGACGAACATCAGGGCCGGCATCGCCGTCGCCTGTTCGCCCAGCCAGGCGAACTCCTTGAAGCCGTCCAGGCCGAGCCCGCTGAGGATGCCGTTGACCAGGCCGGCGTTCGGGTCGTACATCTGCGCCCAGATCAGGCCGACGATGATCGCCGGCACGACGTAGGGGAAGAACGAGACGATCCGGTAGAACGAAGCCCCCTTGATCCCCCGGACGGGGCCCTTGCTGGGCCCGCCCAGGGTGATGGCCACCGCGACCCCGAGAGCGAGCGTCAACGTCACCAGCGGCACGAAGGCCGCCAGCAGGGCGACATTGCGCAGCGCCTTCAGGAAGACATCGTCCTGGAACATCTTGACGAAGTTGTCGAGGCCGATGAAGTCATAATCCGGGCTGAAACCACGCCAGTTGGTCATCGCCCAGAAGATCGCCTGGGCGAAGGGGTACAGGACGAAGATCACGAAGATGGCGACCGGGAGACCGAGGAACGCGAGGAAGAACGTCACCCGGTCGAACGTGAGCTTGCGGCGCCGGGGCCGCCCGCCGCGAGCGGCCGGCACGGGCCGGCTGCTCGCGGTGTCGGAGATGGTGGTCTTGTCTTTCATCGCAGTGCTAGCTGACCTTGATCTTGTCGACGGAGTCGTCTTCCCGGACCTTGTCGGAGATCTTCTGCAGAGCCGAGGTCAGACCCTTGGCGTCGATGTCACCGGAGAGGAACGAGTTCCACGGCACCAGCTGGTCGGTGTTCATGCCGTAGGCCTCGACGAAGTTGTAGGTGAAGATGTTGGTGCCCGCGGCCTCCAGCATCTTCGTCTGCGAGACGAGGGCGGACGATCCGTAACCGTCGGCGGGCACGGTGCCCTTGACGATCGTCGGGGCCAGCTTCGTCTTGGAGAAGTTGGCGGCCGCGTCCTTGGACAGCATCGCGCGCAGCACTTCCTTGCCGCCGGCCGGGTTCTTGCCCTTCTTGGGGACGATGAACGGCTCGCCGGCGGCCGCGCGAATCGCCTCGTAGGGCAGCTTCGGCTTGTCGGTGAGCGTCATCGACGGGAAGCCGGTCATCTGGAAGTCGGCCTTGGTGGCCTTCTTCATCTCGTTCTCGATCCAGCCACCGGACGGGTAGAGCAGCGCCTTCTGGTCGTTGCTCCAGATCGCCTGCGCCTTCTGGAACTGGGTGCCGGAGCCGCCGGGAACGAACATCTTCTCCTTGACCATGGTCTCCATGACCTTGATCACGCCCTGGATGGCCGGGTGCGACCAGCAGCCCTTCTCCAGGTTCTCCAGCGCGAGCCGGACCTCGTCGCCGCCCTCCTTGATCGCCGAGTCGATCAGGAGCGTGCGGTAGTAGGTCGCCGCCTCCTTGCCGTGGACGAAGAGGTACTTGCCCTTCTTCTTCGCCTTCTGGCCGAGGTCGAGCGCCTCGTCCCACGTCTTCGGCGGGGTCCAGCCGTTCGCCTCGAACAGCGTCTTCGAGTACCAGACGCCATACACCGTCATCACATAGTTCAGCCCGACGAACTTGTCCTTGAACGTGCCGGGGCCCTTGATGCCGGGATAGATCGTGTCGGCGATCTTCTTGCCCTCGTAGTTGTTCGCCTCGAGGACGTCGTCGAGCTCCTCGAGCTGGTCGAGGATGCCGAGGAAGCCGATCTGGTCCTCGCCGGAGTTGTCGATGAGGTCCGGCGGGTTGCCGCCGACGAAGCGGGGCTGGAGCTCCGGGGCGATGTCGACGACCGGCTTGACCTTGACGTCGAGACCGTTGCTCTTCTCCTTGGCGATGTTGCCGGCGTAGGTGACGTAGTCGACGCCGTAGCCGCCGTTGAAGATGGCCGCGTCGACCTTGGAGTTCGCGGCGACACCGAACGGGTTCTTGGCGCTCGTCTTGCCCTTCGCCCCCTTGTCGTCATTACCGCTGTCGGAGGGGGAGCTACAGGCGACGGCGAACGACCCCATGGCCGCGGTCGCGATCGCCCCGCGCAGGAGCGTCCGCCTGTCGAGAGAGCCGGCACGAATGGTCATTTCCGCATCCTCACTGATCGATTGGATCTGTACGGTTTGCTGCGTGTTCGGCTGCCGGGCCGGGGTGGCCCCGTGCTTGCCGCACTTCTCTTTGAGCGCGTTCTGGTGTGGGTCTCCGCTTGAGATGGCGGCGGAGAAGCACATCGGGGCGTTTCGCCGTCGTCTCGGAGCCGCTCAGCGGCACCGATGGTGATCAGCTGAGTGATGTCGGAAAAGCAGTCGCCGGGGCCGCCGCCGGAGCGGCAGTCTCGCTCCGCTTGATGAGATCGTGATGGCCTACGCCGGTGGTGGATCCCATGCTCAAGTCCTCGCCTTCTCCAGGACTCAGGCGGTGAACCGGATCCTCCCCGGCACCGCGGTTAGGTCAAGCTGGGGTCGTGCGTGGGGGATTCACCGAGCCGGCACGGCAGTAGGTGTATGTGACACCCTCCGTCGCCTTCCGATTTCCCCCCGGGGTCCTGCCTGTCCACGGCCGTCGAGCGGCTAAGCGGACGCCGACAGGTATAGTCCACTTCCCGCCAACGGAGCAAGATCGAATACGGGTTTGGCCGCCGGTCTTTTCCGAGTTGAGACCTCGCGGAAATGTGCGGCCCGCACACCCCGCCCCCGCGAAGATCGTCGGGGGCAACCTCCCGCATTGAACGCAATGTGCCGTTCGCCGGATCGCATTCACACCGGATGCCTCACTCAACACCCTTGACACCGCTGACAACTTGACTCACAAATGGTCCTTGCGCATCGAATTTGACAACGTTGTCCACGCCACGCGAGTGAGCCGAAGGGGGCGCCTGTGTCAAGGATGTGAGCGCGTCGCGGCCCCCCGGGCCGAGTCGCGCCGCACCCTCGACACGGGCTTCGCCACCCGCAGGTGAACGAGCCAGAGACAGGGAGGGTGCTCGCGCATGCAGCACAGCGCTCGGTACAGACGGAGTTCTTCGACTCGGCCGAGATGGGGTTCACCGACCGCACTGGGGGTGGTGGCACTCTCCCTCGTGGTGGCCTCGCAGGGGGTGGCGGTCGCACTGCCCGCCCAGGCGGCGGCCGCGGACCGGGAGTTCAGCTCCTCCTTCGAATCGGGAGATCCGGCACCGGACTGGCTCAACACGGTCGACACGGCCGCAGACGGGTCGAAAAGGGCCTCGGGTGTCGACGGCGGCTACAGCACCGGCATCCCCGGCAATGTGACCGACCACGTCACCGACGTCCGGGCCAGCGGTGAGAACACCGGCGCGGGCGAGGTAAAGGAGAACCTCGCCGACGGCGAGTCGAGCACGAAGTGGCTGACCTTCGAGCCCACCGGCTGGGCGGAGTTCGACCTGGACGCCCCGGTCAAGCTGGTGACCTACGCGCTGACCTCGGCCAACGACCACGACGAGCGCGACCCGAAGGACTGGACCCTCCAGGGGTCCACCGACGGCAAGGACTGGAAGACCCTCGACACCCGCACCGGGGAGTCCTTCGGCGAGCGGTTCCAGACCAAGTCGTACGACCTCGACAGCCCGGCCGAGTACCAGCACTTCCGGCTCGACGTCACCAAGAACAACGGCGGCGACATCCTCCAGCTCGCCGACGTCCAGTTCTCCACGGGCAAGAGCGACGACCCGACGCCCAAGGACATGCTGTCGCTGGTGGACCGCGGACCGAGCGGCTCACCCACCGCGAAGGCGGGCGCGGGCTTCACCGGCAAGCGGGCCCTGCGCTACGCCGGCACGCACAAGGCGGACAGCCGCGCGTACTCGTACAACAAGGTCTTCGACGTGAACGTGGCGGTCGGGCGCGACACACAGCTGTCGTACCGGATCTTCCCGTCCATGGCCGACGGAGACCGGGACTACGACGCCACGAACGTGTCCGTGGACCTGGCCTTCACCGACGGCACCTACCTGAGCGACCTGTCCGCGGTCGACCAGCACGGCTTCGCGCTCACCCCGCAGGGCCAGGGCGCGGCGAAGGTGCTGTACGTCAACCAGTGGAACAACGTCGCCTCGCGGATCGGTTCGGTCGCGGCGGGCAGGACGGTCGACCGGATCCTGGTCGCGTACGACTCCCCCAAGGGGCCGGCGAAGTTCCGGGGCTGGCTGGACGACGTCGCGCTGAAGACGGCCGCGCCCGAGAAGCCCAAGGCGCACCTGTCCGACTACGCGCTGACCACCCGCGGCACCAACTCCAGCGGCGGCTTCTCGCGCGGCAACAACTTCCCGGCGACCGCCGTCCCGCACGGCTTCAACTTCTGGACGCCGGTGACCAACGCGGGCTCGCTGAGCTGGCTCTACGACTACGCCCGGGCGAACAACTCGGACAACCTGCCCACCATCCAGGCGTTCAGCGCGAGCCACGAGCCGAGCCCCTGGATGGGTGACCGGCAGACCTTCCAGGTGATGCCGTCGGCGGCGTCCGGCACCCCGGACACCGGGCGCGGCGCCCGCGCGCTGGCCTTCCGGCACGAGAACGAGACCGCCCGCCCGTACTACTACGGGGTGACCTTCGAGAACGGTCTCAAGGCCGAGATGGCCCCCACGGACCACGCGGCGGCGCTGCGGTTCACCTACCCCGGCGACGACGCCAGTGTGGTCTTCGACAACGTCACCGAGCAGGCGGGGCTGACCCTCGACAAGGACAACGGCATCGTCACCGGCTACTCGGACGTGAAGTCCGGGCTGTCGACGGGCGCGACCCGGCTGTTCGTGTACGGCGTCTTCGACGAGAAGGTCACCGGCGGGGACTCCAGCGGCGTCAAGGGCTACCTGCGCCTGACACCGTCCAAGGACCACACCGTCACCCTGCGCCTGGCCACCTCCCTGATCAGCGTCGACCAGGCGAAGGACAACCTCCGCCAGGAGATCCCGGACGGCACGTCCTTCGACAAGGTCAAGTCGCGGGCCCAGCACCAGTGGGACGCCCTGCTCGGCAAGGTCGAGGTGGAGGGCGCGACGACGGACCAGCTGACGACGCTCTACTCCAGCCTGTACCGGCTCTACCTCTACCCGAACTCGGGCTTCGAGAAGGTCGGCGGGAAGTACCAGTACGCGTCGCCGTTCCAGCCGATGCCCGGTCCCGACAGCCCCACCCACACCGGCGCGAAGATCGTCGACGGCAAGGTGTACGTCAACAACGGCTTCTGGGACACCTACCGGACGACCTGGCCGGCCTACTCGTTCCTGACACCCAGTCAGGCGGGCGAGATGGTCGACGGGTTCGTGCAGCAGTACAAGGACGGCGGCTGGACCTCGCGCTGGTCCTCGCCCGGCTACGCGGACCTGATGACCGGCACCTCCTCGGACGTGGCGTTCGCGGACGCGTACGTGAAGGGCGTCGACTTCGACGCGGAGTCGGCGTACGCCGCGGCCGTGAAGAACGCGACGGTCGTCCCGCCGACGTCGGGCGTGGGCCGTAAGGGCATGTCGACCTCGCCGTTCCTCGGCTACACGAGCAGCGACACCCACGAGGGCCTGTCCTGGGCCCTGGAGGGCTACCTCAACGACTACGGCATCGCCAAGATGGGCCAGGCCCTCTACAAGAAGACCGGCAAGAAGCAGTACAAGGAGGAGTCCGAGTACTTCCTCAACCGCGCCCAGGACTACGTCAATCTCTTCGACACCAAGGCCGGCTTCTTCCAGGGCCGTGACGCCAAGGGCGACTGGCGCGTCGAGTCCTCCAAGTACGACCCGCGCGTGTGGGGTTACGACTACACGGAGACCAACGGCTGGGGCTACGCGTTCACCGCGCCGCAGGACTCGCGCGGTCTCGCCAACCTGTACGGCGGACGCAGCGGCCTCGCCGAGAAGCTCGACGCGTACTTCGCGACGCCCGAGACGGCCTCCCCCGACTTCGTGGGTTCGTACGGCGGTGTCATCCACGAGATGACCGAGGCCCGCGACGTGCGGATGGGCATGTACGGCCACTCCAACCAGGTGGCCCACCACGTCAACTACATGTACGACGCGGCGGGACAGCCCTGGAAGACGCAGAAGAACGTGCGTGAGGTGCTCTCCCGCCTCTACACCGGCAGCGAGATCGGTCAGGGCTACCACGGCGACGAGGACAACGGCGAGCAGTCGGCCTGGTACCTCTTCTCCGCGCTCGGCTTCTACCCGCTGGTGATGGGCAGCGGCGAGTACGCCATCGGCTCCCCGCTGTTCACCAAGGCGACGGTCCACCTGGAGAACGGCAAGGACCTGGTCGTGAAGGCGCCCAAGAACAGCGCGAAGAACGTGTACGTGCAGGGCCTGCGGGTCAACGGCAAGAAGTGGACGTCGACCTCGCTCCCCCACTCGGTCGTCTCGCGCGGCGGGGTGCTGGAGTTCGACATGGGCGCCAAGCCCTCCTCGTGGGGCACCGGCAAGGACGCGGCACCTGTGTCGATCACCCAGGACGACAAGGTGCCCGCACCCCGCACGGACGCCCTCAAGGGCGACGGCGCGCTCTTCGACAACACCTCGGCGACCGACGCGACCGTCACGTCCGTGGACCTGCCGGTCTCCGCGTCCGCCAAGGGCGTCCAGTACACGCTGACGTCCTCCGACCACACGAAGGCCCCGGCCGGCTGGGTGCTCCAGGGCTCCACCGACGGCACGCAGTGGACGGACCTGGACAAGCGCTCCGGCCAGTCCTTCGCCTGGGACAAGCAGACCCGCGCGTTCTCCGTCGCACGGCCGGGCGCGTACACGCACTACCGGCTGGTCCTCGACGGTGAGGCGACCCTCGCGGAGGTGGAGCTGCTGAGCTGACGCACACCCCCCACGGGAGAAGGGGCGGGCGCGGAGAACTCCGCGCCCGCCCCGCTTTTTTCCTCTCGTCGCCGTCAGCCCACCGCGAGGGTGAAGACGTGCAGGTCGGCGTTGTCCGGCAGCCGTACGCTGCGGACGGTCTTGCCGGACGGCGCCTCGAAGGGCTTGGTGGCGAAGACGTACGTGGCCACCGGGTCCTTGTCGGCGCCCGCGACGTTGCGGTAGGCGGCCTTGGCGACGGTCGCGTTGCCGTACTGGACGGTGCCGCCTCCGCCGCCGACGGTCCAGTCGGTGAAGGACAGGTCGACGGCGTCGGTGGTGCCGTCGGTGTACGTGACGGTCGCCTTCGTCTGCTGGTTGCCGTTGACCGCACTGCCGATGAAGGACAACCGGGCGGCCGGCTCGGCGAGTTCGACGGTCTGGCCGACCGCCGAGGCGTTGTCGGGCCGGCCGGCCGGGGACTTCGGCCAGGTGAAGGTCAGGCCGTCCACCGTGCCCCGCTCGCCCGGTGTCAGCCCCGCGTCGGCGAGGGCCTGCTTGGAGTAGCTCCAGCCGCCGCCGTCGTAGTCGGCCTCGTCGTGGTCGCCGCTGTCGTCGGAGACGCCGGTGTTGTTGTAGGCGGCGAGCAGCGAGTCCGGGGCGGCGACCGTGAGGGCCACCGGCTGCCGGTAGGAGGTGTCGTCCGAGGACACCGAGACGTCGACGTCGTAGAAGCCCTGCTCGGCGTCCGCGCCCGCCGACAGCGTGATCCGCTGCGCGCCGTCGGTCACGGTGCCCTCCGCGGGAGTCGCCGTCACGCCCTTCGGCACCTCCACGTGGAAGTGCACCTCGGGGCCCGCGCCGCCGCTCAGCGCGAGGGCGCGAATGTCGAGCGTGGTGCTGCCGCCCGGCGCGAGCGTGGCCGTGGTCGGCCCCACACCGATCTGGTACGGCTGTTCGCCCGTGCGGAAGGACGGCGGTGCGGCGGCCTCGTCGGCGCCCCACGTCCGGTCGGGCGTGCCGGACAGCGTGTAGTCGAGCGTGCCGCCGTCCCGGACGAAGGAGGCCGGCAGCCAGGGCCGCTCACCGGTGCGGCCGTCGACGCGCAGCGACCGGATGTACGGGGCGTCCACGGCGGCGCCCCGCGCCCTGATCTCGATGTCGGCGCCGCCCGGACGCTCGATCTCGATCCTCGGGAACAGCGGTGACGACAGGGCGAGTTCGGCGCGTGAGGGCACCTGGGGATACATGCCGAGCGAGGAGAAGACGTACCAGGAGGACATCTCGCCGAGGTCGTCGTTGCCGGGGATGCCGCCCGGCTCGGTCGACCACAGCCGGGTCATCGCCGCGCGCACGGTCTCCTGCGCCTTGTAGGGCGCGCCCGCGTAGTCGTACAGGTAGGGCACGTTGATCGACGGCTCGTTGTCCAGCTCCGACTTGTCGCCGCCGCTGCCCGTGAACGCCCAGCTGCCGTCGGCGTTGTGGAAGAAGGTGTCCAGCCGGTCCAGCGCCTTGGCACGGCCGCCCATCGCGGCGAACAGCCCGGCCGGGTCGTGCTGCACCATCCAGGTGTACTGGGCGGCGGTGCCCTCCACGAACCCGTTGCCCGTCGCCGGGGTGAAGCCGGTGACCCAGCTGCCGTCGGCCTTGCGGTTGGCGATGTAGCCGCCGCTGGGGTCGGCGGCCAGGTTGAAGCTGTTCTGCCACCACTGGGAGCGCCGGGCGAACTCGGCGGCGGTCTTCCGCTCCCCCGCCGCCGTGGCCAGCTGGGAGATCGCGAAGTCCGCGCCGGACATCTCCAGGGTCTCCGCGGCTCCGCCCCACGCGTTGGACACCGAGGGCATGTAGTGCTGCCGGAGGTACTTGTCGAGCGAGGGCCGCTGGCCGACCGACAGCACCGGCTTGCCCGCCGACGACAGGTCCTGCTCCGTCGGTACGGTCGCCGCCCGCACCAGCGAGTCGAGCGCGCCGCGCAGGTCGAAGTCGGTGCCGCCGAAGGCCCTGATGCCCGCGAGGGCGGGCGCCGACGGGTCGCCGTTCATGACGTGCGTGCCGTTCGCGCCGTGCAGCCAGCGGTCCCACACGCCGCCGTTCTGCCGGGCGAGTTCGAGCAGCGACTGCGCGATGTCGGATCCGGTGTCCGGGTCGAGGAGCGTCAGCAGCTGGACCTGGGAGCGGTAGACGTCCCAGCCGGAGAAGGTGCCGTACTGGGCCTCGTGCCCGCGGCCCACCGTGTGGACCTCGTCGTCGCTGCCTCTGTATCTGCCGTCGGCGTCGCTGATGACGTTCGGGTGCAGGAGCGCGTGGTACAGCGCGGTGTAGAAGGTGGTCCGCGACGCGTCGGTGCCGCCGCCGACCCGGATGGCGCCGAGCCGGTCACGCCAGGCACGGCGGGCGGCGTCCCGGACCGCGGCGAAGGACCGACGCGGCGGGTTCTCGGCGGCGAGGTTGGCCTCGGCGCCCGCCCGGCTGACGTACGAGATGCCCACCTTGACGTTCACCGGGCCGGTACCCGGCTCGAACTCCACATAGCCGCCGGCGCCCTTGCCGGCGACGGGACGGCCGCCCTCGCCGAAGCCGCCGGTTCCGCCGCTCGCCTCGGTGCTCCCGGGGCTGAGCTTGTCGTCCTGCCAGGTGCCCGTCTTCTTGAAGTCGCGGTCGAAGCGGGCGGTGAAGTGGAGTGTGTAGTAGGCGCGCCGGCCCTCGGGGTCGAGGTATCCGCAGAAGTTCCCGGAGGTGACCGAGCCGGAGACGGTGCGGGTGGCCGGGTCGATGCGCACGTCCGAAGCGGTCGAGCCCACTTCGGAGTTGGCGGTGCGGATCAGCAGGGAGGCGGGCTTGTCGGCGGGGAAGGTGAAGCGGCCCGAGCCGGTGCGCGCGGTCGCGGTGAGGTCGGCGGTGACGCCGGAGGAGAGTTCGACCCCGTAGTGGCCGGGTTCGGCCGTCTCGTCGGTGTGCGCGAAGTCGGCCGCGTACACGGCGTCCTTGGTGTCGCTCGCCGGAGAGGAGGTGACCTCGCCTGCGTAGGGGAAGAACGGGATGTCGCCGCTGCCGCCCGCGCATCCCGTGCCGGACATGTGGGTGAGGCTGAAGCCGCGGATGCGGGTGGCGTCGTACTGGTAGCCGCCGGGCGCGGCCGTGCGGGTCGCGTCGCCGCGGGTGTTCTCGGGGCTCCAGGACAGCATGCCGAAGGGCACGACGGCGCCCGGGAAGACATTGCCGCCGTTCTTGGTGCCGATGAGCGGGTCGACGTACGTGGTCGGGTCCCGGACGAGGTCCGGCGGGTCGGACTGGGGTGCGGCGAGCGCCGGGGTGGCGCCGGCGACCGTCAGGGCGACGGCCAGCAGAACGGATGACGGACGGAAACGCATGACGCGGCCCCTCCTCCTTCGGACGGGTCGCGCACCACAGGTCGCACAAGCCGCAGGGACAGTAGCGTGCGCCACGGGTACCACGGAAGACCGCCTGCGGCCCGGAGGGCGCGTCCGTCGCACCCCCGGACGGCCCAGCAGAGGCCCCTCCGTCTCAACTGGCTTGACATCGTTGTCGGTTGAGGCGGTAGAGTTTTCCGAAGACCGTTCGACAACGTTGTCGCACACTGCGATCGGCACAAGCCACGTCCCCCTGCTCCCGGTTTCCCGCGAGCAGGGGGCATCGTCCCGGGCCGGGCCTCCCCCGACCTGTCCGGGCTCGCGGACCGGGTGAGTCGCGAACCACCCACCCGGTCCGCCCTGAGCAAGGGCGCGGGATCATCCCACTCGGCAGGGAAGGGATGTCGACGGGTCGTCACCTGATCCGGAGACGACATAACCGAACGTCGCGCCGGCGCCCGGAGCGAGCGCTCCGTTCCAGTCGGCGTTGTGCACCATCACGTCCTGGCCGTCGTACGTGGCGTTGCCGTTCCAGAGGCCGGCGACCGACTGCCCGTCCGGCAGCGTCCAGTCGACCATCCAGCCGAGCATCGGCACGTCTGCGGTGTTGGTGACGGTCACCTCGGCCTGGTAGCCGCCGGACCAGGTGTTCGTCGTGCGGCGGGTGGCCGAGCAGGTGCCGGGCGGGGGTTCGGTGGGGTTGCCCGGGTCGTGAATGCCCGTCACCTCGCCGTTGCCGCCGTCGAAGACGACGTCGGAGCACGAGTAGAACGTCTCGGCGCTGTCCGAGCGCTGCCAGACCATGTAGATGATGTGGCGGCCCGACTTGTCCGCCGGCAGCGTGCCGCTCCAGGAGTAGTTGGCCTCGACCGTGCCCGGGGTGCCGTGGAGCGGCGGGTGGTCGACCGTGAGGAACGGCTGCTCCTCCATGTCGTCCCAGGTGAGGGTCCTGGTCGGGTCGAAGCCGTCCTTGGTGACGTAGACGCGGAACCAACCCGGGTGCGCCGCCCAGGCGTTGTACGCGAAGTCGACCGTGGCGCCCGACGTGAGATGGGTGAGCGGCCAGTCGTCACGCGGCAGGTCGAAGCCGGTGAAGTCGGGGTTGCCGCCGCTGCACAGCGCACCGTCGGGGACGAAGCCTCGGGTGCGGCCCGCGCCGTCCGAGCGCAGCACGGAGAACCAGTTGTAGAACGGCGTGGTGCCGCCGGCCTGCTGGGCCGCCCTGCACGCCGGGTTCACGGGTTTGATCTCGCCGGTGTCGGTCAGCCCGTCCTGCCGGCACAGGAAGGTGCGGCTGCCCGGCTTCATCGGGGTGCCGTGCGCCGCAGCGCCACCGCCGGCGGCGAGCACCAGCCCCAGGGCCGGCAGGGTGGTGAGCAGGGCGAGCAGCACGAGGAAGAGGGCCCTGCGCCGGGCGGGGAGGGGTAATCGGCGCCTCGGCCGGAGCGTAGATGTCATGGTCATGTCACCCGCACACCCGTATCCGCACCCCTCCACCACCCGTGGTCGCCATCTCACCGAAGGGGCCGTGCCGGTGAATCAAATGCCCGTTGCAGACGGCGCCACACACCCACCGAGGCCCTACCAGCACCGCCCCGCACAACGGCTGCAACGGGCGGATCACCGGCACGGACCCGACCCACCCACCGGACAGACGGCGGCGGGACGGGAACCACGAAGGGCCGCACCCCCGTCACCGGGGATGCGGCCCTCGAGCGCGCTACAACTGCCCTGCCGTACCGCTTACTTGCGGATCAGGTTGCGCAGCACGTACTGCATGATGCCGCCGTTGCGGTAGTAGTCCGCCTCGCCGGGGGTGTCGATGCGGACGACCGCGTCGAACTCGACGCCGGTGTCGGTGGTGACCTTCACCGTGCGCGGGGTGGTGCCGTTGTTGAGCTCCTCGACGCCGGTGAAGGAGAAGGTCTCCTCGCCGGTCAGACCGAGGGACTCCGCCGTGGCGCCCTCCGGGAACTGGAGCGGGAGGACACCCATGCCGATGAGGTTCGAGCGGTGGATGCGCTCGTACGACTCGGCGATGACGGCCTTGACGCCCAGGAGCGCGGTGCCCTTGGCCGCCCAGTCGCGGGACGAGCCGGAGCCGTACTCCTTGCCGGCCAGGATGACCAGCGGGACACCCTGCTCGATGTAGTTGCGCGAGGCGTCGTAGATGAAGGAGACGGGAGCGTCGTCCTTCGTGAAGTCGCGGGTGTAGCCGCCCTCGGTGCCCGGCGCGATCTGGTTGCGCAGGCGGATATTGGCGAACGTACCGCGGATCATGACCTCGTGGTTGCCACGGCGGGAGCCGTAGGAGTTGAAGTCACGACGCTCCACACCGTGCTCGGTGAGGTACTTGCCGGCCGGAGTGTCGGCCTTGATCGCACCGGCCGGGGAGATGTGGTCGGTGGTGACCGAGTCGCCCAGCTTGGCGAGCACACGGCCGCCGGAGATGTCGGAGACCGGCGCCGGCTCCATGCCCATGCCCTCGAAGTACGGGGGCTTGCGCACGTAGGTCGACTCGGTGTCCCACTCGAAGGTGTTGCCGGTCGGGACCGGCAGCGCCTGCCACTGGGCGTCGCCCGCGAAGACGTCCTGGTAGGACTTGTTGAACATGTCCTCGCCGATGGCGTTCGCCACGACGTCGTTGACCTCGGCCTCGGTCGGCCAGATGTCGGTCAGGTAGACCGGCTTGCCGTCCTGGTCGGTGCCCAGGGCGTCCTTGGTGATGTCCACCTTCATGGAGCCGGCGAGGGCGTACGCGACGACCAGCGGCGGGGAGGCCAGGTAGTTCATCTTGACGTCGGGGTTGATACGGCCCTCGAAGTTGCGGTTGCCCGAGAGGACCGAGGTGACCGCGAGGTCGTGGTCGTTGACGGCCTTGGAGACCTCCTCCGGCAGCGGGCCGGAGTTGCCGATGCAGGTGGTGCAGCCGTAGCCGACGAGGTTGAAGCCGACCTTGTCGAGGTACGGGGTGAGGCCCGCCTTGTCGAAGTAGTCGGTGACGACCTTCGAGCCCGGGGCGAGGGTGGTCTTGACCCACGGCTTGCGGGTCAGGCCCTTCTCCACGGCCTTCTTCGCGACGAGCGCGGCGGCGACCATGACGTACGGGTTCGACGTGTTGGTGCAGGAGGTGATGGCGGCGACCGTCACCGCACCGTGGTCGATCGTGTAGGTCGTGCCGTCGGGGGCGGTGACCGTGACCGGGTTGCTCGGCACGCCGTTGGAGGAGGCCGGGGCGTCGGAGGCCGGGAAGGACTCCTTGCCCGCCTCGTCGGCGGTGTCCACGTAGTTGCGGACGTCGACCTTGAACTGCTCGGCGGCGTCGGCGAGGACGATGCGGTCCTGCGGGCGCTTCGGGCCGGCGATGGAGGGGACGACCGTCGACAGGTCCAGTTCGAGCTTCTCGGAGAAGTCCGGCTCGGCGGCCGGGTCCAGCCAGAGGCCCTGCTCCTTGGCGTACGCCTCGACGAGCGCGACCTGCTGCTCGGAGCGGCCGGTGAGCTTGAGGTAGTTCAGCGTCTCGCCGTCGATCGGGAAGATCGCGGCGGTGGAGCCGAACTCCGGCGACATGTTGCCGATGGTGGCGCGGTTGGCCAGCGAGGTGGCGGCGACGCCCTCGCCGTAGAACTCGACGAACTTGCCGACGACGCCGTGCTTGCGCAGCATCTCGGTGATCGTGAGCACGAGGTCGGTGGCGGTGGTGCCGGGCTTGAGCTCACCGGTGAGCTTGAAGCCGACGACGCGCGGGATGAGCATGGAGACCGGCTGGCCGAGCATCGCGGCCTCGGCCTCGATGCCGCCGACGCCCCAGCCGAGGACGCCGAGGCCGTTGACCATGGTGGTGTGCGAGTCGGTGCCGACGAGGGTGTCGGGGTACGCCTGGCCGCCTCGGACCATGACGGTACGCGCGAGGTGCTCGATGTTCACCTGGTGGACGATGCCGGTGCCCGGCGGGACGACCTTGAAGTCGTCGAAGGCGGTCTGGCCCCAGCGCAGGAACTGGTAGCGCTCCTTGTTGCGGCCGTACTCCAGCTCGACGTTCTGCGCGAAGGCGTCGTTGGTGCCGAACTTGTCGGCGATGACGGAGTGGTCGATGACCAGCTCGGCCGGGGAGAGCGGGTTGACCTTCGCGGGGTCGCCGCCGAGCTCCTTGACGGCCTCACGCATGGTGGCGAGGTCGACGACACAGGGCACGCCGGTGAAGTCCTGCATGATCACGCGGGCCGGCGTGAACTGGATCTCCTGGCTCGGCTGCGCCTGGGAGTCCCAGCCGCCGAGGGCCCGGATGTGGTCGGCGGTGATGTTGGCGCCGTCCTCGGTGCGGAGCAGGTTCTCCAGCAGCACCTTCAGGCTGTACGGAAGGCGAGCCGAGCCTTCCACCTTGTCCAGCCGGAAGATCTCGTACGACTCGTCGCCCACCTGCAGCGTGCTGCGGGCGTCGAAGCTGTTCGCCGACACGACAGTCTCCTTCATTGATGTGCGCGTACCACCGCAATCCTGCCGCCACGCGGTCTTGGCCGATCCGCTAAGGTAAGGCTAAGTTAGGTAACCCTTACCGAGGTGGCGGCTGCGGGGCGCCTCGGCAGATATCTCGATGTCGAGATAACTCTAGTACATGGGCGCGGGCTGGTCATGCCCGGCCTCTTGCGGGGTACCCGGTGTCGGCCGGGAGCCACCCGGCGTAACCGTCGCAAGGAGGCAGGCATGCCGCTCACGTTCCGCAAGAGTTTCCGCATACTTCCCGGGGTCCGGCTCAACATCAACCGCAAGTCGTGGTCCATCACCACCGGCGGCCGGCACGGGCCGAAGCACACCCACAGCAGCACCGGGCGCCGGACGACGTCGATGGACCTGCCGGGTCCCTTCGGGTGGCGGCGCACCACGCGCGCCAAGCGGAGCTGAGGCCCCCCGCCCGCCTCTCGTACAGGCGTTCGCGCCCCCTGTGATGAAGTGTGCACGGCAGTCGGTCACCGCCACGGCGGTGCCGTACGGGGATCACGTGCACGGGGGGCGCTGCGTGACGGCGGGCTCGACGACCGGATACGACCACCACGGGGCGCACTTCCTCGCCCTGTTCACGCCCGCGGCCGGGCCCGGCGAGACGGGACGGATCAGACGGCGCCTCGGGGAGCGGGAGCCCCGCCACCTCACCTGGGTGCCCCTGTCCGCCGAGGCCCGCGCGAGCGCCGCCCAGGACCCCGATCCACTGGTGCGGCGCGCCCTGGTCCGGGCCAAGGACGTCACCTCCGACGACCTGGCCCTGCTGCTCCTGCGCCCCGACCCGGTCGTCGACCTGCACGTGTACGAGCACCGCTGGGCACGGTCGTGGATGCGCCGGCTCATTCTGACGCCCGGGCGGCACGCCGACCCGGCGGCCCTCGCACCGCTGCGCGAACGCATCCTCGCCACCCAGCGGGAGCTGCCCGGCGTGCCGCACTTCGTGGGTGCCGGTGTCGTGAGCGACGTGCCCGAGGTCGTGGAGCACGCCCTGCGGGTGCGCGGCACGGACCTCACCAGCGCCGAGCAACTGCGCGCGGTGCAGGGTCTGCTGCCCCACCCCGGCCGGCTGCGCGCGCTGCTCGAAGCGGCTCACGCACCGCTGCACCCCGCCGTCGCCGAGCTCGCACGCGCGGCACTCGACTCCGACGGCGACCGGCTGCGGGACGCCGTCGTGACCGCAGAGGGACCGCACGGGCTCATCGCGGGACTGCGCGCGGGCGAGGCCGAACCGCGCTGGCGCCGGACGCTGGAGTGGGACGCGCTCGTCGCCGCGCACCGCGAGGAGCCGCTTCCCGAGGCCGCCGTGCGGTTCCTGGCCGGCCGCTCCGACTGCCCCGAGTCCGTGCTCGCCGAGCTGTACCGCACCCACCCGGCGGTCGTGGCCGACGTGGCCCGCGCCTGTCCCGCGCTGGTGCGGGCCGCCGCGTCCGCTCCCGGCCACCCGGAACTGGCCCGGATCTGCGCCGCGCTGAGCGGGGAGGCCACCGGCCCGTCCGCCGCCCCCTCCCCCGCGATTCTCGCCGACCTTTCCGTCGTGGTGCTGGACGCCGTCGCGCCCGCCCGCGCGGCCGCCGCGGCCCTGACCGAGCTGGGCGTCACTCCTGCGTTGCGGGATCTGCTGCACCTCCGCCTCGGCGCGGACCCGGACCGGTGGGCCACACTGCGCACCACCCTGTCCCGCTACAAGGGCACGCTGGCCGCGCTGCTCGACGCCGTCGCCGAGGGCACCGCACCCGCCGGATCGGCGAAACCGCCCGCGCTGACGAAGCCGTACCGCTTCCTGCTCTATGCCGCCGGGCCGGCCGATCTGAGCGCCCTGCTGCCACGGCTGCCCGACGACCTGCTGACGGCGCTGCTCGGCAAGGGCTCGCTGCCGCCGCACGCCCTGGACACCGCGCTCGCGGCGGGCGATCCCCGGGTCGCCGCTGCCGTCGGCGGCAATGTCTCGCTCGGCGCCGGTGCGCTGCGCCGGCTCACCGAGCTGGACGAACCGTCCGTCAACGCCGCCGTGTTCCTGAACCAGAAGGCCACGCTGTCGCTGCGCCGCGCGATCGCCTCGGGTCTCCCGCGCACCCCGGGCCGCTCGGAGCGGGTGCCGCTCGACGAGAGGCTGCGCACCGCGCTGCTCGGCGACACGCCCCAGCAGCTGCGGACGCCGCTCGTCACCAGCGGGGACCCCGAACTCGTGCACCACGCCTGGCCGTTCCTCAGCGACCGCGCACGGCACTACGCCGTCGTCCGGGTCCAGGAGCACGGCGGCGCGACGGAGGTGCGGCGGCTGCTCGGGCTGTTCGGCGAGGAGGCCCTCGCCCACCCCGTGCTCCGAAGGGCGCGGGACACGGACGAACCGGGCGGGCCGAAGGAGGACCTGTACCCCTTCGACGACCCGGACACCCTGCCCGCGCTGCTCGCCGAGCCGCGCGGGCGCAACGCCACCCGACGCCTGATGCCGGTCCTCGTCCACGAGCCGTACGCCTACGACTTCGGGCGGCTGGTGGCGGCGCACCGCGCGACGCCCTTCCAGCCGGAGCCGGTCGAGGAGCTGTTGCGTCACGAGGACGTCGACGACGCGGTCCGGGCGGCGTTCACGCAGGACGCCGCCGACGGGCAGGACGCCGATCCGGCCGGGCGGCTGCGGTCGGCGCCCTTTCCGGGCTGGGCCTGGTTCGCGCGCATGGTGGCGCGCGGGCTGCTCGCCCCCGAGCGGCTGGTCGACACCGCCCGCCCGGCCCGCGCGGTGCTCACCGGTCTGCGCCGGCCCGACGACGCGGTGGCCGCCGAGGCCCGCGCGAGCGCCGAGGGCCTCGTACGGAAGCATCTGGCCGGCCACCCCGAAGGATGGGTCGTGGCGCTGCACCTCCTGCCGACGTACGAGGGGACGCTCGCCGAACTGATCCAGGTGGCCGCGCAGGTGGCGGGCCCCCGGCCGGACGCCGAGGAACTGGCCCGCCGGGACGCGCGCGAACTGGCCGCGGTGCGGGAGGCCTCGGTGTCCGTCGCGGCCGTCCCCGCCCTCACGCCGGTCCAGGAGCGCTCGCTGCGCGAGGAGGCGGGCCCCCTCTCGGCGCTGCCCGCGGTGCATCTGCTGCGCACGCTCGTGCCGGGCGCTCCCGTGCCCACCGACCGGCAGGTGCTGCGCACCCTGGCGAACGCCTACCCCTACAGCGTGCCGGGGATAGAGCGCCCCGACTGGCTCGTCGAGGCCTGTGCCGCGCACGGCTCCGCCGCCGGGGGTGAGCCGGTGGTGCCCCGTGAGGCCCCGCTGCGGCCGCTGTCCGACATGGACGAGTACCGGCACGGATTCGTCACGCCCCGCGAGATGGTCGCCCGGACACCCGTGCGCGCCATGGACCCCGTGCCGAAGGCGTGGCGCACGCACGGCGCGGAGGAGCCGCAACTGCGGGCCGCACGCGCCCTGGTCGCCGAGCGGCTCGGCGTCGACGGCGGGCGCTGGCTGCGCGCCCTCGGCGCGCTGGAGGCGGACGGGGCCGACCTGACCTTCGGTGAGGCGCTCGACGCGGGCGCGGCGGACCGGCCCCTCGACGACGCGCTCGACGCGGGAACGGCAAACCGGCCCCTCGGCGAAGCGCTCGACGCGGGCGGTGCGGCCGGTCCGGGCGGTACGGCCGGTTCAGGCGGTACGGCCGGTACAGGAGGCACGGGCGGTACAGGAGGCACGGGCGGTTCAGGAGGCACGGGCGGTTCAGGAGGCACGGGCGGTTCAGGAGACACGAGCGGTACAGGAGACACGAGCGGTACAGGAGGCATGAGCGCGGAGGCCACGTCCGTCACTCCGTCGGGCGCGCGACTCCTGCTGCACGCCGGCGTCGACGCGCTGACGGCCGTGCTCCCCCTGCTCGGCCCGGGGGCGGCGGCCGCGCTGACCGGGCACGCGTGCGCGAGCGGCCATCTGCCCGCGGCGCTCGTCGCGTGTCTCTTCGCCCGCGACGACCGCGAGGCACTGCTCGTGCTCGCCCGGTCGTGGCGCGAGCTGTACCGCGACCACGACCTTCAGCTGCGGCTCCTCGGTCTCGACGAACCCGAGGTCAACGCCGCCCTGTACGGCAGGGCGCTGGGCGGCGCGGCCTCCATGGACGTGCGCCGTTCGATCCTCTCCCGCCGCCCGCAGGGCCGCGCGGCACCGGGCCCGGACGACCTGCTGCCGCTGGCGCCGGAGCTGCGCCGGGAGCTGCTGGGTTCCTCGTACCACTCCGCCCAGCGGGAGCCCCTCCAGCGCATCCAGCTCGAAGCCGCGGACGCGGAGATCGTCGAGCACGCGCTCGCCTCGTGGGGGAAGCGACGCCCTCAGCTCGACCATCTGCTCGCCGCACGCGCCTCGCTGCGGTCCGGCGGTCCGGAACAGCTGCGGTCGCTCGTGGACCGGGACCTGCTGAGTCCCGCCGCGGCCAAACTGGCCGTGAAGGCGCTCGGCTCGGCCGACCCGGACGCGGTGCTCACCGCCCGCCTCGACCGCGAGCTCGGCGCGGACCGGCTGGTGGCGCGGTTGCGGTCGTGCAAGGCGTACAACGAGGAACTCCGTGTCCTCGAACTGCCGTACGTACGCGATTGGGACGTACTCCGCGCAGCGCACGACGAGCAGCCGTTCCCGTCCGCCGTGTGGAGGGCGCTCGGGGAACTGCCGGACGCCCCTGACGCGGTCACCGCGACCGGCATGGACTGGCAGCGGCTGCGTAGGCGCGCCCTGGTCGGGCGCAGCGCCGAGTGCGCCCGCGCCGCCGTGGCGCACCGGGAACGGACGGGTCACCGTGACGTGCGGACCGCGATGTTCGACCACCTCGTCGAGCGGGGCCTGCTCACCGGCGGGGACCTGGTGCACCGCGCCGCGGGCGCGGCAGGGGTGCTGCACTACCTGGCCGAAGGAGCGGTGCGCCGCGAGCTTCCCGACCCCGTCCGCACGGCGGTGCGGGAGGCTACGGATGAAATCGCCAGACTTGCGACAAAGCTTCTCAGTACCGACGAATCGTCATGGAAGCGCCTGTTCGCGGCACTCACCGGACAGGACGTGAACTGGCTGCGCCCCGGATGCGCCACCACGGTCGCCGCACTGCTGGAACACAGCGCCCGAACTCCCGTGTGACGGACTCGCGATGACCCCCACCACCCGGAAGGATGCGCTCCATTTTTCTTTATCTCACATCCGATATACGGTCGCGCCATGGCAGACGACTACCTCGTACGCATCGGCAAGCTCATCCGTGACGCCCGTCAGCACCGGGGCTGGACACAGTCGCAGCTCGCCGAAGCGCTCGGCACCAGTCAGAGCGCCGTCAATCGCATCGAGCGCGGCAACCAAAACATCAGCCTTGAGATGATCGCCCGAATCGGTGAGGCCCTGGACAGCGAGATCGTCTCGCTGGGCTACGCCGGGCCGATGCATCTGCGGGTCGTGGGCGGACGTCGTCTGTCCGGCTCGATCGACGTCAAGACCAGCAAGAACGCCTGTGTGGCGCTGCTGTGCGCGACGCTCCTGAACAAGGGGCGCACGGTGCTGCGCCGCGTGGCCCGCATCGAAGAGGTGTACCGCCTTCTGGAGGTACTCGGTTCGATCGGCGTCCGCACCCGGTGGATCAACGACGGGGTCGACCTGGAGATCGTGCCTCCGAGCGAGCTGGAGATGGAGGCCATCGACGCCGAGGCCGCCCGCCGTACACGGTCCATCATCATGTTCCTCGGACCGCTGCTGCACCGTATGGACCACTTCAAGCTGCCCTATGCGGGCGGTTGCGACCTCGGCACCCGCACCATCGAGCCGCACATGATCGCGCTGCGCCGGTTCGGGCTCGACATCGCCGCCACCGAGGGTCTCTACCACGCCCAGGTGGACCGCTCGGTGACCCCGGGCCGCCCGATCGTGCTGACCGAGCGCGGTGACACGGTGACCGAGAACGCGCTGCTCGCCGCCGCCCGCCACGACGGCGTCACCGTCATCCGCAACGCGTCCTCCAACTACATGGTCCAGGACCTGTGCTTCTTCCTGGAGGCCCTGGGTGTCCGGGTGGAGGGCATCGGCACCACCACGCTCACCGTGCACGGTGTGCCGAACATCGACGTGGACGTGGACTACTCGCCCTCCGAGGACCCGGTCGAGGCGATGAGCCTGCTGGCCGCCGCCGTGGTCACCGAGTCCGAGCTGACGGTGCGCCGGGTGCCGATCGAGTTCCTGGAGATCGAGCTCGCGGTCCTGGAGGAGATGGGCCTCGACCACGACCGCAGCGCGGAGTACTTCGCCGACAACGGACGTACGCGGCTGATCGACCTGACCGTCCGGCCCTCCAAGCTGGAGGCGCCGATCGACAAGATCCACCCGATGCCGTTCCCGGGCCTGAACATCGACAACGTCCCCTTCTTCGCGGCCATCGCGGCCTCGGCGCAGGGCAAGACGCTGATCCACGACTGGGTCTACGACAACCGGGCGATCTACCTGACGGACCTCAACCGTCTCGGCGGACGCCTCCAGCTCCTCGACCCGCACCGGGTGCTGGTCGAGGGACCGACGCGCTGGCGCGCCGCCGAGATGATGTGCCCGCCCGCGCTGCGGCCCGCCGTGGTCGTGCTGCTGGCGATGATGGCCGCCGACGGGACGTCCGTCCTGCGCAACGTGTACGTCATCAACCGCGGTTACGAGGACCTCGCCGAGCGTCTCAACTCGATCGGGGCGCAGATCGAGACGTTCCGGGACATCTGAGGGGACCGGACCCCGCGCCGCACGGGTGCGGCGGCGCGGGCCGTGGATGGTCTCTCTCCGGCCCTCGCGGCCATGTCAGTCCGCGACGACCGTGATGTCCTGCTCCAGGATCGCGTGGAAGATCGGCAGGGGCAGCGGGCCGGAGCTCAGTTCCATGAGGGTGGCCGCGACGTGGGCCGGGCCGGGTACGAGGGTGCCCGGCTCGCGCTTCTCCGAATTGGTCCAGCGGTGCTGGACGCCGTCGCAGACCGCGGCGGTGCCGCCGATGCCGTGCTGTACCTCGGAGTCCCCCTGCGACACCGCAGAGGACACGAAGACCGGTCCGGTGCTGCTCGCGCATCGGTAGGTGCCGGACAGGGTGATGGTGCCGTCGGCGGCGACGCTTCCGGTCGCGTCGACGGTGAGTTCGTCGCCCGGGGTCGAGTGGGCGGGCGCGGACAGGGCGGGCGCGGACGGGGCGGCGAGCAGGAGCAGCGCGGCACCGGCGGCCGTGGCTACGGCATGACGCAGCGACATGGGGTACCTCCAGGAGCGGGGTGCGGGGACGGGCGCTCCACAGGTACCGGCCCGGCGGCCCCGGGGCGGCGACCGTCACCCCAACGGTGGCGAGTCCGTGGCGGATCCGCACCGTCCGTCCCGGGCCCGTCCGAGAGTTGTCCGCGTGTTGTCACGCTTCACGGCCGGCTGTTCCGATGAGTTCGCGGCGCGCGCATGGTCTATCCATGCGAGGGCGACGACACCGCCGCCGACACTCATCGCATCCGACGTGGAGGTGCACCATGTGTTCCCACCGGTCTTCGTGCCCGTCCGCGGACTCCATCGCCCCGCACATCGTGGCGGCCCACCCCGAGCAGGGCTGGAACCTCCTGTGCAACGGCGCGATCGTCTTCGACGACAGCGGCGAACTGCTCCCCGACGGCAGCGTCGTCGCGCCGCACCGGGTGTTCGTCGAGCAGCTCGCCGTCGCGGCCTGAACCCTGCGGGGCTACGGCAGCACCGCGAAGCCGTCCAGTTCGACGAGGGCCTGTTCGTCCCAGAGGCGGACCGCGCCGATCACGGCCATCGCGGGATAGTCCCGTCCCGCCAACCGGTGCCAGACGCGGCCGAGTTCGGGCGCGTGGGCGCGGTAGTCGGCGACGTCCGTGGCGTAGACGGTGACCCGGGCGAGGTCCGACGGGGCGCCGCCCGCCGCGCGCAGCGCGGTCAGCAGATTGGTCAGCGCCCGCTCGAACTGCTCGGGCAGGGTCTCGCCGACCACCTTCCCGTCCGCGTCGAGCGAGGTCTGGCCCGCCAGGAAGACGACGCGGCCGCCGCTCGCGACGACCGCGTGGGAGAAGCCGGTGGGCGGCGACAGTCCGGGCGGGTTGACGCGCTCGGCGGTCATGGGGCCTCGCTCTCTCCTTCGGCACCGGAGTGCGGCCTGTGCTCCCGGGCGTTCCCCGGGGGCGGTGTCCCGGCCGGTCCGGCCGGCCGGTACAGCTCCTTGGCGATGACCGCCCGCTGGACCTCGCTCGCGCCCTCGTAGATCCGCGGTGCGCGCACCTCGCGGTAGAGGTGTTCGAGGAGGTGGCCGCGGCGCAGGGCGCGGGCGCCGTGCAGCTGGACGGCGGCGTCGACGACGTACTGGGCCGTCTCGGTGGCCAGCAGCTTCGCCATGGCCGCCCGCTTGGGCACGTCCGGGGCCCCTTCGTCGTACGCCGCCGCGGCCGCGTACACCATCAGGCGGGCGGCCTCCGTGCGCAGGGCCATCTCGGCGACCTGGTGGGCCACGGCCTGGAGGTCCTTCAGGGGGCCGCCGAAGGCCTCGCGCCGGCTCGTGTGCGCCAGGGTCGCGTCGAGTGCCGCCTGGGCCATGCCGACCGCGAAGGCGCCGACGCTCGGCCGGAACCGGTTGAGGGTGTTCATGGCGACGCCGAAGCCGCGGTCCGGTTCGCCGAGCACGTCGTCGGCGGCGACCGGCACGGCGTCGAAGGCGAGGGCGCCGATGGGGTGCGGCGAGAGCATGTCGAGCGGGGTGCCGGTGAGTCCCGCCCGGTCGGCGGGGACGAGGAAGGCCGTGACGCCGCGGGCGCCGGCGTCGGCGGTGGTGCGCGCGAAGACGGTGTAGAAGTCGGCCTCGGGCGCGTTGGAGATCCAGCACTTCTCGCCGGTCAGCCGCCAGGCCCCGGAGCCGTCCTTGTCCGCCCGCAGGGCGAGCGCCGCCGCGTCCGAGCCGGCGCCGGGCTCGCTGAGCGCGAAGGCGGCGACCGTCGTGCCGGCGTGGACGCCGGGGAGCCAGCGGTCGCGCTGGGCCCCGGTTCCGTACGCGTGCACCGGATGGGCGCCCAGACCCTGGAGGGCGAGCGCGGTCTCGGCCTCCGTGCAGGTCTGGGCGAGCGACTCGCGCATCAGGCACAGGTCGAGCGCGTCGGAGGTGAACAGGCGGGCGAGCAGGCCGAGTCGGCCGAGTTCGGCGACGAGGGGGCGGTTGACGTGGCCCGGTTCGCCCTCCTGGGCGAGCGGGAGCAGCCGCTCGCCGGCCAGTGCGCGCAGCTCCGCACACCAGGCGGTCCGCGCCGGATCGAGTGAGAATGCGGTCATCGCCGGTCCCCTCTCCCCCGGTGGCCCGCGCGTCGGGGCCGGTCGGGTCGCGCCTCCACGTTATCGCGTACCGTTGACTGTCGTCACCAACACGATACGCTCCTTGTGCGAGCCCACCACGACGAGGGGGCGAACCACCATGGACCCCAGGGATGCCGGTGACACCGTGCGGCCGACGGACTCGGCCCACGTCGACACGTTCCCCCGCGACCATCTCCCGCCCCCCGGGCAGTGGCCCGAGCTCCGCTTCGACCTCCCGGAGCTGCGCTACCCCGCCCGCCTGAACTGCGCCACCGAACTCCTCGGCCACGGCCGCCCCGAGCGCTCCGTGTTCCGCACGGCCTCCGGCGAGCCGTGGACGTACGGCCAGCTCCGCACCCGCGTCGACCGCATCGCGCATGTGCTGACCGCCGAGCTGGGCGTCGTCCCGGGCAACCGGGTCCTGCTGCGCGGCCCGACCACGCCGTGGCTGGCCGCCTGCTGGCTCGCGGTCCTGAAGGCCGGGGCCGTCGCCGTCACGGTGCTCGCCCAGCAGCGGCAGCACGAACTGAGCACGATCTGCGCCATCGCCCGGGTGACCCACGCCCTGTGCGACGTACGGTCGGTCGACGACCTGGTCAAGGCGGAGATCCCCGGGCTCCAGGTCACCACCTTCGGCGGGGACACCCCGGACGACCTGCTGCTGCGCATCACGGGCGCGCCGGACGAGCCGTACGAGGCCGTCGACACCGCGGCCGACGACGTCGCGCTGATCGCCTTCACCTCGGGCACGACCGGCCGGCCCAAGGGCTGCATGCACTTCCACCGCGATGTGCTGGCGATCGCGGACACCTTCTCCAAGCATGTGCTGCAGCCGCGGGAGGACGACGTCTTCGCGGGCAGCCCCCCGCTGGGATTCACCTTCGGGCTCGGTGGGCTCGTCGTCTTCCCGATGCGCGTCGGCGCCTGTTCCCTGCTGCTCGAACAGGCGGGCCCGAAGCAGCTGTTGCCCGCGATCGCCGAGCATCGCGTCTCCGTGCTGTTCACCGCTCCGACCGCCTACCGGGCGATGCTGGCCGAGCTGGACGACCATGACACCGGGTCGCTGCGGCGCTGCGTGTCGGCGGGCGAGAACCTGCCGGCCGGGACCTGGCAGGACTGGCACGCGCGCACCGGGCTGCGCATCATCAACGGCATCGGCGCCACCGAGCTGCTGCACATCTTCATCTCCGCCGCCGACGGGAACATCCGCCCCGGCACGACCGGCGTCCCCGTACCGGGGTGGCACGCGCGCGTGGTCGACGCCGACGGGGAGCCGGTGCCGGACGGGGAGCCCGGACTGCTCGCCGTGCGCGGCCCGGTGGGCTGCCGCTACCTCGCCGACCCGCGGCAGCGCGAGTACGTGCGCGGCGGCTGGAACATCACCGGCGACACCTATGTGCGCGACCCCGACGGCTACTTCCGCTACGTCGCCCGCGCCGACGACATGATCATCTCGGCGGGCTACAACATCGCCGGGCCCGAGGTCGAGGACGCGCTGCTGCGCCATCCCGACGTGGTGGAGACCGCGGTGGTGGGGAGACCCGACGAGGACCGCGGGCAGGTCGTCGTCGCCCACGTCGTGCTGCGGCCCGGCGCGCACCGGGACTCCGAGGCGTTGCGCGGCTTCCTCAAGTCCGAGCTGGCGCCGTACAAATGCCCCCGCGAGATCGTCTTCCTGGACGCGCTGCCACGCACCGCGACGGGGAAGCTCCAGCGCTTCCGGCTGCGCGCCGGGACGGGTTCCGGCGCGGTCCCCGGTCCCCCGGCGGCCGGTGGCGTGCCCGCGGGCGGCGATTCCAAGTGATCTTCGCGCACTAGAGTGATCAACGTGTCAGAGCAGCACGCCCCCCGGTCCCTCATCGTCACGTTCTACGGCGCGTACGGCCGATTCATGCCCGGCCCCGTGCCGGTGGCCGAGTTGATCCGGCTCCTCGCCGCGGTGGGCGTCGACGCGCCCTCCGTGCGGTCGTCGGTGTCACGGCTCAAACGCCGCGGCCTTCTCGAACCGGTCCGCACGGCGGCGGGCGCGGCCGGGTACGCGCTCTCCCCCGACGCGCGGCAGCTGCTCGACGACGGCGACCGCCGGGTGTACGCGACGACGCCTCCCGAGGACGAGGGCTGGGTGCTCGCCGTGTTCTCGGTACCGGAGTCGGAGCGGCAGAAGCGGCACGTACTGCGCTCCCGGCTCGCCGGACTCGGCTTCGGGACGGCGGCCCCCGGGGTCTGGATCGCCCCGGCGCGGCTCCACGAGGAGACGCGGCACACTCTTGAGCGCCTGCGGCTCGACCCGTACGTCGAACTGTTCCGCGGGGAGCATCTGGGGTTCGCGGCGACGGCCGACGCGGTCGCCCGCTGGTGGGACCTGGCCGCGATCGCCAAGGAGCACGAGGCGTTCCTCGACCAGCACGCGCGCGTCCTGCACGACTGGGAGCGGCGTACGTACACCCCGCCCGAAGAGGCCTACCGCGACTACCTGCTGGCCCTGGACTCCTGGCGGCACCTCCCGTACACCGACCCTGGGCTGCCCGCCGTGCTGCTCCCCCGGGACTGGCCCGGTGCCCGCTCGGCCGCGGTGTTCAGGGCGCTGCACGCACGACTGCGGGACGCCGGGGCGGAGTTCGCGCAGGTGCCCGGGGGACCCGGGGACTCCGCCGGGTGTGATCCCGGTAACATCAACGGTGGCTAAGGGAACCCTCAGGCTCCTCCGTCCCTCTTCTCATCTTCCTTGCCTAGCGTCGTGAGCCGCACGCCAGGAGAGGAAGAGGACAGCACGTATGACGACCACGGCAAGGGCTCAGGGAGCCACCGTCTGGCTCACGGGACTGCCGAGCGCGGGCAAGACGACCATCGCACGCGTCCTGGGCAGTCGCCTGAGGGCCGAGGGACACCGCGTGGAGGTCCTCGACGGCGACGAGATCCGCCGTTTCCTCTCCGCCGGTCTCGGCTTCTCCCGCGAGGACCGCAACACGAACGTCCAGCGCATCGGCCTGGTCGCCGAGGTCCTCGCCCGCAACGGCGTGCTCGCGCTGGTGCCCGTCATCGCGCCGTACGCCGACAGCCGCGAGGCCGTCGCGAAACGGCACGCGGCGAGCGGGACACCGTACGTGGAGGTGCACGTAGCCACTCCGGTGGAGGTGTGCTCCGTGCGCGACGTGAAGGGCCTGTACGCCCGGCAGGCCGCGGGCCGGCTCAAGGGGCTGACGGGGATCGACGATCCGTACGAGCCTCCGCTCGACCCGGCGCTGACACTGGAGACGGATCTGCAGACCCCGGAGGAGTCCGCGGCGTCCGTGTACGCGGTGCTCTCGGCGAGGGGGCTCGTATGACGCAGACCCTGTCCGGGGCCGCACCCGCCGTGCCGGCCCCGTCGGGCCGTGGCTTCGCCCTGTCGCATCTGGACGCGTTGGAGTCCGAGGCCGTCCACATCTTCCGCGAGGTCGCGGGCGAGTTCGAGCGGCCGGTGATCCTCTTCTCCGGCGGCAAGGACTCCATCGTCATGCTCCACCTGGCACTGAAGGCCTTCGCCCCCGCCCAAGTCCCCTTCTCCCTCCTGCACGTCGACACCGGACACAACTTCCCCGAGGTCCTGGAATACCG